>CAYTOT010000017.1:0-85134 GCA_964439475.1 uncultured Alcaligenaceae bacterium
TACGTGGTGGGCGAGGGCATCGAGAAGAAGAAGGACGACTTCGCCGCCGAAGTGGCGGCGATGGCGAAGGCGTAGCAACCGCGGCGACGCGTGCGCGCCATCGCCGCGTGCCGTCGCCGGCGGGCGTCGAGGCCGTCGCCCGCCGCAACCGAAGCGTTCGAGGAGCGTTCATGAATCCGCCCACCGCCGCTGCCGCGCCGGTCGACGAAGTCGAAGCACCGGCTGTGAAGGCCGGATCGAGACCGGCCTACCGGCGGATTCTCCTCAAGCTCTCGGGCGAGGCGCTGATGGGCGAATCGAGCTACGGCATCGAGCGCGAGACGATCGACCGCATCGTCGCCGAGATCGCCGACGTGCTGCGCCGGGGCGTCGAGATCGCCATCGTGATCGGCGGCGGCAACATCTTCCGTGGCGTCGCGCCCGGCGCTGCCGGGATGGACCGCGCGACGGCCGACTACATGGGCATGCTCGCCACCCTCATGAATGCGCTCGCGCTGCAGGATGCCCTGCGCCGCGCCGGCGTGGAGTCGCGCGTGCAGTCGGCGCTGCGCATCGACCAGGTCGCCGAGCCCTACATCCGCGGCCGCGCGCTGCGGCACCTGGAGGAGGGCAAGGTCGTGATCTTCGCCGCCGGCACCGGCAATCCATTCTTCACCACCGACACCGCCGCCGCGCTGCGCGGACGCGAGATGGGCGTGGATGTGGTGCTCAAGGCGACCAAGGTCGACGGCGTCTACACCGCCGATCCGATGAAGGACAAGAGCGCCCGCCGCTATCCTTCGCTCACCTTCGACGAGGCGATCGTCAAGAACCTGAAGGTCATGGATGCGACCGCGCTCGCCCTGTGCCGCGACCAGAACATGCTGCTCAAGGTGTTCTCGATCTTCGTGCCGGGGGCGCTGACGCGCGTCGTGATGGGCGAGGACGAGGGCACGCTCGTTCATTGCTGATTCCGCAGGAGAAGACATGATCAACGACGTCAAGAAGACGGCCGAGCAGAAGATGGCCAAATCGGTCGAGGCGCTCAAGGTCGACCTGAGCAAGATCCGCACGGGACGCGCCCATACCGGCCTGCTCGACCACATCCACGTCGACTACTACGGCTCGTCGATGCCGCTGGCACAGGTGGCGGGCGTCACGCTCGCCGACGCGCGCACGATCGCCGTGCAGCCCTGGGAGAAGAAGATGATCCCGGTGGTGGAGAAGGCCATCCGCGAGTCCGACCTGGGGCTCAATCCCGCCACCACCGGTGACGTGATCCGCATCCCGATGCCCGCGCTCACCGAGGAGCGCCGTCGTGACCTGACCAAGGTCGTCCACAAGGAAGCCGAGGCCGCGCGCGTGGCGGTGCGCAACATCCGTCGCGACGCCAACGATCACCTGAAAAAGCTCCTCAAGGACAAGCAGGTGTCCGAGGACGACGAGCGCCACGCGCTCACCGACCTGCAGAAGCTCACCGACCGTTTCATCGCCGAGATCGACAAGCTGATGGCGGCCAAGGAAGCCGACCTGCTCGCGATCTGACGCGGCGTGCTGGCAGGCGTGTTCAAGAGCTCGACGCACGGCATCCCGGCGACCACGGCCGGGCCCCGGCACGTCGCAATCATCATGGACGGCAATGGCCGCTGGGCCAAGCAGCGCCTGCTGCCCCGCGTCGCCGGGCACAAGCGCGGCGTGGAGGCGGTGCGCGCGGCGGTGAAGGCCTCGATCGTCAACGGGGTGCAGTACCTCACCCTGTTCGCGTTCTCGAGCGAGAACTGGCGCCGTCCCGAGGAAGAGGTGTCGATCCTCATGGACCTCTTCCTGCGCGCGCTCGAACAGGAAGTGGCCAAGCTCCACGACAACGGCATCAGGCTGCGCATCGTCGGAGACCTCGCGCGCTTCTCGCCGCGGATCCGCGAGCTGATCGCGGCGGGGGAGGCGCTCACCGAGCGCAACACCCGTCTCACGCTGACCATCGCGGCGAACTACGGTGGACGCCAGGACATCGCGCAGGCGGCGCAGCGTTACTTCGCCGCGCACCACGAGGCGGTGCTTCCGGGCGCGCCGCCGCTTTCGGCCGACGAACTCGAGCCGTACCTTGCGATGAGCTACGCGCCCGAGCCCGACCTCTTCATTCGCACCGGCGGCGAGAAGCGGGTCTCCAATTTCCTCCTGTGGCAGCTGGCCTATACCGAGCTCTACTTCACCGACCTGCTGTGGCCCGACTTCGACGCTGCGGCACTCGAAGCCGCGCTGGCGTCGTACCAGGGACGCGAACGGCGCTTCGGCCGCACCAGCGAGCAGGTGCAGGCGGCCCGGGGCTAGCGCCCATGCTCAAGACGCGAGTCCTCACGGCGCTGGTCCTCGTGCCCGCCGTGCTGGCGGCGCTGTTCCTGCTCGATCCCCTGGCGTGGGCGCTCGTCCTGCTGGCCGTGGTCGGGTGGGCGGCGCACGAGTGGGCACGCCTTTCGGCTTTCCCGCCACCGCTGCATACCGCCTTCATCCTCGCCACCGTAGGCCTTGCGCTCGCCCTCCTGCTGTATCCCCATCGCGGGGTGGCTCAGGCGTACGCTGGCGGCATGCTCTGGCTTGCGAGTGCGTTCTGGATCGTGGCGGCGCCGCTGTGGGTCGCCGCCCGCTGGTCCACTCGCCCGCGCGTGACGATGGCGCTCGTGGGCGTGGTCGTGCTGGTGGCGACCTGGGTGGCGCTGGTGGACATGCGCGCTCGCTCGCCGTGGCTCGTGCTGGCGGCGATGGCCGTGGTATGGATCGCCGACACTGCCGCCTACTTCTCGGGACGCGCGTTCGGACGTCACAAGCTCGCACCGCAGGTGAGCCCGGGCAAGACCTGGGAGGGCGTCTACGGCGCGTGGCTGGCGGTGGCGCTCTACGCGCTCGCGCTCGTGCCCCTGGCCGCCGCCGCATCGTTCCGGCCGCAGGTGAGCACCGTGGCCGTCTCGCTCTTCGTGCTGTTCGTCCTGCTGCTCGCCTGCGTCTCGGTCGTGGGCGATCTCTTCGAGTCGCTCATGAAGCGGCAGGCCGGCATGAAGGACAGCGGAGCGGCGCTGCCCGGCCATGGCGGCATCCTCGATCGCATCGATGCGCTGCTCGCGGCGATGCCGGTGGCGGCGATCGCCGCGCAGCACTTCCTGGGGCCGGGCGGCCGATGAGACGCGGCGCATCGATCCGGCCGGCGGGTGCGGCGAGGGCGTTCGCGCCGGGAGGGACGGTCCGATGAGGCAGGTCGCCGTCCTTGGCGCCACGGGCTCGATCGGTGATTCCACGCTCGACGTGATCGCGCGCCATCCCGGGCGCTTCACGGTGACGGCGCTGGCCGCGCACACCAACGTGCGCAAGCTCGCCGAACTGTGCCGCCGCTTTCGCCCGCGCTACGCGGCGATGGTCGACGCGCCTGCCGCGGCCGCGCTCGCCGCCGAACTCGCGAGCGACGGCGTCGCCACCGACGTGCTCGCCGGCGACGAGGGTCTCGTCACCGTCGCGACGCTCCCCGAGGTCGATACCGTGCTGGCGGCGATCGTGGGGGCCGCGGGCCTGCCGTCGACCCTCGCCGCCGCGCGTGCCGGCAAGCGCATCCTGCTCGCCAACAAGGAAGCGCTGGTCATGGGCGGTGCGCTCTTCATGGACGCGGTGCGCGCGGGCGGCGCCACGCTGCTGCCCATCGACAGCGAGCACAACGCCATCTTCCAGTGCCTGCCCGCGGGCTACGCGCGCGATCCGTCCACCGCGGGCGTGCGTCGCATCCTCCTCACCGCGTCGGGCGGCCCCTTCCGCACGCGTCCCGTGGACGACCTCGGGGCGGTCACCGCCGACGAGGCCTGCGCGCATCCCAACTGGTCGATGGGACGCAAGATCTCCGTCGATTCGGCGACGATGATGAACAAGGGTCTCGAGGTGATCGAGGCGCACTGGCTCTTCGGCGCCGTCGCGGATGCGATCGAGGTGGTGGTCCATCCGCAGAGCGTCATCCACTCGCTCGTCGAGTACGTCGACGGGTCGGTGCTGGCGCAGCTCGGCCATCCCGACATGCGCACGCCGATTGCGCAGGCGCTAGCCTATCCCGAGCGCATCGCCACCCCGGTCCCCGCGCTCGACCTCGCACGGCTCGCGGCGCTGGCCTTCGAGGCGCCCGATCTTGCACGCTTCCCGTGCCTTCCGCTCGCCTACGACGCGCTGCGCGCGGGAGGCACCGCGGCGGCCGTGCTCAATGCCGCCAACGAGGTTGCGGTCGCCGCGTTCCTCGCCGGCCGCCTGCGCTTTCCCGATATCGCCGCGACCTGTGCCGACGCGCTCGCGCGGATTCCCGTGTGCGCCGCGTCCTCGCTCGATGCCATCTGCGGCGCCGACGCGCAGTCGCGCGCGGTGGCCGCCGCCTTCGTGGCGGGGCGACCCGTTCAAGGTACAGTAGCGGCATGATCGAGATCGGCTACAAGGCCCTCGCGTTCCTCGTCACGCTCGGCGTGCTGGTCGTGTTCCACGAGCTCGGCCACTACGTCGTCGCGCGGCTCTGCGGCGTCAAGGTGCTGCGCTTCTCGGTGGGATTCGGGCGCATCCTGTGGTCGCGGCGCGTGGGCCGTGACGGCACGGAGTGGGCGCTGTCGGCGATCCCGCTCGGCGGCTACGTCAAGATGGTCGACGAGCGCGAAGGCGATGTGCCGGCGGGTGACCTGCAGCGCGCGTTCAACCGCCAGAACGTATGGCGGCGAATCGCCATCGTGGCGGCGGGGCCGTTCGCCAACCTGCTGCTCGCGGTGCTGCTCTTCGCGGGCACGTACATGGCGGGCGTGCCCGGGCAGCGCGCGGTGCTCGCGGCCGCCGCGCCCGGGACCGCGGCCGCGGCAGCCGGCGTTCGTGCGGGCGACCTCGTCGTCGCGGTGGACGGGGAACCCGTGCGCAGCTGGCAGGACCTTCGCTGGCGCCTGACGAAGGCGCAGGGCCGCGACAGCGCGACGCTCTCGGTGGAGCAGGGCGGGCCGCATGCGGGCGAGCCACCCGCGCACCGACGTCTCGACCTGTCGCAACTCACCAGCGCGCAGTGGGAGAGCAACGTGCCGGCCGCGCTCGGCCTGCGCACGGATCTCGGTCCTCCGCTGATCGCCGAGCTGGTGCCGGGGAAGCCGGCGGAGCAGGCGGGGCTCATGGCCGGCGATCGCATCATGGCCATCGAGGGGCAGCCGGTCCGTTCGCCGGCGGACGTCGCCGCGATCACCAATGCGCACGCCGGAAAGCCGATCGTCTTCAGCGTGGAGCGGGGCAGGACGACGAAGGAGATCGCGGTGACCCCCGAGGTCACGGATCACGACGGCCGCCGCGTGGGCATCGCGGGGCTCAAGCTATCGGTCGATCCTGCCGTCGTCGCCGGGCTCTCGCTGACCGTCCGCTACGGCCCGCTCGAGTCGCTCGTCCAGGGGGCACGCAAGACGTGGGAGCTGTCCGTCTTCACGCTGAAGATGCTCGGCCGCATCTTCGTGGGCGAGGCGTCGCTCAAGAACATCAGCGGACCCATCACCATGGCCGACTTCGCCGGGCAGTCCGCGCAGGCGGGCGCTCTCGTGTTCGTAGGCTACCTTGCGCTCATCAGCATCAGCCTCGGTGTGCTCAACCTGCTGCCGGTGCCGTTACTGGATGGAGGGCATTTGCTGTATTATTTCGCCGAGATTTTCAAGGGCAGCCCGGTGTCCGACCGCGCCTTCGAGGTCGGCCAGCGGATCGGCATGGCGATGCTTGCCGTGCTGATGGCCTTGGCCCTGTTCAATGACGTGTCCCGCCTGTTCTGACGGCTCCCCGCCGACCTGTTCCCGCGCCATGCAAGTACGTTCCCGCGCGCGCCCGCGCCGCCGATCGCTGTCCACGTTCCTTGCCGCACTGCTCGCGGCCGCGGTCGGCACGCCGGCGTACGCCTTCGATCCCTTCACCGTCCGCGACATCCGTGTCGAGGGCGTGCAGCGCACCGAGGCCGGCACCATCTTCTCGTACCTGCCCATCAAGGTCGGCGAACGGGTCGACGACGAGAAAGTCGCGCAGGCGGTCAAGGCGCTGTACGCCACAGGCTTCTTTCGCGATGTGCGCATCGAGGCGCAGGGCGACGTCCTCGTCGTCAGCGTGCAGGAGCGGCCGACGATCAGCTCGCTCACGTTCGTCGGCAACAAGGAGTTCGACACCGACACGGTGAAGAAGGCGTTGAAGGAGATCGGCATCGCCGAGGGGCGCATCTTCGACCGCTCGGCGCTCGATCGCGCCGAACAGGAGCTGAAGCGCCAGTACATCACGCGCGGCAAGTACGCGGCGAGCGTGCAGACCACCGTCACGCCGCAGGAACGCAACCGCGTCGCGCTCAACTTCACGATCGTCGAGGGCGAGACGGCGAGCATCACGCGCATCAACATCGTGGGCAACAAGGCGTTCTCCGAAGCGCAGCTGAAGCGCGAGATGACGCTCTCGACGCCGAACTGGCTGTCCTGGTACACCAAGAACGACCAGTACAGCAAGCAGAAGCTCTCGGCGGACCTGGAGTCGCTGCGCAGCTTCTACCAGAACCAGGGCTTCCTCGAATTCAACATCGATTCCACGCAGGTCTCGATCTCGCCGGACAAGGAAGAGGTCTTCCTCACGATCAACATCACCGAGGGTCAGCGCTACACGATCTCGAACATCAACGTCGCGGGCGAGCTTACCGTCGCCGAGCCGGAGCTGCGGGCGTTGCTCGCCATCAAGCCGGGCGACACCTTCTCCCGGGCCAAGATGCAGCAGTCGGTCAAGGCGATCAGCGAGCGTCTTGGGCAGGACGGCTACGCGTTCGCCAACGTCAACGCGGTGCCGGACATCGATCGCGAGAAGAACACGGTGGGCTTCACTCTCTACGTCGACGCCGGTCGCCGCGTGTACGTGCGCAAGATCAACATCAGCGGCAATCCCAAGACGCGCGACGAAGTGATCCGCCGCGAGATGCGCCAGCTCGAGAGTGCGTGGTACGACGGCACCAGGATCGAGCGCTCCAAGGTGCGCGTGCGGCGGTTGGGCTATTTCGAGGAAGGCAGCGTCAACGTCGAGACTCCGCCGGTCCCGGGCACCACCGACCAGGTGGATGTCGAGGTGACGGTCACCGAGAAGAACACCGGCAACCTGCTCGCGGGCGTCGGGTACTCCAACGCCGACGGCGTCGTCTTCAACGCCTCGGTGTCGCAGCAGAACATCTTCGGCTCGGGCAACGCGCTGTCGCTGTCGCTCAACACGAGCCGAGTCAACCGGACCATCGCGCTCACCTACACCGAGCCGTACTGGACCGTCGATGGCGTGTCGCGCACGATCGAGCTCTACGACAAGAACATCGATCCCACGGGCCTGTCCATCGCGCAGTACTCGTCGTCGACGCAGGGCGCCTCGATCGGCTTCGGGGTTCCGGTGTCCGAGATCGATACCGTCAACATCGGATTCCGCTTCGAGCACACCAAGCTCGACCTCTTCGACAACAGCCCGCCGATCTACCTTCAGTTCGTGCAGGACTTCGGGTACGTCACCAACAGCTACATCGTGTCGGGCGGCTGGTCGCGTGACACCCGCAACGACATCCTCTATCCTACGTTCGGACGGCTGCAGTCTGCGCTGATCGAGGTCGGACTGCCGTTCGGCGACCTGTCGTACTACAAGTTGCAGTACGTCAACCAGGCGTTCTGGCCGGTATACGGCGACTTCGTGCTGATGCTTCGCGGCGACTTGGGATATGGCGATGGCTACAGTGGCAAGCCGCTACCGTTCTTCAAGGCCTTCTACGCCGGCGGAGCGGGGTCGGTACGCGGCTACGAGACCGGATCGCTCGGTCCTCGGGACATCTACAACAATGCGCTCGGCGGCAAGCGCAAGATCGTGGGCAACGCGGAGCTCTTCTATCCGGTGCTGAAGGGGGATCGGTCGGTGCGCCTGTCGGCGTTCGTCGATGCCGGTCAGATCTATGTCGACGGCCTGCAGCCGGAGTTCGAGAACTTCCGCTTCTCGGCGGGGCTGGGGCTCGCGTGGAACTCGCCGATCGGTCCGCTCAAGTTCAGTTACGCCTTCCCGTTCAACGACATTCCGCAGGACAAGATCCAGAAGTTCCAGTTCCAGGTCGGCACCGTGTTCTGACCCGGGAATGCGAGATCTCGGAGGTTCCACTTGAAGCACATCGCGATCGCCATCGGCATGGCGTTCCTCACGGCCACGGGCGTGGCCAGCGGCACCGACTACAAGATCGGCTTCGTGAACACCGAGCGCCTGTTCCGGGAGGCGGCCCCCGCCAAGCGCGCGCAGCAACGCCTCGAGAAGGAGTTCTCGGCGCGCGACGCCGAGCAGCAGAAGCTCGCCAAGCAGGTGCGCGACCTGCAGGCGCTGCTCGACCGTGACGGCGCCACGATGGGCGAGTCGGAGCGCCGCAACCGCGAACGCGACCTCGCGAACCTCACCCGCGACTTCCAGCGCATGCAGCGCGAGAACCGCGAAGATCTCAACATCCGCCGCAACGAGGAGCTCGCCGCGGTGCAGGAGCGCGCCAACAAGGTGATCCAGCAGATCGCCGAGGCCGAGAAGTACGACCTCATCATCCAGGACCCGGTGGTGTACGCGAGCCAGCGCATCGACATCACCGAGAAGGTCATCAAGGCGCTCGCCGACAAGTAGGCGCTACCGCCGGCCGCCGCGAGCCGCGCCTGGTCTTTCTCCACTGCGAAGGCGATGCTCCCCGACGGAATGACCCTGGCCGACCTCGCTGCGCGCATTGGCGCGGAGCTCATGGGCGACGGCACGATCGTGGCGCGCCGCGTCGGCTCGCTCGAGAACGCACGGGACGATGCCGTGGCCTTCCTCGCGCAGGCACGGCTGCGGCCGGCGGCCGCGGCCACCGCCGCCGCCGCGGTGATCCTCGCTCCCGCCGATGCCGATGCCACGTCGCGCCCGAGGCTCGTGCACCCCAATCCCTACGCGGCCTTCGCGCGCTGTGCGGCGCTGCTGCATCCGGAGTCGCCGGTCGCGCCCGGCATCGACCCATCGGCACGCATCGATGCCTCCGCCACGGTGGACCCCAGCGCCAGCGTGGGGCCGTTCGCAGTCGTCGGCGCCCGCGTCCGGGTGGGCGCCCGCGCCGTGGTCGGCACGCACGCCGCCGTCGGCGCCGATGCATGCCTCGGTGACGACGTGCGTCTCGGTCCGCACGTCACCGTCTACCACGGCTGCAGCCTCGGCGCGCGCACGCTCGTCCACGCCGGCGCGGTCATCGGCGCCGATGGCTTCGGGATGGCCGAAGCCGGCGGCCGCTGGATCAAGATTCCGCAGGTCGGCGCAGTCAGGATCGGCGCCGACTGCGAGATCGGCGCGAACACCACGATCGACCGCGGCACGATCGACGACACCGTGATCGAGGACGACGTCAAGCTCGACAACCAGATCCAGATCGGGCACAACTGCCGCATCGGCGCGCACACGGCCATCGCCGGGTGCACCGGAATCGCCGGAAGCGCGACGATCGGGCGCAACGTCCGCATCGGCGGCGCGGCGATGATCGCGGGGCACCTCAGCATCCCGGACAACACGGTGGTGGGCGGCGGCGCGACGGTGCTGGGCTCGATCCGACAGGCCGGGTTCTACAGTTCGTCGCCGCCGCTCCTGCCGCTGCGCGAGTGGCGGCATGCCAGTGTCGAGCTGCGGCGGCTGCGCCGGCTCGTCGCCCGCGTGGCGGCGCTCGAGGCGCGTCTGCAGGAGCAGGAGAGGGAAGAGGGCGCATGACGCGCATTCACGCCACCGCCATCGTCGATGCCAGCGCGGAGCTCGCGTCCGACGTCGAGGTCGGCCCGTACACGATCATCGGTCCCGGCGTGGTCGTTGGGGCGGGATCCGTGATCGGTCCGCACGTAGTGATTGGCGCCCGGACGCGGCTCGGCGAGCGCAATCGCATCTTCCAGTTCGCGTCGATCGGCGAGATCGCGCAGGACCGGAAGTACGGCGGCGAGCCGACCACCACGACCATCGGCAGCGACAACACCTTCCGCGAGTACGTCACCGTACATGCCGGCACCGTCCAGGATCGCGGCGACACCGCGATCGGCGACGCCAACCTGTTCCTCGCCTACGCGCACGTCGCTCACGACTGCGTGGTGGGCCATCGCACCACCTTCTCCAACAATGCGCAGATCGCGGGCCACGTGCACGTCGACGACTGGGTCGTGCTCGGCGCCTTCGCCGGCATCCACCAGTTCTGCCGCGTGGGTGTCCATGCGATGCTGGCGGCATTCTCCGTAGTTCTGCAGGACGTGCCGCCGTACGTGACGGTGCAGGGCTACCCGGCGAAGCCGCACGGGACGAACAACGAGGGACTGCGGCGGCGCGGCTTCACGCCGGACGAGATCCTGAGCGTCCGCCGCGCCTACAAGACGCTCTATCGCGAGGGACTCTCGCTGGATGACGCGCGTGCCCGCATCGGCGCCGATGCGCAGGCGGCGCCGGTGCTCGCACCGCTTGCGGCCTTCCTCGCCGCCACGCCGCGCGGCATCGTTCGCTGACACCGCGCGATGGGCGAAGGCGTTCCCAGCGCGGCTCCCGCGACCGTGGGCATCGTCGCCGGCGAGGCATCGGGTGACGCGCTCGCCGCCACGCTGATCGAGAGCGTTCGCGAGCGCTGTCCCCAGCTGCGGTTCGTCGGCATCGCCGGGCCGCGCATGGAGGCGGCCGGTTGCGAGGCGTGGTATCCGATGGAGAAGCTCGCGGTGCGCGGTTTCGCCGAGGTGCTGCGTCACCTCCCCGAGCTCCTGCGCATCCGGGGCGCATTGCGGCGCCGGCTGCTGGCCGAGCGCGTGGTGCTGTTCGTCGGTGTCGATGCACCGGACTTCAATCTCGGGCTCGAGCGCAGGCTGAAGCGTGCCGGCATGCGCACCGTGCACTTCGTGAGCCCGTCGGTGTGGGCGTGGCGCAAGGAGCGCCTCGCCACCATCGGCGCCAGCGCCGACCGCGTGCTCGCGCTCTTCCCGTTCGAGGCGCCGCTGTACGAGGAGGCCGGCATTCCCGTCACCTACGTCGGCCACCCGCTGGCGCGGCGTGCCGCGACTCACGCGACACGGCGCGAGACCCGCGACCAGCTCCGCCTGCGACCGACCACGCCGGTCTTCGCACTGCTGCCGGGCAGCCGCATGTCGGAGGTCGAGATGCACGCCGGCGTCCTGCTCGATACCGCCGCGCGCATCGTCGAAGCGCGTCCGGACGCGCAATTCCTCGTCCCGTTCGTGACGCGCGCCACGCGCGAGGCATTCGAGGCCGAGATGCACCGCAGCGAACTGGCGCAGCTGCCGATCACGCTGCTCTACGGACACGCTGCGGCGGCGCTGCGCGCTGCCGACGTCGCGCTGGTGGCGTCCGGAACGGCGACGCTCGAGGCTGCGCTCGCGCGCTGTCCGCACGTCATCTTCTATCGCGTCGCGCGGTTGACGGCCTGGCTCGTGCGGCGCAAGCTCCTCCTGCCCTATGTCGGTTTGCCCAACGTGCTGGCTGGAAAGTTCGTCGTGCCCGAGTTGATCCAGGAGGAGGCGACGGCGGAGAACCTCGCTCAGGCGGCGCTCAATCTTTTCGACGACACCGTCACGCGCCGTCGCATCGAAGCGCTCTTCGCGGGATTCGCACGTGAGCTGGCGGCCGACACCGGCGGACTCGCCGCCGAAGCGGTTGCCGGCGAGCTCGCAAAGGCGGGGGTCGCGTGCTAGCCGCGGGCATCGACGAACCCGCGCGGCGTCCGCTGCTGGTTGCCGGCATCGACGAGGCGGGACGTGGCCCGCTCGCCGGCCCGGTGTTCGCAGCGGCGGTGATCCTCGATCCGGGCCGGCGCATCCGCGGCCTGCGCGACTCGAAGGTCCTCAAGCCCGGGCGCCGCGAGGAGCTCGCGGCGAAGATCCGCGAGCATGCCATCGCGTGGGCGGTGGCGTCGGCCGACGTGCACGAGATCGACACGCTCAACATCCTGCGCGCGACGCTGCTGGCGATGCGCCGCGCCGTGGAGGCGCTGCCGGTGGCACCGGCGGAGGCGCTCGTCGACGGCAACCAGTGCCCCGCGCTCGCCTGCCCGGTTCATGCCATCGTCAAGGGTGATCGTGACGTCGCGTCGATCTCGGCGGCGTCGATCCTCGCCAAGACCGCGCGCGATGCGCTTCTCGTGGAACTCGACGTGGTGTACCCGCACTACGGCTTTGCGCAGAACAAGGGTTACGGCACCGCGGATCATCTCGCCGCGCTCGAGCGTCATGGGCCGTGTCCGCTCCACCGGCGCTCGTTCGCGCCGGTGGCGCAGGTCTCGCTGCCGTTCTGACGCTCGCGCAGACGCGTTTCCCGCATCGGGCCTGCGAACGAGCAGCCCCGTCCGAATCGAATTGACCTGGCCCCGCGCTCCGATGCCTCCTTCTGCCCCCGACCTCACCCTTCCCGACCTTGCCGCCATCCGTGCCGCGCACGAGCGCATTCGCCCTCATGTGCAGCGCACCCCGGTGCTGTGCAGTCCCGCCCTCGATGCCGTGCTCGGCGCGCGCCTTTGGCTCAAGTGCGAGAACCTGCAACGCATCGGCGCCTTCAAGGCGCGGGGCGCGTGCAATGCGGTACTCGCTCTCGATGCGGAGGTGGCGCAGCGCGGCGTGGTCACGCATTCGTCGGGCAATCACGGCGCGGCGCTCGCCTACGCCGCGCGGCAGCGCGGCATCCCGGCGCACGTCGTGATGCCGGACAACGCCGCACGCATCAAGGTGGCCAACGTCGAGAGCTTCGGCGCCGCCGTGCACTTCTGCGCGCCGACGGTAGCGGCGCGCGAGGCGATGTGCACCGAGGTGCTGCGCGCGACCGGCGGCGCGCTGGTGCATCCGTACGACGATCCCGCGGTGATCGCGGGGCAGGGCACGGCCACGCTCGAACTCCTGGCCGAGGCGCCGGATCTCGACGTCGTGGTGGCGCCGGTCGGCGGTGGTGGCCTGCTCTCCGGCACGGCGATCGCCGCGCGGGGGATGGAGCCCGGGATCACCGTACTCGGCGCCGAGCCCGCCAACGCGGACGATGCCGCTCGCGGCTTCGTGAGCGGCCGTGTGGAGGCGATCGCCAGCACCACGACGATCGCCGACGGCCTGCGCTCGTCGGTGGCGCCACGCACCCTGCACGCGTTGCGCACGCACGTCGCCGCGATCGGCACCTGCAGCGAGGAGGCGATCGTGGCCGCCATGCGGCTCGTGTGGGAGAAGGTGAAGATCGTGATCGAGCCGTCGTCGGCGGTGCCGTTCGCGGCGATGCTCGAGCGGACGATCGACGTCGCGGGCAAGCGCGTCGGCGTGATCGTGAGCGGCGGCAACGTGGACCTCGACCGCCTACCCTGGCAGCCGTAGTCGGGGCGCGCGCCCCCCGCGCCCGGTCACGGCGTGCCCGTCGTGCTGCCGGGGTTCACGACCGTCCGTCCCGGCCCGCGCGCCGGGTCACGGCTGCGGCGCGCGTGCGGTGGCGAGTGCCTCGCGAAGCGGATTGAACACGCCGGGCGCCGCGGCGATGACCTCGCCGGTACGCAGGAACTGGGTGCCGCCGGCGAAGTCGCCGATGCGCCCGCCGGCCTCGCGCACCACCAGCGCGCCGGCTGCGATGTCCCACGGCTTGAGCCCCGTCATCCAGAAGGCGTCGACGCGCCCGGCGGCGAGCTGTGCGAGGGAGAGCGCGCAGCTGCCCGCCTGCCGCACTCCCGCGCAGGATTGCGCCAGGACCGTGAGCGTGGGCAGGTACGCCGCGAGCTGCGCGTGCCCGCGAGGCGGCGCCACGGTGGCGACCAGCGCGCCCTGCAGTTCGACGCAGGTCGATACGCGAAGCGCCACGTCGTTGCAGGTCGCGCCCTTGCCCCTGCACGCGGCGTACAGGTCGTCGCGCAGGGGATCGAGGATCACCGCGTGAGTGATCTCGGTGCCGTGCACGAGTGCGATGGATACCGCGTAGGCAGGATAGCCGTGGACGAAGTTCGCGCTGCCGTCGATGGGATCCACCAGCCAGCGATAGCCGCCGCCCTCGCGCGCGCCGGCGATGTGGCCCGACTCCTCGCCCAGGATCGCATGCTCGGGAAAGGCGCCGCGGATCGTGGCGATGATCGCGTCCTCGGCTTCCATGTCGGCGCCGGAGACGACCTGCGCGTGCTCCTTGGAGAAGGTGGGCAGGCGCACGAGGTCGCGCGCGGCATCGACGATGATGCTGCCGGCCGTGCGCGCGGCGCGGATGGCCACGGCGAGGAACGGATCGACGTCCGCGCTCACTTGCGCCCGCCTTGCACGAGCCTGCAACTGGCGGCGCCCGCGCGTCTGTCGCTCTCGGTCGCGCCGCGACGGGCCCTGCGGGCCTCGCCCCCGAAGAACCAGCCGTGCGGGGACAGCTGCCGCGGAACCAGGACGACTTCGGGCGCCTGCGCCGCCGTTGCGGCGGCCGCGGGCAGGCACATCCAGGCAAGGAATGCGAGGAGGCGTTTCATGCCCGTACTTTGCCAGAACGTGCGAGCGACCGTCGCAAGCCGCGGCGGAACGGCTGCCACGTCGCGTTGCTGCGCCGCGAGAAAGCCCGCATGTGCACGAATTGCCGCAACGAGCCTTTGCGCAGTATCCTTGCCCTTCTTTTGCAGGCCGTCACGTCGGGCCGACGCAAGATCGGTCGGGCGCATCCGAGGAGAACATTCGTGTCCATTCCGCTTTCGCTCACCGTGAACGGCAAGGCCGTCACCACGACCGTCGACGAGCGCACGCTGCTCGTCGACCTCTTGCGCACCGATCTCGCGCTGACCGGCACGCACGTCGGTTGCGACACCGCGCAATGCGGTGCCTGCACGGTGCTCGCCGATGGCCGCGCGATCAAGTCCTGCAACGTGCTCGCGGCGCAGATGGCCGGTGCCGCGATCACGACCATCGAGGGCATCGCCGCGGAGGACGGCACGCTGCACCCGATGCAGGCGGCGTTCCGCGAGTGCCACGGCCTGCAGTGCGGCTTCTGCACGCCGGGCATGGTGATGAGCGCGCTCGACCTCGTCGCGCGGCATCCGGGTGCTGACGAACGCAAGATCCGCGAGCAGCTCGAAGGCAACCTGTGCCGCTGCACGGGCTACCAGAACATCGTGAAGGCGGTGCAGATGGGTGCCGCCGCCATGGCGAAGTAAGGAGGCGGACATGGGTGCGAACGAATCCGGGCCGATCGGCCAGGCGGTGCGCCGGCGCGAGGACCAGCGTTTCCTCACCGGCACGGGCCAGTACACCAACGACGTGGTGATGCCGCGGCAGGCCTGCGCCTGTTTCCTGCGCTCGCCGCATGCGCACGCAAACATCCGCAGCATCGACACGAAGGACGCGAAGGCGGCGCCGGGCGTGGTCGCGATCTACACGGGCGCCGACCTCACGGGCGTGAACGGGCTTCCCTGCGGCTGGCTCATCACCGGCACCGACGGCAAGCCGATGAACGAGCCGCCGCATCCGGTGCTCGCGCAGGGCAAGGTGCGTCACGTCGGCGACCCGGTGGCCATGATCATCGCCGAGACGGTGAACCAGGCCAAGGACGCGGCGGAGATGATCGCCGTCGACTACGAGGTGCTGCCGGCGGTGGTGAGCTGCGTGGATGCGCTGAAGCCCGGCGCACCGCAGATCCACGAGCAGGCGCCGGGCAACAAGTGCTACACGTGGGCGCTGGGCGACAAGGCAGCCGTCGACGCCGCTTTCGCCAGGGCCCATCACGTGTCCAAGGTGGATATCGTCAACAACCGGCTGGTGCCCAACGCCATCGAGCCGCGCGCCGCGGTGGCCTCGTACAGCCGCGCCGACCAGTCGTACACGCTGTACGTGGCGAGCCAGAATCCGCACGTCGAGCGGCTTTTGATGACCGCGTTCGTGCTGGGCCTCCCGGAGACGAAAGTGCGCGTGATCGCGCCCGACGTCGGCGGCGGCTTCGGCTCCAAGATCTACCTCTACGCCGAAGAGACGGCGATGGTGTGGGCGAGCAAGCACGTCAACCGCCCGATCCGCTGGGCGGCCGAGCGCAGCGAGTCGTTCGTTTCCGACGCGCACGGCCGCGATCACGTCACGCATGCCGAGATGGCCTGCGACAAGGACGGCAAGTTCCTGGCGATGCGCGTGACCACCACGGCGAATCTCGGTGCGTACCTGTCCACCTTCGCCTCCTGCATCCCCACCATCCTCTACGCGACTCTGCTCGCGGGTCAGTACGCCACGCCGGCGATCTACTGCGAGGTCACCGCCGCCTTCACCAACACGGTGCCCGTCGATGCGTATCGCGGCGCCGGGCGGCCGGAGGCCACCTACGTCGTCGAGCGCGTGGTGCATCAGGTCGGCGTCGACATGGGCATCGCGCAGGACGAGATCCGCCGCCGCAACTTCATCCGCAGCTTCCCCTACGCCACGCCGGTCGCGCTCACCTACGACACCGGCAACTACGAGGCCACGCTCGACGACGCGATGAAGATGGCCGACGTCGCGGGCTTTCCCGCCCGCAAGGCCGAAGCCGCGAAGCGCGGCAAGCTGCGCGGCCTGGGCTACTCGTCGTACATCGAGGCCTGCGGACTCGCGCCGTCGAACATCGCCGGCGCGCTCGGCGCGCGCGCGGGCCTGTACGAGGCGGGTCAGGTGCGCGTGAATCCCACCGGCGGCGTGACCGTGTTCACGGGCTCGCACAGCCACGGGCAGGGTCACGAGACGACCTTCGCCCAGGTGGTCGCCGACAAGCTCGGCATCGACATGGCCACGGTGGAGATCGTCCACGGCGATACCGGCCGCATTCCCTTCGGCATGGGCACCTACGGCTCGCGGTCGCTCGCCGTCGGCGGCACGGCGATCGTGAAGGCGGTGGACAAGATCATCGCCAAGGGCAAGAAGATCGCCGCGCACCTGCTCGAGGCCGCGGAGAGCGACATCGAATTCAAGGACGGCAAGTTCACCGTGGCCGGCACCGATCGCAGCAAGGCCTTCGGCGAGGTCGCGCTCGCGGCCTACGTCCCGCACAACTATCCGCTGGACAAGCTCGAGCCGGGGCTCGACGAGACCGCCTTCTACGACCCCACCAACTTCACCTATCCCGCGGGCACGCACATCTGCGAGGTCGAGATCGATCCCGACACCGGGGTGACCGAAGTCGTGGCGTTCGCGGCCAGCGACGACTTCGGCAACATCATCAATCCGATGATCGTCGAGGGGCAGGTGCACGGTGGCCTCGCGCAGGGCCTGGGCCAGGCGCTGCTCGAGAACTGCGTCTACGACCCCACCAGCGGACAGCTCGTCTCCGGCAGCTTCATGGACTATGCGATGCCGCGCGCCGACGACCTGCCCACCTTCAAGGTCGGCACCCAGGTCACGCCCTGCACGCACAATCCGTTGGGCGCCAAGGGCTGCGGCGAGGCGGGCGCGATCGGCTCGCCGCCGGCGATGATGAATGCCGTGCGCGACGCGCTCGCCGCCGTCGGCGTGAAGGACATCCAGATGCCTGCATCGCCGCACCGCGTGTGGCAGGCGATCCAGGCGGCCAAGGCCGCGGCCTGAACGGGGAAACGACCATGTACAGCTTCGAGATGAAGAAGGCGGATTCGGTGGCCAGTGCCGCGGCGCTCATCGCGCAAAGCGGCGGCAAGGCGCTCGCGGGCGGGCAGAGCCTCGTCGCGGCGATGAAGCTGCGCCTCGCGCAGCCCGGCACGCTGGTGGACCTGTCGGGCATCGCCGAGATGAAGGGCATCCGGCACGAGGGCAAGGACATCGTGATCGGCGCGATGACGCGCCATGCCGAGGTGGCGGCGTCGAAGGAGGTGCGCGCCGCCATTCCCGCGCTTGCCGCGCTGGCCGAAGGCATCGGCGACCGCCAGGTGCGCAACATGGGCACCATCGGCGGCTCGCTCGCCAACAACGATCCTGCCGCGTGCTATCCCGCGGGGGTGCTCGGCCTCGGCGCCACGGTGCACACCAGCAAGCGCAAGATCGCGGCCGACGACTTCTTCAAGGGCCTGTACGAGACCGCCCTCGGCGAGGATGAGCTCATCACCAGCGTGAGCTTCCCGATTCCCGCCAGGGCGGCGTACGTGAAGTTCGTGCAGCCGGCGTCGCGCTTCGCGCTGGTGGGCGTGTTCGTGGCGCAGACGGCGGGCGGCGTGCGGGTGGCGGTCACCGGCGCGGGATCGTCGGTGTTCCGCGCGAAGGCGCTGGAAGACGCGCTCGCCAGGAGCTTCACTGCGGATGCGGCCAAGGCGGTGAAGATGCCGGCGACGGGGCTCAACAGCGACATCCACGGCTCGGCGGCGTACCGGGCGCATCTCATTCCGGTGCTGACGGCGCGGGCGGTGACGGCGGCCGGCTGACGGCTGATCAGGAACACGGGGCGCGAATGCCGCGCCCAGTGCGCTCGTTCCGGGCGAGCAAACGCCGGGCTACGCTACGGCAGGACGCACATGGCAACAGCGTCGGGACCGTAGCCTTCGGCCACATACCCGAAGCTCGTCACCATCGCGCGCGCTGCGACGAGGGACGGCAGGTAGCGGTGATTCGAATCGGGCCGGTTGTTGTAGACGCGGTGCAGCGGAACCCCGATGGAGCATCCGCCCGTTTGGAGATCCGGCAGGTCGGCCCAGAATGCCTGCGTGGTCTCCAGGGACCAGGCATGGGGAAAGCGCGCAACCACGTCCTGACATTCCGCCGGCGAGGCGGAGTAGAAGTGCGAGTCCAATCCGGCCTCGGGACGGCCGTAGAAGCGGCACACCGGAGACCTGCCGCTGGAATCGCCGAACGCGGCGAACGTGACCCCGGTGCGCTGCCATCCGGTGAAGACGCCGGCGTCGAGCATCGCCATCTCGTCGGCATTCGCGGTCATGAAGTAGTGCCCCGTCGAGACATTGCGATACTCGATGACGGGTAGCGCCGATCGCGTTTCCGTGATCGCGACGTTGCGTAGCGTGAAGTAAGCCCGTCGACTCTCGTTGGCGTGCGAGACGATGGCCACGTACTGGTACGAGCCCGCAGTCGATCCGGCAACCGCTTTCGCCGAGGTAAAGCCCGCTTCATCGGTGATCGCCGTGCTCGAGCCGAGCACGGCGTCGGCGGTAGGGTAGGTAGCTGCAAGCAGGTCACCTTCGAGTCGCAGTCGCTGATACCGGACCTGTGCACCCTTCACGGGGGCTCCGTTCGCATCCAGGACCCGAACCGACAAGCCACCAGGCAATGGCGATCCAATCGCAGCGCTGAGCGTGGCGCCTTGGGGTGCAACGACGCGCCAGGCGCAAGGCGATTCTTCGGTCGCCCTCACCCGAAGCTCGGTCATGCCCGCAAAGACCTCCGGGGTGAGCATCCCACCGCCATGATCGATGCGGTAGAACGTGGTGATCACGTAGTCGCCGGCGGCCAGCTTGGGAAGCGCCACATCCGTTCGTTGTGGCGGACCTTCCGGATAAAACATGGGCGTTGCAAGGTACACGATCTTCAGCACGCGCGCGTCTTGCAGCTCGGTCGAGAGCGCCACGGAGAACGTTGGCCCCGAGCCGGGATGCTGCACGGAGGTCAGCACCACCTGCTGTCCTTCCACGGGGCACGACGGCTGGAATGAAAAGTCGGGCGCGGCCCATGCACCGCTCGTCAGGAGCATGCAGATGGCACTGGCCAATGCCTGGATATTCATATCTCTTCCCGCTCGCCCGCGTGCCCTGCTGCTGTAGGGCCATTCATTGCGGTGATTTCGGCGGCGGTGACGGCGGCGCGGTGCCGGGTGCGCGCTTGGGCGCTGCCTTCTTCCCACCGCCCTTGGCCGGCGCCTTTCGCGCCGCGGCACGCGCCATCTCCGCCTTGACGCTCGCCAGCACCTTGGGCCACACCGGATGCGTGGCCTCCGCGGGCGCCAGCGCGAACTGCGGATCGGCCTCGAGCGCGAACCGGAACTCGTCGCGGCAGGCTTTCTCGCGGCCGCTCACGCACACCATGAAGGCGCGGTACTTGTGCGCCTGCGCGCGATCCGAGGCGTTGGCGAGCCCCATGTCGAGCGCAGCTTGCAAGTGCTCGCCCGCGGCCTGGTATTCGCCGTCGTCGTAGCCCTTGATGCCGGCGGCGAGTTCGGAGGCCGCCGTGGGCGGCGGTGGTGGCGGTGGCGGCGGTGGCAGCGGCGGTGACGGTGGTGGCGCCGGCATCGCCGGTGGGGGCGTCTCCACCGCGGCGGGGGCGGGAGGGGACGGGGTGGCGCAGGCGGCGAGCATCGCCGCGAACGCGGAAAGCGCCACGCCGCGGCGGACGAGGGACGGTCGGGTCATGGAAACTTGTGCCTGATGCGAATGGCCTGGCCGGCCCCGAGGTCGATCGTCTCGCGATGTGACGGGAAGGTGGCGTTGCGGATCTCCACGACGTGCTTGCCCGCGGGTAGCCGCAACTCGCTCAGCGGCGGCGCGATGCCGCGGCGACGGCCATCGACGTAGATCTCGCCCCAGGGGGCGACGGCGAAGCTCACGCGCCCCATCGGCCGTGGCGCGGGCGCAGCGGCCATCGGGGTGGAGGAGGCGGCGGCAGGAGCGGGCGTGGTGGCAGCAGGAGCGGGCGCGGTGGCAGCAGGAGCGGCAGCACCAGGGGCGGCGGAGCTGATGACAGCACCCGTAATGGCCGGGCCGGCATCGCCCGTGATCCCCGGTGTCGCCAGCGCGCCCCGCGCCGCAGCGGACGACGCGCCAGCGCCGTTGGCCGGTGCGGGACTCGCCGTTTCCGCCGGGCTCGCCGTTCCCGCCGACGCGGACGCCACCGGCGCGGAGCGCGTGGCCTCGTCCGAGGTCGTCGCCGGCGCGATCGCCGTTGCACCCCCGGCGGCCCTCGCTTGTCCTGACGTCTGCGTCACGGCACCGGCATCGCTCGCCGGACGGTCGCGGAAGCCGAGCGCGACGGCGATCGCCATCAGCATCACGCCGAGTGCGACGAAGGCTGTGGAACGTCGGCGCCACCACGGGCCGGAGACGGCGGGCGAGACACGGGGCTCCGCCGCCGCGACGTCGGCCGTTGCCGGGATCTCGCCAGGATGCGCATTGGCCGGCGCGGCGACCGCTGCCGCCAGTGGCTCATCCGGAGGTGGCACGAGATCGCGCACGTCGAAGGGCGTGGTCGGATGCTCGAGCGCCGACAGCGGACCGGGGCCGGCGGTGCCAAGCTCGAGTGCGTCGAAGCGGCGCAGGTCCTGCGCCATCGCTTGCGCCGTCTGGTAGCGGTCGGCGGGATCCTTGGCCAGCGCCTTGCCCACGATGTGATCGAAGGCGCGCGGGATCCGCGGATTGCAGCTCGACGGCGGCGGCGTGGGATCGGAGAGGACCTGCTTCAGGATCGTATTGAGGTCGCCGCCCTGGAACGGCGACGCGCCGGTCAGCATCTCGTAGAGGGTGGCGCCGAGCGAGAAGATGTCGGAGCGACCGTCCACCGGGCGGCCCATCACCTGCTCGGGCGACGTGTAGCGCGGCGAGCCGAAGGCGTTGCCGGCGAGCGTGCGCGTGCCGGTGGGCAGCAGCGCGATGCCGAAGTCCGTGATCTTCACCGCGCCGCTGGCGAGCACCATCACGTTCGCGGGCTTCACGTCGCGGTGGACCACGCCATTGTCGTGGGCGAACGCCAGGCCCTCGGCGACCTCGGCCGCGATGTCGGCGATGCGCTGCGGCGGCAGCACCACGCCGGAGTCCATGATCTCGCGTAGCGACTGCCCGTCGAGGAACTCCATCGCGATGTAGGCGACGCCCTCGGTCTTGCCCACGTCGAAGATCGTCACGACGTTCGGGTGGTTGAGGCGGCCGGCGGACTTCGCCTCGCGGAAGAAGCGCCGCTCGTAGGCCTCGGTCTCCGCATCCGACAGGCCGAGCGTGATCGTCTTGATGGCCACGATGCGATCGATGAGCGGATCGCGCGCCTTGTACACGACACCCATCGCCCCTTGGGCGATCTCGTCCAGGATCTCGTAACGGGCGAGCGTGCGGCGCGTGGCGGAGGTGTCGTTCATGACGGAAGGCGGTCGGCGCAGGTGCGATTGTGCCAAAGGCGGGATGCGACGCACGTCAGGCAGGCACGCCGGCCCGTGCGGGCATGCAATACTTGCCTTGCAGCACACCCGGGCGGCCGGTTTCCCGAATGGCCCGCGTCGCCGCCATCCACCCGCCCGCCGACCCTCGACCGATCCATTGAACCATGATGGGCGATTTCCTTGAAGTCGCGGCCCTCACCGACGTGGGGAACGTACGCCAGTACAACGAGGACAGCATCGCCGTGGACGCCGACCTCGGCCTCGTCGTGCTCGCCGATGGCATGGGCGGCCATCGCGCGGGGGAGGTGGCGAGCGCCATGGCCACGGAGACCCTGATCGCGGGACTCCGGACCGTCGTTCCGGTCTTCGACGCCTTGGATCGCGACCGCCAGCCGCTGCACGCATTGGCAAAAAGCATAAACCGAGCCAACGAGGCGATCCACGACGCGGGCCGTGCCGACGCGCGCTACCGCGGCATGGGCACCACCCTGGCCTGCGCGGTGTTCCACGACAACCGGATCGCCTTCGCCCATGTGGGGGACTCGCGCGTGTACCGCGTGCGCGAGGGCACGCTCGCGCTGCTCACGCGCGACGATTCGCTGCTGCGCGACCAGGTGGACCTGGGCATGATCTCGGCGACGGAGGCGCGCCACTCCCACAATCGCAGCCTCGTCACCCGCGCGCTCGGCATCGAGGCGCAGGTGAGTCCCCATCTCGCCGACGAGGCCGCGCTGCCGGGCGACGTCTACCTCTTCTGTTCCGACGGCCTGAACGACCTCGTGGAGGACGCCGACATCGAACTCATCGTGACGGGCCTCTCGGCCAACCTTCCGCTAGCCGCGCACCACCTCGTGCAGGCGGCCAAGGACAACGGCGGGTTCGACAACGTCTCGGTGATCCTCGCTCGTGTGCGGGCGCCGTTCGCCGCGTCATCCCCCGGACCGTGGCAGCGCCTGTGCCGCTTCGTCGCGGGCCTGTTCAGGAAGTAGGCGATGGCGAAGCTCGTCCTGTCCAGCGAAGGCGCGATCGTCATGCAGCGCTTCCTCGACGAGGAGCCGCTCACGATCGGCCGTGCGACGGGCAACGACGTCGTCGTCGACGATCCGGCGGTTGCCGACGTGCACGCGAGCATCTCGGTGGTCGGCAACGACTACATCCTCGAAGGCACCGCCGCCGCGGTGGCCGTCAACGGCAGGCCGCAGGCGCGGCGCATCCTGCAGCACGGCGACGTGATCGAACTCGGCGCCTACAGCTTGAAGTACATCGACAGCAGGGCCGCAGCCGAGATCGATCTCGAGCGCACCATGCTGATGCCGGGGCTCGGCCCGTTGCTCGGGACGGAAGACGCGAGCACCGACCTGCCGGTCCCGTCGTCGCACAGGTCGAAGACGCGCTTTCCGGAGGCGCGCGTCGAATGGACAGGCGGCCCCCACCGCGGCAGCGTGCGCGTGCTCGATCGCGTGATCGCCACGTTCGGCACGCCGGGGGTGGGCGTGATCGTGGTGACGCGCCGTCCGCACGGCTTCTTCGTCACCCACGTGGAAGGCGCGGGCTATCCGCGCGTGAACGGCGACTCGATCGGGAAGGAGCCACGCGCGCTCGTCACTGGCGACGTGATCGAGGTGGCGGGCGAGAAGCTGCGGTTCACGCAGGCCTGATCAGCGCGCCGGATCGGGCGCGGGGTGGAACACGAAGGCGTCCATCGCCAGCGCGCCTCCCTCGTAGCCCGAGATCACGCGCTCGACGCGCCCATCGGGCGCGGCAGCGCCGAGGGCCACCAGCAGCGGCAGGTAGTGCTCTTCGGTCGGATGCGCGCGCGCGGCGCCGGGCGCGGCGTCCCGGTAGCCGACGAGCGCGTCGACGTCGTGCGCCGCCACGTGCTCCGCGAGCCATCGCGTGAATGCCTCGACGTACGGCAACGGCGTGCCGTCGTCGCGATGCCGCATCCAGTCGCGCAGGTTGTGCGTGGCATGGCCGGATCCGACGAGCAGCACGCCTTCGCGCGCGAGCGGACGCAGGGCGCGGCCGAGCGCGACGTGATGCGCCGTCCCGCGGTCGGGTTGCAGGGAAACCTGCACGACCGGGATATCGTGACGCGGAAACATGTGCAGCAGCGGCACCCACGCCCCGTGGTCGAGTCCGCGGCAGCCGTCGATGCCGGCAGTGATGCCGGCATCGCGCAGGAGGCCCGCCGCGCGTGCGGCGATCTCCGGCGCCCCGGGTGCCGGATACTCGATGGCGTACAGCTCTGGCGGAAAGCCGCCGAAGTCGTGGATGGTCTGCGGACGCGCCGATCCGGAGACGAGCGGCACCTGGCTCTCCCAATGTGCCGACGCCATGACGATGGCGCGCGGCCGCGGCAGGCCGTGCGCGAGGGCGGCCCATGCTTCGCCGATGGGACCGGCCCGCACCGCGTGCATGGGCGAGCCGTGCGACAGGAACAACGTGGGGAGCGCAGGAGGCATGGCGAGAAGACGGTGTCGCGGGGCGTATGTCGCGCGGACGCGGGCGCGAAGCGCGCCCGGACGTCGTCGTGGGGCGGTCCTGGCCCTCTCGTTGCGTAAGAGGCGTGGCGCGTCCGGGGGCCCGTCTCGCCCTACTTGAGCCCTTCCGCTGCCAGCGCCTTCTGCACGGCAGGGCGTTGCTCGACGCGCGCCATGTACTGCGCCACCGCCGGGAAGGCGGCCAGGTCCACCTTGAGGTGAGGCGCCCAGCGCGTGACCGTGTAGAGGTACGCATCGGCGACGGAGAACGCGTCACCCATGAGGTAGGGCTGCCCCGCGAGCGTCTTCTCGATGAGATCGTAGCGCGATGCGAGCTTCTCCTTGTTGGCGTTCTTGGTGGCTTCCGGCGTGGTCGGGTACCACAGCGGACCATAGGTCTTGTGGATCTCGGTGCCGATGAAGGTGAGCCACTCCATGAGCTTGTAGCGGTCGAAGCTGCCGAACGCCGGCGCCAGGGTGCCCGGCTTGCGGTCCGCGACGTACTGCAGGATCACCGCGACCTCGGACAGCGTGCTGCCGTCGTCGAGCGCGAGGAACGGCACGTAGCCGCGCGGGTTGATCGTGTAGTAGTCGGTCCCGTCGGCCGTGACGTGCTTGCGCAGGTCGACCTTCACGGACTCGTGGGGCACTGCCGCCTCCGCGAGCGCGATGTGGGCCGCGAGCGCGCAGGAGCCAGGGGAGAAGTAGAGCTTCATGGTGCAACTCCAGTGAGAGGGTGGGTGGAAATCCAGTGATGCGGGAACCGTATCCGCTGCGTCGCAAGGCACGAGCGTTTCGACGAGATGATGATGACACTTCCGGATGCAGGAATAAATATGCCACCACGGGAAAGATCATTGCGCAATATGCAACAATAGGACATGGACCGGTTTCAGGCGATCGAGGCTTTCGTCAAGGTGGTCGAGGCTGGCAGCTTCGCCGGAGCTGCCGAGCGCTTGGGCGTGTCGGTGTCGTCGGTGTCGCGCCTCGTGGCCGACCTCGAGGCGCACCTCGGCACGCGGCTGCTCAACCGCACCACCCGCCGTCTCTCGCTGACCGAGCCGGGGCGCACGTTCCACGAGCACGGCGTGCAACTCCTGGCCGACCTCGACGAGGCCGAAGCATCGGCGAGTGCCGAGACGGTGAAGCCGCGCGGCACGCTGCGCATCACCTGCGGGACCGGCTTCGGCAATGCGCACCTCGCGGGCGCAGTGGCGGCCTTCATGGCCCGATACCCGCAGGTGCGCGTCGACGTGGAACTCTCCGATCGCATGAGCGATCTCGTCGACGAGGGCTTCGATGCTGCCGTGCGCATCGGCGGCTCTCCGGCGAGCAATCTCGTTGGACGGCGCATCGGCACGACGGCGCTCGTGTGCTGCGCGTCGCCGTCGTATCTCGCGAGGCACGGCGAGCCGCAAACGCCTGAGGATCTCGTGCGCCATTCGTGCCTCCTGTACCAGTACGCGTCGCAACGCGACGTGTGGACCTTCAACGGACCGGATGGCCAGACGCACCGCGTGCGGGTGAGCGGGCCGGTATTCGCGAACAACGGCAACTTCCTCGCAGCGATGGCATGCGAAGGGACAGGCATCACCTGCGAGCCGGACTTCGCCGTGGGTCCGGCGGTGCGGGCGGGGCGCCTCGTGCCGATCCTGCGCGGCTATCCACCCCCGGCCACGCCGATCCACGTGATGTACCCGAGCCGGCGACACCTGTCTGCCAAGGTTCGCGCGTTCTCGCAGTTCCTCGCGGAGCGCTTCGCGGTTCCCGAGTGGTCGCTCGACGCGGGAAGCGTGGTCGCGCCGCGGCGTGCAGCGCGGCCGCGGCGCACGGTGGGATGACGCGGCACGGCATCCGCGAATCGCGCGAAGCAGGATCGTGCCCGGTGGCGCGATACTATCGACCACCCGCCTCCCGACGCACCGCCATGCCCCGTTCAGCCCGCAAGTCTCCCGCGCCACTGGCGACCGCCAGGGCGCATGCCACGCCCGTCCGCCCGCGCTCCGCGGCTTCCGCCAGTATCGACTTCGGCCGCATCGACGCGTACTGGCGCGCCGCCAACTACCTGTCGGTGGGGCAGATCTACCTCTACGACAATCCGCTCCTGCGCAAGCCGCTCCGACGCGAGCACATCAAGCCGCGCCTGCTCGGCCACTGGGGCACCACGCCCGGGCTCAACTTCATCTACGCGCACCTCAATCGCGTGATCGTCGAGCAGGGCCTCGACGTGATCTATCTCGCCGGTCCCGGCCACGGCGGCCCGGCGCTGGTGGCGAACGCGTACCTCGAGGGCACCTACACCGAGCGCTATCACGGCATCACGCAGGACGCTGTTGGGATGCAGCGCCTGTTCAAGCAGTTCAGCTTCCCGGGCGGCATTCCGAGCCACGTCGCACCCGAAACGCCCGGCTCGATCCACGAGGGTGGCGAACTGGGCTACGTGCTCGCCCACGCCTACGGCGCGGCCTTCGACAATCCCGACCTCATCGTCGCCGCGGTGGTCGGCGACGGCGAGGCGGAGACCGGCCCGCTGTCGGCGGGCTGGCACGGCAACAAGTTCCTCAACCCGGTCCGCGACGGTGCGGTGCTGCCGATCCTGCACCTGAACGGCTACAAGATCGCCAATCCCTGCTACCTCGCGCGCATCCCGCACGACGAGCTCGCAAGCTATCTCGAGGGCATGGGCTACGAGCCGCATTTCGTGGAGGGGCACGACCCCGCGAAGATGCACCCGCTGATGGCAGCGACGCTCGACGCGGTCGTGGCGAGGATCAAGGCGATCCAGCGCGAGGCTCGCACGAAGGGATTCAAGGGCCGTCCGCGCTGGCCGATGATCGTGCTGCGCTCGCCCAAGGGCTGGACCTGTCCGCCCTTCATCGACGGCAAGAAGTGCGAGGACTACTGGCGCGCGCACCAGGTGCCGATGTCCGACATGGACAAGCCCTCGCATATCCGGGTGCTCGAAGGCTGGATGAAGAGCTACCGGCCGGAGGAGCTGTTCGACGCGAACGGCGCGCTCGTCCCCGAGCTCGCGGCGCTTGCTCCCAAGGGCACGCGCCGCATGAGCGACAACCCGCATGCGAACGGCGGTCTGCTGCTGCGCGACCTCGAGCTGCCGGACTTCCGCGCCTATGCCGTGGCGACCGGCGAGCGCGGCGCGACCTTCGCCGAAGCCACCCGGGTGATGGGCACCTTCCTGCGCGACGTGATGAAGGCCAACCTCGCCGCGGGCAACTTCCGTCTCTTCAGCCCCGACGAGAACAACTCCAATCGCTGGCAGGACGTGCTCGAGGTGACCAAGCGCTGCTACGTCGCCGACATCTGGGACACCGACGATCACCTGGCGCCCGACGGGCGCGTGATGGAAGTGCTGTCGGAGCACCAGTGCCAAGGCTGGCTCGAAGGCTACCTGCTCACCGGCCGCCACGGCTTCTTCAGTTGCTACGAGGCGTTCGTGCACATCGTCGACTCGATGTTCAACCAGCACGCCAAGTGGCTCAAGGTGTGCGGGCACATCCCGTGGCGCGCGCCGGTCGCCTCGCTCAACTACCTCCTGAGCTCGCACGTCTGGCGGCAGGACCACAATGGCTTCTCGCACCAGGACCCCGGTTTCCTCGACCACGTGGCGAACAAGAAGGCCGAGGTCATCCGCATCTACCTGCCGCCGGATGCCAATTGCCTGCTGTCGGTGACCGACCATTGCCTGCGCTCGCGCAACTACGTCAACGTGGTCGTGGCGGGCAAGCAGCCGCAGCAGGTGTGGCTGACCATGGACGAGGCCGCCAGCCACTGCGCAGCGGGCGTGTCGATCTGGGAATGGGCGAGCACCGATCGCGGCAGCGTGCCCGACGTCGTGCTCGGCTGCTGCGGCGACGTCCCCACGCTGGAGACGCTCGCCGCCGCCGACTTCATCCGCCGCGAACTGCCCGAGCTCAAGGTGCGCGTGGTCAACGTGGTCGACCTCATGAAGCTGCAGCCGCAGCGCGATCATCCGCACGGCATGCACGATGCCGACTTCGACGCGATCTTCACCACCGACCGGCCGGTGCTGTTCACGTTCCACGGCTATCCCACGCTCATCCACAAGCTCACCTACAAGCGCCACAGCCACGACAACTGGCACGTGCGCGGCTACCGGGAGGAGGGCACCACCACCACGCCCTTCGACATGTGCGTGCTGAACGGGATCGACCGCTTCCACCTCGTGGGTGCGGTGATCGACGCGCTGCCGGGGCTCGGCGCGCGTGCCGCGTACGTGAAGCAGGCGCTGCGTGACAAGCTGCGCGAGCACTACTGCTACATCCGCGAGCACGGCGACGACATGCCCGAGGTGCGCGACTGGCAGTGGAATGCGGCGGCCACCGCGCCGGCACGGGGTGCGGCGAAGGGCGGCGGGAAGTCGCGGGCCAAGGCGGCGGCGCTGCGCGGCGGCAAGGACACGTCGGCGGATTCGGTATGAGCGGCGCAGGAGTCGCGGGATGAGCAAGGCCCCCTTTGCAGGTGAGGTTGCCCCGGTGTGCGCGCCCCTGCCTGTCGATGTCGACGCCACGCTGACGCTCCTGGGCGCGCAGGACTATGTCGCGGATCGGCGCCTCGCCACGTCGGTGTTTCTCGCCTTGCGGCTCGGCCGGCCGCTCTTCCTCGAAGGGGAAGCGGGGGTGGGCAAGACGGAGATCGCGAAGGTGCTCGCGAGCGGTCTCGGGCGATCGCTGATCCGCCTCCAGTGCTACGAGGGTCTCGATACCGCCGCGGCCGTGTACGAGTGGAACTACCCGCGGCAGATGATCGAGATCCGGCTTGCCGAGGCAGGCGGCGGTGCGAACCGCGACGCCCTCGCGCACGACATCTTCGCCGAGCGCTTCCTGCACAAGCGCCCGCTGCTGCAGGCGATCGACCCGCCCGACGGCATCGCTCCGGTGCTGCTCATCGACGAGCTCGACCGCACCGACGAGCCCTTCGAGGCCTATCTCCTCGAGGTGCTTTCCGATTTCCAGGTGACGATTCCTGAGCTCGGCGTGGTGCGCGCGGCGACACCGCCCATCGTGGTCATCACCTCGAACCGCACGCGCGAGATCCACGACGCCATCAAGCGCCGCTGCCTCTATCACTGGGTCGACTATCCCGATGCCGCGCGCGAACTCGCCATCCTGCGCCGCAAGTGCCCGCAGGCTCCCGAGCGCCTCGCCCGCGAGGTCGTGGCGTTCACGCAGCGCCTGCGCTCGATGGATCTCTTCAAGGCGCCCGGCGTGGCCGAGACGCTGGACTGGGCCGAGGCGCTGGTGGCGCTCGATCGCATCGCGCTGGATCCCGCCGTCGTCAACGACACGCTGGGCGTGCTGCTCAAGTACCAGGACGACATCGGCGCGCTGCCGCCGGACGTGTCGGCGCGGATCGTCGCGGAGGCGCAGGCGGCCGCGACGGCGGCATGAGCCGCAGGGGCCGCCAGGTGGGCGCATCGCCATGAGCGCCATCTCGCCTGCCGCCCCCGCGCTGCTGCCGCGCGGCCACCTCGCGGAGAACGTCCTGCACTTCGTCCGGCTGCTGCGCACGGCCGGCTTGCCGGTGGGGCCTGCGAAGGCGATCGATGCGCTGGCCGCGGTCGAGGTCGTGGGCGTGGCGCAGCGCGACGACTTCCGCGCGGCGCTCGCGGCCGTGCTGGTGTCACGGCAGGAGCACCTCGCGATCTTCGAGCAGGCCTTCGATCTCTTCTGGAAGAATCCGCGCCTGCTCGAACGCATCGTCGCCTCGCAACTGCCCGCCGTGCTCGGCCGCCTCGCCGAAAGGGACGAACCGCCGCCGCTGCCGTCGCGGCTCGCGCAGGCGTACGCGCCCCGCACGCCGCCGCCGGCGGAGGGCGACGACGATCTCGACCTCGATGCCGCGCAGACCTTCTCCGCCCGCGAGGTGCTGCAGACCAAGGACTTCGCCACCATGACGGTCGACGAGCTGGCGCAGGTCAAGGCGATGCTCGCGCGGCTGCGCCTGCCGCTGCCGGAGCTCCCGCAGCGGCGCATGCGGGCCTCGCCCATCGGACATCGCATCGACCTGCGCGCGACCTTGCGGCGGATGACGGGCGCGTCACGCGACCTCGCCCCCCTCGCGTACCGCGCGCGCGTGCGGCGCACGCCGCCGCTGGTCGTGCTCTGCGACATCTCGGGCTCGATGGACCGCTATGCGCGCATGCTGCTGCACTTCCTGCACGCGATCACCAACGACCGCCACCGCGTGCACACGCTGGTGTTCGGCACTCGCCTCACCAACATCACGCGCCATCTCGCGCACCGCGACGTGGACGTGGCCCTGGCGCGGGTGGCGGCGGCGGTGGACGACTGGGCGGGCGGCACCCGCATCGGCGCGTGCCTCGCTGGCTTCAACCGGCGCTGGTCACGGCGCCTGCTCGGCCAGAACGCGGTCGTGCTGCTGATCAGCGACGGCCTCGATGCCGATGCCGGCGAAGGACTGTCGTTCGAGATGGAGCGTCTTTCGAAGTCGTGCGCGCGCCTCGTGTGGCTCAATCCGCTGCTGCGCTATGCCGGCTTCGAGGCGCGGCCCGCGGGGATCCGGGCGATCCTGCCTTATGTCGACGAGTTCCTGCCCGTGCACAACGTGGCGGCGCTGCGCGACCTCGCCGGCGCGCTCGACATGCACTGCGGCCCCCGCGCTATGCGTCCTCCTCGGGCAGCAGCACCACGATCATGACGAGCATCACCATCACCAGGAAGCGGAACGCTCCCTGCTGGCCGTTCCACGTGGGCGACTGCCACATCGAGAAGGGAATGAGCACGAGCACGGACTTGACGGCGCGCAGCGCGACCACGAGCGGCGTCAGGTCGGGGCGCGGTCGCCCGCCGCTGCGGGCAAGCCGGCGCGGGGGACGTCACCTTGCTCGCCTGCGGTCTCGCGCGCGAGATTGCCGAGGATGGTGAGCAGCACGCGGCGCGCGATGGCGACGTCCACCTCGGCGATGCCGGACACGCCCACCCGGTTGACCTCCTCCGCGAGCGGCACGAGCTTGCGCTCGAGGGCACGGCCCTGGCGCGTGAGGTGCACGTAGACGTTCTTGCGGTTGGCCGCGCGTTGCCGGCGGACGATGTAGCCCCTGGCCTCCATCGCGCGCACGGCGGCGAACGTCGTCGGCTCCATCACGCCGACCTGCACCGACAGCTCCTTCTGCGTCAGGCCATCGCGCTCCCACAGCGCGCGCAGGAAGGTCCAGTGGCCGAACGAGACATCGTGTGCGGCAAGCCGCGCGGAGAGCGCGCGCGCGAAGGCGCGGCTCGCGTCGCGCACGAGATGCGCGAGACGGTCGCCGGGGACGGCCTCCTGCCAGTGGCGGAGGATAGCCTGCGTGTCGTCGGGCGCGGAGTCCGCGATCGCGCCGCCACGCGCCGCGCGGCCGGCGGTCACGGGTTGCCTCGGCCGTCCGTCACCTGCAGGCGCAACGTCACGTCGCGACCCGTGCGTGCCGATTCGAGCATGGCGCGGCAGGCTTCGAGCGTCGCCCGCGCCCACTCGCCGGAGTGCAGCGGCAGCATCCCGTCGACGACGGCCTGCCACAGTTCGTCGATCACCTCCGCGCGCGGCACGGCAGGTACAGGCACCGGCTCGAAACGGCGCGCGTCGTCGGCGTAGATGGCCACGCCGTCGGGCGTGGGCCGCAGGTCGGCGCGCTCGCAGCACACGATGAACTGGCCGAAGTGCTGGTGGTGCGCGGGAGCCCTGGCCGCGGGCTCCACGTAGCGCTCGCCGCCGTAGTTGCGGGCCGCCTTCAATGCCGTCTCCGCAGCGGGGTCCGGTGCGTCGCGCAGGCGCCGGCGCGCGGCGCCGTAGTCGGCGTCCGACTTGGGCTCGCCCATCTCGCCGATGCGATCCATGAGCTCGTCGCCGTCGTAGTGCGCGTAGCCGACGTAGGTGAGGCTCGCGAAGCTGCCATTGGCGAACGTGAGCAGCGCGCTGTACGCACCTTCGGTCGGCCGTGCCGGATCCCAGTTGCCGGTATGCGCGCGCACGCCGGTCACGAGGCCGCCGCCGAGGAGACGCGCGATGTCCATCTGGTGCGCCGCCTGGCTGAAGAGCACGCCGCCGCCTTCATCGGTGCGCATCTCCTCGGGGCGCCGCGCGCGGTACATGTAGTCGGTGAAGTAGGTGGCGTGCAGCATGCGCACCGCGCCGTAGGCCCCGCTCGCGGCGAGCTCGCGGGTGCGCAGGTACTGGCCGTCGAAGCTGTGGCTGTGTCCCACGATGAGATGGCGCCCGGCCGCGCGCGCCGCGCCGATCATCGCCGTGCAGTCGTCGAGCGACACGGCCATCGGCTTTTCCACCAGCACGTGCCGGCCGTGCGCCAGCGCCGCGCAGGCGTGCTCCGCATGCAGGCCGTGCGGCGTGGCGACGTAGACGACGTCGATCCCGTCGTCGGCGCAGAGTGCGTCGATGCTCGTGTAGGCGCGGCCTCCGAAGTCGTGCTCGAACTGCGCGCGTGCTCGAGGCAGCGGATCCGCGGCCGCGACCAGGCGCACGCGCGGGTCGGCACGGAACGTCGGCAGCATCAGCGTGAAGGCGCGGCCGAGGCCGGCGACGCCGATGCGCAAGGGCGGCGGGTTTGCCATGGGGCGTGCCTTGGAGGGCGTGGCTCAGAGGTCGAGGGTGAGCGATTCGCCGCGCGCCCGCGACACGCAGACCATGATCTGCGACGCCTGCTCGTCGGGGCCGAGCACGAAGTCCCGATGCTCGGCCTCGCCGTCGACGAGGCCGGTGCGGCAGGTCCCGCAGCTGCCGGCCTCGCAGGAGCTTCGTACCGCCACCCCGTGCTCGCGCAGGACCTCGAGGATGCTGCGGTCGGCGGGCACGTCGATGCAGGTGCCCGAATGCGTGAGCCGCACGGTGAAGGGACGATCGTGGCGCCGCAGCGCCGCGTCCACGCCGAAGCTCTCGAAATGCACGCTGCCGCCGGCCCAGTGGCCGCTCATGTCGCGCACGGCGTCCATGAGGCCGCGCGGGCCGCAGCAGTAGACGTGGGTGCCGGGCTGCGGCTTCTCGAGGAGCGGCCAGAAGTCGAAGGCCTGGGCCACGTCGCCGTGGTCGTGGTGCAGGGTCGCGCAGTCGCGGAAGGGCGCCTCGGCGAGGACGTCGGCGAAGGCGGTATGCGCCGGATCGCGCGTGCAGTAGTGGAGCGCGAACGGAGGTCCGCCGGTCGCGGCGAGGTGGCGCATCATCGACATCATCGGCGTGATGCCGATGCCGCCGGCGATGAAGAGGAAGCGGCGGGCGCGCGGATGCAGGGCGAACTCGTTGCGCGGCGCCGCCACCGGCAGCAGCGAGCCCTGGTGCAGCAGGTCCGCCATGCTCGCGGAGCCGCCGCGTCCCGCAGCGTCACGCTTGACCGCGATCTCGTAACGGGCGGTGTCGGCCGGGTCGCCGCAGAGCGAGTAGCGGCGCACCACGCCGGCAGGCGTGCGGACGGGCAGGTGCGCGCCGGGCTCGAACGGCAGCAGTTCGCCGCCGGCGGGATCGACGAGCTCGAAACGGACGATGTCCCGGGCCGCAGGCGCGGCATGCGCCACCGTGAGGTCGCGGAAGACGAACGCGTCGGGATCAGCGGGATCGGCGGGATCGGTAAGGGCGGCGGCGTCGGTCGAGCGCAGCATCGTCGGGCTCGCGGTTCTTTACAGGCGGCGCAGAATCGTTCATCTTAGTAGGCTAAGTATCTGTCGACAAGCACCGGAGCGTCGGCAAGCACCGGACGCGCGCGGCCGGCACCCGATGCACGCCGGCACCCCGATGCAGCACCTGGCCGGATGGCGAGCGATGCGCCATCGAGGCCGGCGAACGGACCCCCGAGGAGACCACAGCATGATGACCCCGGAAGAGAACGACCTCATGTGCCGCGTGGAGGGAGACGCGCCGATGGGGCAACTGATGCGGCGGCACTGGATTCCCGCCTGCCTGTCGGAGGAGGTCGTCGACGCCGACGGCGACCCGGTGCCGGTGCGGCTCCTCGGCGAGGACCTCGTCGTCTTCCGCGACAGCGACGGCCGCCTGGGCGTGCTCGACCGCTATTGCCCGCACCGGCGCGCGTCGCTGGTGTTCGGCCGCAACGAGGATTGCGGCCTGCGCTGCCTCTACCACGGCTGGAAGATCGACGTGGAGGGCAACGTGGTCGAGATGCCCTCCGAGACTGCCGGCAGCGGGCTCATGCAGAAGGTCAAGCACACCTCCTATCCCGCGCACGAGCACGGCGGCTTCGTGTGGACCTACATGGGCCCGAAGGAGACCATGCCGGCGTTCGAGCCGCCGCCCTTCGCCCCCACGGAGAATGCGCGGCTTTCCATCGTGAAGTTCGTGGTCGACTGCAACTGGGCGCAGGTCCTCGAAGGCGCCATCGACTCGGCGCACAGCTCGTCGCTGCACTCGTCGGACATGACGCCGGCGCGCGTGGACAGCGCCAGGGCCACGTCGAACGTCTGGCTGCGGCCGTCGACCGACAAGGCGCCGCGGCTGGTGGCCGAGGCCACCGGCTACGGCTTCAAGTACGCGGCGATCCGCCGGCCGATCAGCAACGCGGCCGTCAACGACTACATCCGCATCTCGGTCTTCGTGGCGCCGATCACGGTGCTGATCCCGCCCAACAATCTCTACAACGTGGCCAACGTCAACGTGCCGATCGACGACACGCACACCATGTTCCACTTCATCGCCTGGAACGAGAGCGAGCCCGCGGGCACGCAAACGGAGGCGTGGCGCAAGTTCTGCGCCGCACAGCCGGGCATCGACGTCGATCGCGACTGGCGCCGCAAGCGCACCCCGGCCAATCGCTACCTGCAGGACCGCCAGGCGATGAAGCTCGGCAGCTTCACCGGCATCCCCGGCATCCCGAATCAGGACGTGGCCATGTGGGAGAGCATGGGCCCCATCGCCGATCGCTCGCGCGATCGCCTGGGCGCGTCCGACCTCGCGATCGTCGAGTTCCGTCGCGTGATGCTCGACGCCGTGCAGAAGTTCGCCGGCGGCGGCAAGGCGCTCGGCGCCGACGTGCCGAGGACGCACCTGCGCTCCTTCGAGGGTGTGGTGGCCAAGGGTGTGGACTGGCGCACGCTGGGCGAGCAGGCGCCCGCGGCGGCCGCTGCCGACTGACCCTGCGGCGCTCATCCCCGGTTCCGCGCGTCGCGCCGGGCAGGCCGCCGAATCGTCCTCTGCCGTTGCGGATCAACGCATCGACCCCTTCCATGTCCAGACTCTCCCTCACCTTCGGCTGCTGGAACTACGACCGCATGCGCGCCCTCGAGGACGGCCGCGTGCAGCCCGACGGCATCGACCTCAACTTCCTCGACATGCCGGTGGAGGAGACGTTCTTCCGCATGCTGCGGCATCGCGAGTTCGACGTGGCCGAGATGTCGCTGTCGTCGTACACGGTGTCGCTGTTCCGCGAGCCGCGGCACTTCGTGGCGATCCCGGTCTTCCCGTCGCGCATGTTCCGGCACTCGTCGATCTACGTGAATGCGAAGGCGGGCATCCGCGGGCCCGCGGACCTCGTGGGCAAGCGCGTCGGGTGCCCCGAATACCAGATGACCGCGCCGGTGTGGATTCGCGGCATCCTGTCCGACGATCACGGCGTCCCGGTCGACAGCGTGACCTATGTGACGGGCGGCGAGGAGTCGCCGGGTCGGGACGAGAAGCTCAAGCTCGACCTGCCGCCGTCGATCCGCGTGGAGCGCATCGGCCCGACGCAGACGCTCGCGCGCATGCTCGCCGAAGGCGAGATCGATGCGCTGTACACCGCGCGCGCGCCGTCGTCGTTCAGGGCGCGCGACGGACGCGTGCTCCGCCTGTTCGGCAACTACAAAGTCGTCGAGCGCGACTACTTCCAGCGCACGGGCATCTTCCCGATCATGCACGTGATCGCGATCCGCCGCGACGTGTATGAAGCGCATCGCTGGATCGCGCAGTCGCTCATGAAGGCGCTCGTCGCCTCGCAGGCGCGCGTGTACGAGGACTTCCGCGAGACGGCGGCGCTGAAGGCGATGCTGCCCTGGCTCATCGACCACCTCGAGGAGACCGAGGCGCTGATGGGGGCGGATTTCTGGCCCTACGGCTTCGAGCGCAACCGCGCCACGCTGGCGACGTTCCTGCGCTATTCGTTCGAGCAGGGATTGTCGAAGCGGCGGCTCGAGCCCGAGGAACTGTTCGCGCCGGAGACGTTCGAGTCGTTCGTGATCTAGCCTTGGCCTGAAAGTACCTGTCGCGGGGAACGTCGGGCTGGCGCCGCTCGTTCCGGCGGGGCGGGCGTCCGGCACGGTCACGGCGCCTGGCGCAGCCATGACTCCGCGTCCGGGGAACGCACGGCGCGCCCACTCCCGCGCGCCTCGAATAGCGGCTGGCGCACGTCGGACCTGCGAGGCGGTATGCTTCGCGCAGCGTGGCAATGTCGCCGCATGCGGCGGGCGCCGACCGTCACCCATCGACAGGACACCCCATGGAAATGACCAATACCCGGATCGTGCCGGCGCCGCCCGACACGGTGTGGAATGCGCTCAACGACCCCGCGATCCTCAAGGACTCGATTCCGGGATGCGAGTCCTTCGAGGCGACCGGCGACGACCAGTGGCGCGCCGTCGTGGCGGCGAAGGTGGGGCCGGTCTCGGCGCGCTTCACGGGCAAGGTGCAGATGACCGACCGCACGCCGCCCACCGGCTACACGCTCAAGTTCGAAGGGCAGGGCGGCGCGGCCGGTTTCGCCAACGGCGAGGCCAAGGTGACGCTCGCGCCGGCCGACAACGCGAGCACCGCGCTGACCTACGTCGTCGGTGCGAGCGTGGGCGGCAAGATCGCGCAAATCGGCTCGCGGCTCATCGACGGGGCTGCCGCCAAGATCGCCGACGAGTTCTTCGAGCGCTTCAGCAAGCGCCTCGCGCCGGCCGCGGCGCCGGCCGTCGCACCGATGGAGGGGGGGGTGGCGGAAACCGGCGAGGTCGTGCAGGTGGGTTCCGGACGCGCCCCCGGTAGCCGCTCGTGGATCCGCTGGGTATCGCTCGCCATCATCGTGGCGATCGTCGCGTGGCTCGCCGTGCGCGGGTTCCGCTGAATCCCGGGCCGCAGGGCTCCGCCGAGCCTCAGGTCGCAGGGTTCGGCTGGCCCCCACGTCGCTGGATTTGGCTGGCCTTCAGGGTCGCGGACTCGGGCTGATTCCGCGATCGCGGCGGCCTTCCGCCTCGAGAAGTCCCGGGGTCGGCGCTTCAAGTGCCGCTCTTCACCCGTTGCCACGCCTCGCGGATCACCACCTGCGTCGCCGTCGCGACGGCGTCGATCGCGGGGGTCAGCGCCGCGGCATCGAGGTCGCGCTCCAGGAGATCGCGGGTGACGGCGTCCACTGCGTTCACCACGGCGCGGTGGCTCGCCTCGGAGGGATTGAGCAGCAGGCGCAGGTTCCAGCGCAGCTGCACCAGCCGCTCGAAGCGCGGCATCAGCGTGGGGTCGGCGTGCAGGACCGCGTGTCCGCGCGTCACCGTGGTGCCCGGCGCCGAACGATGGACGGCCGCGGCGGCGGCGAGCGAGATGAACTCGGCGGTGGCCTCGCGCAACGTGCCGATCCATTTCTCGCGGTTGGCCGAGATCACGTTGATGCGGAACTGGCGGCGCGAGATCGCCAGCGTCACCAGCGGCCCCACGATCGACGCGCACAGTGCGGAGCAGGCGGCAATGAAGGCGACCCATACCGGATTCACGCTGCCCTCGCGAGGCGCGGCTTCCCCGCGGTCACGGGCGTCCGCCCGCTGTAGCGCTGGCCGACGGGGTCGGCGACACCGATCGCGTCCAGGTACTCGAAAGGGTTGTGGGCGCTGAACACGCGCACCTCGGGATGCGCGGCCGTGAACGCGCGCAGGCGCGCCTGGTTGTGGAGGCGCTGCGAGCGGCGCGTCTGCACCATGGCCTGGAACAGCCCCACCTTCCACGCACAGGTGCGCTGCGGGCCGTGGACCTCGCGCGGGTCGAAGTAGGCGTCTCCGGCATGGAGCATCCAGCCATCGCGTCCGTGCACCGCCACGCCACAGTGGCCGAGCGTGTGGCCGAAGAGCGGCACGAGGAGGATCTCCGCGGGCAGGCCGCGGAGGTTGCGCACGGCCTCGAAGCCGAACCAGGGCTCGCCTTGCTCCGAGTACGTCTCCCAGTGCGGCTGGTGGGCCCACATCGGGGGGAGGTAACGGTGGCGGTCCCGGAACGACCGGCGCGTCAGCGCGGCGTCGAGCTCGGCGGCGTGGACGTGGACCTTCGCCTGCGGAAAGTCAACCAGCCCGCCCACGTGGTCGAGGTCGAGGTGCGTCATCACGATGTGGCGGACGTCGGCGGGATCGAGTCCCAACTGGCGGATCTGGTGCACGGCTGCCATCGCCGGGTCGCGCTTGGGGTTGGCGTACAGGTAGGTGAAGGAAATCCCCAGGCGACGTGCCGGATCGATCAGGTCGCACTCGCCCAGCCCCGTGTCGACGAGGACGAGGCCGGACGCGGGCGTCTCCACGAGCAGACAATGGCAGGCCAACTGGCGGCCATGGATGGTCAGGCGCTGGATACAGGCGCAGTTGAGGTGGTGGACGCGATAGCCGGCCGACATGGTCGTCTCCTGAGTAAAGGGAATGAACATTCCTCATAATGGGCGACGGGAATCGGCTTGTCAAGGAATATTTATTCCCTTTGGTACAATGACGCATGCCCAAGGTTTCCGACGAGCACCGCGAGAAGCGGCGCGCCCAGATCCTCGATGCCGCCTGGCGGTGCTTCTACCGCAATGGGGTGCAGCCCACGACGATGGAGGAGATCATCGCGGAGTCGGGCCTCTCGGCGAGCGCGATGTACCGCTACTTCAAGGGCAAGGACGACATCATCCTCAATGCCATCGCGGCATCGCTGCAGGGCTTCGCGGTCCGCATGGAGCCGCTGTTCGCCGACGACCGGCTCGATCCGCCGCAGTTCGTGGAGCGTCTGCTGGAGGGGGTCGAGGCTTTCGCCGCGCGCCGGGGCTTCAACCTCCTGCCGATCGCCGTCCATGGCTGGAGCGAGGCGCAGCGCGACGAGCGGGTGCGCACGCTCATGGCAACGGCGTACGCCGGCTTTCGCCGCATGCTCACCGGGCGGGTGCAGCGCTGGCAGGCGGCGGGCCAGCTCGATCGTGGCTTCGCACCGGAGGATGCAGCCCAGGCGCTGCAATCGCTCGTGCTGGGTTACATCGTGCAGGTCACGATCACCCGGGATGTGAGCGCGGCCGCCCACGCCCGCGCGGCGGAGGCGGCACTGCGGCCACCGCCCACGCGGCCTCCCCAGAACGCCTAGCGTCGCCTCGCCCGCGGCATCGGCTTCGTCCTGGCGCGAGGCCGCGGCGAGGCCATTCGTGTGCTACCGCGCAGGCGGTTTGCAGGTCGCGTAGTCGGCCAGCACGATGGCATAGATCTGTCGGCCGGCGGCGTTGGAGAAGCCCTCCTCACTCGTGCTGCACGGCTTCGTTGCCGCGAGGAGCGCATCGAGGCGTGCCCGTGCGCCGCCGAAGACTTCGTAGCCGGGACCATGCAGCACGAAGGCCACGCGCTTGCCGGGGAGGTTGCCCGCGATCGCGCGGGCGAGGTCATCACCGGTGAGGGCGGGGCCGGCATCGATGAGCCGCCACGTCCATTCGCGGTACTTCGCAGCGTGCTCGCGGCCTGCCAGAGTGACGAGCGGCTGGTGCAATCCCCAATCGACCGAGATCACGCGGTCCGGCGCGAGTTCGTCGAGACGCTTGCCCAGGCTCGCGATGGCCGGATCGAAGAGGGGGCGGAAGTCGCGATCGTTGCGCCAGGTGTCGGCGTAACGCAAGTCCATCGCCACGTTCCACGCGAGGAGGGCACCCACCGCGATGATGCCGCCCAGCGCGACCGCAGCACGCAGCGCCATCCCCCGGCCGCGCTCGGTGCCAAGATGCTGCGCAGACACCGCCACGAGGGTCACGAGGTGCAGCGTGGGCATCGGCCACAGCATGAACAGGTGATGCGATCCGCCCACCTGCCGCGTCGCGCCGATCGCCAGCAGCAGGAAGACCGTGGCGGCGGTGAGAAAGGCGAGCAGGCGGCGCGCGGGCGTCCACGGCCGGCACCACGCGAGGAGCAGGATCGCGGTGGCGAGTTGCAGCAGCAGGAGCACGTTGAACGCGCTCGTCACCGGCACGTCGGCGCCGAACACCCAGGCGATTACCGACAGGCCGCTGAACGTGGAGGCATAGAGGTTCCAGATCTTGGCGCCCTGGGCGGCCCAGGTGAAGCTGTGCGCGTCGCCCAGTATGTCGAGCCCGGCAGCGCGACGGACCAGCGTGAGCGCAGCCCATGCAAGGAGTGCGACGGTCACGCTCGCGACGAGCGGCTGCCACGGCGCGCCGTCGCGAAGGCGGTTCCGCATCGTGGGGGCCATGACGGTGAGGGCAGCCGCGAGCCACGCCCCGATCACCCAGATGAAGTTGACCTTGTCGACCAGGCCGACGAGGAACGCGCCGCAGACGACCAGGAGCCAGAAGAGACGGCCCGTCTGCAGCCAGCGCATGAGCGCGAGCAACGACGTGACGCGCATCAGCAGCGCGATCATCTGCGGGCCCCAGTCGAAGCGCGCGTGGTTGAGGAGCACCGGGTCGCAGGCGAGCAGAACGAGGAGCAGCGCCGCCCATGCCGTGCCTAGCTCGCGGCGGACGAAGTTCCAGACGACGAGCAGCGCGATTGCCGCGACGATGATCGGCGGCAGGCGCACGGCCCACACGTTGGTGCCGAAGATCGCAATCACCGGCGCGGCGAGCCACGCCTTGACCGCGCCCACGTAACCCAGCGTCTGCATCAGGGGGAAGCAGCCGATCTCCCGGGTCACGGCGGCGTCGACCTCGCAGTCGCCGAGCGCGCGCATGGCCACGGGGATGTGGATCACCTCGTCGTAGTAGTAGCCTGGCTTGTCGAGCGCGATCGTGGCGAGCAGCACGAAGACGGCGACGAGCGACAGCGCGACGGAGTAGCGAAGGAGCGTGCGCACCGGAGGTCAGAGGGACGAGGGGCAACGGTCCAGTAGACGATACTTCGGCGCGCCGGGTCAAGCCGCAGCCCGGCCCCGTGCCGGGCACGGCGCGAACCCGGCGTAGAATCGCTTCGGACAGACATCGGAAGCGAGGCCAGGCAATGGACAGCGTCGATCTCGAGGTGCTGAAGCGCAGCGCGGAGTGGCTCGATGCGGGGCGGCGCGTGCTGCTCGTCACCGTGGTCAAGACCTGGGGCAGTTCGCCGCGGCCCGAGGGCGCGATGCTCGCGGTACGCGACGACGGGCTCGTCGTCGGCTCGGTGTCGGGCGGCTGCATCGAGGACGACATCGTCGACCGCACCCGGCGCCTCGGCATGACGCAGTCGGCGGCCGAGACCGTGACCTACGGCGTCTCGGCCGACGAGGCGCGACGCTTTGGCTTGCCCTGCGGCGGCACCCTCCAGCTCGTGGCCGAGCCGCTCACCCGGGAGTCCGGCATGCGCGCCCTGCTGCGCGAGATCGAGGCGGGGCACCTCGTCGCGCGCCGGCTCGACCTCGTCACCGGCGAGGCGACCCTGCATCCGGCGAGGGCCACCGACGGGCTGGTCTTCGATGGCGCCACCCTCACCACGATCCACGGCCCGCGCTACCGCATGCTCGTGATCGGGGCCTCGCAGCTGTCGAAGTACCTCGCGAGCATCGCCGTGGGCCTCGACTACCAGGTCACGATCTGCGATCCGCGCGAGGAATACACCGAGACCTGGGACATCCCCGGCGTGACGCTGGTGCGCACGATGCCCGACGACACGGTGGTCGCCATGCAGCTCGACGAGCGCTGCGCGGTGGTGGCGCTCACGCACGACCCCAAGCTCGACGACCTCGCGCTCATGGAGGCGTTGAAGTCACCCGCGTTCTACGTGGGTGCGTTGGGGTCGCGCGCCAACAACGCCAAGCGCCGCGTGCGGCTGCTCGACTTCGACGTGACGCCGGCGCAGATCGAACGGCTGCATGGTCCGGTCGGGATCTACATCGGCAGCCGCACACCGCCGGAGATCGCCGTGTCCATCATGGCCGAGATCACCGCGGTGAAGAACGGTGTCGACCTGCCCGATGCTGCCACCATCGCTGCGGCCAAGGCGCGTCTTTCCAGCGACGCCTGCAGCACGGCCTGAACGGCGGCGGCAGGCGGGTGACGCCGGCCTTCCGCCGGAACGGAAGCGCGAGGCCGGAGCGTCCGGTCGCGACGCCGATCACGCGCCTGCGGGACCCGTCCGCGGGGGCAAGCACGAGGCGGCGGGGCGCCTGTTCGACTGCATGGTAAGGTTACGCGCCAAAAAGCACCCCCTTCCGAGGTGTCATGCCCGTCGATTGCCGTTGTCCGTTGCCCGCCCTGACCGCACCGCGCTTGCCTGTCCTCGTTCCCCGCCTCCTCCGGGCGAGGTCGCGCTCGCTCGCTGGTGCTACTGCGGTTGCGCTTGCGCTTGCGCTGTTGCTCACCCCCCTGACCGCGCCGGCGCAGGGGGCGCCGCAGCCGCCTTCGGGGCAGGCGGACACGACGGCGAGCGCGAAGGAAACCTCGCTCGGTTCGCTGTGGTCGACGCGCCCGGGCTGGGATGCGCCCGAGCCGTGGCGCACCGACAAGTGGTACTTCCAGTTCGCGTACTACACGCTGCACTTCAGCTACGATCCGGACCACCAGCAGTCCTACCTCTTCGACATGGAGTACCGGCTCGACCAGCGCTGGCTCGACGGCCAGTGGATCGTGGGCCTGTCGTTGTTCCAGAACTCGTTCGGCCAGTTCTCGCAGTATCTCTACGGCGCGCTGCAGTGGCGTCCGTTGAAGGAGCACCAGCCGTTCTACGTGAAGCTCTCGGCGGGACTCCTCCACGGATACTCGGGTGAGTACCGCGACAAGATCCCCCTGAATCACTATGAGATCGCGCCGGCGATCATCCCGTCGGTGGGCTATTGCTGGACGCGATACTGCACCGAGTTCGTCCTGCTGGGGGGCAACGCCGCGCTGTTCACGGTCGGAATGACGGTGCCCTGAGCGGCCGCAGATCGGCCGCCGGCTGCACGGCGCTGCGGATCGTCGTCGGAACCCGCGCGAACGGTGCCGCCGCTTCGAGCGCCGCGTGATCGAAGCTGTCTGGAACGGGGAACAGGAAGTACGGCTTCATCGGCGGCGCACACGCCAGAGCACGGGCAGGAGACCGAGCACGCCGAGCAGCGCCAGCACGCCGAAGGTCTGCCAGGTGACGAGATCGGACAGCGACTCGATGCTGCCCAGCGTCTCGCCCAGGCTCACGAACACGAAGGTGCTGGGCACGATGCCGATGAACGTGGCAAGCGCATAGGTGCGCCACGGGATCGGCGTGAGCGCCGGCGCGAGATTGACGAGGAAGTAGGGGAACACTGGCACGAGGCGCAGGAACAGCATGTACTCGAAGGCGTTTCCGGTGAAGCCTTCGAGGAGACGGGCGCTCACCCCGCGCAGGCGGCGGCGGGCGAAGTCGGAGAGCACGTAGCGGGCGGCGAGGAAGAGCAGCGTGGAGCCCACGGTGGCGGCGGTGACCACGAGGACCGTCCCGGCCCAGCGGCCGAACACGAAGCCCACGGCGAGCGAGGCCACGCTGCCGCCGGGCAGACTGAACAGGGTGCCCAGCACGTAGAGGAGAAAGGCGACCGCGAACGCCGCGGCGAGGTTGGCATGCGCGAAGGCGACGAGCGTGGCGCGATGCGCCTTCAACGTGTCCAGCGACACGTAGTGGAGGCCCCCCAGCGCGATGAATGCCGCGACCCCGCCCACGAGGATGACGCCCAGCATCGCGCGCAGGATCGCGCGGGCGTTCCCGGAGCGCGGCCTCATGCGGCGCATCCATTGCCTTCGCGGCGCGCGACGTTGCCGGCGGTCGTCACGCGAGACGCTCGACGGCCTTCACGCGGGACGCTCGACGGCCGTCACGAGAAGCGGGCGGCCTGAGCCCGGGCGAACCTGGGTCCCGGAAGCTCGTATTGCAGGCCGTCCACGAGTTCGGCCACCGAGTAGGCGCGGGACAGGTCGCCCAGGAGCGTTGCGCAGCGCTCGCGCAGCAGCAGGCGGCGCACGCGATAGTGCGCGTTGGCGAGGTGCACCGCCACGCCGTCGATCGCGGCCCGGCGCGAGAACTCCATGAGCATGCGCACCGTCGACAGGTCGATGTCGGTGGTGAAGGCGAGATCCACGATGATGTGATGCGGCCTCGGCTCCGAGCGCTCGAGGAGCGTCATGAGATGCGCCCGCACGCCGTCGACGTTGAAGTAGAGCAGGGCGGCATTGCAGCGGAAGACCAGGAAGCCGGGGATGGCCGCGGCGTTCGGATGGCGCACCAGCGAGGCGAACTGGTCGGTGCCGGGGATGCGGCCCATCACGACGCACTCGGGAAGGGCGAGGCGCCGGATCAGCATTGCGAGCGAGAACACGCAAGCCACCAGCACGCCCTTCAGGATGCCCAGGCCCAGCACGGCGAGGATGGTGACGACCGCGATCAGGAATTCGCCCTTGCCCACGCGCAGGAGCTGGCGCAACTCGTCGATCCTGAACATGCCCTGCACCGAGGCGAGCACGAGGGCGGCGAGGAGCGGCTGCGGCAGGCGATCGAAGAGGCCGGTGAGGAAGAGCAGCACGAGCGCCATCCACGCCGAGCAGATGACGAGCGACATCGGCGTGCGCGCCCCCGCCTCGTCGTTGACGAGCGACTGCGACAACCCGCCGGCCGACGGAAAGCCGTGGCCGACGGAGATGGCCACGTTCGAAGCCGCGAGCCCGAAGAGCTCGCGATTGGGCTCGATCGCGTAACCGTGGCGCAGCGCGAGCAGGCGCGCTGCCGCGATGCCCTCGTTGTAGGCGAGCAGGAAGCAGGCGAGCGACAGCGGCAGCAGCGTGTCGAGGTCGCGCCAGTCGAAGGTGGGCAGGCCGGGCCAGGGGATGCCGCCAGGAATGCGGCCCACGGACGCGATGCCGAGCGACTGCGCCTGCGGCAGCGTCATGAGCGCGAGGCAGAGCGCAACCACGATGAGGGGGATCGGCCAGCGCGGGCGCAGGGCGTGTCCCACCTGGAGCACGAGGAAGGCGACCACGCCGAGCACCAGCGAGGGCACGTGCGCGCCGCCCAGATTCGCGCCGACGTAGCTGAGCGTGCGCCAGGGATCGCCGGGGACGCTCGCGAGCCCCACGAGCAGCGGCAACTGGCTCACGCCGATGACGATGCCGGCGCCGATCTTGAAGCCGGTGAGCACCGTCTCCGAGATGAAATGGACGATGCCGCCCCAGCGCATGAGTCCCGCGAAGAGCGCGGTGAGGCCGACGAACAGCGCGGTGGCGGTGGCCAGCTGGGCGTAGCGCGCCGGATCACCGGGTGCGAGCGTGCCGAGCGTGACGGCGAGCGTCAGGGCGATCGACGACGTCGGGCCGACCGCCAGCTGGCGCGACGAACCGACGAGGGCGTAGGCGACGCCGGCAAAGAGATAACAGTAGAGCCCCGTCTGCACCGGCATGCCGGCGAGTTGCGCGTAGGCGATGGAACTCGGCACCGCGTATGCGGCGAGCGTGCTTCCGGCCAGCGCATCGCCGGTCAGGTCGCGGCGACGATAGCCATGGAGCCAGGCGGGCCAGCGTCGCCCGGGCGTGATCGCGGGTGCCGCAGCGGCAGGCGCGGGCGCCGTGCCTGCCGGAGGCGAGATGGCAGCAGGCGCCGCGGCGGAGCTCACCGAACGCGCGGGCATGGAATCCGGGAGGGCCACGGTGAGGGGCGATAGCGTGAGGCGGGCGGAAAAAGCGATGCCGCCGCGTCGATGCGGTGCGTGCGGCGCCGTCGCGATGTCCGGCAGGCGGGGACGTCGCCGCTGCAGCGACCCGGTGTCGCGCGAAAGTGTAACCCCGGGTCCGCCGGGCCGCGCAAGGTCCATCTGCGATAATGTGGGATTGTCCTGCCGGTCGCCCCCGGTCGCCCCGTGCCGCTCCCGATCGCCCGCTTTCTCGCCGCAGTCCTCGCCGCTTGCCTCACGACGTCCGCTTGGACACAGACGCCCGCCGGGCGCACCGAGGCGTCGAAGGCCACCACTCCGGGCAAGGCGTCGCGGCCCGCGACGGCCAAGGGGGACACTGCCAAGGCCGTCGCCCGGCCGGAGACCGGGAAGGGCGACGCGCCCAGGGCCGCACGCGCCGACGAGGCCGCGCGGCCCGACCCGCAAGCCTTGCTGGCGGGCGCCAAGGCAGCAAGCGGCGGCGGCGCCTGGGACGCGCTGCGGACGCAGCACAGCGTGGTGAAGCTCGGCGCGGCCGGCCTCGAAGGGACGGCGGAGCGCTGGAGCGACATCGAGACCGGGCGTGCGCTCCTGCGCTACTCCATCGGTCCGGTGACGGGCGCCATGGGCAACGACGGCAAGGCGGTATGGACGCAGGATGGCACCGACGAGCCGCAGGTCCAGACCTCGCCCGCCGCGCTCGAGCTCGCCGCCAACGCCGCGTATCGCGATCGGCTCGCGTTCTGGTTTCCCGAGCGCATGCCGGCGCGCATCGAATACAAGGGGCGCAGCGAGGCCGATGGCCGTGCCTACGACGTGCTGACCGTCACGCCGAGGGGCGGACGCGCCTTCGAGTTCTGGCTCGATCCGGAAACGAAGCTCATCGAGCGGCTGGTGGAGAACGAGGGCGAGGCCACGCGCACCGAGATCTATTCCGACCGGCGCGAGGTGCAGGGCGTGCGCATTCCGTTCAAGGTGCTCTCGCGGCGCGGTGACCCGAAGTTCGACGAGACGCTCGAGGTCCAGAAGCTCACGTTCAACGAGTCCCTGGGCAAGGTGGCGTTCGGGCCGCCCGAGGCCGTGCAGGAAGTCAGCTTTCCAGCGGGCCAGTCCTCGGTCGAGCTGCCGTTCGAAGTCCATTCGGGGCACCTCTTCGTGCAGGTCATGCTCGACGGTCGCGGCCCCTTCCGCATGCTCCTCGACGCCGGCGGCGCCAATGTCCTGACACCGCAGACCGCGGAAGTGCTCGTGGGTCCGGGCAACAAGGTGCCGCCGGTGCTCGCCGTGGCCAGCACAACGATCGGCGGGGTAGCGCTGTCCGGGCAGAAATACGCCGTGGCCGACATCGATGCCTTCCTGCGCCGCGTGGAGGGACTCGACGACATCGCCGGAATCGTCGGCCTCGAATGGTTCGTGCGCCTGCCGGTGCGCCTCGACTACGCGCGCGGCCGCCTCACGTTCTACGACCCCGCCGCGTTCAAGTACACGGGCGGCGGCACGAAGGTGGCCGTTGCCAACCGTGGCCGCCTGCCGCAGGTGAAGGGCAGCCTCGACGGCGTGGAAGGGATGTTCGAGATCGACACCGGAAGCCGCGGCTCGCTCACGCTGGCGCCGGCCTTCGCGGCGAAGAACGACATGGCGAAGAAGCTCGGCAGCAAGAGCGTGGCCGTCACCGGCGCCGGGATTCGCGGCCCGGTGCGCGCGTCGCTGGCGCGGGCGAAGGTGCTCAAGCTCGGCGACGTGAGCGTGCCCAACCCCATCGTGGCCATCCCGCAGATCGAGGGCGAAGCGGCCAAGACCGACATCGCCGGTAACGTCGGGCATGCGCTCATGCGGCAGTTCGCGATCACCTACGACCTGCCCCACGATGCGATCTACTTCGAACGCTATCTCAACTTCGGTGCACCCGACGTGGCGGACCGCGCGGGCTTGTGGCTCGAGCGCGGCAGCGACGGCTTCAAGGTGGTCGACGTCGTGGCCGGCGGCCCGGCGGCCGCGGTGGGCCTCAAGGCCGGCGATGTGATCGTGGAAGTCAATGGCTATCCCTGGGCACAGGTGCCGTTGCCGGTCGTGCGGGAGACGCTGCGCGCGACCCCCGGCACGCGCGTCAAGGTCAAGACGGCGACCGGGGCGGATGTCACGCTGGTGCTGCGGGACCTCGTGTAGCCGGAACTCCCCGTCGTGTGCTGCGCCCGGCACGACAGCGGCGCATCGTTCGTCGGATCACCGGCTGCTTGCGCTGGACGGGGCAGTGTTCGTGTGCGAACCTGCTGGAAACCCTTGTTTCCGGAGATGGCCATGCTGTTTTCCTGTTGGCGTGCCGCGCATCGCGGCGCCGCCGTCCTGTTCGCTGCCGTCCTTGCCCTGGCGTTGCCTGCCGCGCCGGCCCACGCCGGAAATGCGGCCGATCTCGAGGCACGCCTCGCGGCCAGAGCGCACACGGTGCAGCCGCGGGCACAACCGATGGCCGCCATCGCCGCCGGCGGGCTCGTCGAGGTCGTGGAGTACTACAACGCGACGCTCGCCCACTACTTCATCACCGCCGAGCCGGCGGAGATGGCGGCGCTCGACGGCGGCGCGCTTGGCGGCGCGTGGGTTCGCACCGGCAACACCTTCCCCGCATGGGAGGCGGGCGCGGCGCCCGTCATCGGCGTCGTGATGCCGGTATGCCGGTTCTTCGGCACCGACCAGTATCGTGCCGACGGCTCGCGGATCGGCCCCAACAGCCACTTCTACACCGCCGATCCTGCCGAGTGCGAGCACGTGAAGACGGCGTGGCAGTCGACCGCTGCCAACGGTGTGTCGTATCCCGCGTGGCACTACGAGAGCGTCGCGTTCTCCGTGGTGCTCCCCGTCGGTGGCGCCTGTCCCGCGGGCACGCAGGGGGTCTACCGGGCCTACAACGACGGGGCCAACGGCGATCCCAACCATCGCTATGCGCTGAGCGCGGGCACGCTGCAAGGCATGGCGGGCTGGACGTCCGAGGGGCTCGTGATGTGCGTGCCCGCCGGTTCCGCCGCGGTGCTGCCGTCGACCCTCGCGGGCTGCGACACCGCCTGTCCCGCGGGCACGCAACTCGGCAACGGGACCGGTCTCGTCGACGTCGCGGTCGTGATTCCCAACCCCGGGACCACGCCGCTCGAGCTCACGATCGTTCCCGGGCAGATCTTCGTGGCGGGCTCCACGGACCTGCAGGACGGCATGTCGCTCGAGCGCCTGCAGGCGACGATTGCGCCGGGCACGACGCGCACCTTCGTGCTTTCGCTCTTCTGCATCAATGCGCACCGTGCGCCGTCGAGCGACGGCTCCGTCTACGCGCCGGGCGGCGTCACCGCCAACGCCGCGTTGCTCGAACTCGCGGCCATGGTCGACGGGCGTCTCGGACCGGCCGCCGATCCGCAGGGCCTGCGCAGCATCGTCGTACAGTTCGCGCTGTGGAAGATCACCGACGGCCCGGGCTCGCTCACCGCCGAGCAGAAGCGCCTGCTCGGCATCGTGCTCACGACCGATACGATGGACTCCGCCTTCGCCGAGGCGCTGTTGGAGCTGATGGAACTGGTCGCGCCGTAAGGTCGGCCGGCCCCTGTGCGCCGGGTGCCGCGGTTCCCCCGGGGTCGAACCCCGGGGCGCGGCATCCGGTCCGCGCGCTACTTGCCGGCGAGTGCAGGGCTTGCGATCTCGTCGAGCGCGCGCGCGAGGTTCGCGACGGTCCGATCCACGTTGCCGAGCTTGTCGAGGCCGAAGAGGCCGACGCGGAACGTACGGAAGTCGGCGGGCTCGTCGCATTGCAGCGGCACGCCCGCCGCCGCTTGCAGGCCTTGGGCGATGAACTTCGCGCCGCTGTGGACATCCTTGTCCGAGGTGTAGCTCACCACCACGCCCGGCGCCTCGTAGCCTTCGGCGGCAACGCTCGGGAAGCCGTGACTCTTCATGAGAGCGCGGACCTGGGTGCCTAGCGCCTGCTGTGCCGCGCGGGCGCGCTCGAAGCCGAAGCGCTCGGTGTCCTTCATCGCGTCGCGCAAGCGCAGGAGCGAATCGGTGGGCAGCGTGCCGTGGTAGGCATGCCCCCCCTTTTCGTAGGCGCCCATGATGTCGAGCCATTTCCTGAGGTCGATGGCGAAGCTCGTGCTCGTGGTGCCGTCGACCGCGGTGCGTCCGCGCGCCGAGAACATGACGAGCGCCGCTCCCGGGGTGCTCGACCAGCCCTTCTGCGGGGCGCTGATGAGCACGTCGACACCGCAGGCTTCCATGTCGACCCAGATCGCTCCCGACGCGATGCAGTCGAGCACGAAGAGGCCGCCGTGCTCGTGAGCGGCATCGGCGACGGCACGCAGGTAGCTGTCGGGCAGGATGATGCCGGATGCGGTTTCCACGTGCGGGGCGAACACGACGTCGGGCTTCTCGCTGCGGATCGTGGCCACGACCTCGTCGATCGGTGCGGGCGCGAACGGCGCCTCGCTGCCCGCGCGTGTCGGACGCGCCTTCAGCACCGTTGCCTGCGCGGGGATCTTCCCCATGTCGAAGATCTGCGTCCAGCGATAGCTGAACCAGCCGTTGCGCAGCACGAGGACACGTTTGCCCGTCGCGAACTGACGCGCGACGGCCTCCATGCCGAAGGTGCCGCCGCCGGGGACCACCGCCACCGCCTGCGCGTTGTAGACGTGGCGCAGGGTGGCGCCGATGTCGCGCATCACGCCCTGGAAGCGCTGCGACATGTGGTTGAGCGAGCGGTCGGTGAAGACGACCGAGTATTCGAGGAGGCCGTCGGGATCGACGTTGGGGAGAAGGCCAGGCACGGGGAGCTCCGTAACGGTTCGTGCAACAGAGCCTGTCAGGATACCACTCGGGATCGGGGAAGGGCGGCACTGCGGCTGCCGTGGGGTGGTTCACCGGGCGGGCACGCCCAGCGAAGCCAGCGGTGGCCCGCGCGGCGCTTCTGGTGGGGGGATCGTTGTGGCTACAATGACCCGCACGCCCGTCCTCGGAGAGCGGGAACATGACGCCGAACGTGAAGCGGCTCTTCGACATCATGTTTCCCTCGGAGCAGGCGCGGCGCATCGCGGCATCCGCCGGCGACCGCCGGCGGCGACGAGCGCAAGGAGCGAGCGGTGACGACAGCGCAGGATGCGAACGTACGTGTTGCCGTGGTGCAGGCCGCCGCGGTGCCCTTCGACAGCGACGCCTGCGTCGACAAGGCGGTCCGGCTGATCGGAGAGGCAGCGGCCACCGGCGCCCGGCTGATCGTCTTTCCCGAAGCCTTCGTCGGCGGCTATCCGAAGGGCCTCGACTACGGCCTCGTGGTCGGCGCGCGCGATCCCGTCGGACGCGAGGAGTTCCGACTCTATCTCGATGCTGCGATCGAGGTTCCCAGCCCGCACACGCGACGCATCGGCGAAGCGGCTGCGGCGCACCAGGCTTACGTCGTGATGGGCGTGATCGAGCGCGAAGGCGGCACGTTGTATTGCACGGTGCTGTTCTTCGCGCCCGACGGCACGCTCGCCGGCAAGCATCGCAAGCTCATGCCGACCGCGCTCGAACGCATGATCTGGGGTTTCGGCGACGGCTCCACGCTGACGGCGATCGACAGTCCCTACGGCAGGATCGGCGCGGTGATCTGCTGGGAGAACTACATGCCGATGCTGCGCATGGCGATGTACTCGAAGAACGTCGCCCTGTACTGCGCACCGACCGCCGACGATCGCGACACCTGGCTGCCGACCATGCAGCACGTGGCGCTGGAGGGACGTTGCTTCGTGCTGTCGGCCTGCCAGTTCCTGCGCCGGCGCGACCTGCCGCCGGGCGTGCGCGTATCGCTCGGCGATTCACCGGACTCGGTGCTGATGCGCGGCGGCAGCGCGATCGTGAATCCGCTGGGCAAGGTGCTCGCCGGGCCGAATTTCGAGGGCGAGACGATCCTCACGGCGGACCTCGACCTGAACGACATCGGGCGGGGCAAGTTCGACTTCGACGTGGTGGGGCACTACTCGCGGCCCGACGTGTTCCAGTTACTGGTCAACGAGGCGCCGACGGCGGCGGTGGTGAGTCGGGACAAAGCACGCTAACGTTGCGATCGGCGTCGACGCGCAAGAACAAGCAGCGCAAACCCGATCGCAACCAGGGCGAGACTGGCCGACTGCTCCTGCTGTGCATTACCGTAAGCATGACCGATCCGGCGGATTCGTCGACCGTCAGTGCCGCCACGCTCCACTGCAGCACAGGAAAGCGCGACGATGTTCTGGTTGAAGATCGCCGAGGCATTCGCGAGGTAGCTCGCATCGCCCAAGTAATTCGCCACGATCGGCGCAACCTCGGCCGGCAACGACGTAGTCGAGAACGATGCGTTGCCATTGCCGTCGAGCACGACCGTCGCGACGACCGTACCTGCGGAGGTGATCTCGACGGTGCCGGTTGGCGTGCCCTTGCCCGGCGCAACGGCGGTGACCTTCGCGTTGATCGTGATCAGTGTGCCAGACCGTTTGCGTGCGCATATCCATATGGGTATAATGCGCCATGTCACGGGAATCGCCTCCCAGCCCCAGGCCACTGATATGGCTTGCAAGCACCAAGAAGGACTTGATGGCGTTGCCGAAGGAAGTGATCGATACGTTCGGATATGCGCTGTACCTCGCCCAGACGGGCAGGAAGCATGAACAGGCCAAGCCGCTCCACGGCTTTGGGTCGGCCGGGGTCTTGGAAATCGTCGAAGACTGCCATGGAAACGCGTACCGCGCGGTCTATACCGTGCGCTTCGCCGCCGCGGTCTATGTATTGCACGCATTTCCGAAGAAGGCGAAGAGCGGAATCGCTACACCCAAGCAGGATATGGAAACGATCAGAGAGCGGCTTAAGGCGGCCGAGCAGATCGCGAAGGAGTTATCGAAATGATCAAGCGCAAGATGCATGGCGTAGGAGTAGAGATCGGGTCCGGCAACGTCTATGCCGATCTTGGTTACGCCGATGCAGGTGAGATGCTGATCAAGGCCCAACTTGTGGCCAAGATCGCCGAGATCATCAAGCGGAAGGGTCTCACGCAGACTCAAGCAGCGGAGGTCCTGGGGATGCCGCAGCCTAAGCTTTCGAACCTGTTGCGGGGACAGTTCCGCGGTTTTTCCGAGCGCCGTTTGATGGACTGTCTCACGAAACTCGGACGCGACGTGCAGATTGTCGTGAAAGCGACGCCCCGTTCCCGGAAAGATGGCCGCCTGTCGATCGTCTTCACCTGACTGGCTGCCGAGATCAACACCACGCGCAGGCGATGGCGCAATGGGCGCACGATGGTGGCTTCTTACAGTAACTTGGTGCCGAAAGCGCGGAGGTGAAGGCGACGGATGTCCGCGGCCGGTTCTCGTTTGCCACGACACAGTCGCGATCAGTCGCGATGACACCTCAATGAAAATCGCGTGACCGCGTCTGCAACTCCCCCAGCATCGGCGTGAGGTCCACGAGCCTGCCGGCGACGAGATGCACGACGTCGCTCTCGCGCTCGACGTGGCCGTACACCGCCATCAGGCGTGAGTTCAAAAGCTCGCGTCGCTGCCGTTCGCTGACGCTGCGCCACACCACCACGTTCACCACGCCCGTCTCGTCTTCGAGCGTGACGAAGATCACGCCGCTCGCCGTATCGGGCCGCTGGCGTCCGATCACGATGCCTGCCGTGCGGCGCAGGCGACCGTGCGGCGCGCGCGCGATCTCGGCGGCGGTGACGAGGCGCCGCGTGCGCAGCCTGTCGCGCAGGAGCGCGAGCGGATGGCGGCCGAGCGTCAGGCCGAGCGAGCGGTAGTCGGCGGCGATGTCCTCGCCCTCGGTAGGCGCCGGCAGCGCAGGCGCTTCCTCGTCGAAGGTGCTGCCGGCCAGGATCGGCGGGAGCTTCTCCACGCCCGCGACTTCCCACACGGCGTGGTGACGGTGGCCGGCGAGGGCGGCGAGCGCGCCCGCGGCCGCGAGCGCGCCCAGGTCGCGACGGTCGAGTGCTGCGCGGTGGGCGAGGTCGGCCACGTGCACGAACGCACGCTCCGCGCGCGCCTGCACGATGCGCATGGCGCTCGCTTCCGCCAGGCCGCTTACCAGGCGCAGACCGAGCCGTAGCGCGGGGAGGGGACCGGGACCTTCGAGCGCGCAGTTCCAGTCGCTCACCGTGACGTCGGCGCTGCGCACGTCGACACCGTGCCGGCGGGCGTCGGCCACGAGCTGCGCGGGCGCGTAGAAGCCCATCGGCTGCGAGTCGAGCAGCGCGGCACAAAAGGCGGCTGGCTCGTGGCACTTCAACCACGCCGAGGCGTAGGCGAGGATCGCGAACGACGCCGAGTGCGACTCGGGAAAGCCGTATTCGCCGAAGCCCAGGATCTGCTGGTAGACCTGCTCCGCGAAGTCCGCGGGAATGTCGTTGCCGGCCATGCCGTCGAGCAGGCGCTGCCGGAACTTCTCGAGACCGCCCTTGCGGCGCCAGGCCGCCATCGAGCGGCGCAACTGGTCGGCCTCGCCCGGTGTGAAGTCGGCCGCCTGGATCGCAAGCTGCATCACCTGCTCCTGGAAGATGGGCACACCGAGCGTGCGTTCGAGCACTGCATTGACGCGGGGACCGAGATCGCGCACGGCTTCCTTGCCTTGCCGGCGCTTGAGGTAGGGATGCACCATCCCGCCCTGGATCGGTCCGGGGCGCACGATGGCGATCTGCACCACGAGGTCGTAGAACGTGGCGGGCTTCAAGCGCGGCAGCATCGACTGCTGCGCGCGCGACTCGATCTGGAACACGCCGACGGTATCCGCGCGCTGGCACATCGCGTAGACCGCGGGATCCTCCTTCGGGATGCCGGCCAGCGTGAGCGTGGCGCCGCGAAAGCCGTGGACGAGATCGAAGGCGCGGCGCAGCGCCGAGAGCATGCCGAGCGCGAGGCAATCGACCTTGAGGAGGCCGAGCGCGTCGAGGTCGTCCTTGTCCCACTGGATGACCGAGCGGTCCCGCATCGACGCGTTCTCGATCGGCACCATGCGCTCCAAAAGATCGCGGGCGATCACGAAGCCGCCCACGTGCTGCGACAGATGCCGCGGAAAGCCCAGGAGCTCGCGCACGAGGGTGACGAGCCGATGGATCACCGGATGGGCAGGATCGAAGCCCGCCTCGCGGATGCGCGCGGGATCGATCGTGCTGCCGTCCCACCACGCGAACGTGCCGGCCAGCCGGTCGACCTGCACGAGGTCGAGGCCGAGCGCCTTGCCCACGTCGCGCACCGCGCTCTTGCTGCGATAGGTGATGAGCGTGGCGGCGAGGGCGGCGCGGTCGCGGCCGTACTTGCCGTAGACGTACTGCATCACGACCTCGCGGCGCTGGTGCTCGAAGTCGACGTCGATGTCGGGCGGCTCGTTGCGCTCGCGGCTGATGAAGCGCTCGAAGAGCACGTTGCTCAACGCCGGATCGATGGCGGTGATACCGAGCACGTAGCACACCGCCGAGTTGGCGGCGGAGCCGCGCCCCTGGCAGAGAATCTTCTGGTCACGTGCGAAGCGGACGATGTCCTCCACGGTGAGGAAATAGGCTTCGTAGCGAAGCTCGGCGATGAGGGCGAGCTCCTTCTCGATGATCTCGCGCACCGCGGGAGGCACGCCGCCGGGATAGCGGCTGCGGATGCCGGCTTCGACGAGCTTGCGCAGGTGGCTCGCGGGCGTGGCCCCTGTGGGGACGAGCTCGGAGGGATATTCGTAGCGCAGCTCGTCGAGGGAGAAGCGGCAGCGGTCGGCAACGTCGAGCGTGGCGCGCAGGAGTTCGGGCTCGTGGCGGTACAGATCGGCCAGCACGGCGCGCGAGCGCAGGTGCCGCTCGCCGTTGGGAAAGAGCGCGTGACCGCACTCGGCGAGCGGCTTGCGCAGGCGGATGGCGGTCAGCGTGTCCTGCAGGGCGCGGCGGCCGCGCGCGTGCATGTGCACGTCGCCACTCGCCACCAGCGGCAATCCCGTGGCGCGGCCCAAGGTCCGCAGCGCCGCCACGTGGGCGCGGTCGCCGGAACGGGCGAAGCGCTCCACGCCGATCCACGCGCGATCGGCGAAGACGTCGCGGATCCAGGCGGCGTCGCGGGTCCAGGTCGTGCCATGCGCCGGCAACCTGTCGTCGCCGTGGCCGGCATCGCGGAGCGGGCGGACATCGCGGAGCGGGCGGACATCGCCGAGCGGGTGGACATCGCCGGGCGGGCCGGCGGTAGGGGTCCGATGCGTGTCGTGCGTCGCAGACGTGTCGCCGTTGTGATTGGCGCCGGCCGTGTCGCTCTCCCGTCCCGGCAGCCAGAGCGCGAGGCAAGTCGCCGCCAGTGCGGCGACGTCGTCGCGGTCGAGGCGATACGTCCCTTTCGGCGCGCTGCGCCGCCCGCGCGTGACGAGCTGGGCGAGATCGCCATACGTGCGCCGGTCGGTGGCGTAGAGAACGAGCTTCAGGCCATCGACGAGCGTGAACTCGCTGCCGATGAGAAGGCGCAGCGACGCGCTGCCCGGCATCCCGTCTGCGGCTGGTCGTGTCTCCGTCGCTGCCTTCGCCGCCTGATAGGCGCGCACCACGCCCGCGAGCGAGCACTCGTCGGTGATGGCGAGACCGGCATAGCCCAACTGGCAGGCGCGCTCCACGAGCTCCTCCGGATGCGAGGCGCCGCGCAGGAACGAGAAGTTGCTGAGGCAGTGCAGCTCGGCGTAGGGGGGCAGGAAGTCGGCGGCCATGAGCGTGAAGTGCGCCACGAGTGGGAAATGCGGCCCGAGCGGGAAATGCGCCACGAGCGGGAATCGGTCCCGGAAGCGGGTCGCGTAAAAGATCCGGCGAGCGCGTGTGGCGTGAGCGGCGCGTTGCCGGCCAATACCGCATGAATATACGGTAGTCGGGTGAGTTGCGGCAAGACCGGGCGTGCCGGCAACGGGCGTTGACATGGTGTAAACGATCGATTACAATGCGGCGTGTACTCGATCAAGCAGCTTCCCGAGTTTTCCGAGTGGTTGATCGGGTTGAAGGACGGCATGACGCGGCGCCGGCTGGGTCGGCGACTGGAGAAAGTGCAGCACGGGACACTGGGCGACGTGGCGCCGGTGGGCGAGGGCGTAATGGAAATGCGCGAGCATTTCGGCTCGGGGTGGCGCATGTACTACGTGCAGCGCGGCGCCGTGCTGATCGTGATGCTGGGCGGCGGTGACAAGGCCAGCCAGAAGGCCGACATCAAGGCTGCCAAGGCGCTGGCCGCAAACTTGGAGGATGGAACATGAGTAAGACGAAAATCAAGGTCGCCGACCTACCCGAGTTCGATATGGCCGAACACCTGGACAGCGACCAAGCCATCGCCGAGTACCTGACCGTGGTGCTCGATGAAAATGATCCGGCCGCACTGGCCGACGCGCTCGGTACCATCGCCCGTGCCCGCGGCATGACCGATATTGCTCGCGCCAGTGGACTGACTCGGGAAGCGCTCTACAAGGCGCTGCGCCCCAACGCGCAGCCCCGATTCGAGACCATTGCTCGCGTGTGCGCTGCGCTCGGTGTGCGCCTGGTGGCGCAGGCTGCGGATCAAGCGATCTTCACAACCCGCTCCAAAGCCGCCGCTACCGCCGTCACCGGAGAGAAGCGCATCTGATAGGCGTCCGCCTCACGTTCGATCTCGGTAGCGTTGCGACGTAGAGCGTCCACCTGGCGCGTTGAAAGCGTGGGGTCGTCGCGTCGTGGCACCGCAGAAATCAGTTCGGCTGCTCAAAAGCGCGCCAGTTCGCGCGCCCGCGACCGTTCTCGATTGGATCGCGTTCTGCAATCATCGAGGGCTGCATTCCACATTGGGCTACGTCAGTCTGATTCAGTTCGAGCAACGCTGGCACGCAGCCCAGCGATCAATGGCCGCGTAATGTTCCCAGAGCTAAGAACTCCGAAAATCGAGGGCAAGGTCAGTGTTCGCGAGAATCGCCGCGCTGCTTCAGTTGTGATGCGCTGCCTTCGCTCGTCGGCAAGCTGCGGCTACTCAGCATGTTGCGGCGACGAACGTGTACGCCGGATCGGGTGCGTCTGGGGCTCGGGTGGTCCCGGCGCAGCCTTGGGCGGATCCCAACGCGGCGGGCAAGGTTGGCCCCGTTGGGCGGCCGCTCGGCACTGTTGTGCGGCCCGCTCGGCACCGTTGGGCGGTCCGCTCGGTACCGTTGGGCGGTTCGCGCGGCACCGTTGCGCAAACTCAACCGGCGTCGTTGCGCGGCCCGCTAGAATCGCGCGGTTTGCCTTCATCCATACGGGAGCCGTCGTGTCATACGCAGTGCCGAACCCGCTTCGATCCGCTTGCCTGGGCGCTCTCTGCGCCGTCCTCTCCACGCTTGCCACGGCCCAGGGCAAGGACGAGTTGTGGGACATCACCATGAAGATGGAGATGGCCGGCATGCCCTTCGCCATGCCGCCGCAGAGCAACCGCGTGTGCATCGAGAAGGGAAACGATGCGGGCCTCGTCCCGAAGAACGACTCCGGCGAGTGCACGATCACCGACCAGAAGCGCACCGGCAACCGCTTCACCTTCGCCGTGGCGTGCACCGGCAAGGATCCGATGACCGGCAAGGGCGAGTTCGTCTACGGCACCGACAGCTACGAAGGCAGGATGCAGATGAAGGGCAAGTCCGGCGGCGAGCCCTTCGACATGACGCAGACGATGTCCGGCAAGAAGGTGGGCAACTGCACGTCCACGATGCGCCAGGACGTGGCGAAGCTGCAGGCGCAGGCGGAGCAGGGCAAGGCCATGGCCTGCGAGACCGCGATGAAGCAGTACGTCTGGCAGCAGTTCGAGCCGGGTGCCGCGTGCGCCGGGCAGCGCACGGAGTTCTGCAGCGCCGTCACCCGGGGCGCCATGGAAGCCGCCGAGCCGGCGGCCTACGTGAAGGCACGCAAGGAGACGATGCTCGCCGATGCGATGGGCAAGTGCGGCAAGGACTTCTCCGCGGTGACCGCCGCCGCCTGCGGCAAGGGGGTCGACAACCGCGACTGGGGTTTCGTGGCCGGGGGCTACTGTGACGACAAGGTGCGCGCGATCGGCGAGGGCCAGTGCAAGGGGCGCTCGTTCACGGGCATGGAGCGCGGGATGGTGTCGCTGTGCTCGCGCTACGCCTCGCTGGTGCGCGGCAACACCGTGGAAGCGATGAACACGGCGCCAGCGCAGTCCGCGCAGCCGTCGGCCACGGATGCGATCAGCGACAGCGTCAACAAGCTGAAGAAGTTGCTGCCGTTCTAGGCGGGATCGGCCAGGGCTTCGCGCGGGAGCGCACGCGTGCAGCGGCGATCGAAGGAGGTGGTACGGCACTTCCTCGCGCTGGCCCTGTCCGCGACGGTGGCCGGTACACCCCTCGCGGCGTCGTCCGAGGCTCCCTTCGCCGCACCGGTCGACGCGTTTCCGGGCGTGGCGGCCGCCTATCTCGTGCTGGCCGACGACGCGGTGGTCTTCGCCGGGGATCCGCGCCGGCGCTGGCCTCCGGCGTCGCTCGCCAAGCTTGCGCTGGCGCTCGTGGTGACCGACACGGCCTCGCCCGACGCCGTGGTGACGGTGAGCGCCCGCGCGGCGGCCGCCACGGGATCGCGTGCCGGGCTTCGGGCCGGCGACCGGGTGCGCGTGCGCGACCTCGTCGCGGCGGCCATGATGGCGTCGGGCAACGACGCCTGCCTCGCGCTCGCCGAGCACGTGGCCGGCAGCGAGCGCGCGTTCGTCGCCGCCATGAACGCGCGTGCGCAGGCGCTCGGGCTGTCCGACACCGCGTTCGCCAATGCCTGCGGCTACGATGCGCCGGGGATGCGCACCTCGGCCGTCGACATGGCAGCGCTTGCGCGCGCGGCGCTCGCGCAGCCGGCAATCGCCACCTGGGCACATGCCGAGGCCCACACGGTCCGGACGCTTGGCGGGCGCGACCTGCGCCTGCGCAACACCAATGCCTTCGTCGGGCGCGTCCCCGGCGTGACCGGCCTCAAGACGGGGTACACCGCGAAGGCGGGCCGCAATCTGGTGCTCACCGCCGAGCGCGAGGGGCATCGGGTGATCGTGGTGCTGCTCGGAGCACACGATCGCTGGTGGGATGCAGCGGCGATGCTCGAACGCGCTTTCGACACGGTGCTGCCGCGATGACGCGTTCCCCTCGGCACGGCGCTTCGGTTTCATCAGGCGCCCCTTCGCTTTCATCAGGCGCCCCTTCGCGCTGATGCGCTGCGGGGCTCGTTCCCCTTGAACCGACACTTCCGGCTCACCCCGCTTCGCGCCTGCGCGCTGCTCGTGGCCGCCGTGCTCGCCGCCTATGCCACGGCCTTCGGCGGCGTGTTCCAGTTCGACGATCATCGCGTGATCGTCGACAACCCGCGGGTGCACGACTGGGCCGCGTGGTGGGCCTCGATGCCCGGCATCCGTCCGCTGCTGAAGGCGAGCTACACGCTGTCGTGGACGCTGGGCAACGGCAGTCCGCTCGCCTTCCACGCCTTCAACGTGGCGTGCCACGCGGCGAGTGCCTGCCTCGTCTTCGCGCTGGCGCGGCGCTGGGCCGATGGGTCGCCCGTGATGCCGTGGGCCGGCACCCCACCGCGCGAGGCGATGATCGGATTGCCGTTCGCGGTGGCGCTGCTCGTCGCCCTGCATCCCGCACAGACCGAGGTGGTGACCTACGTGTCGGGGCGCTCGTCGGGTCTGATGGCAGCGTTCTACCTCGCGTCGCTGCTGTGCTGGGAGCACGGCCGCGCGACGGGCGCTGCGCGCGGCTGGCAGGCGGCATCGCTCGCGCTCTTCGCTGCGGCACTGGCCACCAAGGAGACGGCGTGGACGCTGCCGTTCGCGGCGGTGCTGGTGGAGGTCGTGCGCAACGGCCGCCGCTGGCGCCCGGCCCTGCTCGCGGCACGTTCGCATCTCGCGGTGCTCGCCCTCGCGGCGCTGGCCATCCTCGCCCTGCCCACCTACCGGCGCATGCTCGCCGGCGCCTTCGCGCTGCGCGATCCGCTGCAGAACCTCGACGCGCAGGTGAGCGGCATCGCGCATCTCATCGTCGGGCCGCTGCTGACACTGCACGTGGACATCGATGCCTCGCCGCCGCTGCTCACCGGCTGGCGCTGGGCATTCGTCGCGGCCGCACTGGCCGCATTGCTGTACGTGGGGATCGCGGGTGCCCGTCGCGGCCTCGTGGCAGGCTTCGGCCTGCTGTGGTTCTTCCTGCACCTCGCCCCCACCAACTCGCTCATCGCGCGCGACGACCTCGCCAACGACCGCCAGCTCACGCTGGCCATGATCGGCGTCTCGCTCGTCTATTGCAGCATCACGTGGGGCCGTCTGCCGCGGCGCGCGTTCGTTGCGGTGATCGCCGCGCTCGCCATCGTGCTCGGCACCGTCACGGCATTGCGCAACCTCGACTATCGCAGCGAGGTCGCGCTGTGGCAGGCGAGCCTCGCCGCCAATCCCCGCAATGCGCGGGCATGGAACAACCTTGGCATGGCGTGGCGTGACGCGGGCGACGTCGCGCAGGCGCGCCTTGCCTTCCAGCGGGCGTTGGAGCTCGACCCTGCGCATCCGCAGGCGCTCGGCAACCTGCTGGAGCTGACGAGCCTGCCGCCGCCCGAGGAGCCGGCCCCCGCCCCGAATCGGTAACATGCTCCCGATGGGCGCCTTCCCCATGGCGCCGGAAGGGAACTCGTTCATGGTTGCCGTGGCCACCGATCGCTTCTATCGCTATCCCGAGCTTGTCGAGCTCGCGCACGCCATCGCCCGCGAGCATCCGGATCTCGTCACGGTGGAGGCGATCGGCAAGAGTCACGAGGGACGCGACATTCTCGTCGTGACGGTCACCCAGTCGAAGACAGGGCCGGCATCGGACAAGCCGGCGTTCTGGGTCGACGGCAACATCCACGCCACCGAGGTGGCGGCATCGGCGGCGGTGCTGCACTTCCTGGACACGGTGGTGCGCGGCTACGGCAGCGATCCCGACATCACGCGCGCCCTCGACACCCGTGCGTTCTACCTCTGTCCGCGGATCAATCCCGACGGCGCGGAATGGGCGCTCGCCGACCGGCCCAAGTGGATCCGTTCCAGCACGCGTCCCTATCCACACGACGAGGAGGAGCTGGAGGGCCTCACCGTCGAGGACATCGACGGCGACGGCCGCATCCTGCAGATGCGCATCCCCGACGCCAACGGCCCGTGGAAGGCGCACCCCGACGAGCCGCGCCTCATGGTCCGTCGCGATCCGGTGGAGACGGGCGGGACCTGCTACCGCGTGGTGCCGGAGGGCTCGATCGAAGGCTACGACGGCTACACGTTGCGCGTGAGGAAACGCCCGCAGGGCCTCGATCTCAATCGCAACTTCCCGGCGTCGTGGCGGCAGGAATTCGAGCAGATGGGTGCGGGGCCGTATCCCACGTCGGAGCCCGAGGTGCGCGCCGTCGTGGATTTCATCACCCGCCATCGCAACATCACGGGTGCGCTCACCTTCCATACCTGGAGCGGCGTGCTGCTGCGGCCTTTCGAGCACCAGCCCGACGAGGAGATGCATGCCGAGGACCTGTGGGTCTACCAGGCGATGGGCAGGAAGGGCACCGAGTTCACCGGCTACCCCAACATCTCCGTCTATCACGAGTTCCGCTACCACCCGAAGTCGGTGATCGGCGGCACCTTCGACTGGATCTACGAGCATCTCGGCCTGTATTGCTGGGTGGTCGAGATCTGGTCGCCGATGCGCGAGGCGGGGATCACGGATTACAAGTACATCGACTGGTTCCGCGACCATCCGGTCGAGGACGATCTGAAGCTCCTGCGCTGGAGCGACGAGAAGTTGGGCGGGATCGCCCACATCCCGTGGAAGCCCTTCGACCATCCGCAGCTCGGCAAGGTCGAGATCGGCGGCTGGAACCGCTTCCATGCCTTCTCCAATCCGCCTCCCTCCGAGCTGCCACGCGAGCTTGCGCGCTTTCCGAAGTGGCTCGTGTGGAGTGCGCTGATCTCGCCACGGCTCGAGCTCGTGCATGCAGGCGCACAGGCGATCGATGCAGGCACCTGGAAGCTGACGCTCGTGGTGCAGAACACCGGCTGGCTGCCCACCTACGTGAGCAAGCGCGCCCTGGAGCGCAAGGTGGTGCGCGAGGTGATCACCGAGGTCGTCCTGCCGGCGGGCGCCACGCTGGTGCAGGGGAAGGTGCGCGGCGAGCACGGCCAGCTCGAAGGGCGCGCGTACAGGCACACCGGCGTGTCGTTCTGGCCCGAGAGCAACGTCACCGACGACCGGCTCAAGGTGGAGTGGGTGCTGCGAGGCAAGGCCGGCGAGGCGGTGCAGATCGTCGCCAGGCACGAGCGGGCAGGGGTGGTGCGCGCGAGCGTGACGCTGGGATGACGCCGTTGTCGCCTCGTCGTGGGCCACGGATGCCCCCGGCGGCTTCACCGATGCGCAGATCGAGCTCGTCCTCGGGGTGCTTGCCACGCTATCCCTCGCCTTCATGCTGGAGACCGCGCGGCGCACGACGCGCACCCTCGTCACCACCTACCTCGGGCAGGACGCCGCGGGTCGCGTGCTGGCGGGCAACATTATTCGCGGACAGGCGGAGAAGATCCGCGCAGTGGTGTGGTTCAGCGACGTCGCGGGCTTCACGCACCTGTCGGAGCTGACCGAGGCGGAAGGCATGCTCGCGCTCCTCAACGACTACGCCGAGGTGCAGGTGGACGCCATCGAGCGACATGGCGGCCACGTGCTGAAGTTCATCGGCGACGCGATTCTCGCGATCTTTCCGCATGCCGACGATGGTCTCGCGTGCGAGCGGCCGGTGCGGCCAGGTCGCCGCCGTCCTCGCGCCGGGGAGCCGGTGGAACGAAAGACACCGGTGCGTCACACCGCCAGCGGTGCCTCGTCCATCGCCGCGATCTGCTCGCGCAGTTCGAGGATCCGGTCCTGCCAATAGCGCTGCGTGTTGAACCAGGGGAATGCCGCGGGAAAGGCGGGATCGTCCCAGCGGCGCGCGATCCATGCGGCGTAGTGCATGAGACGCAGGGTTCGCAGCGCTTCGGTGAGGTGCAGCTCGCGGGCATCGAGTTCCGCGAAATCCTCGTAGCCCGTGAGCACGGCGTGCAGCTGCTGCGTCATCGACGCGCGATCGCCGGACAGCAGCATCCACAGGTCCTGGATCGCGGGTCCGGTGCGCGCATCGTCGAAGTCCACGAAGTGCGGACCGTCGGGCGTCCACAGGATGTTGGCGGCGTGGCAGTCGCCGTGCAGGCGCAGCGTCGCGAATGGGCCGGCGCGGTCGTAGCAGCGGCGGATGCCGGCCAGCGCGAGCGTGGCCGCGGCAACGTAGGCCTCCCGCAAGTCGGCGGGGATGAAACCATGCGCGAGGAGGAAATCGCGCGACGCCTCGCCGAAGGTCGCGATGTCGATCGCGGGCCGCGCGGCGAAGGGCCGCAGCGCGCCCACGGCGTGGATGCGTCCGATGAAGCGGCCGATCCAGGTGAGCGTGGCAGGATCGTCGATCTCCGGCGTGCGCCCGCCGCGGCGCGGAAACACGGCGAAGCGAAGCGCGGCGTGCTCGTGCAGCCTGCGGCCTTCGATGACGAGCGGTGCCACCGCCGGGATCTCGCGCGCCTCGAGCTCGGCCGCGAAGGCGTGTTCCTCCTCGATCTGCGCGTCGGTCCATCGCTGCGGGCGGTAGAACTTGACCACCACGGACGACGCTCCGCCGGGTGCGTCGTCGCAATACACGAGGTAGACGCGGTTCTCGTAGCTGTTGAGGGCCAGCAGGCGGCCGTCGCCACGGATACCGACGGTGTCGAGCGCGTCGAGGATGCGATCCGGCGTGAGGGTCGCATAGGGCGCGCCGGATGTGGCTTGCGGTGACTCCGGGGAGGACTCGGACATGAGCCATTGTAAGGGTCGGCGCGACCGGGCGACCAAGGGACATCCGCCGCCACAGCTTGCACGGTGAGACAATGCCTGCCATGACGACCGCCGTCACTCCTGCCGCCTCCGTCGCGCGACCGGAAGCGCTCTACTACCGGCACACGTTGCCGGTGCGCATCATGCACTGGATCAACGTGATCGCGCTGACCGTGCTCTTCATGAGCGGGCTGCAGATCTTCAATGCCTATCCGGTGGTGCACTTCGGGCAGGCGTCCTACGACGGCACGCCGCATGCGCTGGAGATCGGCGCGCGCATGGGCGACGACGGGCAGCCGCACGGCTTCGCCAGCATCTACGGCAGGGAGTTCGACACCACCGGCTGGCTCGGCCTCGTGAAGGACGGCAACGACGAGTGGATCGCCTCCACGTTCCCGCAGTGGATGATGCTGCCCGGCCCGCAGTGGCTGTCGATGGCACGGCTGTGGCACTTCTTCTTCGCGTGGGTGTTCGTGGTGAACGGCATCGCGTTCGTTCTCTACTCGGTCCTGAGCCGCCACCTCACGCGCGACCTCATGCCCGACCGCGGTGAGTTGCGCGGCATCGGCGCCTCGATCCGCGACCACCTGCGCTTCCGCCATCCGACCGGTGAGGCGGCGAAACGCTACAACGTGCTGCAGAAGCTCGCCTACCTCGTGGTGGTGTTCTTCCTCCTGCCGCTCACGGTGATCATGGGCTTCGGCATGTCCCCCTGGTTGAACTCGATCCTGGCCGGTTGGGTCGATCTGGTCGGCGGCCGGCAATCGGCGCGCGCCATCCACTTCATCATTGCGTGGTTGCTCGTGATGTTCGTGCTGATCCACCTGTTCCAGGTGATCGTGACGGGCGTGTGGAACAACCTGCGCTCGATGATCACCGGGCGTTATCGGCTGCCTGCGGAGCCGTCATCATGAGCCGCCGCGTTTCACCAGCTTGCGGAGCCGTCGCCATGTGCCGGCTGCTGCTTCACCCGCTCACGGAGCCAACGCGATGAACCGTCCGTTTCGCTTGCGCCGGCGCAACGCGCGCCGCACGTTCCTGCGCGGCGCCGCGGCCGCGGTATCGGGGCTGACCCTTGCCGGCTGCGACAACCTCTCGCGCACGCAATGGTTCCCGAAGGTGCTGGAATCGGCCACGTCGCTCAACGAGGCCGTCGCCAAGGCGATCGGCCGCAACGCGATGGCGCAGGAGTTCAGCGAGAAGGACCTCTCGCCGACCTTTCGCAGCAACGGCACCAGCGATCCGGGCACGGAACAGTACGCGGCCTGGTTGCAGGATGGCTTCGCGAGCTACGCGCTCGACGTCGGCGGCCTGTGCGAGTCGCCGCGCACGCTCACACTCGCCGACCTGCGCGCATTGCCGTCGCGCACGCAGATCACGCGCCACGATTGCGTCGAAGGGTGGAGCGCGATCGCGAAATGGAAGGGCGCCCGCCTGGCGGCGCTGCTCGACGCGGTGAAGGTGAAGCCCGAGGCGCGCTACGTGATGTTCCATTGCGCCGATCCGATGTCGGACGATCCCGCGGACCTGTACTACGAGAGCATCGACCTCGACGATGCCCGTCACGAGCAGACGCTTCTCGCCTACGAACTGAACGACGCGCCGCTACCGGTGAAGAACGGCGCGCCCCTGCGCCTGCGCGTGGAGCGGCAACTGGGCTACAAGCACGCCAAGTACATCACCGGCATCGAGTTCGTGGCGTCGTTCGCGACGATCGCGGGCGGCAAGGGCGGCTACTGGGAGGACCAGGGGCACCAGTGGTGGGCGGGGATCTAGTAGCGTAGCCAGGCGAGCTTCCCACTTCCGGCGCGATCCCGTTTGGATCCGGCCGCCTCGATTTCCTTCACGGCCAGCAGCTTGATCAGCAGCCTATATTCGGCCACGTTTCCTCAGGTCGCGAACCAGCGACTCGAAGGAAGCGCTGCGCTCCGACTTGCGCTGATCGAACGATGCAAGGTCCTCCGCGTCTTCCGCCAATGCGACCTTCACGCACGGTAGTGCAAGCCAACCCGGATCGAATGGAACTCGCGGACTCGCTTCAGCCGAAGGGAAGGATGGCGAGGATCAGACTTGAGGAGTGCGAACGATTTGTCTGCAAGGGACTGGATTTCCGCCGGTAGGGCACGATAGCAAACCTAGAAATCCGGCGCGGCATAGTGGATCAAAGCTTCGACGACTTCCCGGCGGCGTGCGCCTGACGAGCTCGGTCGGCCAACGAATTCAGGTTTCCAGCCTTGGCGTCGGACTCGAACTGACGATCCCAAACCTCACCGTCAAATTCCGCGAACCAACCCCGAAAAGCGGCAAGTTCGTTGGCAGAGAGTCCTTGCACCTGGCGCTCGAGATCGTTGACTTTATCCATGCAATGCCTCCGATAGCTGTTTCAGATTGTACCTCCTGCGCTCGAAATCGTTGGTCACGCTAACGCCCGTTCGTTGCCCCCAGCACCTGCGCCGCCGCCTGCAGCGCCTGCTGATACTCCGCCTGCTTCGCCGGCACGAAGTCGGGCGAGGTCGGCGAGCTCGCCTGCAAAAATTCCTCGGGATAGAGCTCGAGGATCTGGATGCGGTTGGCGAGCGCGCATTGCAGCAGCTTGCCGATGTCCATCGTCGCCGCCGACGTGCTGCTCGTCGCCGTGATCGGCTGCGCCGCGAGCGGCACCTGTCCCGCGTAGGCCGTGTACGCCTGGCACCAGTGCAGGTTGACGATCTGCGCGTTGGGATCGCACGGCGCGGGCGTGGCATTCGGCGCGGCAACGTTGTTGACCCCGAGACTCTCGAACGACAGCCCTACCTTGTGCGCGACGGCGACCTGCGCGCCCATGTTCGCTACCGCGTACACGTTCGGCCCACCAGCGACGTAGGGCAGCGAGGTCACGATCTGCTTGTCGGTGGCGACGCTGCCCATCGCCGTGATGATGCGGGCCTCGTGCGCGTTCCACGCATCGTAGCCGTAACCGGCCTGCGTCCACAATGCCCCGCACGGACCGTTGTCGTTGTAGCCGGGCGGCGGCAACGCCTCGGCGCCGCCGCCGGTGGCGAAGCGCATGTACCCCACGTACTTCGCGATCGGCGAGTTCGCATGACTGAACTGCTGGATCGCCGCCGAGATGAACGACGTCCACGCCGCCTCGTACGCCGGGCTGAAGTAGACGGGCATCGTCGGCTGGCCGCTGCAGGAGACGGTCGGCGCGCCCGCGCCGCCCTGCGCCGTGGGTGCGGTGACCCAGGCCGGCGTCACGTTGTTGACGGCGCCCTCGGTCGCTTCGGAGAACAGCAGGTTCACCGTGAGGCCGGCGTTCGTGTACGGCGCCGCGGCGGCGATGACCGCGCTCCAGTCGTACACGCCCTTTTGCGGCTCGACGTCGGACCAATAGATGACGAGGCTCGCGCCGCACAGAGCGGTGTTGCGGCCGATCACGTCCTGCGCGAGAGCATTCTGGTAGACCGCCGCGCGGTGATTGGGATTCCACACGTACATCCCACGCGGCGCATTGGCCGCCGCGACCCTCGGATTGTTGCCCGTGCACGGCGGCGGGATCGACGCGACCGGCACCGACGACGGCGCGCACATGATCACGCTGTCGGGCCCGTAGCCCTCCGCGATCCAGCCCTCGGCGACCATGCGATCGCGCAAGGCACGGTCGATGGTGTAGCGATGATTGGAGTCGGCGCGGTTGTCCCACACGCGATAGACGGGGATGTCGCTGGCGGGGCAGGCGCCGGTGGCGGCGTCGGGCAGGTCGACGTACATCACCGCGGGCGACTCGTAGTCGAAGCTCGGGAACTTGGCCTGCGTCTCCGCGCATTCGGTGGGGGAGGCGGAGTAGAAGTGCGAGTCGCCCTGTGCCGGCGGGATGTAGAAGCGGCACACGGGACTCGCGGTGCCGGTGGGGGCGTCGTAGGCCTCGAAGCTGCGACCCGTGCGCGCCCAGCCCTCGAAGACGCCGGTGTCGAGCGCGGTGATGTCGGCGGGGAGGGACGAGATGAAGTAGTGGTCCTGGGTCGCGTTGTAGTACTCGACGACTTGCACGACGGCGGAGGTCGCCGGTGTGGCGCCCGTGGCCAACCAGGCGGCAACGCCGACGAGGATGTCCCGCACGATTCCACCAGGGTTGCGTCGCATGCCTTCTCCTCACGCCTTGCCGGTGTTGTCCGAAGCGCGAACGGTAGAGGGGGCGGGGTGGCGGCGCAACCGGAAGCCGTCGGGCGGTGTCGTGGGCGAGCCGACCGGGCGTCGTGCATTCGTGCGAGCGACTTGCGGCAGCGCAGGCAGGAGGCGCCTGGTGCCCACCACCGCCGGCATCCTCATTCCCGCGTGATCAAACGCGAGTGGCTGATCGGAGGCGTGCGCACGGGTACGGAGTGTGACGACGCCATCATCCAACGTGCCGATGGCGAACGCATCGCCGACGGCGCTTCATGTGATCTCTCGCATAGCGACGTTGCGAAGGCGCACCTTCCGTGGTACGTTCGGAGGCGCAAGTTTTGGTCGGACTTTTTCCGCGCATGGATTCATCAAGAAGACTCGCCGGACCCCGCTAGAAGCCTTGGCGCTGGCACGCCGTCGCAAGGGTGATCTCGGATGAGCAAACGACAGCATGGATCTACCCTCGACGCTTTCCTGAAGGAGGAGGGGCTGTTCGATGAAGCGCAGGCACGCGCGGTCAAGGAGGTGGTGGTCTGGCAACTCACCAAAGCGATGCGGGAGCAAGCGCTGACCAAGACGCGGTTGGCCGAGATGCTCCAGACCAGCCGGTCGCAGGTGGATCGCTTGCTCGATCCACGGCGTGATGTGACGCTGTCGACGTTGCAGCGCGCTGCCGCGCTCGTGGGACGCCACCTGAGGGTCGAACTCGCATAGCTATAGCGGATTCATGCATTGCGGAGGGCTTCCATCGCCTTACCCTGCACCCCGACGGGCGTAACGTAGTTCCCGCGATCCATGCCTCTCCGGGATCGAGCCTTCAGGCGCGTCAACCGCAGCCCAGCACTTCCAGCGCGACCCGCGTCACCGCTTCCTCCGGCGTCGCCACGTGCACCACGCCGTCGACGCTGGCGGCGCCTTCGAGGCCGACCACCAGCTTGCCGAACTGGCGCGCGAGTGCGACTTCCGACAAGGTGCCGAAGTTGTCGCCGATCGCGATCAGCGCCAGGGATGCGCGGGCGATCAGCGCGTTGCGGGCTTCGCCGATGCCGGTGGCGAGGGCGACACTCAGGAAGGGATTGGCCTCGGCTGCATCCCCACCGGGCAGCAAGCCGATGACGCAACCCCCGGTGCGCGTCACGCCCTCGCTCACCGCCTGCATGACGCCCCGCCGGCCGCCGCAGATGACAAACAGGCCGCAGCCGGCGAGCAGTTCCCCCGTGCGCAACGCGGCGCGCCGCATGGATTCACTTGCATCGCTCGGCCCGATGACACCGATGGGGACTCGCAGCGGATGGCCGCTGTCGCGCATCAGCCAGGTGACGGCCGCGAGTACGTCCACCTCCTTGCCACGAACCTCCCTGCCGACCGCGGGCACCGACGCCCAGGTCCGCGTGGCTGCGTCGAAGCGGTGGCCGCGGGCGTCGTAGAGCGCACCCGCGGCGCGGTCCAGCTCAAAGGTGGCGTTCATGCCTCGCGCCTATCCATTCGCCCACGCTCAGCATCGACGCGCATACCGCGGTGATGAGCAGCGAGAGTGCCGCCGCCGCCGGGAAATCGGAGCCGGTGTCGGACACCAGGCTGTACAGGTGCAGCGGCAAGATGGGCAGTTGCGTGCCGACCAGCGCCAGCGCGGTGCCATAGGCGCCGAAGACGACCGCGGCGACCAGGCACATCGAGGCGACGATGGGTGCCGCGACCTGCGGCAGGACGACCTGGCGAAACGCCTGCGCCTCCGTCGCGCCGAGCGATTCGGCGGCGGTGACCTGCGCGCGATCGAAGTTGACGAACACCGGCAGCACGCCGATCACGACGCGCGGAATGAGGTAGTACGACGACGCGAAGGCCAGTCCTGTGGGCGTGAACAAGGCTCCGCCGATGGTCGCTGCATCGAGGCCGGTGAGCGCGAGGATCTGCGTGACGAAGCCGGCGCGGCCGTAGCCCAGGATGAAGCCGTAGGCGACGATCAAACCGGAGAAGGTGAGCGGCAGGGCGATCACGAAGGTGAGCGCGGTGCGCCACCGCGGCGACAGGCGCGACAGGTGCAGCGCCACGGCGACGCCGACCGCGGTCGACAGCAGCGACGCCACGAGGGTCAGCACGACGCTGCCGCCCACCGACTCCCAGAAGCCCGCGCCGGCGAACACTCGCGCGAACGCCGCCGTCCCCTGCCGGAATGCATCGCGCGCGACGCCCGCCAGCGGTATCGCGAAGAACAACACGAGGAACAGCGCCGCGGGCAGCGCGAGCGCCCTCACGCCGAGCTTCGGCATCCACGCCCGGCGCGGGCGGGAGAGGGCGTTTGCCTGCGACACGGGCATCACTTGCTCCGGGTCGCCTCCGCCCAGCCCTTGTCGACCTCGGCCTTCTTCGCCGCTGCCGCCTTGACGTCGAGGGGCCGCACCTGCGGCGCCGCCGGCAGCTTGTCGGCAACACCGTTCGGCAGCTTGACCCCGGGCACCGACGGCCGCACGTAGCCTTGCGCGAAGATGCCCTGGCCCATGTCGGTCATGATGAAGTTGAGCCACAGCTTGCCGGCGTTCGGATCGGGGCCGTTGGCGACGAGGCTGGTCGCGTACGGGGCTGCGGCCGACGCTTCCTTGGGGATGACCACCGCCACGGCGTCGCCGAGCCCGTCGGTGTACTTCGCTTTGAGTCCGTCGTTCTCGTAGCTGATCCAGATCGGGATCTCGCCCTTGACGAACTGCGCATACGGCGTGGTGCCGAGCACGCGCAGGACGTTGCCGGACTGGTGCAGCTTGGCGAAGTAATCGAATGCCGGCTTGACGTTGCTCATGTCGCCGCCCGCGCCGAAGTTGGCGGCGAAGACCATCACCTGGCCGACACCGGTCGAGCGTGGATCGAGATACACGATCGAGTTCTTGTACTCGGGCTTCAGCAGGTCGGCCCACGACTGGGGCACGTTCTTGACGAGCTTGGTGTTGACCACGAAGGCGATGTTAAGGGTGTGCACTGCGAACCACTTGCCGTCGGGATCGCGGAACACCGCGGGCAGCTTGTCGAAGTTCACCGGCTTGAAGGGCGCGACCAGGTTCTTGTTGGCCGCGTCCACCGCCGATGCTGCGAAGTAGTACGCGGTGTCGGCCTGCGGGCGGTTGCGCGCCTTGTCCAGCGCGACCACGGTCGCCGCCGAGCCGAGGTCGTTGTAGGTGAGCTCGACGTCGGGGTAGCGCTTCTTGAACGCCGCGAACTCAGCCGCCCAGTTGGCCCAGGTCGGGCCGGTGTCGAAGCTCACCACCATCCCTTCCTTCTTGGCTGCTTCCCACAAGGCCTTCTCGCCGGGATACAACTCCGGACTGTCGGCCACGGTCTGCGCCACGGCTGCGCAGCACGCGGTCAGCGCCATCGCCGACGCGAGCCATCGAATCATGCCTGTCATGGTGCACTTCTCCTCAAACGTTACGGGACTCGGGCAGGAACTGGATCGCATCGCGCGGCACGCGGATCGTGTGCACCGCATCGCGCGCGCTGGTCTCGATCTCGAGCGTGGCGCTGCCCACCGCCACCTCGATGCGGCGCGCCGCTCCAAAGAAGCGATCGCGCAGCGGTTTTGCCGCCAACACATTCTCCCCCTCGCCACCGAGTTCGATGCGCTCCGGACGCACCAGGAGCCGCATCCGCGTCCCGTTGGTGCGTCCGTGCGGCCGGGTGACCACCCGCCCCAAGGGCGTGTCGACCGCATCGGCAGTGCTGGCCGTGCCTTCGACCAGGTTGGCGCGGCCGACGAAGCCGGCGATGAAATCGTCGGCCGGCGCGTCGTAGATCTCCTGCGGCGTTGCGATCTGCAGAATCCGCCCGTCGCGCATGACCACCACGCGGTCGGCGAGCGACAGCGCTTCGTCCTGGTCGTGGGTGATGAGCAGCGAGGCGATGGCATGCTCGCGTTGGATGCGGCGGATCTCGTCACGCATCGTCGCCCGTGTCGCCGCGTCCAGCGCCGAGAGCGGCTCGTCGAGGAGCAGCGCGTGCGGATTGAACACCAGGGCACGGGCGAGCGCGACCCGTTGCTGCTGGCCGCCCGACAACTGCGCCGGCAGCCGGTCGGCGAGTGCAGCGAGACCGACCTGTTCGAGGGTCGCGAGGGCACGCCGGCGCCGCTCGCCGTCCTCGATGCCGCGCACACGAAGCGGATACGCCACGTTCTGCCAGACCCGCATGTGCGGAAACAGGGCGTAGCTCTGGAATACGATGCCGCACTCGCGGGCTCGGGTGGGCAGGGCGCTCACGTCGCGGCCGTCGAGCATGATGCGACCTGACTGCGGCACGAGGAATCCGGCGATGAGGCGCAGGAGCGTCGTCTTGCCGCAGCCGGACGGGCCGATGCACACCACGAGTTCGCCGCGCTCGATGGAGAGCGCGATGTCGTGCACCCCCACCTCGCTGCCGGGATAGTGGAACGAGACGCCTTCGAGCGTGACCGCGGCTGCCTGTTGGCTGTTCACTGGACCACCTTTCGCGCCATGTGATTCGCGGCTGCTTCGCCCTCGGGACGGCGCTTCGCGCTCATGCCGCGCTCGCGGGTGTGCGGGCGCTCGCGCCCGAGACGAGGCCGCCGGCGACGGCGGTGGTCAGGGCGAGCGCAAGGAGCACCACCGTCGCCGCGCAGGCGAACCCGGTGGCGCCGTAGAACGCCTGCAGCAGCACCACCGGATACGTGCGATTGAGGAATCCGGCGACGAGGTTGGAGAACTGGAACTCGCCGAGCGACAGCGCGCAGACGATCACGAGGCCGGCGAGGATCGAGTGGCGCAGCGATGGCAGCACCACGTGAAGGAAGCGCTGGGGCGCGCTGCTGCCCAGCGAGTCGGCCGCATCCTCGAGCACGCGCAGCCCGAGCCGCTGCATGTCGGCGACCACGGTTTGCAGGAAGTACGGGAGCCCGAGCACGATGTGGCCGGCGGCCAGCAGCCAGATGCTGCCAAGCCAGGGCAGCTCGTCGGACGAGAAAACGAGGATGTAGCCGAAGGCGAGCACCAGGGGCGGCAGTCCCACCGGCAACTGGTAGAGCACGCGTGCCAGCGAGCGCGCCCACTTCGCCTGGGCGCGGAACAGGGCGTAGGCCAGCGGCAGGCCGAGCAGCACGCAGGCAATGCAGGCGATGGCCGCTACCGCGAGACTGGCCACGAAGGCGCGTCGAAACGACGGGTCGGCGGCCACCTCGCGGTACCAATTCAACGTGGCGCCGGTCGGCAGCAGGGTGTTGAGCCACAGCTCGCCGAAGGATCCGACGAACAGCAATACGATCGGGATCGCGAGGTAGACGAGGTAGAACGCGGTGATCCAGCGAGGCAGCATGGCGGCCCAGTGCGTGGCGCGTCACACGATCATAGCATCGGCTCCGGAGGTGGAAGGGATGCTGCGGGAGCCATGCCGTCTGCTCTATGATGCGAGCGACGCCGCGACGTTCGACGCGTCAAGCGGCATACCGTACCCCGGCATTCACGAGGTGCCTCCCCATGAGCGAACCATCCCCTGTCCACGCCCCGGGATCTGCCGCCCCTCCCGGCATGATCTGGATCCCCGGCGGCAGCTTCCGCATGGGTTCCGATCATCATTATCCGGAGGAAAAGCCGGCGCACGCCGTGCGCGTCGACGGCTTCTGGATCGAGCCTACGAGCGTCACCAATGCCGACTTCGCGCGTTTCGTCGAGGCTACGGGCTACGTGACCTCGGCCGAGAAGCCGGCGAACCCCGCGGACTATCCCGGCGCACAGCCGGAGATGCTGGTGCCCTCGTCGGTCGTGTTCGCGAAGCCCGCGGGACGCGTGGACCTGCGCAATCACTACAACTGGTGGGCCTATGTGGCCGGCGCCGACTGGCGGCACCCGCGCGGTCCGGGCAGCAGCATCGCCGATCTCATGGATCATCCGGTGGTACACGTCAACTTCGCCGATGCCGAGGCCTACGCACGCTGGGCGGGCCGCGAGCTCCCCACCGAGGCGGAGTGGGAGTTCGCCGCAAGGGGTGGGCTCGATGGCGCCGAGTTCGCGTGGGGCGACGAGTTCACGCCCGGCGGCACGCCCATGGCCAATACCTGGCAGGGCGAGTTCCCGTGGCAGAACCTCATGGAGGATGGCTACGAGTGGACCGCGCCGGTGCGCTCGTATCCTCCCAACGGCTACGGCCTCTTCGAGATGACCGGGAACGTGTGGGAATGGACCACCGACTGGTACCAGGAGCACGGCAAGATCAGGAAGGCGTGCTGCACGATCGACAATCCGCGCGGCTGCGGCGATCCCGCGCAGACCTACGATCCGGCGACTCCGGGCATCACGATCCCGCGCAAGGTGATGAAGGGCGGCTCGCATCTGTGCGCGCCCAACTATTGCCGGCGCTACCGGCCCGCGGCGCGCATGCCGCAGGCGATCGATACCTCGACGTGTCACCTCGGGTTTCGCTGCGTCGTGCGGGCGCCGCGGGGGCAACTGCAAGCGTGACGCCGACGTGGCGAGACTCTACATGACTCGGATTCCTCGTGACAGCCGAGTCGGGCGAGACGTCATTGTGTCGGACGCCGGCGATGCCTTTCTGAGTGTGTGCCGGTGGATAGAGGTGTTCTTCGCCTGGCGCCCGAACCTGCCAGACGAGGCGGATAATCACTTGGTGGAACTCGCGGTGGCGGGGAACGCAAGCGCGATCGTAACGCGTAATACCCGTGATTTGGTGCGCGGAGAACTGCGCTTTCCTTCGCTGCAAGTGCTGACACCAGAGCGGTGTTTGGAGACGTACCCATGTCGACTCTGACGATTCGTCTGCCAGATGACAAGCATGAGAGGCTGAAGGCCTTGGCAGAGGCTCGGAAGATCAGCGTCAACAAGTTGATCGACGAGTTGGCGACGATTGCCCTGGCCAATCACGACGCACGATTGCGATTCGCAACCCGCGCGGGGAGGGGCAACGTCAAACGCGCATTGCGGCTTCTCGACAGCCTGGGACGTGGGTGACGCACGATCCGCGCCGCCGGTAACCTCCATTTCGGTTCCCCCGCGCCTCGACCTCAAGGCAAGACGTCGACGATCGCCATCATGCAGTTGTCCTCGTGCTCCAGGATGTGACAGTGAAACATCCGCTTGCCGGGATAGTCCTGCCGCACCTTGACGATCGCGGAATGCCTTGGCGGGATCAGCACGGTGTCGATCCACGCCAGGTACGGCGCTGGCGTGACGACATTGCCAACGCTCCGCGATACGAGCTGGAACTGCGTCCCGTGGATATGGAACGGATGCGCCATCCCGGTCAGGTTGACGACGTCCCACAGCTCGATGCGCCCCACGCGACTGTAGAGGTCGACCCGATTCGGATCGAAGATCTTGCCGTTGATCAGGAACGCCACCTTCGCTCCGTTGCGCGTGCAGAAGTCGTTCACTTCGCTCAACTCGACGCGCTGGCGCGCGGTGGCGGCACCCAGGTCGTCGATGCGCCGTAGCGTCGTTGGTATCGGCCGAGCCGGCTCAGGATCTTCCGCCGTCGTCGCGATCGTCATCAGGTCCTGGTCGGCGTAGGTGCCGATGCCGAGCACGTCGGTCTGGTAGCGCAGGGCGCGAAGACGAAAGCGCGCATCGGGCCTGCGACCGATGGTGACCACGACTTCGATGCGCTGCGCGGGGGAGAGGAGGATCTCGGTCAGCCCGGTCACCGGGACTCCGAGGAGCCCGCCGTCGGTGCCCACCAGTGTCAGCGTGTGGCCTTCCAGCGATAGCCGGAAATGATGCGCGGCCGTGGCGTTGATGATGCGCCAGCGTTCCGTCGCTCCGGGTGTCATTTCGTGGCGCGGAACCCGGTCGCCATTGACGAGGAGCACGTCGTTCTGCCTGCCGATGGCCCAGTCCTGCGCCGTATGGGGCGCGACGCGGCCCTCCGGCGTGAGACGGATGCCGCTGACCAGAAGGCATAGCTCGCTCAGGTGCTGCAGCGGATCGTCGTCGGCGCGAACGATGAGCGGGCCCGCGAGTCCGCTCGCCACCTGCTCCGCCGTGACGTTGTGGGGATGCGGGTGATACCAGTACGTGCCGGCGCTTCCCTTGGGAAGCGTGTACTCGTAGACGCGCTCGGCGCCGGGTGGAATGGGATCCATCGGGTTGCCGTCCTGCTCGGCGGGTACGGGCAGGCCGTGCCAATGGATCGTCGTATCCTGGACGAGTTCGTTGCCGACGGCGATGCGGACCCGCTGGCCCTCCCGGAACTCGAGCAGGGGACCCGGGCAGCGATGGTTGTAGAGCAGCAGCGGCGTGACGCGGCCGGGTGTGAATACGACGTCTGCAGGCGAGGCAGAAAGGGTGCCGGAGAACATCTCCGGATTCGCGGATTCGTTGGGCAAGGCATCGATGCGCCGCAGGGGCCGGTCGCGTACGAATCCGTCCCCATCGGTCGCGTCAGCCAGGGGCGATGGGTCACCGGTGTCTTCCCGGCACCCCAGTAGCGCGCTGCCGACGCTGCCGATACCCGCCTCCATGAATCGGCGCCGGTTCATGCTGAACTCATGATCGGGACTCCATCCATGGCGAGCTCGGTCGTCGCCCTGCCGCCCATGCCAGGCTCGGCAGCGGCCATGCCGTCCATGCTTCAGTGGCAGACGGTTCCAGGTGCACGGAACACCTGCCGCACGATGGACTTCGACTGTTGCACCACCGTCCCCGCCGGGCCGTCGAGCTTCACCGCATAGGTGAACGTTGCACTGTTCCCATTCGCGAAGGAGATCGTCAGGGTGCCGACGTCGAGGAGCTTCACGCTGGCCGGCGAGAACGGCACGCTGTTGAACGCCGGCCCCGTCGTTCGATACAGCGTTCCCTCGTACACGCCGGGCGACGCGAGGCGGGCGGTGGCCGTCAGCCACAGCGGCGCGCCGTTGCCGTCATAGGTGAACCAGGTCGCAAAGATGATGTCGCCCTGGTGCGTGAAGTTCACGCCCCAGCCGGCCTCGGACTCCGCGGGCGCTGCGTACCACAGCCCCTGGAAGTTGGTGGCGCGCATGAGATCCACCTCCCCGCCGAACGTGCACGTGGGCACGCTCGCGAACACCTGCCGCGTGATGGGTTTGACCTGCGACGTGCCGTTGACCGTGTACGTGAAGCTGCCGTTGTCGATGTCGGTGAACGCCAGCGTGCCGGATCCCACCTCGGCAAGGGTGACGCCCGCCGGATCGAACGGGACGGCGTAGAACGCCGGGCCCCTGGTTTGCCGGATGACACCCGAGTACACGCCTTCGCCGGTCTTCTCGGCGGTCATCGTCAGCCACCAAGCCTTGCCCGCGAGGTCATAGGTGAACCACGTCGCGAAGATGACATCACCCTGATGGGCGACGTTGATCCCCCAGCCGGACTCCGATTCGGCCGGCGCGGCGTAGAACAGCCCTTCGAAGCTCGGTACCGCCGGGGTCGCGGTCGCCGGCTTCACGCTCGCGGACGCGCCCTGGAAGTTCCTCGCCTCGTTGGGTCCGATGCCGTCGCGAAAGAGCGCCTGTATGCCGTCCACAGGCAGCGGCCCGAACTCGAATGCGTCGACATCGCCGAAGTTCAACTGCCCGCCTGCCACGGGCACGAAGCCGTCCGGGATGATGTAGTCAGGGGTGATCAGGCCCAAGGCGGCAAAGCCCTGCGTCGCCACCAGCACATAGGTATTCGCCGTGCTCGAGGAGGGCAGGTGCGCCGGAAACATGAACGCCCGATCCACCCCTATCGTCGACGTTGCGGTGAGGACGTGCCCCGCCCAGATGTCCTCTCCGTTGGATCCGAGTGACTCACGAAGGACGATGTACTGGATCGTCCCGTCGGCGTTGGAATAGACCTCGTGAATGCGGTAGGTGTGGAAGTTGGCAACGGCAGTGGTCGAGAGGAGCATCAATGCCGCAAGCACCAGCAAGCGCAGATCATGCATGGTGACCTCCAGGTGTGACTCTTGAAAGAGGATTGCCGGGTCGCGTGCGGCCAGACGATCGTCCATGACCGAACCAGCGCGCAATAGCCCGAAGGGACGTCCAGAGAACCGACGCAGTCACGTGCGCGTCAGCCATCATCGGCGGCCAACTCCGGCAACTGATTGAATCGCTGGGCCAACCCTCGTTCGGAGTCGCGGGCGATCGGCCCGTTCGGGCTAGCCCCTTTCCGTCGTAGACGCGAGTGAGCACGCCAATGATGTTTGCGGTCGACAGACGTGGCTTCACGTGGGCCTCCTGGGCTATCGGATGCGCATCGGCCCGACCGGGATGCTCGCCCGCACGCCGGCACACAGTGGCGACGCGAGTCCCGCAGCCGAGCGGCCCCACGATAGGCGGACGCCCCGGCAAGCAGGACGTTTTGCGACGGATTGGCTGGAACCCGCTGTGAACGTGGTCCCACGAGGATGGATGCGTTTGCCTGCGACGCCGCCGGCGAGTGCCCCATCTGGCGTCGTCGCCCGGAGGGCGCGCTCTGCGAGCGGCCGGCGCGCCACCGGATCCGGGTTGCCATGGCGGACGTTGGGCGGATTCGTCGCCCTCCTGGGCGAAGCCGCGCCGCGTTGCGTGCCAGTCGTCTCAAATCATGCCGCCGCGGCCGATCGTGTGGGTTCATTGCGTGCTGCACCTGCGGCGTCGCGGCCAGGGCAGTTGCGATCTGGCGATGGGGCGCGCCGTCCTTCGCCCGGCCGCCTCGGGTGTGGACTTGGCACGCCCCGGTCGATCCTGTATACCGGCGAAAACGGGGGAGCCGTCGATGAGCGCAGTCAAGGCCGTCATCGCGGAAGACGAACCGGTCCTTCGGTCCAGGTTGCGAACGACGCTGCTCGAATTGTGGCCGGAGCTCGTGATCTGCGCCGAAGCGGCGGACGGATTCGAAGCGATGCGTGCTCTCACCGACCACGCGCCCGCCGTCCTGTTCCTCGATATCGAAATGCCGGGTGCGTCAGGACTCGACGTGGCCAGGCAGGCGAGCGGCAGGTGTCACGTCGTGTTCGTCACCGCTTACGACAGCTACGCGGTGTCCGCCTTCGAGCAGGGCGGAGTCGACTACGTGATGAAGCCGTTCTCGCCGGCCCGGTTGGCGACGGCGGTGGAGCGCCTGCGCGAGAGAGTGCGCAGCACGCCCACGAACCTCGAGGAAATGGTTGCCGCCCTGGACGCGACCCGCCGCGGCAAGAAGCATCTGCGGTGGATCACCGCGTCGCAGGGCGATGAGTTGCGGCTCATCACGATCGACGAGATCTGCTACTTTCGTGCGGAGGCCAAGTACACGATCGTCGTCACACCCCACCAGGAGTCGGTTATCCGCCGTCCGATCAAGGAACTGATCGACGAGCTCGATCCGGACACGTTCCTGCAGGTTCATCGCGGAACGCTGATCAATGTGAACGCCATCGGTGGTGTCACCCGTGACCTCGGCGGCCGCCTGTGGCTGAAGGTCAAGGGACGCAAGGAGACGCTCGCCGTGAGCGAGCCGTACGTGCATCTGTTCCGGAAGATGTAGCGCCGCTCCGGTGATCATGAAAGACCTTTCGGTCCACGAGGGGAAGCCGAAGCCACTGCGACGGCATGCCCAGTGGCTCGACGGCCTGACCTGGAAGGGAATGGGGCTCGTCGCCCTGCTGTGCCTCATCAACGGAGTACGGCGGACCGGCCGCTATCTGGACGGCGACGCTCCATTGGCGTGCGTGGACGCGACCTTCGTCGGCTGGCTGGCGCATGCCGCGGAAGCGACGGCGTTCGGCCTGATCGTCGCGGGCCCGGTCGCGCTCGCCGTGGTGGTCACCTACAACGTCGCGTCGCCGAAGCCATGGTTGCGCTACCCGGCACTCGGACTGGCGGTGGTTGCGTCGTGCCTCGCAGGTGTCACGCTGATGATTCTCGTGGAATCGTGGAGCTCGAAGGTCTACCTGGAGGGTGAATCCCTCCTCGATCCCTTCGCCGTGGCCATGGTTCGGTATGGCCTGCTGTGCGCGTTGGTCGCCGTGGTGTTCGTGTATCTCCGCGTCGCGAGCGAAAGCGCTGCTCGCGCACAGGAGGCGGAGCGCGCCCGTGCCCGATTCGTCCGGCACATGGAGGAGGCGCACCTGAAGATGCTGCAGGCGCAAGTCGAGCCGCATTTCCTCTTCAACACGCTCGCCAACGTTCGCGAACTCTACGAGGTTGCGCCGTCCGAGGCCGACAGGATGCTCGACAATCTCATCCGCTACTTCGCGGCGGCGCTTCCGCGCATGCGCGATGCCGAGTCGACCCTCGGGCAGGAAGCGGCGCTCACGTCGGCCTATCTTTCGATTCAACGAATCCGGATGGGCGAGCGGCTCGCATTCGACATCGAGATTGCCGAGCCGCTGCGCAACGAACGCTTCCCGCCGCTGATGCTGCTGACGTTGGTCGAGAACGCCATCAAGCACGGCCTTGCGCCCCTGCCGGAGGGCGGCGCCATCCGCGTCACGGCGGTTGGCGGTGCGGGAATGGTGCAGGTGCGCGTCGCCGACTCCGGCCGCGGCTTCATGCAGTCGTCGGGGGACGGGACGGGGCTTGCCAACATTCGCGCCCGCCTCACTGCGATGTACGGTGACGCAGGGCGGCTGACCCTGGCAAGGAACACGCCGCATGGCGTCGTTGCCACCGTAGCGGTGCCCATTGCGCTCGCGACGCCGGCATGAATGTCCGCGAAGCTCCGGCGCTTGCGCAGCATCCTGCAGGGTGGGTGCGAATCGTGCTCGCGAGCTGGCGGGGGATCACGCGCGAGCAGATCGCGGTGACATTTCTGCTTGGTTGTGCCCTTCACCTCTACCGCATGGTGGTATCGATCAACATTCGATACGCGGCCTACATATTCGTCGGCGACCAGATCAAGGCGTTCATCCTGCTGCTCGCCATCGTCGCCGCTGATCGCCTGACGGGAAAGGATCCCGATCGACGCGGCACCTACGCGCTCGCCGTCCTTGCGGGTGTTGCCGTCGCCCAACCCGTGGCCGTACTCACGATCTGGGCCCTGATCCTGCTGTTCGTGAGCCCTTCCGCCCGCCTTCCTGGGGGATGGGGGTACTTCCTGACGTGGGTCCTCGAATTGCTGATGGTGGCCGGGGCCACGGTTTGGGTGATCAACGACCGCCGGCGCGCGCTCGCCCAGCGTGATCGGATGCACGTGGCGGAGCTAGAGCGAATCGCGGCGGAGAGGAGGAGCATCGAGTCGGATCTGCAGGCGATGCAGGCGCGTATCGAGCCGCGCTTCCTGTTCAACACGCTGTCGCAGGTGAAGCACCTCTATGCACGCGACGCGGCGCTGGGTGCGCAGGTACTCGATGCCCTGATCGCCTATCTTCGCGCCGCGATGCCAAAGATGCGCGGCACGTCGTCGACTGTCGAGCAGGAGCTAGGACTCGTTCGCGCGTATCTCGAGATCGTTCAGCTGCGCTTTGGCCGGGAGCTCGAACATGCGATCGAAGCCGTCGACGCCGAGGTCGCGGCTGCGCGAATGCCGGCGATGATGCTGCTGCCGTTGGTCGAGCACGCCATCGGGCATGCGGTCGCCGACGGGCATGCGGTCGCCGATGGGTACGCAGCCCTTGATGGACGCGCAATGACTGGGGGATCGATCCGGATCCGGGGCATGACCGCGAACGCGAACATCCGGCTCGAGATCATCGCGATGGGTGGGGGTGAAGCCCATGAAGAAGACGACGACGGAATCGCCGCCATGCGCGAACGTCTGGCCATGCTGTACGGAGGCGAAGCGCGACTTGTCACGCAACGGCTGGATGCCGGTCGTCACCGGACCGTGATCGAGATCCCGCGTCAGGAAGCTCCCGGTGGCGATGGCCTGGTGGAGTACGCCGGCGAAGGGCGAAGCTGACAGCGTCCCGGCGCGACATCGGCGACGTTGGGGCCGCTGCGGCTCGGGTGCGCCGGGGAGGGCGACGCGCGTGAGACCGCCTCACCTGGGCACGAGATTGGCATCGACGGCGCGCAACTGCGGTTCGGCAAGTTCGCCCGCCGCGCGCGCGAGCAGGAGACGATCGAGCAGCGCCTGGTACTTGGCGAGCAGCAGTTCGCGCCGGGCGAGCAGGAGATCCGATTGGGCATTGACGAGGTCCAGCGTGGTGCGCGCGCCGACTTCGCGGCCGGTCTCGGTCGCCTCCAGTCGCAACTGCGCCGACGCGAGCGCCCGTTCGCGGGCATGGATCCGGGCCTGGCTGCCCTGCACGCCGTGCCACGCCGCGCGTGCCTGCCGGGTGATCGCGAGCCGGGTGGCTTCCGTCTCCAGCCGGGCCTTCTCGGCCAGCGCCACCGCCTCGTCGTGCTTCGCGCTACGCATGCCGCCGTTGTACAGCGGTACCGACACCTGGAGCAGGATCGAGCTGCCGTTGGAGACGACGCGACCGCTTCCTCCATAGGCACTGTCTCCCGACAGGCGCTCGCCCCCCGCTTGCGCGACAATCGCCACCGTGGGCAGGCCGGCCGCGGTGAACTTCTCGATCTCCTGTCGTGCCATGTCGCCGGTGCGCTGGCGGATGGCGATCTGCGGATTGTGCGTGATGGCTGATTCGAGCCAGGTGTCGAGCTTGCCCGGATCGAAGGCGTTCAGCCGTGCATCGATCGGAACTCGCTTCAAACCTTCGGCAGGAAGGCCGGTGAGGTCGGTGAACTCCGCCCGGCGCAGCGCGAGGTCGTGCTCGGCGAGGAGCTCGCGTGCGGCACTCTCGTCGTAGCGCGCCTGCGCCTCGTCGCGATCGGTGACGGGCGACTTGCCCTCATCGTAGTTGGCCGTCGCCACGTCGCGTGCCTGCGCTGTCGCGGCCTTCTGCTCGCGGACTTCGGCCAGCTGGTCCTCGGCGGCGAGCACGGCGAAGTACGCCTGCGCGGTCCGTACCATCAAGTCCTGCCGGGCGGCGCTCATCTGCACCTCGGTCAGGTCGCGCGCGATCTCGAGCTGACGGGCACCGGCGCGCAGTTCGGGGTTCCACAACGGCTGCTGTGCGGTGATCCGCCAGCCCGTCGACGTGCCCTGGGTGATGTCCGTACGGAAGTCCACGCCGTCGACGGTGCCGAATCCCGGGCCGGTGAATTGGGCACCGGTCGTGTCCTGGCGCGCGGCGGCCACGCCCGCCGAGCCGCTCAGCGTCACCGTGGGCAGCAACAGCGCGCGGCCCTGCCGGCCCCTGGCCTCGCCGGCATCGAGTTCGGCGCGCGCCGCGGCGTAGGCCGGATCGCGCGCCTGCGCGGCATCCCATGCCGTCATGAGGTCGGTCTGCGCGAGGGCCGCCGGCGCGACGAGCAGCGCCCACGCCAGCACGACGAGTGCGGTGGCGAGCAGGGGGAGTGTGCGCATGGGAATCATCTCGATGGACCCTCCGAAGGCGACGGTTAACCGCGCCGGTTGGCCACGTAGTACAGCAGGGGAATGACCACCAGCGTCAGCAGCGTCGACACCAGGATGCCGAAGATCAGCGAGACCGCGAGGCCGTTGAAGATCGGATCGTCGAGGATGAAGAAGGCGCCCATCATCGCCGCCAGTGCGGTGAGGGCGATCGGCTGCGCGCGCACGGCCGCCGAGTGAACGACGGCGTTGCGGAACGGCGTGCCCTTGGCGACTTCGAGCTTGATGAAGTCGACGAGCAGGATCGAATTGCGCACGATGATCCCGGCGAGCGCAATCATGCCGATCATCGAGGTGGCGGTGAACTGCGCGCCGAGCAGCGCGTGTCCTGGCATGACGCCGATGATCGTCAGCGGAATCGGTGCCATGATGATGAGCGGCGTGAGGTACGAGCCGAACTCGACGACGACCAGCACGTAGATGAGCACCAGGCCCACCGCATACGCGAGCCCCATGTCGCGGAAGGTCTCGTAGGTGATCTGCCACTCGCCGTCCCACTT
>CAYTOT010000018.1:0-84332 GCA_964439475.1 uncultured Alcaligenaceae bacterium
AGATCCGCACCACCGTTGCCCTCCAGGACGCGCGCACGATCATCTCGCGCAACGATTCGCCGGACATCCCGTTCACGCAGTCAATCAATCCGTACCAGGGTTGCGAGCATGGCTGCATCTACTGCTACGCGCGGCCGTCGCACGCGTACCTCGACCTGTCGCCCGGCCTCGATTTCGAGACGAAGCTCTTCGCCAAGCCCGATGCCGTCACGCTCCTCCGCTCAGAGCTCGCGAGGCCGGGCTACGTGTGCGATCCGATCAACCTCGGGGCCAACACCGACGCCTACCAGCCCATCGAGCGCGAATGGAAAGATCACGCGCGCGATTGTCGAGCTCCTCGCCCGCCACGAGCATCCGTTCACCATCGTCACCAAGTCGGCGCTGGTCCTGCGCGACCTCGATCTCATCGCGCCGATGGCGGCGAAGCACATGGCGCGCGTGTTCGTGTCCGTCACCACGCTCGACCACGACCTCGCGCGCAAGCTCGAGCCGCGCGCTTCGGCGCCCGCGCGCCGCCTCGAGGCCATGCGCACGCTGGCGCAGGCCGGCGTGCCGGTTGGGGTGCTGGCGGCGCCGATGATCCCGCAGATCAACGACCGCGAGCTCGAGGCGATCCTCGAAACCGCCGCCGCACACGGGGCCACCACCGCAGGCTGGACGATGCTGCGGCTGCCGCGCGAGGTGGCGCCGCTCTTCCGAGCCTGGCTCGACGAGCACTACCCCTTGCGCGCCGCGCACGTGATGAGCGTCATCCGGCAGGTGCGTGGCGGGCGCGACAACGATCCCGCGTTCGGGGCGCGCATGCGCGGCACCGGCGCCTTCGCCGATCTCATGGCGAAGCGCTTCGAGATCGCCACGCGCCGCCACGGACTCGAGCGGCGGCGCAACCTGCCGCTCGACACGACGCGCTTCAGGCCCCCGCGTGCGAACGACGCGCAGGGAGTGCTCTTCTAGCCCGCATGTTTCACCGGTAGTTGTGACTGCCCGGTGAATGGCTGTGTTGACGAAGGTTGAGACGTGAAGGCGTTCATTTTGCCGTCTCCAAAGGTCGATTTCCGAGATTTGGGCGCACTGCCCCCTTACCCCCGTTGTTTGTCAACGTGCCGGGGTAGCACTCGCGTGGTGCTATCCGCAGGAGAATCGGCGGGCGACCAGCCAGAAGAGGTCGCGGTAGGGAAAGGCGCTGGCGATGAAGAAGCGAATGCGCCGCGTATTGCGCACGATGACCGCGCCGACTTTGAGCAGCTTGCAGCGCAAGGTCCACATCTGGGCGCGAGCCAGCTCGGTGCCGGCCAAGCCGACGTTGCGCAGCCGCTCCATGAGCACGTAGGCGAGGCTGGCCAGCAGCAGGCGGAACTGGTTGGGCCACCACAGCTGGCAACTGGTGCGATCGGCGAACAGTCCCAGCTGACACTCCTTGAGGCGATTCTCCATCTCCCCGCGCGCGCAGTAGATCCACTCGTAGGCCTCTTGCGGAGCCTCCGGCAGCGTGGTCAGGATGAATCGTGGGTTGGGGCCTTGCGCGCTGTGCTCGGCCTTGGCGATCACCCGTCGTTCCCGCCGCCACGGGCGCGCCTGATAGGTGAACTCGCCGAATACGCGCTGCGCCGTGCCGGTGGACTCGAAGGCCGCCTGCGCCTGCTCGCGCCAAGGCGCGGCCATCGCCAACAGCCGCGAATTCTTCTGCAGGCCGATGATGTAGTCCACGTCGTTGCGCTCGCACCACTCCAGCAACCGCGGTCGACAGAATCCGGAATCGCCGCGGAACACCAGGCGCACCGCGGGCCAAGCTTGGCGCAAGCGGCGGGTGAGCAGTTTCATGATCGCCGCCGCGTGCAGCGCCCCATCGTGCTTGGCCGAGCGCAGGTACGCCACCAACAACTGCTCGCCGCAGAACACGTACAGGGGCAAGAAACAGTAGTTGTCGTAGTAGGCGCTGAAGTGCCGCCCCTCCTGCTCGCCATGCACCGGGTCGTCGGTCGCATCGAAGTCCAGGATCAGTTCCGCGGGCGGCGCGGTAAACGAAGCAATGAATTGGTCGATCAGGATCCGATGCACATCGACCACCGCTTGGCGGTTCGCCCGCCCTTCGAAACGACACAGCGTCGGACTCGACGCACCGGCTTGCCGCGCCACCGTCTTGCCGCGCTTGTCCAGCGCCGTTTGCAGCGCCGGATCCAACCGCAGCTGATCGTGGTCGTTCAAGTCCTCGTAGCCTTGGCACAAGCCGAACACGCGCTGGCGGAGCAGTTGTTCGGTCGTATGCAAGATCAGATCCGGATTGCGCGGATCCGGCAGCACCTGCGCCGCCGCTTTGAGCAGCCCCAGCTTGCGCTCGACCTGCCGCAACAACAGCAAGCCGCCCGCGTCCGAGCTCACTTCGCCACCATCGAATCCAACCTCGATCCGACGACGCCCCAGCGTCCCAAACAGGTCGCGTTCCTCGGTACAATTTGGCATCGGCGCAATCCTCCCCGTGAGTGGACGTTAAGCACCTACTTAACGAGGGAGAACAAGATTGCGCCGACTTCATTCTGCAGTTCGCCGGTGAAATATCCGGGCTAGAGCCGCGTCGAGCCGCCCGGCGCCGCGTTCGGCGCAGGCAGGCGCAGCGCACTCGGGGGACCATCAGCCGCACACGAACCGGAGAACCGATGCCACCTGCCACGACCGATCCATTCACGCAGCGCCTCGCGGCCTGCTACACCGGCGCCGTGCACGACGTGCTGCGCATGATGGGCCACGAGAACATCGTGCTGCCACCCGCGATCAAGGCGATCGCGCCGGGCACGCGGCTGGCCGGTCCCGTATGGACCGTGTCGGGTCACATCGACCGCAGCAAGACCCGCGACGAGACGCTACGCGGCTGGTGCACGCTGCTCTCCAAGGCGCCCGCGGGACACGTCATCGTGTGCCAGCCGAACAATCACGAGGTGGCGCTCATGGGCGAGCTCTCCGCGCAGACACTGCAGGCGCGCGGCGTGCTGGGCTACGTGGTGGACGGAGGGTCGCGCGACACCGACCTCGTGCTCGCGCAGGGCTTTCCCGTGTTCTGCGCCTTCCTCACGCCCTCGGACATCGTGCAGCGATGGATTCCGGATCGCTATGGCGAGCCGGTGACGATCGGCAGCGTGACCATTGCGGCGGGCGACTACCTGCTCGCCGACCGCGACGGCGTCGTGATCATCCCGCGCGCGCTGGCGCCGGAGGTGGTCGCGCGAACCGAAGAGGTCGTGGCCACCGAGAGCGAGATGCGCCGCGCGCTGATCGGCGGCATGGATCCCGTCGAGGCCTACGACCGGTATGGCAAGTTCTGACCTGCCGCTCCGGCCTGCGGTGATGAAGCTCGCGCCGACAGACAACGTGGCGGTCGCGCTGCGGCCGCTGCGTGACGGCGAAGCGTTGACCCTCGACGGCGTGGCGCTCGCCGTCGATCGCGACGTGGCCGTGGGACACAAGATCGCGGCCCGCGCCATCGCCGAAGGCGAAGCGATCGTCAAGTACAACTGTCCGATCGGCCTCGCTACGCAACCGATCCCGGCCGGACACTACGTGCACACCCACAACGTGGGGAGCGGGTACCTGCCGACGTACACGCTTCCGGCGGATGAGCCGCCGACGAGCCGCTGCGACGACGCATCGACCGCGGAACGCGATGGAGTCGGGCCCTTGCGCTCGCAGGCGCATCCGATGGTGAATCGACCCGGAACGCGATGATGCGCAGCGAGATCCCGTGACCGCGCAGGAACTCACCGGCTTCCCGCGCGCCGACGGTCGCAAGGGCATCCGCAACGTCGTCGCGGTCGTGTACCTCGTCGAGTGCGCGCACCATGTCGCGCGCGAGATCGCGGGCGCGTTTCACGACGAGGACGTCCACGTCATCGGCTTCCCCGGCTGCTATCCCAATACGTACGCCCACGGAATGCTCGAGCGGCTGTGCACGCATCCCAACGTGGGGGCGGCGTTGCTCGTCTCGCTGGGCTGCGAAGGCTTCGACAAGCGCTCGCTCGCGCGTTCCGCGACTGCCAGCGGCCGGCCCGTGCAAACGCTCGGCATCCAGGACACGGGGGGCACGCGCAGCACGATCGAGGCGGGGCGGAAGTGGGTCGCGGATACGCTGCCCGTGCTCGCCGCGCAAGAGCGCGTGCCCATGGCACTCGACGAGCTGGTCGTGGGCACCATCTGCGGCGGCTCCGACGCGACCTCAGGGCTCACCGCCAATCCCGCGATGGGTGTGGCCTTCGATCTGCTGGTCGAGGCCGGCGGCACCGCGATCTTCGAGGAAACGGGCGAGCTCATCGGCATGGAGCACCTCATGGCGGCGCGCGCCGCCACGCCATCGCTCGGCGACGCGCTGAAGCAATGCGTGGCGAAGGCCGCGGCCTACTACGCCACGCTCGGCTATGCGAGCTTCGCGCCGGGCAACGCCGATGGCGGCCTCACCACCATCGAGGAGAAATCGCTCGGCGCCTACGCCAAGTCGGGCCAGTCGCGCATCGCCGGCATCGTCAAGCCGGGCATCGCGCCGCCGCGCGGCGGGCTCTATCTCCTCGACGTGGTGCCCGACGGCGAGGTGCGCTTCGGCTTTCCCAACATCAACGACAATGCCGAGATCGCCGAGCTCATCGCCTGCGGCTCGCAGGTGATCCTCTTCTCGACCGGCCGCGGCTCGGTGGTGGGCTCGGCGATCGCGCCGGTGATCAAGGTGTGCGCCAATCCCGAGACCTACCGCCGGATGCAGGAGGACATGGACGTGGATGCGGGCCGCATCCTGGAGGGCAAGGCGACGCTGGCCGAGGTCGGGCGCGAGGTATTCGATCTCACGCTCGCGGTGGCCAACGGCGCCGCCACCAAGTCCGAGGCGCTGCGTCACCGCGAGTTCGTCCTGACCTACAAGCGCTTCGAGCCGCTCGGGCCGGCGTGCCTGCCGGCCTGAGCGTCTCGTCCTGCACGATCGCCTGCACGCGCCCGTGGCGTCAGTGGGGCGCGAGCGCTTCCGCGCGCCGCGCCAGCCGCAGGCCCCAGCGGTTCCCGGATCGCTGCGCGAGCCGCTCGCCGATGTAGTGCTCCGCCCGACGCCGCGTGCCGCCGCGCAGCGCCGCCTCGATCATCGTGAGGGTGATCACGTCGCGCTGCGCGTGACTGCCGCCGAAGCGCTGCGCGATGGGCCGCACCGATTCGAGGAGATCGGCCGCCGCCTCGTAGCGGCCGCTCCCGAAGGCCTCGATGCCCTGCGCGAGGGGGATGCCGACGTCGCGGCTCATCGCCGCATTGGCGTCACCCCCCGCTGCGGCCAGTGCGAGGTTGCCCTTCAGGCGCTCGCTTGCCGCCGTACGCCCCGTCGCGACGAAGGCGAGCATCGCATGCAGGTCGTTGAAGGCGTAGAACGCGCGATCCGATTCGAGGCGCGCTTCCCATTCGTCGGCGACGCGCTCGAAGCGATCGCCGACGTCGATTCCTTCCAGATGCAGGCGCCAGAGGAGCGCCGTGGCGTCGAGCAGCGTCATCGCGAACTGCGCGGGGCCGGGATGCACGTGGCGGTCGTACAGCGCGAGCACGTCGCCATGGCGGGCGGCGTCGAGATGGAAGAGCGCGAGGTGCCACCAGTTGTGGAACGCGAAGCCGTTGTCGGGCGACCAGTCGGCCTCACGCGTCGTGAGCCAGGCAGCGCCCTCGTCGATGCGTCCCTGCATCTCCATCACGTGCGCCACCGCATGCACGGCCCAGCCGTCGCGGCGCTCGAGTTCGAGCGCGCGACGGCCCGTGGCCTCGGCATCGGCGTACTGGTTCATCTCCTCCAGGCCGAAGGCGTGCATGCCGAGCACGTAGGAATAGCCCGGCGTGTCGGCGCTCCAGTGCGGCAGCACCCTCGCCACCCGATCGCGCAGGTTCGTGGCGTCGCCACGCAGGAAATCCAGGAGGTGGCCGGCCTGTAGCGCGACAGCGTCGCGCGGCGAATCGACCAGCACCCGATCGAGCAGCAGCGCGCCGCCGTGCCAGTCGCCGTCGGCAAGGCGTTCGCCCGCCGCGATCACGCCGCGTTCCCGGCCCGTGGCGGTGGCGGCGTGACGGCTGGCCGCAGCGAGCGCTTCCCGCACCTGCGGGATCAGCGCCTTCTCGGCCATCGTGAACAGGGCGATCGCCTTGAAGGCATGCCCGGCGACGAAGCCGGGGGAGTCGGCCAGCGCGGTGTCGAGTGTCGCCACCGGATCGCCGACATAGCTCTGGTATTGCTGGACCGCGACGTCGTAACGGTCGCGGGCGAAGGCGCTGGCGCCGGTAAGCGCCACGCCGCGTGCATCGACTTGCATGATCTTTCCTCGTGTCTTCGGATGTCATCGAGCGGCGCCGGTGTTCCGCGTCGCGCCACGGGCCGATCGCGGCGCCGCCGCTGCCGGCCAGACTGCACACGCCATCCTGATGCGGATGGCTTCCGAAGAACCCCCGAGGCGCTCCGGAGTGCGAAGCGAAGAATACCCGGGGTTGACCCCGGGATTGACGGAAATTGCAGCGCCAACGCTGCCGAATATTCCGCTGCCTACGCCCGGGCAAGGCCCCGATGGGCCGCGCTAGTCCTCGAGCACCGCCTCCAGCAGGCAGCCGAACTCGCGGGGAAAGTCGATCGACACCCGCGCGTGCACGGCACCCTGGCTGTCGAAGAAGCGCTGCGTGCCGCGCCGCGCGAATACACCCTCGTGCCAGATGTCGGGATGGATGTACAGGCCGTAGAGGACGTCGCCCTGCCACTCGCTCACGAACACGCCCTGCGTGGTGCCGCCCTCGTCGCCGGAGTCGTCGTCGACGGGTCGCCAGCCACGGGCCGGCCAGCGCACGATTTCCACGCGCACATCCTTGGAATCATCGACCAGGCGACCGTAGCCGGCAAGATTGTCGTCGGTGGCGTCCACCACGGGCATGCGTACGCGGCGCAGGCCGTCGGGGACCTTGGGGTCGAGGTAGTCGGGAGCTGGCACAGTGCTGTCAGTGACTCTCGCGCCCCACCTTGGCGCCCGAGGCGCCGACCAGGAAGTCGAGGTCCACGCCCTTGTCGGCCTGGAGCACCGTGTCGCAGTAGAGCTTGACCCAGCCGCGATCCGAGTGCGGCGGCAGCGGCTTCCAGGCCTTGCGGCGCTTTGCGAGCTCGGCGTCGGAGACGTGCAGGTGGATGCGGCGCTTCGCCACGTCGATCTCCACGACATCGCCGTTGCGCACCAGCGCGAGCGGTCCGCCTGCCGCGGCCTCCGGGGCGGTGTGCAGCACCACGGTTCCGTATGCGGTCCCGGACATCCGCGCATCGGAGATGCGCACCATGTCGGTCACGCCCGTCTTCAGGATCTTGGTGGGCAGCGCGAAGTTGCCCACTTCGGGAAAGCCGGGATAGCCCTTGGGGCCGCAGTTCTTGAGGACCAGCACGCAGTCGGCATCGACGTCGAGCTTGGGATCGTCGATGCGTGCATGCAGGTCGTCGATGTCCTCGAACACCACCGCGCGCCCCTTGTGCTGCATGAGCTTCGGCGTGGCGGCCGACGGCTTCAGCACGCAACCCGACGGCGCCAGGTTGCCGCGCAGCACCGCGATTCCGCCCGACGGCTTGAACGGCTTGGCCAGCGGCGTGATCACGTCGTCGTTGTAGTTGACCGCGTCCTTCACGTTGTCCCAGATCGTCCTGCCGTTGACGGTCAGCGCCTTCTTGTGGATGAACTTGCCGATCTCGCGCATCACCACCGGCAGGCCGCCCGCGTAGTAGAAGTCCTCCATCAGGTACTGGCCGGACGGCATCAGGTTCACGAGGCAGGGCATGTCGCGGCCCAGGCGATCCCAGTCGTCGAGGGTGAGGTCGATGCCCATGCGGCCGGCGATGGCGAGGAGGTGCACCACGGCGTTGGTCGAGCCGCCGATCGCGCCATTGACCATGATCGCATTCTCGAATGCGTTCTTCGTGAGGATCTTCGACATGCGCAGGTCCTCGTGCACCATCTCCACGATGCGCCGGCCCGCCATGCGCGCGAGCACGCGACGGCGCGAATCCACCGCCGGGATCGCGGCGTTCGTAGGCAGGCCCATGCCCAGCGCCTCGACCATCGACGCCATCGTCGAAGCCGTGCCCATCGTCATGCAATGCCCCGCCGAGCGCGACATGCACGACTCGACCTCGACCATGTCGGCCGGCTTCATCTCGCCGGTCTTCAGCATCTCGGTGAACTTCCACACGTGCGTGCCGGAGCCGATGTCGGTGCCGCGGAACTTGCCGTTGAGCATCGGCCCGCCGGACACGCCGATGGTGGGCAGGTCGCACGACGCCGCGCCCATGAGCAGCGCCGGCGTGGTCTTGTCGCAGCCCATCAGCAGCACCACGCCGTCGAACGGATTGGCGCGAATCGACTCCTCGACGTCCATTGCCGCCTGATTGCGGAAGAGCATCGTGGTGGGGCGCATCAGCGTCTCGCCCAGGCTCATCACCGGAAACTCGATCGGGAAGCCCCCGGCGTCGAGGATGCCGTCGCGCACGTGCTGCGCGAGCTCGCGGAAGTGCGCGTTGCAAGGTGTGGCCTGCGACCAGGTATTGCAGATGCCGATGACCGGGCGGCCGTCGAACTGGTCGTGCGGGATGCCCTGGTTCTTCATCCAGGAGCGATGGACGATGGCGTCGCGGTCGGCGAGGCCGAACCACTTGCGGGAACGCAGCTCGGCTTTCTTCTTCGGGGGCTTCTTGGTCATGGGGTAAGCGGGTCGGAGCGGAGGACGGGGAGACGCAACGGTGCCATGCGCGTCTGGAGACGCGCGACACCGGGCGGGAAGATCACGCAGCGAGCCGGTTGCCGCTGCGCTGGTCGAAGACGTGTACCCTGCCAGGCGCGACGGCAAGGCCGATGCGGTCGCCGGGACTCACGTCGGGACGCCCGTGGGTGACGAGCGTCAACTGCGCATTGCCGGCCTGGATCAGGAGCTCGGTCTCAGCGCCCGTCGGCTCGACCACCACGACCTCACCCGGCACCGCACCCGGCGCGGTCGTGCTGGTGAGCGAAAGGTCGCCGGGACGGATGCCGTAGGCGACGCTCTGCCCCTCGGCGCCCGGGGCTTCGAGCAGGGGCCACTGCACGCCGTCGCCCATGTCGACGATCGCGCTGCCGTTGCTGCGGCGTACCGTGCCGTTGACGACGTTCATCGCCGGCGAGCCGATGAACTGCGCCACGAACAGATTGGCCGGTTGGTCGTAGAGGTCGAGCGGACGGCCGATCTGCTCGATGCGTCCGTCGTGCATCACCACGATGCGATCGGCCATGGTCATCGCCTCGACCTGGTCGTGCGTGACATACACGGTGGTCGTCTTCAGGCGCTGGTGCAGCGCCTTGATCTCGGCGCGCATCGCCACCCGCAGCTTGGCATCGAGGTTGGACAGCGGCTCGTCGAAGAGGAAGACCTTGGGATCGCGGACGATCGCCCGGCCCATCGCCACGCGCTGGCGCTGGCCACCGGAGAGCTCGCGTGGATAGCGCTCGAGATACGGATCGAGGTTCAGGATCCGCGAGGCATGCGCGACGCGCTCCTGCATCATCCGGGGATCCGCCTTGCGCAGCTTGAGGCTGAACGCCATGTTGTCCGCAACCGTCATGTGCGGATACAGGGCGTAGCTCTGGAAGACCATGGCGATGTCGCGATCCTTGGACTCGACGTCGTTCACCACCTTGCTGTCGATGGCGATGGCCCCTGCCGTGATCTCCTCGAGGCCGGCCAGCATGCGCAGCAGCGTGGACTTGCCGCAGCCCGACGGGCCGACGAGCACCACGAACTCCCCATCAACGATGTCGAAGGTGATGCCGTGCAGCACCTTGGTGGCGCCGAAGGCCTTCTCGACGGCATTGAACGATACGGTGGCCATGCGTGAACTCCGTGAAGCGAAATGGAACGAACGTGACGATCCGGCCGCCGCAACGCCGCGAAGGTTACGACTTCACCGCGCCCGCGGTGAGCCCGCCCACCATGTAGCGCTTGAACGCGTAGTAGATGGCGGCCGGCGGCAAGGCATAGATGAGTCCGGTCGTCATGAGCAGCTCCCACGGTGAGTCGTCGGCCGCGAGGAAGTTGCCAAGCGCCACGCCGAGCGTGATCTGCGTGTCGTTGGACAGGAGCAGGAAGGCGTAGAGGTATTCGTTCCAGGCAAGGAGGAGCGCGTAGGTCCCCACCGCCACCAGCGACGGCATCATGAGCGGCAGGTACACGAGCCGGAAGAGCTGCAGCGGCGATGCGCCGTCGATGCGCGCCGCCTCGTCGAGCTCGTAGGGGAGTTTGTCGGACGCCTGCTTCAGCACCCAGATGGCATAGGGCGCGGCGATGGCCATCATCGCGAGGATGAGGGCCCACTGCGTGCCGAGCAGGTTGTACACGCCCATCGTCTTGTACATCGGGACCGCGAGAAACGCGGCCGGGATGAAGTAGGTCAGGAGCGCGAGGTTCATCACGAAGCGTCCGCCCTTGACGCGCAGTCGGCTGATGGCGAACGCCGCGCCCGTGGCCACGGCCAGCGTGAGCACGCCCACGGCCACCGCGATGAAGAGCGAGTTCCACATCTGCTGCCAGAAGTGCTCGAGGTAGTGGTGCTGCTGCTTGAAGACGACCTGGAAGTTCTGCAGCGTGGGATGCTCGGGCCAGAGGCGTCCGCTCATCGCGGTGTCCTTGGGCGAGATCGCGAACAGGACGAGATGGTAGATCGGCAGCAGCGTCCAGATCGCCACCGGGATGCCGATGAGGAGCAGCTTGGCCTCGGTGGAGACCTTGCGCCAGGTGATTCCCGTGCTCATCGGTCGGTCCCGAAGGGCCACCCCGAGGGTCCGACCCTGCCCCCTCGGGGGGCAGCGAGCGATGCCTTTTCGCGAGCGTGGGGGCTCATCTCGACAACCTCTTCATCATGAAGTAGATGAGTGGCAGGATCGCCGGCAGCGCCACCACGATGGCTGCCATCGACAGGTCGACCTGATCGAGGCGCAGGTAGCGGATGCCGAGCGTGGCGAGCACGTGCGTGAGATCGCCAGGACCGCCTCCCGTGAGCAGGTACACGCTGTTGAAGTCGCCGAGCGTCCAGATCATCGACAGGATCGTGCACGTGAGGTAGAGCGTGCGCATCGCGGGCCAGGTGATGAAGCGGAATTTCTGCCAGCGCGTGGCGCCGTCCACCGATGCCGCTTCGTAGTGCTCCTGCGGGATCGCCAGGCGCCCGGCGATCAGGATGAGCGTCCAGAACGGCAGCGACTTCCACACGTGCACCAGCATGGCGAGGCCGAGCGCCAGGGTCGGGTTGTTGAGCCAGTTGGGGCCGTCGGCACCCGTGTACTTGAAGATGAGCGAATTGATGATCCCCCACTCCGGGTTCAGCATGAAGCGGAACGACAGGATGGTGGGGATCGACGGCACCGCCCAGGGCAGGATGAAGAGCAGCGAGAGCCACTTGATCCAGGTGCGCGCGGTGACGAAGAAGCCGGAGAGGAACAGCGCGATCAGCATCTTGATGTTGATCGCGATGACCAGGAATGCCAGGGTGTTGAGCACCGCCCGTCCGAAGATCGGATCCTCGAAGAGCTTGCCGTAGCTCGCGGGGTGCCGCGCGAGCCAGAGGCCGTAAACGACCGGGTAGAGCACGAGCACTAGAAACACCACGACGTACGGGACGAGCAGGATAAGCCCCCACTTCTGCCACGGCGACCACGTCCGCCTCGCGGCTGGACCGCCGGGAAGGGGCTTCGCGTCAGGCAGTGCGATCGAGGCCATGAGGTCGATCCCGAAAACGTCGTCGACTGCGGCGCCGCGCGCCGACCCCGCGAGGGATCAGGGCGCGGCGTTCGTTCCCGCGGGCCGCTAGCCCGCGACCTGCTTGATGCGCGCGACCATCTCGTCGGTGGCCTTCTCGGGCGTCCAGCCGTCGTTGACCACACGGCTCATCGCCTTCGCCCACACGTTCTCGTTGTTGAGGATCGTGAACTTCCAGTTCTTCACGAATTCGAAGGGCACGGTCCCCGCATTGAACTGGTTGTACACGGCCTTGCGGTGCGGGTCGCTCTGCCAGAACGCGCTCTTGGTGCCGGAGATCGTGACCGGGTACCAGCGTCCGAGCGAGCCCTCGACGTACGGCTGCAGGTTCTCGTCGGCCAGGATGAAGGACACGAACTCCTTCGCGCGCTTCTTGTTCTTGGCGCCCTCGAAGATCACCCCCGTCTTCACCGCGGCCCGATAGACGAACTTGCTGCCGTCGGGCTTGTTCGGGAAGCCGGCGGTGGCGATGAGCTCGTCGTAGTTCTTCTTCGCCTGCGCGCGCTGCTCGGCCGACAGCGCCGGATTGTTGGCGTCGTCGAGCCACTTGGCGGCGATCGAGATCGTCGCGTTATGCGTCATGAGGATCGTCTTGTTGTGGAAGGCGACGTTGTTGTCGGGATCCTTCCAGCTCGTCGAGGACGGCGGCGTGCAGCCTCGCGTGCGGATGCTGGTGTAGTCGCGCAGCGCGTTGGCGAGGCCGGCCTTGACCTTGGGATCGTCGACCAGGAGCTTGCCGTTGTCGTCGACGAGCTTGACGTTGTACGCGTCGACGAACGTCAGGAACGAGTAGAACGAGTCGGACGAATCCACGCCCATCGGATTGCCGATCGCGTAGGTGCGCTTGCCCGTCTTGCTGCGATGCGCCGGCTGCACCTTGTCGCACCAGAAGTCCCAGTACGCCTTCCAGCCGCTGGGCAGGTCGGATTCCTTGAAGCCCGCTTCGTGCAGCATGTCCTTCCAGTACTGGATGTGCATCGTCTGCTGCTTGAGCGGGAAGGCATAGTAGGCCTTCTTCTTGGTCTTGTCGTTGAAGAGGTACGTGGTCTCGATGGTGTTCTTCAGGAACTTGTCCTTCATCGGAACCACGATGTCGCTGATGTCCTCGAGCTTGCCCTCGAACGCCCACTTTCCGGTGACCTGGAAGTCGTAGACGTCGGCGTAGGCCACGTCGGGCGGATTGCCGGCGTCGAGCGCGGCCACCGTCTTCGGGATCATGTCCTGCACCGGGTACTGCGAGAGTTCGACCTTGACGCCGGTCTTGGCCTCGAACTTCTTGATGGCCGCGAACAGCGCGTCGTCCTCCGACTTGTAGAACCCCTTGACCCACCATACGGTGAGCTTCTCCTGCGCCGCCACAGGCATGGCAGCGGTGAGCATGCTGGCGGCTACGAGCGCCCCGGCGACTTTGGCGAGCAACTTCATGCGGACTCCTCCGTTTAGATTGGCCCCGCGCTGCGACTTCGCGTGATGCAGCCGTCTTGTCGCGCGACCGATTTGCAGCCTACGGGCGCCACTGCGCGCTGTCAATCCACCAGCGCGGCCTGCGCCACGTCACCCCTACATCACCGCCCCCAGCTGCCAGGGCACGAACTCGCTCTGACCATAGCCGTGCACCTCGCTCTTGCTCCTGGCGCCGGAAGCCGTCGCGAGCATCAGCTCGAACAACCGCCGTCCCATTGCCTCGACACTTGCATTGCCGTCGACGATCTCGCCGCAGTTGAGGTCGATGTCTTCCTCCTGCCGCACCCACAACGCGGTATTCGTGGAGAGCTTGAGCGACGGCGCGGGCGCGCACCCGTATGCGGAGCCGCGCCCGGTCGTGAACACGATCATGTTGGCGCCGCCGGCCACCTGTCCCGTCGCCGAGACCGGGTCGTATCCGGGCGTGTCCATGTAGACGAAGCCACGGGCGGTGACCGGCTCGGCGTACTCGAAGACGTCGACGAGATTGGTCGTGCCGCCCTTCGCCACCGCGCCGAGCGACTTCTCGAGGATGGTCGTGAGGCCCCCCGCCTTGTTCCCCGGCGACGGGTTGTTGTTCATCTCGCCCTTCTCGCGCTCGGTGTAGCCCTCCCACCACTTGATGCGCGCGATGAGCTTGTCGCCCACGGCCCGCGACACCGCGCGCCGCGTGAGCAGATGCTCGGCGCCATAGATCTCCGGCGTCTCCGAGAGAATGGCCGTGCCGCCGTGCCGCACGAGAAGGTCCACGGCGGCGCCGAGAGCGGGATTGGCGGTGATGCCCGAGTAGCCGTCGGAGCCGCCGCACTGGAGGCCAACGACGATGTTCGACGCGGACACCGGCTGCCGCTTCACGTCGTTGGCATGCGGCAACATGGCCTCGATGAGGCCGATGCCGTGCGCGATCGTCTTCGCGGTTCCGCCCGTGTCCTGGATGCTGAAGGTTTGCAGGAGTGGTCCCTCGCGCAACCGCTCGGCGCCGAGCAACGAGCTGATCTGGTTGGCCTCGCAGCCCAGCCCGATCATCAGCACGCCGGCGAAGTTGGCGTGGCGCGCATAACCGGCAAGCGTGCGCCGCAGCACCTGCATGCCCTCGCCCTGCGTATCCATGCCGCAGCCGGTGCCGTGCGTGAGCGCCACCACGCCGTCGACGTTGGGATACGCCGCGAGCCGCTCGCGCGTGAAATGGCCGGCGATGCCGCGCGCGACGGTGGCCGAGCAGTTCACCGTGGACAGGATGCCGATGTAGTTGCGCGTCGCGACGCGGCCTCGGTTGGGACCATCCGCCCGCACGATGCCGTCGAAGGTGGCCGCCGGGTCCACGTACTGCGTGGGCCGCACGTCGGCGCCGAACGCATAGTCGCGCTCGAACTCGCCCATCGCGAGGTTGTTGAGATGCACGTGCTCGCCCGGCGCGATGTCGCGGCTCGCGAAGCCGATGATCTGGTTGTAGCGGCGCACGGGCTCGCCTGCCCTGATCGCGCGCGTGGCCACCTTGTGGCCGGGCGGGACGAGGCCGGAGACGGTGACGTCCTCGTCGAGGAGCTTCGTGCCGCCCACGAGCTGCGAACGCGCGATGACGACGTCGTCGGCGGGATGGAGGCGGATGACGAGCGAGCTTCGGGTCAGCATGATGATCTCCTTCAGGCGACGGTGTGGCGCGCCACGACATGCCGCGAAAGGGCGCTGAAGTCCCAGGCGATGCCGAGCCCGGAAGCGGCCGGCGGGATCGCGTAGCAGTCCTCGATGACCATGCGCGACGTGGTCACGTCGTCGAGTTGAGGAATGTACTCCACCCACGCCCCATTCGCGACGGCGGCAGCCAGAGACACGTGGATCTCCATCAGGAAATGGGGGCAAACCGGCGCATTGAAGGCCTCGGCCAGGTGCGCCACCTTCAGCCAGGGCGTGATGCCGCCCACGCGGCCCACATCGACCTGCACGATCGAGCAGGCGCGCCGCTCCAGGTATTCGCGGAAGTGCGATGGGTGATACAGCGATTCTCCGACCGCGATCGGCATGGTTGCCTTCGCAGCGAGCTCCACGTGGCCCCCGAGATCCTCCGCCGGCAACGGCTCCTCCAGCCACTCGAGGCCGAAATCTCGGTACGCGTAGGCCCGCCGGCAGGCTTCCGCCACGGTGAATGCCTGATTGGCGTCGACCATCAGCGCAAATGCCTCGCCGGTGGCTTCGCGCACGGCGGCGATTCGATCGACATCCTCGGCGATGGTCGGCTTGCCCACCTTCACCTTGACCCCGCGAAAGCCTTGCGCCTTGGCCGCGACGGCATCGTCGACGATCTGCTGGCGCGGGTGGTGCAGCCACCCGCCCTCGGTGGTGTAGACGGGCACCCGTCGTTGAGCGCCGCCCGCCATCTTCCACAGGGGCTCGCCAGCGCGCAGGCAGCGCAGGTCCCATAGTGCCGTATCGATCGCCGCCAGCGCGATGCTGGTGACGGCTCCCACCGCTGTCGCGTGCGTAGCGAAGAAGAGGTCCTTCCAGATCGCCTCGATCTCGGTGCTGTCGCGGCCGATGAGGCGCGGGGTCAGGTGATCGCGCAGGAGTGCCAGCACCGACGAGCCACCGGTCCCGATCGTGTAGGAGTAACCCGTTCCCACCGCGCCGTCGGCGCAGGTGATGCGCACCATGGGCGTCTCCTGCGTCACGAACGACTGGATCGCATCGCTGCGCCGCACCTTGGGCGGCAGGTCGACCTGCAGGAGTTCGATGCGTTCGATGCGGGACATGAGTGGACCTAGGCGATCGTGCCCGGACAGGTGCGGCGGTGAACCATTGCCGTCACGGCGCCTGATAGAGGAGCCGCGGCAGCCACAGCGAGATCGCCGGCACGTAGGTGATGAGGATGAGACTTCCCAGGAGCGGCACGAGCCACGGCAGGATCGCGATCGTGGTGCGTTCGAGCGACATTCGAGCGACGCGTGCCAGCACGAACAGCACCATCCCCATGGGCGGATGCAAGAGACCGATCATCAGGTTCAGCACCACGACGAGCCCGAAGTGCACGGGATCGATGCCGAGCTGCAGGACGACGGGCATGAGGACGGGCACCGCGATGAGTATCGCCGCGGTGGGCTCGAGGAAGCACCCCACGAAGAGCAGCAGGAGGTTCACGAGGAGCAGGAAAACCCAGGGCGAGCTCGTGAAGCCCAGTACCCAGGCGGTCACCATGTCGGTCACGCGGGTGGCGGTGAGCAGCCAGCCGAAGATGGAGGCCGCGGCGACGATGAACAGCACGGTCGCGGTCGTCTCGATCGTCTCCATCGACACCTTGACGAGCATCTTCAACGAAAGCGTGCGGTACCACACGAGCCCGAGGAACAGGGCCCAGATCGATGCCGCCACCGCGCCTTCGGTGGGGGTGAATACGCCGGTGCTCATGCCGCCGATGAGGAGCACCGGCGTCATGATGGGGAGCACCGCCTCGAACTTCCACTTCCAGTCGGCGATGAACAACGCGACGATCGCCGTGATGACGACCACCACAGGCAGGCCGCCGGCCCTGATGCCGGCCCAGATCACCAGGGGAAAGGCGATGACGACAGCGAGCTCGACCAGCGCCTTCGCGACCCGGCCCCATACGAACTTGATGTCCGCGCCCCAGTTGTTCTTGTGCGCGAAATACGCGACGGTGAGCATCATCAGCACGGTCAGCACGAGCCCCGGCATGATGCCGGCGAGGAAGAGCTGCCCGATCGATACGTTGGCGACCATGCCGTAGATGACGAACGGCAGCGAAGGCGGAATGATCGGACCCAGCGTGGCCGACGCCGCAGTCACGCCGACCGAGAACTCCTTGCTGTAGCCATGATCGCGCATGGCCTTGATCTCGATCGTGCCGAGGCCCGCCGCGTCGGCGATGGCGGTGCCGGACATGCCCGCGAAAATCACGGACCCCACGATATTCACGTGCCCGAGGCCCCCTTTCAGCCAGCCGACCAGTCCCAGCGCAAAGTTGTAGATGCGATTGGTGATGCCGGCGTTGTTCATGAGGTTGCCGGCGAGAATGAAGAACGGCACCGCGAGCAGCGGAAAACTGTCGATGCCGCTGATCATCCGGTGCACGACCACCAGCCCCGGGGTATTCCCGGTGAGCCAGATGTAGAGCAGGGCGGACCCCGCCATGGCGATGGCCACCGGAATGCCGGTGACCATGAAGGCGAGGAAGGCCGTGAGGAGGGTACCGGTCATTCGATCGTCTCTTCGATCATGTGCTCGGGACGCTCGAGCACCGAGTAGCCGCGCTTCCAGTTCTCGATGGCCACCTGCACGGAGCGCACGGTCGCGCACAGGAAGCCAAAGGCGCAGATGCCGTAGATGATGTTCATCGGCAGATCCACGATCGTCATCTGCAGGTTGCCCATGCGCTCCATCATCTGCACGGTGAGCGCCACTGCGATGCCGAAGAAGCCGATGCGGACGAGATCCACGATCGTCGACAGCATGCGGCCGGCCTTGGCGGGCATCAGGCGGTAAAGGAAGTCGACGTGGATGTGCCGCGTGCGACGCACCGATGCCGCGATCGCCACGAAGGTGGTGGCGATGAGGAGGTAACGGGCGATCTCCTCCGTCCACGCCGCTGAATCGTTCAGCGCGTAGCGGGTGAAGAACTGGTAGAAGACGCAGGCGCCGAGCAACCAGAAGAAGGCGAGCGACGCCCAATCCTCGAACAGGTACTCGGAAAGGTCGATCGGCGCGTCGGTGGCATGAAAATGCCCCTCCTCGTCGAGCACCGCACCGGAGGCTGGTGGGATCTCGCTCTGCCCGTCGATAAGCTGCATGGATCTGGGGAATCAGGAATCAGGAATCAGAAGTCAGAAGTCAGAAGGTCTGACTCGCCGACAGGCGGGGCGCCCGCGGGCCGGATGGTCCGGCTCGCGGGTGACCGCGTCGCGCTTTCTCCTTGCGGCTTACTTCAGTGCCTGGATCTTGTCGTAGTCGGCACGGGTGAAGCCCATCGACTCGAGCGGTGCGTTCTTCAGCACGGCGTCGGCGAAGCTCTTCTTGTCGACGGTCACGATCTCGAGGCCCTTCTTCCTGAACTCCTCGGTGAGCTCGACCTCGCGCTTCTTGATCTTGTCGGTGGCGCGAGCGGCGGCCTCGCGGGTCACCTCGGTGAAGATCTTCTTCTCGTCGGGCGTGAGCTTGTTCCACACGTGCGGGGCGACCTGCGTGGTGAGGCCGTCGACGATATGACCCGTCAGCATGATGGCCTTCTGCACCTCGTAGAACTTCTTGGCCTCGATCGTGGTGAGCGGGTTCTCCTGCGCGTCGACGGTGCCGTTCTGGAGGGCCAGGTAGACCTCGGCGAACGCGATCGGCGTGGGATTGGCCCCGCATGCCTTCGGCGTGGCGAGATAGGCGGGGACGTCAGGCACGCGAATCTTGAGACCCTTCATGCCGGCACAGTCCTTGAAGGGCTTCTGCGCGGTGGTGTGGCGCGCGCCGTAGTACGTGTACGCCGTCATCTGGATGCCCGTCTTCTTGCGGAACTCCTCGACCATCTCGGCGAAAACGGGACTCTTGGAGTAGGCGATCAGGTGGTCGGCGTCGCGGAAGATGAACGGGTAGTAGGCGATGCCGAGACGCGGATAGGTGCGCGCCGCGAACGATGGCCCGCTGATGATCATGTCCACCGTGCCGAGCGTGAGACCCTGGTTGATGTCGGTCTCCTTGCCCAGCGTCGACGCCGGGAACACCTCGATGTCGAACTTGCCGTTGGTCCGCTTCTTGATCTCCTGCGCCGCCCATACCGACTCGGTGTGATACGGCTCGCTCGTCTCGTACACGTGCGCCCACTTGAGCTTCTGCTGGGCGAGCGCCGGGCCGGCGCCGAGCACTGCCACGGCGACCGCCGCAAGGGTCACCCTACGCATGAACTGCATGGTCTTTCCTCCCCGTTGGTGAGCGCGCATGACGCGCGCCCATGTTCACTGGAAACGGTTCCGGCCTAGTGACGCGTGCTGCCGTCCGCCGCCGCCACCACCTGGACCTTCGTGCTCCTGTTCTTGTCGGCCGCCGCGGCGAACGCCGCTGCAGCATCCTGCAGAGGATACTGTCCGGACAGCAGCGGCCGCACGTCGACCCGGCGCGAGGCGAGGTAGTCCACCGCCCAGTCGAACTCGATGCCCCAGCGGAATGCGCCGCGCAGATCGAGCTCCTTGGCCATCAGTTCGTTCACCACGAAGGGCAGCGGCTCGTGCGGCAACGTGCCGACCTGCACGACCACGCCGCCGCGCTTGGTGGCGGTGACACAACTCTTGAGCGCGTTGAAGTTGCCGGACACCTCGTAGGCGACGTCGAACTGCGGTTCGGCGAGCGCCTGGCCATCACGATCGGCGCGGATCGTCGCATCGGCACCGACGGCCATCGCCTGCGACAGCGGGCGATCGAGGACGTCGGTCACCGTGATCCTGCGCGCGCCGGCCAGTCGTGCCGCCAGCACCGTCACGCAGCCGATGGTGCCGGCGCCGGTGATGAGCACCGACTTGCCGAGCAGGTCGCCGCCGCGGTTGACGCCGTGCAGCCCCACCGCGAGCGGCTCGGCGAAGGCGAGCTCGCCGAGCGAGACGTCGCCATGCACCGGATAGCACTGGCGCTCGCCCATCACGAAGTACTCCTGGAACATGCCCTGCACGTGCGGGAAGCGCGACGCGCTGCCGAGGAAGCGCATCTGCGAGCACAGCTGCTCGCGCCCCTCTCGGCAGTACTCGCAGCGGCCGCAGGCATGCGACGGCGAGACGGCGACCTTGTCGCCGACCTTCACCCGCGTGACGCCCTCACCCACGCCGGCGACTACCGCCGATGCCTCGTGTCCGGGGATGAGCGGCTCGCGAACGATGAAGTTGCCGTTGCGGCCCTCGAAGTAGTAGTGCAGGTCCGACCCGCAGATGCCGGCGGCGCCGAGCCGCAGCAGCACCTCGCCGGGGCCGGCTTCGGGGGCAGGCATCGGCTCGATGCGCAGGTCTTCCTTGGCATGGATGCGGCAGGCAAGCATGATGGTTCCTCCTTATTCCACGTTGTCCCAGCCTGTCGAGAAGCGCTCGTACGCCCTGTCCAGGTGTCGTTGCATCGCCGCCCGCGCGCCGTCCGGATCGTGCGCCGCGATCGCCTTCTGCACGACCTCGTGCTCCGCCAGCGCCGACTCGAGCAGCACGGGAGAATCGTAATGATCCTCGAGCTGCTTGTAGAGCTCGCCCGCACGCTCCTTCCACAACATCTCGACGACTGCCACCAGCGCCCCGTTGCCGGTCGCTTCGGCGACCCGCAGGTGGAACAGGCGGTCGCCGTCGAGGGGCTGCGCCCGTCCCTCGCCGATCTCGCGGCGCATCTGCGCCAGCGCCTCGGTCATGGCGTCCAGGTGCTCCGGCGCCGCCGACTTCGCCGCGAGCGCCGCACACTCGGACTCGATCACATACCGCGCGCGCAGGAGCTCGAAAGGTCCCGCCGCCGCCTCCGGCGCACGCTTGGGTGCGCCGCCCTCGACGGGCGGCTGCACGTAGATGCCGGAGCCGATCCTGACATCGACGAGGCCCTCGACCTCCAGCGCGATGAGCGCCTCGCGTACCGACGGCCGCGACACCCCGAGTTGCTTCGCCAGGTCGCGCTCGGGCGGCAGGCGCGAGCCGGCGGCGAACTCGCCATTGCCGATCAGCGTGCGGATCTGGTCGGCAATCTGCCGATAGAGTCTCCGCGGCTCGATACTCTGGAAAGGCATGGGGAACGCTCCAGTTGCGCGCCGCGCCACCTGCTTGCGGAGGGTCAAGGCTAACGGGCGTTCGGCGCACTGGTCAAGTGGCATGACCAATTCGGGCCGATTAGGTGCAGAATCTGCCTCGGCCGCCTCATCCTGCTTGTATACTAGCATACAAGCACGGATGCAGTCCGGCCCACGCACGCCATGCCCGCCACCACCATCGCCGCCATCCGCGCCACGCCCGTCACCGTCCCGCTCGAGGCGCCGCTGCTTCACAGCAACGGCGCGCATTGGGGGCGTTTCGTACGCACGGTGGTGGAAGTGGAAACCGCCGATGGCTACCTGGGTCTGGGCGAGATGGGCGGCGGCGGCGAGGACGCCACGCGCGCCTTCGCAGGACTGCAACAGTACCTGCATGGCCATGACGTGTTCGCGCTCGAGAAGATGCGCTTCGCCATCTGCAATCCCACGGCGAGCCTGTACAACAATCGAACGCAGCTGCACGCCGCCCTCGAGTTCGCGTGCCTCGACATCGCCGGCCAGAAGCTCGGCGTTCCCGTGCATGCCCTCTTGGGCGGCAAGCTGCGCGACGCGGTGCCGTTCGCGAGCTACCTCTTCTTCCGCTATGCCGACCCCGCGACGGGCCTGGGCGAGGTACGCACGGCAGAACAACTGGTCGCGCACGCGGCGCAACTCAAGGCAAAGCACGGCTTCACCTCGCACAAGCTCAAGGGCGGCGTGTATCCGCCCATGCACGAGCTCGCCTGCTACCGCGCGCTGGCCGCCTCGCTGCCCGGCGAGCGCTTCCGTTACGATCCCAACTCCGCGCTTTCGCTCGCCGACGCCATCGCGTTCGGCAAGGGCATCCTCGACATCCGCAACGACTACTTCGAGGATCCGGTGTGGGGCATGTCGCAGATGAAGCGGCTGAAGGAGTTCGTGCCGCTGCCCATCGCCACCAACACCGTGGTGATCAACTTCGAGCAGCTCGCGGAGAACGTGCGCAACGGCGCCGTCGACGTGATCCTGCTCGACACCACGTTCTGGGGCGGCATCCGTCCCTGCATCAAGGCCGCCGGCGTGTGCGAGACGATGGGGCTCGGCGTGGCCGTGCACAGCTCGGGCGAACTCGGCATCCAGCTCGCCACGATGCTGCACATGGGCGCGGTCGTGCCCAATCTCGGCTACGCCGCGGATGCCCACTACCACCATCTCGTCGACGACGTAATCGCAGGCGGCCTCATGCGCTACGAGAACGGCGCGATCCGCGTGCCCGATGCGCCGGGACTGGGCGTGACGCTGGATCGCGAACGGCTCGCGCGGTATCACGAGCGCTTCCGCGAGCTGGGCGGCTATCCCTACGATCGCGATCCCGGCCGTCCGGGCTGGTATCCGCTCGTCCCGAACGATCGCTGGGCCGACCCCGATGCGTCGCTCACGCCTGCGCTAAGATAGACGGAACCAAACGGAGGAATCACATGGCAGGACGACTTGCAGGCAAGACGGCGCTGGTCACCGCAGCGGGCCAGGGAATGGGGCGCGCCTGCGCCGTGCAGATGGCCGCCGAAGGCGCCAAGGTATACGCCACCGACGTGAAGCCCGAGCTTCTCGCCGACCTCGATGGCGTGGCCAACATCGTCACCCGCAAGCTCGACGTGATGGACGATGCCGCGGTGCGGCGCACGGTCGGCGAGCTGCCCCCGCTCGACGTGCTCTTCAACTGCGCAGGCTACGTGCATCACGGATCGATCCTCGAGTGCACGCCGGCGGACTGGGACTTCAGCATGGGCCTCAACGTGCGCTCGATGTACGTCACGATCCAGGCCGCGCTGCCCGCGATGCTCGACCGGCACCAGAAGACGGGTTCGTGGGCGTCGATCATCAACATGGCGTCGGTGGCGGGCTCGGTTCGCGGCCTGCCCAACCGGTTCATCTACGGCACGAGCAAGGCCGCCGTGATCGGACTCACCAAGGCGGTCGCCGCCGACTTCGTGCAGAAGGGCGTGCGCTGCAATGCCATCGCGCCCGGAACCGTCGACACGCCGTCGCTCGGCGATCGCATCAGCGCGTTCGCCGATCCCGTCGAGGCGCGCAAGATGTTCATTGCGCGCCAGCCGATGGGGCGCCTCGCGAAGGCGGAGGAGATCGCGCCGGTGGTGATCTATCTCGCCTCGGACGAATCCGCGTTCGCTACCGGGCAGGTCTTCAGCGTGGACGGCGGCATGACGATCTAGGGTCGACGCCGCGGCGCTCACCCCGCTGCGGAGGCGCCGCGCCGTCGCCGCGCCGTTCGCATCCGCATCACCTATCACAACCAAGGAGACCCCGCATGAAACTCGTCCGCTACGGACCCGCCGGCAAGGAAAAGCCGGGCCTGATCGATGCCGACGGCAAGCTGCGCGACCTGTCGAAGAAGGTCAAGGACATCGACGGCACCACGCTCGCACCCTCGGTGCTGTCGATGCTCGCCAAGCTCGACACCCGGAGGCTGCCCCTCGTGAAAGGCAAGCAGCGCCTGGGCTCCTGCGTCGCCAAGCCGTCGCAGTTCGTGGCGATCGGCCTGAACTTCGTCGATCACGCCAAGGAATCGGGTGCGCCGATCCCCGAGCATCCGGTCGTGTTCTTCAAGTCGCCGGGCTGCATCGTGGGGCCGAACGACAACGTGATGGTGCCGAAGAACTCCACGCAACTCGACTGGGAGGTCGAGCTCGGGATCGTGATCGGCCGCAAGGCAAGCTACGTCGAGCGCAAGGACGCGCTGAAGTACGTCGCGGGCTACTGCGTGATCAACGACGTCTCCGAGCGCGACTTCCAGCTGAAGAAGAGCGCCACGCAGTGGGGCAAGGGCAAGGGCTGCGACACCTTCGGCCCGACCGGTCCGTGGCTGGTCACCAGGGACGAGATCGACGACGTGCAGAACCTCGCCATGTGGCTCGACGTGAACGGCGAGCGGCGGCAGACGGGCAACACGAAGACGATGATCTTCGGCGTGGCCGACGTCGTGTCCGACGTGTCGCAGTACATGACGCTCCTGCCCGGCGACGTGATCACCACCGGCACGCCGCCGGGTGTCGCGCTCGGCATGAAGCCGCCGAAGTGGCTGCAGCCGGGCGACGTCATGACCCTCGGCATCGAGGGCCTGGGCGAGCAGCGCCAGAAGGTCGTCCCCTTCAAGGGAAGGAAGTAGGCGTCAGAGCACCCCGCGGCGGGCGAGGCTTTGCATGAGCGCCACGCTGCCGCAGGTCCAGGGCGCGATCCGATCCGACGTGTTCACGCGGTTGACGAGCGTGCCGAGCGCCGGCGTGGCGACGCTGACGACGTCGCCGACCACGTGCGTGAAGCCCTGCCCGGGCCCGTGGCGATCCTTGGTCGGCGCGAACATCGTCCCCAGGAACAGCACGAAGCCGTCGGGATACTGGTGATTGGGGCCGATCGCCTGGCCCACGAGATCGAGCGGATCGCGGCTGATCATCGAGATGGCCGACGAGCCGTCGAGAACGAAGCCGTCGGGACCCTCGACGCGCATGGCGAGGTCGCAGCGGCGCACTTCGTCGATCGTGTAGTGCGCGTCGAAGAGGCGAATGAAGGGGCCGATCGCGCACGAGGCGTTGTTGTCCTTGGCCTTGCCGAGCAGGAGCGCGCTGCGCCCCTCGAAGTCGCGCAGGTTGACGTCGTTGCCGAGCGTCGCCCCCACCGTCTTGCCGTGCGCGCCCACCACGAGCACGATCTCGGGCTCCGGATTGTTCCACTCCGACTTCGGATGGATGCCGATCTCGCTGCCGGTGCCCACCGCGGACATCGGCTGCGACTTGGTGAAGATCTCGGCGTCGGGGCCGATGCCGACCTCGAGGTACTGCGACCACGCCTTCTGGGCGATGAGCGCGTCCTTCAACCGCGCCGCCTCGGGCGATCCCGGCTTCACGCTCGACAGGTTGTCGCCGATCACGCCCACGATCGCGCGGCGCACGCTCTCCGCCCGCGCGGGATCGCCGCGTGCCTGCTCCTCGATCACGCGCTCGAGCATGCTCGCCACGAAGGTCACGCCCGCCGCCTTGATCGCCTGCAGGTCGTTGGGCGCCATGAGCCACGGTGACGATGCGCTGCGCTTCTCCTGCGCGCTGTTGGCGAGCACGTCGGCGAGCTTGGCGACACGCGGCAGGCCGCCGGCGCCGCGCAGCGCGGCAGCGGGATCCGGCAGGTTCATGAGCGCTGCAGACGTGGGCGCGACAGGCGTGGCGTCGACGAGATCGTCGCCGCGGACCGCGACGAGCACGGGGCCCTCGACCGCGGGCACCCAGGCCCGTCCGACGAGCAGCGCGCGACCATGATCGACGGGGAGCGTGGCGGCGGTGCCCAGATTCATGGCGGCATTGGCGGACGGGTGACGGGAGGGCCAAGCATAACCGAGCCTCCCCTGCGCAGGCTATGCCAGAATACGTGCTCGATCTCCCGGACGCACCGCGATGAACCGCAACGAAATCGATGCCGCCGCGCGCCTTCTCCTCGCGGCGCGCCAGAACCGCACGCCCGGTGCACGCCTTCCCGAGGATCTGCGACCGGCCGACATCGCCGACGCGCTCGCCATCCAGGCGCGAACGGGCGAGCTCCTCGACCTGCCGATCGGCGGGTACAAGTGCTCGGCGCCCACCGCGCCGCGCCCGGTGTCGTATGCGCCGATCTACGCGCCGACGATCCTCGACGCCTCGCCGTATCCCGTGGCCGGCGCGGGCGCGCAGGCGCGCGTCGAGCCCGAGATCGCACTGCTGATGGCGCACGACCTGCCGCCGCGCGCCGCACCCTACAGCGATGACGAGGTACGCAGCGCCGTCAAGGAGGCGCGGCTCGTGCTCGAGGTGATCGGATCGCGCTATGCCGAGCCCTCCGCCGTGACCTTCCCTGAATTGCTGGCCGACAACGTGGCCAATCTCGGGCTGTACGTCGGACCGGTGCTCCCCGATCCATGGTCGAAGAATCTCGACAGCTTCCCGATCGCCGTGCGCACCGGTGCGACCACGCTCCTCACGCGCGACGGCAAGCATCCCGACGGCCATCCCTTGCGCGCGCTCGCATGGCTCGCGAACTACCTCGCAAGCCGCGGCGAGACGCTGGAGGCCGGTCTCGTCGTAACCACGGGATCGTACTGCGGCGTGCTCGACGTGCCGGTCGACACGCCCCTCACATTCGTCTACGGCGAGCTCGGCACGCTCGCCGTGTCGCTGACGAAGGCCTGACCCGGTGAGTCCGCCGGACGGTCACGAGGGCAAGCACCGCGGCGCGTCGGCGCGCAGGGCCATCCCATGAGCCTCGCGGGCCTCGGCATCGTCGCAATCTGGCACGACCTGGTTCCGGAGGCGAAGGACGACTTCCACGAGTGGCACAACCGCGAGCACATGCCCGAGCGCGTGGGCATTCCCGGCTTCCGCCGCGGGCGCCGTTACGTGGCGATCAACGGCGCCCCGGAGTACTTCAACCTCTATGAGGCCGACAGCGCGGAGGTCCTCGCCGGTCAGGATTACCTCAATCGACTCAACGCACCCACGCCGTGGACCCGGCGCGTGGTGCCGTCCTTTCGCAACGTCGCGCGCTCGATCTGCCGCGTGGCCTTCACGCAAGGGGTGGGCAGCGGCGGTGTGATGCTCACCCTGCGCTTCGCCATCGATCCCGCGCGCCGCGAAGCGCTCGTCGACAGCCTGCGGCGCAGCGTCCTGCCGCCGCTCGTGCATCGCAAGGGCATCGCGGGGATCCACGTGGGCCTCGCCGACGAGGCCGCCAGCAACGTCGAGACGGCGGAGCGCAAGGCGCGCGCGGATGCAACGCTCGTGCCGTCGTGGGTGGTGCTCGTCGAAGGCATCTCGGTGCCGGACGTCGAAGGTGCGGCCGCGCCGCTCGTGACGGCCCTGCGTGGGGAGGGCGCCGGAAACATCGACCAGGCGGTGTACCGGCTCGAGTTCACGCGCCTCAAGACTCCCTGGGCCGCGGGCTAGCCGGACGCGACGGCGTGTCCCTCGTCCAGCCCATCGAGTACGACGCCGCCTCGCCCGAGGTGCGCGCGGTCTACGACGACATCATGGCCACGCGCAGGGTGGCCACCGTGAACAACTTCTGGAAGGTCCTCGCGCACGATCCCTCCAACCTCGCGCAAGTGTGGGCGGAGGTCAAGACCGTGATGCGCGACGGCGCGCTCGATCCGCTGGTCAAGGAGCTCGTCTACGTCGCCGTGTCGGTCACCAACAACTGCGAGTACTGCGTGCATTCGCACACCGCGGCCGCGCGGGCGAAGGGGATGACGCCCGCGATGTTCCACGAGCTCCTCGCGGTCGTGGCGCTCGCCAACAAGACCAACCGTCTCGCCAACGGCTATCGCATCGACGTCGATCCGGTGTTTCGCGACCCGCTCGGCACCGGCACGGGCTGATGGCCGCCATCGACGCTGCCGCCCGCGCAGGTACCGACGGCGCGCTGTATCCGGAGATCGAGCCGTACGTCTCGGGCACGATCGCGCTCGATCGCGTGCATACGCTGCATTGGGAAGCCTGCGGCAAGCGCGGCGGCGTGCCGCTCGTATTCCTGCACGGCGGCCCCGGCGGCGGCAGCCTGCCCCATCATCGCCGCTTCTACGACCCCGCGTCCTACGACATCACGCTCTACGACCAGCGCGGTTGCGGACGATCCACGCCGAACGCGAGCCTCGTCGACAACACCACGCAGCATCTGGTGGCCGACCTCGAGCGCCTGCGCGTGGAGCGCGGCATCGAGCGCTGGGTGCTCTTCGGCGGCTCGTGGGGTTCGACGCTCGCGCTCGCGTATGCGCAGGCACACCCCGACCGCGTGCTCGCCCTCGTGCTGCGCGGCGTTTTCCTCGGCACGCAGGCCGAGATCGACTGGTTCATGCATCGCATGGGGACCTTCTTTCCGGAGGCGCACCGCGCATTCGCCGGGTTCCTGCCTGCCGCCGAACGTCACGACCTGCTCGCGGGCTACTACCGCCGGCTCACCGACCCCGACCCTGCGGTGCACGGTCCCGCAGCCTGCGCGTGGGATCGCTACGAGACGGCGTGCTCCACGCTCCTGCCGCCAAAGGATGCGCCGCCGAAGTTCGACGACGCAGCAGCAGCCCTCGCGATCGCGCGCATCGAGGCACACTACTTCGTGCACCGGATCTTCCTGGCCGAAGGCGCGCTGCTCGCTGACGTGAACCGGATCCGTCACCTGCCCTGCACGATCGTGCAGGGGCGCTACGACGTGGTATGCCCGCCGGTCACCGCCGACGCGCTTGCCCGCGCGTGGCCGGAGGCCGAGCACATCGTGGTGCCCGACGCCGGGCATTCGGTGCGCGAGCCCGGCATCACGCGCGAGCTCGTGCGCGCCGTGCAGCGCTTGCAGGATCGCCTGGGCTGACGCGGGTCTTGCGGGGCCACTCGCCGTGGCGGGCGCGCCGATGGCACCGCTATAATCGGCGGGCCTTCCCGAACACGTCCGGCGCATCACCCGTTGCAAGCCCGCCCGCCCTCCGCTGCCGATTCGAAGACGCGTCGTCACGGGCGCAGCGGGCGAGCGGCCCGCCGCGGCCTGTTCATCGTCACCTTCGCGGCGCTGGCCGCAGCCCCCGGTGCGTGGGGCGATGCGCTTGCGCAGGCAGGTGGCACGCCCGCCGCGGGATCGTCGACGGGCAGCGCCTCGGCCGCACCTGCCGCGACCGGCACTCCTGCGTCTCCAACGGCGACCGGCGGCGCAGCGGCGACACCTGCCGCTGTGGGGGCGGTGGCGACACCTGCTGCATCGACCGCCGCAGACGCCGGATCCGGCGCACGGGCACGACCGCGGATCGGCCTCGTCCTCTCCGGCGGCGGCGCCCGCGGCATCACACACGTGGGCGTCCTCAAGGTCCTCCAGGAGCTGCGCATCCCCATCGACTACATCGCGGCGACGTCGATGGGCGCCATCGTAGGCGGGCTGTACGCAAGCGGCATGTCGCCGGACGCGATGCAGAAGCAGCTCGGCGCCGTGAGCTGGCCGACGCTTCTGTCCGACAGCCCCGAGCGGCGCGACCAGGGCTTCCGGCGCAAGGAGGAGCAGGCGGCATTTCCGCTGTCGTTCGAGATCGGCTACCGCGACGGCGAATTCCGCTGGTTCAAGGGCGCCTTGAGCGGCGCGAACCTCGAGCTCTTCCTGCACGAGCTCACGCGCAACGTGGACCGGATCGACAACTTCGACAAGCTGCCGATCCCGTTCCGCGCCGTGGCCACGAACATGGTCTCGGGACAGGAGGTGGTGTTCTCCTCGGGCCGCCTCTACCAGGCGATGCGCGCCTCCATGTCGGTGCCGGGGATGTTCGCGCCGGTGGAGATCGACGGCCGCATCCTCGGCGACGGCGGCCTCGTCAACAACCTGCCGGTCGACGTGGTGCGCGCGATGGGTGCGGACATCGTCATCGCGGTCAACATCGGCACGCCGCTCATGTCGCGCGACCAGCTGCAGTCGCTGGTGGGCTACGCATCGCAGATGCTCAACATCCTCACCGAGCAGAACGTTCGCCAGCAGCTCGCCTCGCTGAAACCCACCGACATCCTCATCTCGCCCGACCTCGGCACGCTCACCTTCCTCGACTTCGCGTCGGCGCCCCGGTTCGTGGAGCTCGGGGAGAAGGCGGCAGAAGAGATGCGCAAGGAACTCGCTGCGCTGTCGGTCACGCCCGAACAGTACGCAAGCTGGGAAGGACACCTGCGCGTCCCGGCCGCCACGCTTCCCGAGAAGCTCGACTTCGTCGCCGTGGAGGGAACGCGCTTCGCCAATCCGGAGGTCCTGGAAGAGCAGATGGCCACCAAGCCGGATGCCCCGTTCCACCTGAAGACGCTGGAGGCGGATCTGGCACGGCTCTACGGCCGCGGCGACTTCGACCAGATCGACTACGAGCTCACCACCGTCGGCGCGCAGACCGGCGTGGTGGTGAAGGTGCTCGAGAAGTCGTGGGGGCCCAACTTCCTGCGCTTCGGCGCCTCGCTGTCCACCGACTTCCAGGGCGAAACCTTCTTCAATCTCATGGTCGGCCACAAGCGCGTCTGGATCAACAGCCTCGGGGCGGAATGGACCAACGAGATCGTGCTGGGCAGCACGCGCCGCTACGCCACGGAGTTCTACCAGCCCCTGGCCGCCGGCAGCAGCCTCTTCGCCTCGGCATACGGCCTCGTCCAGCGTTCTCCCGAGTTCATCTTCGACGGGAGCACGCGCCTTGCCGAATACGATGTCCTCTATGAGACCGCCGGCCTCGACCTCGGCACCACGCTCGGCACCTCCGGCGAGCTGCGCGGCGGCATCAAGTGGACGCACTATCGCGGCGATCCGACCATCGGCGATGCGGCGTTCCCGACGATCCGCACCAACGAGACCGGCGCCCGCATCCTGATGCGCTGGGACGGTCTCGACCACCCCTACTTCGCGCGCAGCGGGATCCGCGCCACCGGAGAGTACTTCTACGGCAACCGCCGGACGCAACTCCTCGGCCTCGACCTCGAGGACAACAGCTCGCGCGGCAGCGTGATCGTGGACGGCGCCTGGTCGCTGACCAAGGACAGCTTCCTCAACTTCCAGGCGCGCGCCGGCGGCATCACCAAGTCGCACGCCGACAACGTGATCGAGGACTTCAACCTCGGCGGCTTCCTGCAGCTCTCGGGGCTGCGCACCAACCAGCTGTCCGGCAACTACATGGCCTTCGCGCGGATGGTGGGCTATCACCAGATCGCCACCGTGCCCGTCCTGGGGCGGGCCATCTACCTCGGCGGATCGTTCGAGACGGGCAATACCTGGGAGAACACCGACCAGATCTCCGCCAACCTGCGCACCGCGGGTGCGCTCTTCCTCGCCGCGGACACCTGGCTAGGGCCCCTCTACATCGGCTGGGGCATCGCGAGCGGCGGCCAGCGCAGCTACTACCTCTACCTTGGCCGGCTCTGATACCAACGCGCGCTGGCTCGCGCGCAGCCTCGCTGCGGTGTGGCACCCCTGCACCCAGATGAAGGTGCACGAGACGCTACCGCTGGTGCCGATCGCCCACGGCGAAGGCGCGTGGCTCGTGGATTTCGACGGCCGCCGCTATCTCGACGGCGTGAGCTCATGGTGGGTGAACCTGTTCGGCCACCGGCATCCGCGCATCGACGCCGCGGTGCGCGTGCAGATCGACTCGCTGGCGCACGTGATGCTCGCGGGCTTCACGCATCGTCCCGTGATCGAGCTCTCGGAACGGCTCGCCTCGCTCGCGCCGGCCGGACTGGGCCACGCCTTCTACGCATCCGACGGCGCGTCGGCCACCGAGATAGCGCTCAAGATGAGCTTCCACTACTGGCGCAATCGCGGGCATCCCGGCAAGCGCGGCTTCGTGAGCCTCGCCGGGAGCTATCACGGGGAGACGGTGGGGGCGCTCGCGGTGACCGACGTCGCCCTCTTCCGCGACGTGTACGCGCCGTTGCTCAACGCCAACGCGACCGTGCCGGTGCCGGACCCGCGCCGCGGGGTGACGGTGGACGAGGCCGCCGCGGCGCTCGACCGGCATCTCGGGCAGCATGCGTCCGCCACGGCGGCGCTCATCGTGGAGCCGCTCGTGCAGGGCGCGGCGGGCATGACGATGTACGACGCCCGCTACCTGGCCCTCGCCCGCGAGATCACCGCGCGGCACGGCGTGCATCTCATCGCCGACGAGATCATGACCGGCTTCGGCCGCACCGGGACGATGTTCGCGTGGGAGCAGGCAGCAGCCGCAGCGCCCGACTTCATGTGCCTGTCCAAGGGCATCACCGGCGGCTACCTGCCGCTGTCCTGCGTGCTCGCGTCCGACGAGGTCTACGCCGCGTTCTACGCCGACGACGCCGCACGCGCCTTCCTTCACTCGCACTCGTACACGGGCAATGCGCTCGCCTGCGCCGCCGCGCTCGCGGTGCTGGATCTGTTCCGCGACGAGGACGTGATCGTGCGCAACCGCACACGCGCCGGCGAGTGGGCGGAGGCCCTGGCGCCCGTGGCGGCGCACGCCCGCGTGCGCGACTTCCGGCAGCGCGGCATGATCTTCGCTTGGGAGGTGGCGAACGTCCCCACCGACTTCGCCCGCCGGTTCTTCGAGAGCTCGCTGGAGGCTGGACTCCTCTTGAGGCCGATCGGAAGTACCGTGTACGTGATGCCGCCCTACGTCGTGACGGCCGGCGAGATGACCATGCTCGGCCAGCGCGTGGCGGCGATACTCGATCTCCTGCCGTGACGCCGATGTCTGCCGTGACGCCGATGTCTGCCGTGACGCGATGCCTGCCGTGACGCGATGCCTGCCGTGACGCGATGCCTGCCGTGACGCGATGCCTGCCGCGATGCTGGCCCGGACGCCATGAGTCGCGCGCGGGCCGCGGTCCCGGATCGGATGCCGTGACCCGGCGCACGGCGCCTCCGGCCCGCGCCCGCATCCTCGTCCTCGCGCTCGCGGTGGCCGCGCCCGCCGTGCAGGCCTCGCTGCCTTCGCCCGTGGCCCGCGCCTTCCGGGATGCCGGCATCCCCCTGGGGAGCGTGGCGATCGCGGTGCGCGAGGCTGGCCAGCCGCAGGCGCTCTTCACGCAGTCTCCCGAGCGGCCCATGAATCCGGCGTCGGTGATGAAGCTCGTCACCACCTATGCGGCGCTCGAACTCCTCGGCCGCGACTATCGCTGGAAGACCGAGGCGTATCTCGCCGGCAAGCTCGATGCGAGGGGCACACTGGCCGGCAACCTCGTCCTCAAGGGTTACGGCGATCCCAAGATCACCGTGGAGCAGTGGCAGGCGTTCATGGCCGCGCTGAAGGCGCGCGGCCTCGCGCGCGTGACCGGCGACCTCGTGCTCGACCGCTCGTACTTCCGGTTGCCGCCGCACGACCCGGCAGCCTTCGACTCGGAGCCGTTGCGACCCTACAACGTCGGCCCCGATGCAATGCTCGTGAACTTCAACGCCGTGCGCTTCGCCTTCGCGCCCGAACCGGCGCGCAACGCGGTGGCGGTGCGCATGGAGCCCTCGCTCCCCGAGATCTCGCTCGCGACGCCGCCCACGCTCACCCGCGGCGATTGCGGAGACTGGCGCGCGGTCCTCGCGCCGCAGGTCGACGACAGGCGCGCGATGGCCACGGTGGCCTTCCCCGGCCAGTTCGCCGCCGAATGCGGCGAGCGCGACTGGTACGCGGCGCTGCTCGACCATCCGCACTACGTCCATGGCATGTTCACGACCTATTTCCGCGCCGCCGGCGGCACGTTCGACGGCGACGTCACCGAAGGCAGGCCGCCGCGCCGCGCGGAGCCGTTCGCGGTGATGCAATCGGCGCCGCTGTACGACATCGTGCGCGACGTGAACAAGCTGTCGAACAACGTCATGGCACGGCAAGTCTTCCTGACCCTCGCCACCACGCGCCATCCCCCGCCGGCCACGATGGCGCTCGCCACCGACGTGGTCCGCAAGTGGCTCGAGGAGAAGAAGCTCGCGCTGCCCGGCCTCGTCATCGAGAACGGCTCCGGCCTGTCGCGCAAGGAACGCATCACCGCAGGCGGCCTCGTCCGCCTGCTGGCATCCGCCGACGCGAGCCCGGTACGCGAGGAGTTCGCGAGTTCGCTCGCCGTGGCTGCGATGGACGGCACGCTGCGCAAGCGCTTCGCCGACGGGACGGTAGCCGGGCAGGCCCTTCTCAAGACCGGCTCGCTCGAGGGCGTGCGCGCGCTCGCCGGCTACGTGATCGACGCGGATGGTCGGCGCTTTCTGGTGGCCGCGATCGTCAACGACCCCAACGCCGCCCGCGCCGGACCTGCACTCGACTACCTCGTCCAGTGGGTCTATCAGGAGGCGGGCCACTACGACCCGCAGTTGCGGCGCTGATCGGACCGGGACGCCGTCGGGGATCGGCAGGACGCGGCCGGCTGGAGCGCCGGCCGCGCGCCGCGCGATGTCACACGCCCGGGATGGGGCGGCTGTCCTTGAAGATCAGGTAGCCCTTCACCACGCGGTAGATGAGCCAGATCCCGGCGACGAACCAGATCGCGAGCGCGATCGGGATGCCGATCAGGATGAGGCCGAGCGTGAACATCACGAGCCAGCCCAGGACCGCCCACAACAGCGACCACCAGAAGGTGCGGATGAGCCAGGTGAAGTGCGACGCGACCCAGGTGCCCGCGGCCTCGTCCTTCTTCACGTAGCAGACGATGACGCCCACGATGCCCAAGAGACCGAAGAGCGGAGCGATGAGCGGAAGTCCGGACGAGACGAGGGCAGCGATCGCGGCGATGCCGTAGAGCGCGTAGGCGATCACACCGGCGGTGACGGGAACGGTCGAAGGACCTGAAGCGGACTGCGGAGCGGGGAAATCGGCCATGGCCAAGTATCCTCGGAGCGTGGCGCGCCGCACGTCGGCGCCCGTGCCGCGAATGTGGGGCCCCCGCTGCGGCGCGTCAATAGGCGCGTCGACGATCGGGGGCCGGCGGTGACGGGGCCAGTCCAGCGGTGCATGCTCGGGGGTCCGCGGCTGCTGGCGCCTGCCGCACGCGCCGCACGCCCGTCCGTCGTGGCGGCTGGCACGCGGCACGAACCGCATCCGCGGCACGGCACGGCCCCGCGAGGTCCGTGCGTGATCCGAGGCAAGGCGCGGAACCGCAAGGCATCGCTATAATGCCCTTCCCCGCGGTGCGCTCCCGCGCGCGGGAATCGCCTGTAAGCCCAAGGAAACCTGATATGAGCATCGATACCGCACGCGACAAGCTTGTCGACGAATTCTCCTCCGTGCTGTCCGAAGCCGAGTCGCTCCTCGACAAGGCAAGCAAGGAAACCGGCGACCGCGCGCGCGACCTGCGCTCGCAGGTCGAGGCCCGCCTGCTCACGGCCAAGCTCAAGCTCCAGGAGATCGAGGGCGAAGCGGTGGACCGCGCCAAGGCCGCGGCGCGCTACACCGATGACTACGTCCACGACCACCCCTGGCAGGCCATCGGCATCGCCGCCGGCGTCGGCTTCGCCATCGGCTTGCTGATGAACCGGCGCTAGGCGTTGCGCCTCCTCATGAGTCCGCAGGTCCTCCCGGGGGCGTTGCGTCCCCGCGCGCGTGGCACGGCGGGTAGCATCGCGTGAGCGATTCCGGCGACCCCGCGCCCGGCCAGGACACGCTGCCGGGTGCGCTTTCCCGCCTCGGCGAGGCGCTGGTCGGGCTCGTCCGCACGCGCATCGAACTCCTCTCGGTGGAGTACGCGGAGGAGCGCGGCCGCGTGGGGATGCAGCTCGCGCTCGTCTTCGCGGGCGTGGGCTGCCTGCTCTTCGCGATGTTCTTCACCGCATTCGGCGTCGTCGCGTATTTCTGGGACAGCTACCGGATCGCGGCGATCATCGGAGTGATCGTCTTCTTCGTGCTCGTCGGCGTGGCCCTCCTGTGGCGTCGCGCGGAGATCGCCAGCACCGCGGGGACACCGTTCGCCGCCACGGTGGCCGAGCTCGAGAAGGATCGCGCAGCCATGGCAAGCACGCTTCGCGCGCCGCACCCGTGAAACCCGCCAGCGATCTCGCCGAGCGCAAGGCGCAGCTCGTCGCGCAGTCCGACCTGCAGCGCATGCAGGCGCTGCTGGCCTGGCACTCCGCGCGCAGGATCGTCTCGCCCCCGTCGCCCGCGGAGCGCAGCGCACGGTCGCGCTCGGTCGCCGCGACGCTCATCGGCGTCGCGTTGCCGATGTTCGGACCCGGCAAGATGCGCAGCGTCCTGCGCACGCTGTCGCTGGTGGCGACGGGAGTGCGGCTGTTCAGGTCCTGGCGGGGGCGGTAGCTGCCGCCGCCCGGTGCCCTTGCGACAAGCCGCGCTCCAGCGGCAAGGACATTGCAGGGACAGTCACTCGCGGTGGGCGATGCCACCCACGTACGCGAAGGGCGGGTTACGTCTGCGCCCCGCCTGCGATCCGGAGGGACTGCGGGTGAAGTCCTGACGCATGGCCCGTGACGCGCCTTCGGCGCCGCTGCACGACCGCGCCGCACGCGCGCGCGCCAATCGCCGCGCCATCCTGGCGATGATCGGGGGCATGGCGTGCTTCATCGTCAACGATGCGCTCGTCAAGTACGTGAGCCAGACGTTGCCGGCAGCGCAGCTCATCTTCGTGCGCACCGCGATCGCCGCGGTCTTGCTGCTGGCGGTGGCGGTCGCGCTGCGCACGCCGCTGCGCTTCGGGCACCTCGCGCACGGCTGGGTGGCGGTACGCACCGTCGCCGACACGCTCGCCACCCTCCTGTATCTCGTGTCGCTGTTCCACCTGCCGATCGCGAGCGCCACGGCGATCAACATGACGTCGCCGCTCATGATCACCCTCCTCGCCGTCTGGCTCCTGCGGGCCCGCGTCGGGCCGGCCTTGTGGCTGGCGACCGGCGCCGGCTTCCTCGGTGTCCTGCTGATCGTCCAGCCGGGGGTGGATGGATTCAACGTCTATGCCCTCGTGTGCCTGCTCTCCGCGGGGGCGGTGGCCTGGCGCGATCTCGTCACGCAGCGCGTGCATGCCGAGGTGCCGACCATCCTCGTCACGCTGTCGACGGCGCTGGCCGTGACCGCGGTGACGGCTGCGCTCCTGCTGCTCGAAGGCTGGGCCCCGATGCGTGCCGCCGAACTCGGGATGCTGACCGTTGCCGCGGCATTCCTCGCCGGCGCCTACATCCTCGTCATCACCAGCATGCGGCACAGCGACCTGTGGCTCGTGGCGCCGTTCCGCTATTCGCTGCTCCTGTTCTCACTGGTCCTGGGTTACGTCGTGTGGTCGGACGTGCCCAACACGCTCGCCTGGTGCGGCGTGGTGCTGGTGATCGGCTCGGGCATCTACGTCGTACGGGCGAACCGATCGCCGCGGGTGGCAACGACCGCAATCGACTGACGGGCGATGGGCCGGAGCGGATGCTCCCTCGCAGGTCGCGGCGACGCGACCTCGCTCAGAGCCTCAACTCCCGATACAGCGCATCCATGCGCGCCTGCACGCCGGCGTCCATCGCGATGGGGCGTCCCCACTCGCGCACGGTCTCGCCTGGCCACTTGTTCGTGGCGTCGATGCCCATCTTGCTGCCGAGCCCGGCGACCGGAGATGCGAAGTCGAGGTAGTCGATGGGCGTCGACTCCACGAGCAGGGTGTCGCGCGCGGGATCGACGCGCGTGGTGAGCGCCCAGATCACCTCCTTCCATTCGCGCGTGTCGACGTCGTCGTCGACCACCACGATGAACTTGGTGTACATGAACTGGCGCAGGAAGCTCCACACGCCGAACATCACGCGCTTGGCGTGTCCGGGGTACTGCTTCTTCATCGACACCACGGCGAGCCGGTACGAGCAGCCCTCCGGCGGCAGGTAGAAGTCCGCGATTTCTGGGAACTGCTTCTGCAGCAGTGGCACGAACACCTCGTTGAGCGCGACGCCGAGCATGGCGGGCTCGTCGGGCGGCTTGCCGGTGTAGGTCGAGTGATAGATCGGGGCGCGACGCAGCGTGACGCGCGCGATGGTGAACACCGGAAAGCGCTCGACCTCGTTGTAGTAGCCGGTGTGATCGCCGTAGGGACCTTCGAGCGCGGTCTCGTAGCCTGAAGGATCGCTCGCGTCGGGCCGGATGTGGCCTTCGAGCACGATCTCTGCCTGCGCGGGGACCTGCAGGTCGTGCGTCAGGCACTTCGCCACTTCGGTGCGACTGCCGCGCAAGAGGCCCGCGAACTGGTATTCGGACAACGTATCCGGCACCGGGGTCACGGCGCCGAGGATCGTGGCGGGATCGGCGCCGAGCGCGACCGCGACGGGAAACGCTGTCCCCGGATGCGCGATCGCGTGCTCGCGAAAGTCGAGCGCGCCGCCGCGATGGGCGAGCCAGCGCATGATCACCTTGTCGCGCGCGATCACCTGCTGACGGTAGATGCCGAGGTTCTGCCGCTTGCGGTGCGGCCCGCGGGTGACGGTGAGGCCCCAGGTGATGAGCGGCGCGACATCACCCGGCCAGCAGGTCTGGACCGGCAGTCGCGCGAGGTCGACGTCGGCGCCCTCCCACACCACCTCCTGGCAGGGTGCCGAGCCGCGCTCCTTCGGCGCCATGTCGAGCACCTTCATCATGAGCGGCCGCGTGTTCTTCCATGCATCGAGCAAGCCCTTGGGCGGCTCCGGCTCCTTCAGGAAGGAGAGCAGCCGGCCGATGTCGCGCAACGCGGCACGCCAATCGTCGTGCTCCACGCCCATGGCGCGCGCCACGCGCTCGGGGGTGCCGAAGAGATTGGCCAGGACCGGGATCGTGCGGCCGTCCGGCCCGCTCGAGTGTCCCTTCGGCTGCTCGAAGAGCAGCGCCGGACCGCGAGCACGCAGGACGCGGTCGGCGAGCGCGGTCATCTCGAGCCTGGGATCCACGGCAACCGCGATGCGCCGTAGTTCGCCACGCGCCTCGAGCTGCCCGATGAAGTCACGCAGGTCGCGATAAGCCATGGCGGATTGTAGCGAAGGCATCCGCGGGCAAGGCGGATCGCAGCGGTCGAATGCACCCGCGGTGTACGTGGAAGCGCGTTCCGGCGGCGCGGCGCGAGCGCGTTCCGGCGGCGCGGCGCGAGCGCGTTCCGGCGGCGCGGCGCGAACGCGTTCCCGTAGAATTCGGGCATGCCCCGCGCGCACGATCCCGCCGCATTCCTGCGCGCCCGCAGGGTCGTGTTCGGCATCGCGCTCCTGAGCTACGTGCTCTCGTTCTTCCATCGCACGGCGCCGGCGGCGATCGCCGGTGAACTGGCGAGCGCGTTCGCGATCAATGCGGCCACGCTGGGCACGCTCGCCGCGACGTACTTCTACGTCTACACCGTGCTGCAGATCCCGGTCGGCGTGCTCGCCGACACGATGGGGCCGCGCAAGATCCTCGCCGGCGGCTCGCTGGTGGCGGGCGTGGGCTCGCTCGCCTTCGCACTCGCACCCACGTGGCAGATCGCAGCGGCGGGACGCACACTGGTGGGCGTCGGCGTCGCCACCGCCTTCATCGCGATCCTCAAGGTGACGGCGATGTGGTTCCCGCCGCAGCGCTTCGCCACGCTCAACGGCGTGACGCTGTTCGCGGGCAACGTGGGGGCGGTCGTCGCGGGTGCGCCGCTCGCGTTCCTCGTGGCGCAGACGTCGTGGCGCAACGTGTTCGTCGGGCTCGGCGTGCTGTCGCTGGCGCTGGCGGTGGCCACCTGGTGGCGCGTGCACGACCGCCCGCAGGATGCAGGCTTCGCTCCGGTGAACGCGACACCGCCGGTGGCCGGCGGCGCGTGGAAGCAGGCGCTGGGCGGGGTGCTGCGCAATCCCGCCACCTGGCCCGGCTTCTTCGTCAACGTGGGCATCGGCGGCAGCTATCTCGCCTTCGCCGGGCTGTGGTCGGTGCCGTATCTCGTCGAGGTCCACGGCATGCCGCGCGTCGTCGCTGCGGAGCACGCGAGCCTCCTGCTCCTCGGCGTCGCATTCGGTGCGCTCGCCATCGGCTGGCTCTCCGACCGCCTGGGCAGCCGGCGCGGCCTCATGCGCGCATGCACGCTGCTCTTCGCACTGTCGTGGCTGCCATGGATCCTCCACGTGCAATGGACGCTGTGGGCGACACTCGCCTGGTTCTTCCTCATGGGCCTGCTCACCCCCGGGTTCACGCTATCGTGGACCGTCGCCAAGGAGGCGAACCGTCCCGAGCACTCCGGCATGGCCACGTCGGTGGTGAATCTCGGCATCTTCCTCGGCACCGGCGTGCTGCAGCCGCTGGTCGGCGCCGTGCTCGATCGCGGCCGCGCCGCCGGTGAGGCGTCACCCGCGTGGGATCACGCGCTGTGGATCCTGGCCGGGGCGGCGGTCTTCGGTGCGGCGTGCGCGTGGCTCGTGCGCGGGACACGGACGCATCGAGCGGGAGCTTCCTGACTACGCCCGCCGCAGGAACGCCAGCGTGCGGCTCCATGCAAGAGCCGCGGCCGCAGCATCGTAGGCATCCTCGCGATCGGACTCGAAGAACCAGTGGCCGACATCCGGGTACCGGTGGAACGTGACATCGCGTCCGGCGGCGCGCAACGCGCCCTCCAGTGCATCGACAGCGGGGGCGGGCTCGTAGGGATCGCGACCCGCGTAGTGGCCAAGGACATCCGCCCGTGCTGCCGAAAAGTCGCCGCTGCCCGTGCCGTAGAAGAGCACGACCGACCCGACGAGTTCCGCGCGGGCTGTCGCGAGGTCGAGCGCGTAGTACGCACCGAGCGAGAAGCCGATCACCGTGATCTTCCGGCTGCCCGCACTCCGCCCGAAGAGGAAGTCCGCTGCCTCGGCGATCTGCGCCCTCGCCTCGGCGTAGCGCGAATCGAGGCGCTGGCCGAGCGCCTCCGCCGCAGGAATCGTGGTCGCCACCTCGCCGTGGTACAGGTCCGGTGCGAAGGCCACGAATCCCTCGGCCGCGAGCCGCTCGCAGAAGGTCTCGATCGTGGTGTTGAGACCCCACCATGCATGCAGCACCAGCACGCCGGGACCGCGGCCCGCTGCAGGAACGGCGAGATAGCCTTCGGGAGGCGACGGAAGCGTCACGGCGTGCTCGTGCGACATGGGGAAGGCGCAGATGCTGGAACGCCTTCGTGGGAGCCGGAGGTCGGGGAGCCCCGCCGGTCGTCACATGCGGGCACGGCCTGCGTGACGTCTGCGGTGATGAAGCGCACCAGCGCCTGCATGAGGCCCGGCGCGATCGGCAGCGTGGGATCGCCGTACGAGGCCACCTGCCTCGCGCGATCGTCCGGCACCGTCTTCAGCACATGGTTCATCCCGGGAACGATGGCGAGTTCGCAGCGCGATTGCGCCGCGTGCATCGCCTCGGCATCGGCAACCCGCACCTGGATGTCCGTGTCGCCTTGCGCGACCAGGCATGGCACGCGAAGCTGGGCGATTTCCTTCACTGGATCGTACCTGAACCACGAGACGAGATAGGGCTGGACGCTCGGACGGTAGAGGAATGCAAGCTGCGCAGGCACGTCGGGTACGAGCGTGCCGGCCTCGAGCGCCGTCAGGATCGACTCGTTGACCGGCGCGAGGTCGGCAGGAAGTCGGCCCGCGAGTTGGCGGCGCAAGACCGTTGCGGCGGGTTCGGCTGTGCCCGCCATCGACACGAACGCCTTGGCCGGGGTGCGCTGCGCGGCGATCATGCCGATGAGCGAGCCCTCGCTGTGACCGACGATCGTCACCCCCGTGAATCGCTCGTCCTTTGCGAGTGCCTCGACCCACATCGCAGCATCCTGCACGTAGTCCTCGAAACGAAGGTCGGCCTCGCGTCGCGCCGCGGACGCGCTTGCGCCGATACCGCGCTTGTCGTAGCGCAACGACGCGATGCCGGCATCGGCGAGGCCGGCGGCGATCAGCTTCAGGCTGTCGTTGCGGGCGGCCGCCGTCGGGCCGTTGCCGTCCCGATCGGTGGGTCCCGAGCCGGCGATGAGCAGCGCCACCGGAACCTTCGACCTGGCCGCCGGCATCAGCAGCGTGCCCTCGATGACGCCCGAAGGCGTGGCGATCTGCATGGGCGTCCCGGTCGCAGCGCAGGCGATGGCCGTCATGAAGAGAAGCGTCAGCCCCAGGATGCGATGGCTCAAATGACCGCTCCCGCCCCGCCATCCATCGGCACGATCGCCCCCGTCACGTAGCTCGCCACGTCCGAGGCGAGGAACAGCGCCACCGCCGCCACTTCCTCCGGCGTGCCCATCCGCCGCAGCGGTATGCGCGCCTGCGCGTCGGCCAGGAGCTTCGCGGGCTCGACCCCCGTCATCCTCGATTCGACCCCGATGCCCTCCTGCACGCGGTCGGTGAGCGTGGCGCCCGGATTGATGCCGTTCACGCGCACGCCCTGTGGACCGTACGCCGCAGCGAGCCCCACCGTCGCGAGCATGAGCGCCGAATTCGCGGCACCTCCGGCGATGTGCGCCGTGCCCGCCACCTTGCCACCCGAGCCGATGATGTTGACGATCGCGCCGCGTCCGCGCGCGGCCATGCGCTTGATCACGATGTCCAGCACGTGGATGTAGCTGAAGAACTTGGCGTCGAGCGCTTCGTGCCACGCCTGCGCGGTGAGTTCGGCGGGCGCGTACCGCTTGGCCGCGCCGGCGGAGTTCACGAGCACGTCGAGGTCGCCAAGATCGCGATACGCCTCCTCCACCGCGCGAGCGGCCTGCGCAGGATCGCGCAGGTCGGCCGCGATGGCAGCCGGCCTCGCCACGCCCGCGCCGAAACCCGCGAGCGCCCGGTCGAGGTTGTCGCGGCTGCGCGAGACGATCGCCACGCGGGCACCCGCATCGGCGAAGGCGTGCGCGCAGGCGAGGCCGATGCCTTTCGAGGCGCCCGTCACGAGCACGTTGCGGCCGGCCATGGCAGCTTCTGGTTTGTCCATTGTGATCAGGATCCTTTCAGGTGTTGCTGCAGGAATGCGGGCACGGCGGCCTCGACGGCCGCCCGCGCCGCGGGATCGGGACCGGCGGTGACGCCCTTGCCCGCATCGACGCCACGGGTAACGTCGGCACGATGCACGATCCGATGGCCGGGCGCGTCGAAGCCGTGATGGGCATTCGCATACACGGTGATGGACATGTCGGCGCCGCTGCCGCGTACCGACGCGGTCAGCCGCTCGCAGGTCGCGGTGGAGCCCCAGTCGTCGAGCGCACCCGAGAAGATGGCGAGCGGCACTGCCGGCAGCCATCGTTCCTTCATCCGCGACGACACGCCGCATCCGGGATAGAAGGCCACCGCCGCCCGCGGCGGCTTCGGCGCACCGGCGGTCGCGTAGAAGGCAGCGACGCGCGGGTCCTTGCCGTTCACCGTGGCGAGCACCGTGCTGCCACCGTGCGACCAGCCCACGAGCGCCACGCGCGAAGCATCGAGGTCCGGCTGCGAGGCCACGAAGACGAGCGCGCCCAGCGCGTCGAGCCTGCGCAGCGACGGATCGATCGACGGCTCGTCCCGCGGTATCGCGCACACGCTGCGCTTGCCGCGCGGATTGAAGCTGTCGGGCCACAGCACCGCGTAGCCCTGCGCAAGGAAGCGCTGCGTCCAGGCGACGCTGCGTGCGTTCAGGCGGTCGCGGCCGTCGGGGCCCTCGCTCCACATGCCGCCGCAACCGTGCAGGCCCACGATCACCGGGACGCCCTGCGACGCCGGCACCGGACGATACAGGAGACCGCGCACGGTGACGCCCGCGTCGAGCGACGGAAAGCTCACCGACTCGGGTGCCGGCAATGCGGCATGCGCGACGCCCACGCCGACGGTGACGAGCAGCGCGCCGAGGGTGGCCACTGCACGCGCGGCACAGGGGCGGGCAGCACAGTGGCCCTCGGCGCTCGCCGCCACCGGCGCCACGCCCGTGGCCGATCGGACCGCCTCGGGCGCGCTCACTGCAGGCGTGGCCATGCTCCGAGCCGCCACGCGAAGTCGGCCGCGATGCCCGCGAAGATCGCGAAACCGAGCCAATGGTTGTCGAGGAATGCCCGAAAGCAGCGGTCCCGCTCGCGGGTGCGGATCCACCAGAGGTGCCGGATCGCGAGCAGCACGGCGCAGCCGAAGCCGATCCAGAAGAGGAGCCCGAGCGACACTCGCCAGGCGAGCCACGCCACGCCGCACAGGAATATCGCGTAGCACACGCCGACCGCGGCCACGTCGAAGCGGCCGAAGGTGATCGCCGACGTGCGGATGCCGATCCGCAGGTCATCGTCGCGGTCGACCATCGCGTACTCGGTGTCGTAGGCGACGACCCAGAAGAGGTTGAAGGCGAAGAGCCACCAGCCAAAAGCGGACACGTAGCCCAGCACGGCGGCGAACGCCATCGGGATGCCGAACGAGAAGGCAATGCCCAGGAACGCCTGTGGCAGCGAGAGGAAGCGCTTGCAGAAGGGATAGGCGATCGCGATGGCGAGCCCCGCCACCGACAGCAGGACCGTCGCCCGGTTGGTGGCGAGCACCACGAGCGCGAACGCCATCGCGGCGAGCACGCCCCCCACGACCAGTGCCTCCCACGGCGCGATGACGCCACGCGCGAGCGGACGGTCGGCGGTGCGCTTCACGTGCGCGTCGTAGTCGCGATCCGCCCAGTCGTTGAAGGCACAGCCGGCGCTGCGCATCACCAGCGTGCCGAGCGAGAACACGAGGACGAGCGCGAGCGTGGGGCGTCCGTAGGAGGCGAGCCACAGCGCCGAGAGCGTGGGCCACAGCAGCAGCAGCGTGCCGATCGGACGGTCGAGGCGCACCAGGCGCTCGTACGCATCGAGACGCTGCGCGAGCGTCAGCTTGCGCGGCGCAGTGGCGGGGGCACCCTGCGGCAACGGCGGACTGCTCACGGGGCCGCCCTCCCGCCGGCGTGCTCCGGAGATGGCTCGGTCCCGAGGCGGCCCGGGGGATTCGTGCGGCGCCGTGAGGTCACAGCTGCAACGGAAGCTGCCGGGTCAGCGAGCGCGGCGCGACCGATGCGAGAAGCGCCTGCGGCAGCGGCCAGGCGAGACGCAGCCGCAGTTCGCGCCTGGCGCGCTCGTTCACGAGGCGGCGCGACTCGCTCATGAACGAGAGCAGCATCGGTGCGATGCGGCGCTCGGCCTCTTCCCACGACACCCTCGGCGGACGCGGCAGGTGGAAGGCATCGGCGACGGCGTCGAACCAGGCGCCCATCTGCATCTGCGCGTCGTCGTTCACGTTGTAGGCGCGGTTGGGCATGCCGCGAAAGATCGCCTGCACCGCCGCGCGCGCGAGGTCGTCGGCGTGGATGTGATTGATGAAGACGTCGGCATCCGGCGCGAGCACGGGCGTGCCCTGGCGGAGGCGATCGAGGGGCAGGCGCGCCTCGGAGTAGATCCCGGGCGCGCGCAGCAACGTCAGCGTCACGCCGTTGCGCGCGGCCCACATACGCAGGCGATCCTCGGCCGCCACCCGGCGGCGTCCGCGCGGCGTCTGCGCGCGGCGCGGACGCGTCTCGTCGACGCGCGCCCCCGCGCAGTCGCCGTACACGCCCGAGGTGGAGATGTACACGAGTCGCTGCGGTATAATTCGTGCCCGCGACAGCGCAGCCACGAGCCTTTGCGTACGCGGATCGTCACGGCCGTCGGAGGGAGGCGGTGCGCCATGCAGTACCGCAAAGGGCGCGAGCGACAGACGGCGCAGGGTGGCGAAATCGTCGAGGTCGGCTACGATGGGGGCGATGCCCCGGCCGCGCAGCTTGCCCACCTCGTCGGCGCGGCGCACGAGGCCGTAGACCCTGGCCCGATCGCGCAACATCGATGCCGCGCGCAACGCCACGTCACCGCATCCGATCAACAGGACCCTGATCAAGCCTCCACCCGATACGGGACGCGCGACGCGCGCGAGTGACCTTACGAGAAGCACTTCCGATGACGTTCGAGATTACCATAAAGCCCAGCGACCACCGCTTCGCCTGCGAGGCCGACGAGACGGTGCTCGCCGCCGCGATGCGCGCGGACCTGATGCTGCCCTACGGCTGCCGCAACGGCGCCTGCGGCTCGTGCAAGGGCAGGATCCTGGAAGGAGAGGTGGACTACGGCTCGCACCAGTCGTCCACGCTCACCGAGGACGAGAAGCGCGTGGGCCTCGCCCTCTTCTGCTGCGCGAAGCCGCTGACCAACGTCACGATCGAGGTGCGCGAGGTGCGCCGTGCCGGCGACATCGTGATCAAGCGGCTGCCGTGCCGCATCGAGTCGATCGACAAGGCTGCACCCGACGTCGCCATCGTCCGCTTCAAGCTGCCGGCCAACGAGCGGCTGCAGTACCTCGCGGGCCAGTACGTCGACTTCCTGCTGAAGGACGGCAAGCGGCGGAGCTTCTCGCTCGCCACGGCGCCGCACGACGACAGCCTCATGGAATTGCACATCCGTCACGTGCCAGGCGGCTTCTTCACCGATCCGCTCTTCACCACCTACAAGGGACGCGAGATCCTGCGCTTCGAGGGCCCGCTCGGCACGTTCTACCTGCGCGAGGATTCCGACAAGCCGATCGTGTTCGTGGCCGGCGGCACCGGCTTCGCGCCGATCAAGGCCATCATCGAGCACGCGCTCTACGCCAAGGTCGAGCGCCAGATGGTGCTCTACTGGGGCGTGCGCTCGCTCAAGGACCTGTACCTGCCGGAACTCCCCGGCACCTGGCAGACCGCGCACCGGAACTTCACGTTCATCCCCGTGCTCTCCGAGCCCGGGCCCGAGGACCACTGGCCGGGACGCACGGGCTTCGTGCATCAGGCGGTGATGCAGGACTTCCCGGACCTCTCCGGGTATCAGGTCTACGCCTGCGGCGCGCCGGCGATGATCGAGGCGGCCAAGCGCGAGTTCATGCAGCGCTGCGGACTCCCGCCGGAGGAGTTCCACGCCGACAGCTTCACCTATGCGGCGGAGGTGGAAGCGCGGCCGTAACGCATACGCGCACCCTCCTCTGCCGGCCGGGAATTGCACACGGCGGCGTGGCGACTGCTTGGTCGCTCGGAGACACGTCCGACCGCCTTACGCGACGCCCGCCCGCCTCCTACCCGGGCTTGACGCCCGCCCACACCGCCACGTCGATGCGGTTCAAGAGCGGCGGCCGCTCGAGCGTGGCGAAATACTCGTCGGTGGCGCGGCGCGACCCTTCGAACATGCCGTAATCGTCGACGATCAGGACGCCCCCCGGTACGAGGCGCGGATAGAGCGCCGCGAACTCCGCGGCAGTCGATTCGTAGTAGTCCGTGTCGAGACGCAGCAGGGCGAGGTCGCCGGTGTCCGTGACCGGGAGCGTGTCCTGCACGAGTCCTTCGACGAAGCGATAGCCCTGCGTGCTGCCGAGCACCGATTCGATGTTGCGCGGCACCGTCTCGCGGTAGCTCGGCAGCTCGCAGGGCTCCACGAATGGCGTTCCCATGACGACGTCGGTAGAGCCTGCGGGCGCGCCACGGAAGGTGTCGAAGAGCACGATCTGCATGCGGGCGAGCCCCAGCTCGCGGCGCACGAGCCCCATGAAGAGCGCGACCCCGCCCAGGAAGCATCCGCACTCCACTGCATTGCCGAGAATGCCATTGCGCGCGACGTAGCGCAGCGACTGATAGACGTTGTAGAAGCCGGTGACGTGCACGAGCTAGTAAGCGCGCGCCATTTCGTAGAACGACCAGAACACCGGATCCTTGATCTCGGGGAAATGCTCGCGCTTGCGCGTCGGCAGGTCGTCGATGTGGGGAGCCGCATCGTGTGCGGTCATCATGCGTTCGTAGGCCAAGGGCGGATTCCTGCAGTGATGAGGCCGCGCTACCGGGATCGGCGGCGGGCCGGAAGACGCTTGTGAGGCGCGAATGTCGCGCTTTCGTCCCGCCAGTGTGCCATCCCTGGGCGGGCGCGGCCGTTCCGCGCATCCACGCCGCCTCCGTGCAGGCGGGCCCTACCGTCGGCCGTGCGGCCATCCCGGCACTTTTCCCTGCGGGGCTGCAAATGCACTAGAATCCGCTCGCCAGCGTCCCACGACCATGATCCACGGCCAACGCCTCGTCGTCGTCATGCCCGCCTACCGCGCGGAGAAGACGCTGGAAAGCTGCTATCGCGCCATCCCGCACGACGTCGTGGACGCGATCCTGCTGGTCGACGATGCGAGCGACGATGCCACGCTCGCCGTGGCGGAGCGACTCGGCCTGCGGCCTATCCGGCACGCGGTGAATGCCGGCTACGGCGCCAACCAGAAGACCTGCTACGCCGCCGCCCTCGCGGCGGATGCCGACATCGTGGTGATGCTGCATCCCGACTACCAGTACGAGCCGCGTCTCATCACGGCACTGGCCTCGCTGGTCGCGTCGGGCGTGTACGACGTGGCCCTCGGCTCGCGCATGCTCGGCAAGACCGCGCTCGCCGGCGGCATGCCGCGCTACAAGTACTACAGCAATCGCGCGCTCACCGGCTTCCAGAACATCCTCACCGGGACGCGCCTCACCGAGTACCACACGGGCTTTCGCGCCTTCTCGCGGCGCGTGCTGGAGACACTGCCGCTCGGTGCCAACTCGCAGGATTTCCTCTTCGACAACCAGATGATCGCGCAGGCGCTCGCCTTCGGCATGCGGATCGGCGAGGTGTCGTGTCCCGCGCGCTACTTCGAGGATGCGAGCCAGATCAGCTTCCGGCGCTCGATCGTGTACGGCGTTGGCGTGGTGCGCACGAGCGTGGCGTACCGGGCGTGGCGCTGGGGGCTCGCGCGGCCGCGGATCTTCGATGGGGGGCCGCAGTGGAAGCTGCGGCCAGGCGCCATGCCTGCGTTGGCAGTCCGGCCGTGACGCTGGAATGGTCTATCGCGTCCCCTCCAACGCCGCCAGCGCGCGCGTAAGGGCCGCCGCGAGATGCGTGTTGGCGAGTTCGGCATGGCCGAGCCGGCCGTGCAGTTCCCCAAGCGCCACCCGCGTGCGCCAGTGATCGTCGAGGGCGAGGCTCGCGTCCAGATACGTCTGCGCCTTGCCCCAGAGCGACTCGCGCTCGCACAGGCGGCCTAGCGCGTAGAGGAGCGTCGCGTCCTGGTCGTGCGCCTTCAGCCAGCGTTCCGCGACCTCGAGCTGGCGCGTGGGATCAGCGGTCCTGCAGCGCGCATACAGGACCGTGAGCTCGGGATCCCATGTGCGCTCCAGACTGCGTTCGACGATGTCGGCGGCCTCGCGATCGCCGCCGTGCGCGAGAAACGCCGTAGCGGCGGCGCGCGCCACCTTGGGATTGGCGCGATCGACGTCGAGAAGCCGGTTCCAGTACGCGCGCAAGCCCGCCGCGTCGTGGCGGAATCCCGCCAGGGCCTCCGCGTGTGCGCTGGCGCGGATCAGGGCACCCTGCTCCTCGTCGTAGACCTTGCGCTTCACGAGCTGGTCGACGACCGGCGGGATCTCGGAGAAGCGCCGCGCCGCGGTGAGCGCGCGCACTTCCAGACGCAGCGCCGCGGTGTGCAGGCCCGCCTCGCGTCTCAGTTGCCCGAGCTTCTCGATCGCCACGCCTGGCTGGTCCTGGGCGAGCGCCATGTCGGCCTCGAGCATGAGGCGCGGCACCGCGAGGCTCGGCACCGCGACGTCGGAGCGCGTGAGCAGCGCCTCGGCCTGTCCGAACTCGCGCATGTCCACCGCCGCCCGCGCGCCGACGAGCGCCGGCACGCCGCCCGAGTGGGGGATGGCGAGCGCCTCCTCGGCATACTGCCGCGCCTTGCCGTAGCGACCCTCGAGCAGCGCCACCGTCGCTGCGTCCTGCCGGTTGCGCGCGCGTTCCTGGTTTCGCCGGCGGCGTGTCGCGCGCACCTCGGCCGGCATGCGCGCGATGCGCGCGCCCAGCCGCAAGAGAAGGTGAAAGGCGAGAAACGCGAGGACGACGAGGATGATGAATCCGTTGAGCGAGAACTCCACCCGATACGGCGGCGCGACGAAGAGCACGTAGCCGACGTTGAGCTTGAACAGGAGCGCCGCCAGCACGGCGAGCGTGGCGACCAGCAGGAACGCGAAGAGCAGACGCACGGCGGCTCGCGATCAGCGCGCGGCGCTCGCGGGAGCGCGATCGCGCGTGGCTTTCAGCGTGCGCAAGGCGTTGACGGTCGCCGCGATGTCCGGAACGCCGGTCGGCATGGGCGTGGCGGCGAGCTGCGCCAGTGTGGCCGTCAGCGACTGGACGGACTTGGCGCGGGTGTCGAAGTACTTCTTGATCCACGCGTTCGCGGCCGTGACGTCGGTCTTGAAGCCTCGCACGTCGTGCGAGAGCAGCGCCACCCGCGCCGCGAGGAGGCGCAGGCGCAGGTTCTCGCGCAGGAAGTACTGCTGGGGCGGCGGCACCAGCGGCGCCGCGGCGCGATCGGCGACCTCGATGCGCACCAGCGAGCTGATCTCCTCCCATGCCTCGCGGAGCGTCCGCCGCCACGCGGGTTCGTCCGCCGGCGGCGAGGGAGGCGTCTCCGCGGGCAGCCGCTCGTCGCGCGCGAGCGGAAGGGCGTCGATGCTGGCCAGGGCCTGATCGAGCTTGAGCGACATGCCCGCGACGTCGATGTACGGCACGGCCTTCAGGTGGTCGATGTCACGGGCAAGGGCGCGGCGCAGCGGCACGAGCTGCGGACGATCCACGCGCGAGAGCTTTGCATCGGCGAGCTGCAGCGCCGCGAGCGCGGCCTGGATGTTGCCCGCGATCGAGAGCTGCTGGCTCGCGAGCAGGAGCACCTGCTCCACTTCGTTAAGCGCGACTTCGTCGCGCGACGGCGCAAGCTCCCGATATAGCGCCTCGAGCGACGCCTGCTGGCTCTGCGATTCCTCGAGCCGTGCCTCGAGCAGGGCGAGCTTCGCACGCGCCTCGCGAAGGTCGTTGCTCACCTGCGAATCCTGCGCGCGCGCCTGTGCCACCGCGGCCTCGGTGTCGGCCAGGCGCTTGCCGACCTCGACGCCGAGATCGCGCTGCGCATTGCGCAGCCACATGAAGGCCGCGATCAGGCCCGCGATGAGCAGCAGCGCGAGCACGGCGAAGGATCCCCGGCTCACCGGCCGCGAGAGCGGCGGCGCGGAGGGTACGCCGGGACGAGCCTGCGCGGTCGTGGAAGCGGAGCTGCCGCCCGCGATCGCGGGATCGTCCATGGCGAGAACGCAGGATGCGCGTGAACGTAGACGCGACGATTCTAGCAGTCCGGACGCGAGCGCTCCGGGACCTGAGGCAACGGATGACCTGCGTCGGACCCCGTGTCGCGCTCGAATACAATGGCGGCGGACGCGGTCCTTCGACGCGCCGCGATCCGCCCCGCCCACCTCTTCACGATGAACGGTCTCACTCTGGTCGCGTTGCTCGCGGTGGCGCTGGCGATCGTGCTCGCGTGGCGAATCGGCGTTGCCGCCGGCAGACGCGCAGAACGCGGGTCGGCTCGCGCGACCCTGCGCCCCGCGGTAGCGACGCCGGTGACGCCGCCTGCCGTCGGCGTGGATCTTCCAGCCCCGGTCCCGGCCCCTTCCACGGCAGAAGCGATCGATGCTTCGCGGCGCGACGGCGGCGATGGCCGCGATGGCGACGGCGGCGATGGCGGCGACGACGGCGGCGGCGGCGACGGCGACGCGCGCCTCGCGGACGAGCGCGCGCGGCTCGTCCGCAGCCTCGCCGCAGAGAACGCCATCCTGCGCGCCCGCCTCGTGGACGCCGCCGCGATCGAGCGCCATCTCGCGGATCTCGCCGAGGACCGGCGGCGTCTCTTTCCGGCGCTGGCTGTCGCGCGAGCCGAAACCGCCCGCTATCGGGCGCTCGTCATCGATCTCGAGAACAACGCGCCGCCACCGCTCCTCGACGGCCCGAGCGCGCCGGACGACCTCAAGCTCATCGTCGGCATCGGTCCGGTGCTCGAGCGCCTGCTCCAGCAGATGGGCATCACGACCTATCGCCAGATCGCACGCTGGAGCGAGCGCGACATCGACGACGTCGATGCACGTCTGCCCGAGTTTCCGGGACGCATCCGCCGCGACGCCTGGGTCACCCAGGCGCGCGCGATCCACCAGTCGAAGTACGGCGAGGTGCTGCCGGTGCGTAACCGCTGATGGTCGCGCGCCATCCGCTCGCGTACGCGTTCGTCCCGACGGCGATCCTGGCGCTCGTGTGGGGCTGCAACTGGCCCATCCTCAAGATCAGCACTACCGAGATCGCGCCCCTCACGTTCCGGGCGATCACCCTGCCGTTCGCGGCAGCCGGCATGTTCCTCGTGGCGCGCGCGGCACGCGACGGCGTGTCGGTGCCGCGCGAATGGTGGTGGCGGCTGACCGTGCTCGCGTTCTTCAACGTGGCAGCCTGGAACGGCGTGGTGCTCTTCGGCCTGCAGCAGCTCCCGGCCGGACGCGGCGTGATCCTCGGCTACACGATGCCCGTCTGGGCCACCCTCGTTGCGACGATGATGCTGCACGAGCCGCTCAACCGCCGGAAGGCGATCGGCTTGGCCCTCGGCACGCTGGGGATGCTCGTCCTGCTGGGCGACGACATCCGGAACCTGCGTGCCGCGCCTCTCGGCGCCTTCCTGATCCTGACGGCGGCGATCACGTGGGCGATCGGCACCGTGCTGCTGCGCAAGTGGCAGCCGCCAATCGCGCAGAACACGCTGTCGGCCTGGATGCTGTTGCTGGGGTGGATGCCGCTCGCGGTCGCGGCACCGTTCTTCGAGACGCGACCGGCCTCGCATCTTGCACACCTGTCGGCCGGCGCGTGGTTCGCGATCGTCTACAACATCGTCCTCGCCGGCGCGCTGGCGCAGTGGGCGTGGCTCCGGCTGGCGCGCACGCTGCCGGTGGCGATCTCGTCGCTCGCGTCGCTTCCGGTGCCGGTGGTGGGCGTGCTCGCCGGCATGGTCGTGCTCGGCGAGCGGCCGGGTACTGCCGAGTTCGTGGCGCTCGTACTCGTGCTGGCGTCGCTCGTGGCGGTGCTGTCCCGGCCCTCCGCCGAGCCGGAGCGGGCGGAACCCGGGTAGGCGACCGTCACGCCAGCCCGGGGTGCGCGGACGACCGTCACGCCACCCCGGCATCCGCAGACGATCGTCAGGCCAGCTCGGGAATCAGCGTCAGCACCTTGCCGGTGCCAAACCACGCGTCGAGGTTGGCCTTGCACAGGTCGCCCATCGCCTTGCGCGTCTGCGCGGTGGCGCTGCCCACGTGCGGCAGCAGGACGACGTTGTCCATCGCAAGCAATGCGGACGGCACCTTCGGCTCGTCGGCGAACACGTCGAGACCCGCACCCTTGATCGTGCCTGCCTGCAGGGCGGCCACGAGCGCAGGCTCGTCGATCACCGATCCGCGCGCGATGTTGACGACGATGCCCTTCTTGCCGAGCGCGGCGAGCACGCCGGCATCGACGAGGTTCCGGGTGGCGGCGCCACCCGGGCTCGCCACCACGAGAAAGTCCGACTCGGCGGCAAGCGCCTTCAGTTCGGGCACGTAGCGATAGGGCACGTCCTGCCGGCTGCGTCCGGTGTACGCGACCTCCATGCCGAGCGCTTCCACGCGCCGGGCGATCGCCTTGCCGATGCGTCCCAACCCAAGGATGCCCACCTTCTGCCCGCCGAGCCGCGTGCTGAGCTCTGGACCGCCCTGCAGCCAATGGCCCGCCCGCAGGAAGCGGTCGAGACGCACGAAGCCGCGGCCGGTCATGAGGATGAGGCCCAAGGCGACGTCGGCCACGTCTTCGGTGAGCACGTCGGGGGTGTTCGTGACCTTGATGCCACGCTTGCGGCAGTAGTCGACGGGCACGCCGTCGTAGCCGACGCCGAACACGGAGATGATCTCGAGCTTCGGCAGCGCATCGAGAAGCTCCGGCGTCGTCGCGCTGTGTCCGCCCTGGACGAGACCGCGGATGCGCGCCCCCTCGGCAGCGAGGAGACCTGGCTTGTGGCTCGCTGCGTAGTAGTCGTGGCAGCGATAGTCGGCCTTGAGCGGATCGTAGAGAAAGGGCGGCAGCGCGGCCGTGACGAGAAGGTCGGGTGGGGGCATGTGCGGGCTCCGGTTCGAAGTGAGTATAGCCCGGAGAGCGTCAGCCATGACTGCGCCGGCAGTGGGCTTCCACCTCGAGATGATCTGCCGGTCCACGAAGCCTGATCTCCATTCGGCTCCCCGTCGATGGCATCGAGCGCTGAGGCGACGGGTCCCGCTCGGCAAACGCGTATGGCGCAGCGCCTGAGCAGGTTTCACTGACCGGGCAACCTAACCCGGATCGGCCACCGGGTGTGCGGCGAACCACTTCAGCAAGCCGGCCACGAGGCCCGCGTCGCCGGCATCCGTGACGATCGCCTCGAACCCCTGCGAACGTGCGTGCGCCGCGATGTTGGGATGCGGCACGAAGACCGGTGTGCGAAGAAGCCGCTCGCGCGCCGGCACGGTCAGCAGGCGGCAGAGATTGTCGAGACCTTCGCTCGAGGTAACGGTCGTGGCCTGGACGCGGCCGCCGAGAATCGCGGCATCGAGTCCCGCACCGCCGCTCTCCGGTGACGCGCGGCGATAGCACTCGGCGTAGTCGACGTGCGCGCCACGCTCGCGCAGCGTGCGCGCGAGGTGATCGCGGCCGCCTTCGCCGCGGAAGATCGCGATGCGCTTGCCTAAGACTGCGGTGAGCTCCGGCAAGGCGAGCAATCCCTCGCTGTCGTAGCTTGCCGCAGGCACACGGGCTTGGCCGACGCCGACGGCAGCGAGCGCCGAGGCCGTACCGGGTCCGGTGGCGAAGACCGGCAGCGTCGCCGGCCACGTCCGCGCAGGCGGCACGCCGTACTCGGCAGCGTTGCCTGACACGAAGATCGCGGCGTCGTAGCTCGCGAGCGCCGCGTGCACGCGAGCGAGCGAGGTCGCATCGCGCGGAGGCAGGATCACGATTGCCGGGAACGCGACCGTCTTCGCATCGAGTGCCGCGAGCTCACGCAGGAGCATCGCCGCCTGCCGCACCGGCCGCGTGACGAGCACGCCGACGCCCGCGAGCGGCCCCTTCGGCCGCGGTGGCACGGTGAGCGGATGCACGCTCACGCCGCCGTCCTCCGCGTCCCCCCTTCGCAGCTCACGCGTTCCTGTGACCGGAGGGCCGGCGCGGCGCCGTGGGCAAGAGAGGTCACGACGCCGGCAGGCGCGACGCCGCGTGCGGGAGAGGTCACGACGCCAGGAGGCGCGCCGCCCCGCGTGCGAGGAGCTCGTCGGCGAGTTCGCGCCCGAGGCGCGTCGCCGCCGTGCGGTCGGTGACATCCGCATCCTTCTCGCCGCGCAGCACGCCGCGCCCGTCGCCTCCGGGCACGAGACCGCGCAGCCACAGCGCGCCTTCCTTCCACTTGGCGTACGCGGCCACGGATGCGGCCCCGGTACCGCAGAGGGTGTGCGTGAACGCGCGCTCCGCCGTGGTGGCAAGCGTGGTGGCGCGATCGGCAAGCGGGGCGATCGCCGCGGCGATGTCGGGACGATCGGCACGGCACTCGATGGCGAGCGCGCCCTGCCCCGGCGCGGGCAGGCTTTCGTCGGGCTCGAGCAGCACGGTCAGGCGCGCGGCGTGACCGGAGCGGCACAGCGTGGCCGCGGCGATGATGAGCGCGTCGCAACGGCCGGAATCGAGCAGCTTCAAGCGCGCCGTGACGTCGCCGCGGAGGAGCCGTATGTCGAGCGCGGGATAGCGATCGCGAAGCTGCGCCTCGCGCCGCAGGCTCGATGTGCCGATCACCGCGCCGTCGGGCATGTCGACAAGCGACGCGAACCTGCGCGAAACGAAGGCGTCGCGAGGATCCTCGCGCGCCGTGATGCCGGCGATCGTGAATCCGGGCGCGAGACTGCTGGGAAGGTTCTTGAGCGAATGCACGGCGACGTCGGCCCGCCCTTCGGCCACCGCGGTCTCGAGATCGCGAATCATGTTCGCGCGCGCGCTGCTTTCGCCATGCGGCGTCGCCGTGCTGCCAACCCGGGCGGGAATGCCGACCACGCCGATGGCGGTGCGGGGATAGAGCGCAGCCAGACGCGCGCGGATCTGCTCGGCCTGCCACATGGAGGGTGCGAGCTTGCGTGTCGCGATGGTGAGGCGGCGCGGCGCAGGCACTCGAAAATTCTAGCACGCGACGTGATGCATCAGCGCCGAGGGGCTCCGCCCCGCCAGGGCGTCATCGCACACCCGAAGTGCGCAGCGCCGGCACGGCGCGAGCGTGTGCGCACCGTTGCCATGGCGCGCTCCCGCGCGCTACGTCGGCTCGACTTCGCCCGTGGCCAGGAAGCGCGCGACGCCGCGCGCCTTGAAGTCGTCGGCAAGCGCACGGCCGAGCGCGTCGGCGGCGGCGAGGTCACCCGAGGACGCATCGACGATCGCGCTGCGCTCGCCGCGCAGCACGTCGGTGCCCTCGCGCACCGCGACGAGTCCGCGCAACCACAGTTGTCCATCGCGGAACGTGGCGTAACCTGCGATCGGCGTATGACAGCTTCCGCCCAGCGCGCGCGAGAATGCGCGTTCCGCGGTGACGGCGAGCAGCGTCGGCGGGTGGACGAGCGGTGCCAGCGCGGCGACGATCTCGGGGCGGTCGGCGGCACACTCGATGCCGAGCGCCCCCTGTCCCACGGCGGGAAGGAAGTCGGCGGGATCGAGCAGCGCCGAGATGCGATGGTTCTGCTCGAGGCGGTTGAGGCCCGCGGCTGCGAGGATCGCGGCGTCGTACATGCCCTCGTCGAGCTTGCGCACGCGGGTGTTCACGTTGCCGCGCAGCAGGCGCACGGTGAGTCGCGGATTGCGCTCGCGAAGCTGCGCCTCGCGGCGCAGGCTCGAGGTGCCGACGATGGCGCCGTCGGGCAGCGCCTCGATGGACGTGTAGCGATTGGCGACGAGCGCGTCGCGCGGGTCCTCGCGCTCGGGCACCGCGGCGATGACGAAGCCCTCCGCCACCTCCATCGGCATGTCCTTGAGCGAGTGCACGGCGAGATCGGCCCGGCCTTCGCGCATTGCCGTCTCGATCTCGGTGATGAACAGGCCCTTGCCGCCGATGCTGGCGAGCGACTGGTCGAGGATTCGATCGCCCTGAGTCGTCACGCCGCGCAGCACGATCTCGCAGTCGGGATAGAGCGCGAGGAGACGGTCGCGGATGTACTGCGCGTGACAAAGGGACAGCGCCGACTTGCGCAGCGCGATCTGCAGCTGCCTGGGTGGGGGATGCGACGACATTGCGGAGCGCCTCGGATGCCGAGGCCTGAAGTCTAGCACCGGCTGCCGCCGCTTCCGGCCGGCGGGCAATCCCCCCCCCCCGATGCCCGCCCGAGGCGGGCGAACGGCCATCCTCGCTACACGACCTTGACGGTCCAGCGGGGCGCCTCGCCGCCGCTGTCCCGCGAGAGGTTGACGCGATACTCGTACTTGTCCGCCCGATAGAGTGCGTGGATGACCTCCACCGGCCGCCGGTTCGCGTCGCGCATCACGCGCGTCATGCTGATGAGCGGTGCGCCCACGTCGATGCGCAGCAGGTCCGCGACGTCGTGGCCGGCCACGGTGGCCGACAACCGCTGCTCGGCGGCGAGGGTGACCACGCCGGCGGATTCGAGCGCATGACTCACGGTGCGGTTGCCGAGCGATTCCTCGCTCAGGAGAGCGGCCTCCGGCTCGGGTACGTAGCAGGTCGTGTGCGAAAACGGCGCCTGGCTGTCGCTGCGCACGCGAACGATGCGCAGCGCGGGCGTACCGGGCGCGCACTCGAGCAGGCGCGCGGCATCGTCGGGCAGCCCCACCTTGCCAAACGACAGCACGCGAACCTTGGTGCGGCGCTCGAAGTCGTCGATGTTCTCGAGCAGGCCGCCGAAGTTGGCGAGATCCGGCCGGCGCGGCGGCGCCAGCGCGAAGGTGCCGCGGCCCTGCTGGCGAAGGATGAGCTTCTCCTCGTCCAGCATGTTGAGCGCCTTGCGGATGGTGACGCGCGACACGCCGAACGATGCGGCGAAGGCCTCCTCGGTAGGCATCGGGCGGTCGAGAGGCCACTCGCCATCGTGCACGCGCTGGCGCAGCACCGTGTAGACTTGGTAGTAGCGCGGGACGAAGTCGGAGACGACGCGTTCCCGTCGGGCGCTGCGCTGGCGCCGGCGCCGCTCGTCGACACGCTGGATCACGCGGGGCGGCATGCCGTGGCCTTCACTTCGAGGAGCAGTCCGGCCTGCGCGAGGGCGGTGACCCCGACGCAGGTCCAGGGGACCGCGCCGCCCGGAAACCAGTCGCGCTTGACCGCGCGGAACGTGTCCCAGTGCGCGGGCATGTCGACGTGGTAGGTGGTGACGTCGACGACGTCGTCGAGGGTGCAGCCGGCCGCCGCCAGGACCGTGCGCAGGTTCTCGAAGCAGGCCGCGAACTGCTCGCGCGGATCGGCGATGACGCGCTGCGCGCTGTCGCGGCCGACCTGGCCGGCGACGAACACGAACTCGCCCACGCGCAGCGCCGGCAGGTAGCCCTTGTCACGAACGACGTCGCGCATCGACTCCGGAACGACCGGCTCGCGCTCGAGACTCATGATTGCGCGCAACGGACCGGTCTCGCGCACGCTACCTGCGCACGAACGGATTGGGGAATTCCACGCCGGTGGAAATCCATACGCTCTTGATCTCCATGTACTCGCGCATCCCGGCGATGCCACCCTCGCGTCCCATGCCACTCATCTTGAAGCCGCCGAACGGAGACGTGGTGCTCGTCATGCGATAGTTGTTGATCCATATGGTACCAGCGCGTATGCGGTCGGCCATGGTCAGCGCGCGCGCCATCGACTGCGTCCAGACGCCCGCGGCGAGCCCGAACTGGATGTCGTTGGCGATGCGCACGGCATCGTCATCGTCCTGGAAGCGGATGACCGACAGCACCGGGCCGAAGACTTCCTCCTGCGCGATGCGCATGCGATTGTCGACGCCGGCGAAGATGGTCGGCTGCCAGAAGAGCCCGTCGGGCCAGCCCTCGACCTGTGCCGGCTTGCCGCCGGCGACGAGCCGCGCACCTTCGCGGGTGGCGATGTCGACGTAGCTCTTCACCTTTTCGTACTGCGGCCGCGTCGAGATTGGCGCGATCTGCGTGGCGGGATCGGAGGGATGCCCGAAGCGCACGTCGGCGATGAAGGCACGCAGCTTGTCGAGGAAAGCGTCGTGGATGCCATCCTGCACGAGCAGGCGGGAGCCCGCGACGCAACTCTGCCCCGAAGCCGCGAAGATGCCCGCCACGACACCCTTCACCGCCTCGTCGAGATCGGCGTCGGCGAAGACGATGTTCGGCGACTTGCCGCCCAACTCCATCGTGACGCGCTTCATGTGGCGCGCCGCCTTCTCGTTGATGATGCGGCCCGCCTCGGGCCCGCCCGTGAAGGCGATGCGGTCCACGCGCGGATGGCTGACGAGCGCGTCGCCGACCTCGGCGCCGTAGCCGGTGACGACGTTGACCACGCCGGGGGGAAAGCCCGCGGCCTCCACGAGCTTGATGAACTCGAGGAGCGACGCCGACGTGAACTCCGAGGGCTTGAGCACCACCGTGTTGCCCGCCGCGAGCGCAGGCGCGAGCTTCAGGCTCGTGAGCGGGAGCGGCGAGTTCCACGGCATGATGCAGGCGACCACGCCGACCGGCTCGTACCTGGTGTAGTTGAAGACGCCCTGCTTGTCGGAGGGGATCACCGTGCCCTCCATCTTGTCGGCGAGGCCGCTGTAGTAATAGTAGTAACTGGCCATGTACTTCATCTGCATCAGCAGCTCGGCCAGGAGCTTGCCGTTGTCCTTCATCTCGACGTGCGCGAGCCATTCGGCGTTCTCGGTGATGAGGTCGCCCAGCTTTCGCAACAGCGCGCCGCGGCGGGAGGCGGACATCGCTGGCCACGCGCCGGAAGTGAAGGCCTCGTACGCCGCGTTCACGGCGCGATCGGCATCCTCGGCGGTGCCTCGCGGAATCTCTGCCCACGCCTTGCCGGCGACCGGATCCTCGCTCGGCAGCCAGGCGCCGCGCGCTGGATCCACGAAGGCGCCGCCGATGTACAGGCGGTAGCGCGCGAGGCTGTTCACGCGCGGCGTCCGCGGGATGGCGGCACTGGCGGGATGGAGCTTTGCGTCGAGGATTGCGCCTTCCTGACTCATCTTGACCCTTTTCGGAACGTCACGGCCGCGCGAGGCATCCTGGACCGCTCCTGGTAGCAGCGCGCGGCCACTTGCCGGACAACCTGCAGAGAACTTGTATTATCATACTATCATTAATACGATTCGCGCGGTATGATGATCGGGGCCGGGGGCGCCACGAAAAGCGAATCTTCGATCCGGGGGACAATGGCGGTCGGGACGGTCGGAGCCGCGACCCGGACCCGGGAGCGGCCGCCCAACCTCTACGCGAGCACACCAGGAGATCTCCGCATGCAGTCGAAACTTCGTTCCACCCTTCTTGCGCTGGCCGCAGCCGCGGCCGTCGCCACCGCCGGCGCCGCATCGGCCCGCGATCTCATGATCGTGGGCTTCGGCGGCGGCTTCCAGGACAACGCGCGCAAGCACCTCTTCCAGGGCTACGAAAAGGCCACCGGCGTCAAGGTCAAGGACGACGTCTACAACGGCGAGATGGCCAAGGTCTACTCGATGGTCAAGTCGGGCGACGTGACCTACGACGTGATCATGGTCGAGGCGCCGGAGCTCGTGCGCGGCTGCGAGGACGGCATCTTCGAGAAGATGGACTGGTCGATCGTCAAGAAGGACAAGTTCATCCCCGGCGGCACGACCCTCTGCGGCGCCGGCGCGGTGCTGTGGGGCATGTCACTGTTCTACGACCAGACCAAGATCAAGAACGGCCCCACGACTTACGCCGAGCTCTGGGACGTGAACAAGTTCCCCGGCAAGCGCTCGCTGCGTTCCACGCCGAAGGGCACGCTGGAAATCGCGCTCCTCGCCGACGGCGTCAAGCCGGCCGACGTGTACAAAGTACTGGCCACGCCCGCCGGCCAGCAACGCGCATTCGCCAAGCTCGACAAGCTCAAGCCCTATATCGTGTGGTGGAAGTCGGGCACGCAGCCCGTGCAACTCGTGGGTAGCGGCGAGGTCGCGTACGCCGTGGGCTTCACCGGCCGCACGGTGCGCGCCAACGCCGAGAATGGCGACAAGTATCCGCTGCTGTGGAAGACGCTGCTCTACTCGGTCGACTACTGGGCGGTGGTCAAGGGGTCGCCCAACGCCAAGGAAGGCTTCAAGATGATCGAGTGGATCACCGACAGCAAGCCGCTGCTCGCGCTGGCGGAAGACTGGGCGGTGTCGCCGGCCAACAAGGAGGCGGCGGCCAATCCGAAGATCCACGTCAAGAATCCCGGCATGCTGTCGAGCCACGTGGCCGACGGCCTGTTCATCGACACCGAGTTCTGGGTGCAGCACGGCGAGGATCTCGAGGCGAAGTTCAACGCCTGGGTCGCGAAGTAGCCTCTCCGTCGAACGGCCGCGAGTGGCGCTGTCCCGCAACAACCTGCTCGCGGCCGGGCTCATCGCTCCACTGTTCGTGGTGGTGGTGGCGAGCTTCATCGTTCCGCTCGTTGTCACGCTGTGGACGGCGGTCGGCAATCCGGAAGTGCGGCAGACGCTCCCACGAACTTCGGCCGCGCTGCGCGCCTGGAACGGCGAGGGTCTGCCACCAGAAGCGGCCTTCGCCGCGATCGCCTCCGAGCTCGCGCAGGCACATGAAGGCCAGGCCATCGGCCCGCTGTCGCGCCGCCTCAACTTCGAGGAATCCGGCCTGCGCACGCTGCTGCTCAAGACCGCGCGTGCGAAGGACAGTCTGACGCCCCCCTATCGGGAAGCGCTCCCGGCGCTCGATCCGCGCTGGGGCGAGGGCTCGCTGTGGCAGCTCCTCAAGCGCGACACCGCCTCGCTCACGCCGCTGTACTTCCTGCGCTCGCTCGACCTCACGCTCACTCCCGAGGGAACGGTCACGCGGGCGCCGAAGGACGACTCGATCTTCCTGCCGATCTTCGCCCGCACCTTCATCATCAGCTTCTGGGTGACCGTGCTGTGCGTCCTGCTCGGCTACCCCGTGGCCTACACGCTCACCACACTCACCCCGCGCTGGGCGAACATCGGCCTGGCACTCGTGCTGGTGCCGTTCTGGACGTCGATCCTGGTGCGCACCACCGCCTGGTTCATCCTCCTCCAGCGCGAGGGGCCGGTGAATGCGCTACTGCAGGGCTTGGGCATCGTCGATGCACCGGTCACGATGATCTTCACGCGCTTCGCGGTCTACGTGGCCATGGTGCACGTGCTGCTGCCGTTCGTGGTGCTGCCGTTGTACAGCGTGATGAAGGGCCTCGACCCCGTCTACCTGCGCGCCGCCGCCTCGCTCGGCGCCCCGCCGTGGAAGCGCTTCGCGCGCGTGTACCTGCCGATGACGATGCCGGGCGTTGCCGCCGGCGGGCTCATGGTGTTCATGCTCTCGGTGGGCTTCTACATCACGCCCGTGCTGGTCGGCGGCCCCGACGACCAGATGGTGAGCTACTTCATCGCCTTCTTCACCAACCAGACGATCAACTGGGGCATGGCGGCTGCGCTGTCCTGCCTGCTGCTCGCGATGACCGCCATCCTCGTGGCGGTCGCGCGGTTGGTGGTGCCGGGGTTCCGGCTTGGGAGCGTGGCGCCATGAGTGTGCCGGGCCGCGGCCTCGGTCTCGCCCTGCGCACGTTCACGCTGATCGTGCTGTTCTTCCTGCTCGCACCCATCGTGGCGGTATTCCCGCTCTCGTTCTCCTCGGGCGAGCTCCTCACGTTGCCCACCCCCGGCTACTCGCTGCGCTGGTACGACGATTTCTTCACCAGCAGCAAGTGGCTGCTCGCCACGCGCAACAGCTTCATCGTGGGCATCGCCACGGCGATCCTCGCCACCCTCCTCGGCACGCTCGGCGCGCTTGGCATCTTCCTCGGCCGCTTCCGCGGCAAGGCGATCCTCGTCGCCCTGATGGCAACGCCGATGGTGGTGCCGGTGGTGGTGACGGCCATCGCGATGTACTTCGCCTTCGCCTTCGTGGGTCTCAACAACACGCTCAGCGGGCTCGTGCTCGCGCACACCGTGCTCTCGGTGCCCTACGTGCTCATCACCGTGCTCGCCACGCTGCAGACCTTCGACCGCAATCTGCTCAAGGCCGCCGCCACGCTAGGCGCGCCGCCGCACGTCGCTTTCCGCCGCGTGCTGCTGCCGCTGATCGCGCCGGGGGTTGCGACCGGCGCGCTCTTCGCCTTCGCCACGTCGTTCGACGAGCTGGTGGTGGCGATCTTCGTGTCCGGTCCGCAACAGTTCACGCTGCCGCGCCAGATGTACGCCGGCCTGCGCGAGTTCCTCTCCCCCACCATCGCCTCGGCGGCGGTGCTGCTCATCCTCTGCTCGCTGCTGCTGCTCGCGGCCAACGAGTATTTTCGTGCCCGCGGCAAGGCGCGCACGGCGCCGGGCGATCCGGCGGAGCCCAACTGACGCCGGACACCGCGCTCCGTCCGTTGCCACGATCCGAAACGCCTCGCGCCATGTCCGATTCCATCGTCACCTTCGATCAGGTCACCAAGTCCTACGACGGGCGCACCCGCGTCGTGGAAGCGCTCGACCTCGACCTCGCGCGCGGGGAATTCCTCACCATGCTCGGACCCTCGGGTTCGGGAAAGACCACCACGCTCATGATGCTGGCCGGCTTCGAGGACCCGACCTCCGGCACCATCACCCTCGACGGCAAGAAGCTCAACCACGTGCCGGCGCACAGGCGCGGCATCGGCATGGTGTTCCAGAACTACGCGCTCTTTCCCCACATGACGGTGGCCGAGAACCTCGTGTTCCCGCTGCAGATGCACGGCGTGCCGAAGGCGGAGATCGAGCCCAAGGTCAGGCGCGCGCTCGAGATGGTGCGTCTGCCGCACCTGCGCGACCGCAAGCCCGCGCAGCTCTCCGGTGGCCAGCAGCAGCGCGTGGCGGTGGCCCGCGCGCTCGTCTACGGCCCCAAGCTCGTGCTGATGGACGAGCCGCTCGGCGCGCTCGACAAGCAACTCCGCGAGGAGCTGCAGCTCGAGATCAAGCACCTGCACGACGAGTTGGGCGTCACTATCGTGTACGTGACGCACGACCAGTCGGAAGCGCTCACGATGTCGAACCGCATCGCCGTGTTCCACCACGGCCGCGTGCAGCAGCTCGCCACTCCGGCCGAGCTCTACGAGCGGCCGGCCAATGCCTTCGTGGCCTCGTTCATCGGCGAGAACAACCGCTTCGACGGCACGCTCGTGTCACGCGACGGCACCGCCTGCCGCGTGCGCCTCGCCGACGGCAGCGCGGTCGCGGCGACGATCGACGCCGATCTCGCGGTGGGTGCGACGGTGGTGGTGTCGGTGCGTCCGGAGCGGGTGGCGGTGGGCGAACATCCGTCGCTCGCCAATCGCTTCACGGGGGAGTTGCTCGAAGTGATCTATCTTGGCGACCACTGCAAGCTGCGCTTGCGCGTGGCGGGCAGCGAGAGTTTCGTCGCGAAGGTGCCGGCGGGGGATGCGCACAGCGTGGCGGCACGGGGGACGCGGCTGCCGGTGGCGTGGGCGGCGGGGGACTGCCGGGCGTTGCCGCCGCTGGGGTGATGGGGCTGCGTTGGTTAGAGGCCTACATCACATCTGCACCCGCTTGCTGGCCACGCGCTTCCCGTTCAGGTGGAAGTGCTGGATCGCCTGATTGACGGGCGTCGTGAATTCGAGCAGGAGGTCGCCGTTGGCGGCATTGACGTAATACGTCGTCTCCGCACCTTTCGCTCTCGTCACGCGGCGGTTATTGCCGCGGTACAATATACTTCGCGTATAGATGGTCGGTGACCCACCCGTGACGCCCGAAGATCCGAGCCATACACTGTCAGGCACCGACCCCTGAGGCAGGATCGGTGTCCATGCCCAAGCGCATCGCAGGCGGGCAGCTTGAGCGCCGCGCCACCCAGGACCAGCGCACGAACGAACGACTCGCGGCGCGCGCCTGAAGGAGGCCGTCATGACCAACATCACCGTCCGGCTGCCCGACGAGCTCGCCCGCAAGGCCCAGTCCGCAGGGCTCCTGCGCGATGAGGCGATCGCAGCCCTGCTGCGCGAAGCGATGCAGAAGCGCCAGATCGACACGCTCTTCGAGACCATGGGCAAGCTCGCCGACCTCGAACCCGTTCTGACCGAGGCCGAGATCGACACCGAGATCGCCGCCGCCCGGGCCGAGCGTGCGCGTCGTCGCTGACACCAACACCATCGTCTCGGCGTTCCTCTGGGGTGGATTACCCGCCGAGGTCCTCGTCGCCGCGCGCGAGCGACGCATCAGCCTGCACACCAGTCCTGCGCTGCTGGCCGAGCTCGAGGACGTACTCTCGCGTGAGAAGTTCGCTACCCGTATCACCCAGGTCGGCAGTTCCGCAGCGCAGATGATCGCGGGCTATCGTGCGCTCGCCACGCCGGTGCGGCCCGCCGTGATCGAACCCACCGTGCGCGATCCCGACGATGATCACGTCCTCGCCTGCGCCCTCGGCGCTCGGGCCCCCTCATCGTGACCCGCGACCGCGATCTGCTCGCGCTCGGCGCGTTCCGCGACATCCCAATTCTTGCCGCCCGCGAGGCCCTCGACCTCATCGCCACCGCCGCTCGCTGAGCCGCTCTCGGGGCCATTTTGGGCCCAATGCGCCCAATGCATAACCTTAGCCGATGGCTATCATGCGTCGCTCGGAGAACAGCACCAGCCGCCTGCGCTCGCGATTCTCAGGGCACCGCCATCGCGGTGATTGCCGACCGCGGTAGCCGTTCACGCGGAGCCTTCCGGACCTGACCCTGCAGCGCCGCCTCATCGCCTTTGCCCGCCGAGCGAATGTCGTCGCTGATACGTACACGTAGTCATGACGGATCACCAGTCCATGGATTCGGCAATGGCACTCTCGCGAGCTTGTAGTCGCTGGTATCGCGGGTCACGACCGTCAGCCCGTATTGCAGCGCGGTTGCCGCGATGATCAGGTCGGGCTGCGAAAAGCTGTGTCCGAACCTGCGCCCCTCTTCAACGAGAAGGCGCCACTTGAACATGACATCCTCGGAAACCTCCAGCACGCGCTGATGGAACATGGGCCGCACTCTGTGCAGCAGCCAGTCATTCATTTCGGCGCGACGAATCGGATCGCCGATCGCCTCGATGGCGAAGCGGATCTCCGCGAAGGTGACGGTGCTGACGAACGAGTCCTCGAGCCGCTGGTCCGCAATGAAGCTTCGCACCCGAGCACTGGGACGCGGTCGACGCAACTCCGAAATCACATTGGTGTCGAGCAGCCAGCCACTCACAACTCGACTGCCCGCACGGGCATCGCAGAACGATGGGGTTCGATCGCGATCCGGCGATGCGGCGACGCCTGCAGGGCTTCGATAAGCAACTCGCCGGTTCGTGCGCCCTTCAGGCGATCGAATTCGTCGGCGCCGACAACCACCACCGCATCGCGGCCATGCTGCGGCCGTAACGGAGCACGCAGCGACCGGAGTGATCGCCTACACGTCCTCGTGCAGATGCCTCTCGAAGCGCTCGATGAGCGCATGCATCGCCTTCCGGGCCTCGGCGAACTCCGCCGACGCCGCGCGCGCCGCCATGTCGGCGTCGTAGTCGGCTCGCGTCTCGAAGCTGCATTCCCAGCGCACATCGGGCCCCGCGCCCTCGACCTTGCGCAGGATCCTGCCCGGCCTTAGGCCGAGCCGCACGCGGACGTCGGTCGCGCGGCGACGCTGCGCGAGTACGGCGTCGACCTGCCCGGGACGTGCGTAGTAGTTGGTGGTCTCGACGATCATGACGTGAAGCCTCCTGGGTTCGCGGCTGCGTGAATGGGCGCCCGGATCTTGACAGAAGCGGCATTTGATCACAAACTGTGATCACGCATCCGGCGCCCCGCGAAGCGCGCCGCCCTCACCCGCGGTTGCGCTCGCAATCCGCATGACCCGCAGCCCCGAGGAAGGCTCATGCCGACGATCGAATCGATAGAGACCCTCCTGGTCCAGTTGCCCACCCGCCGCGAGCACAAGTGGACGGGACTGACCGAGGTCATCGGACGCTACCTGCTGGTCCGCATGACCGACAGCGACGGCCGCGTCGGATGGGGCGAGGCGCCGGCCCTGAAGGATTGGGGCGGCGAGTTCGGACGCTACTTCGGCGAATCGACCCTGATCGCGAAGACGGTGATCGAGAGCTATCTCGCACCGGCGATCGTCGGCGTCGAACTCGGCAACTTCGTCGAGATGCACGCGCGCATGGACGCGGTGATCAAGGGCTATCCGTATGCGAAGGCGGCCGTCGACTTCGCCGCCTACGACGTCACCGGCCGCTGGCTCGGCCTGCCGGTGCACATGCTGCTGGGGGGCAAGGCGCGCTCGCGTGTCCCGGTCACGCACTCGATCGGCCTCATCTCCATCGCCGAGGCCGAGAAGGAGGTCGCCAAGGTGGCGGCCGAAGGCATCCGCACGATCAAGATCAAGGTCGGCGGCGATGCCAAGCGAGACATCGACATCGTCCGCGCGATTCGCGCGGCCGTCGGCGACGACGTGGAACTGTGCGTCGATGCCAACGAGGGCTATCGCACGCCCGGCGAGGCGATCACCACGGTGCGGGCGATGGAGAAGTACCGGCTGAAGTACGTCGAGCAGCCGGTGATGGGCATCGAACGCATCGCCCAAGTCGCGCGAGCGATCGATCCGCCGGTGATGGCCGACGAGTCGGCGTGGAACGCGCACGACGCGATCCAGATCGCCGAGCACCGCGCGGCGCAGATCGTATCGATCTACACCACCAAGCCGGGCGGCCTCTACAAGGCGATGGAAGTGGCGGCGGTCTGCCGCGCCGCGGGAATCGTCTGCAACGTCAACGGCTCGATCGAGACGGGGGTGGGCAACCTCGCGAACGTCCATCTCGCGGCCGCGGCGCCGGCGGTCACGCTTTCGTGCGTGATTCCGGTGTCCACGCCCGCAGAATGGCAGACGGGACAGGTCGGCGGCATCTTCTATCGCGACGACTTCATCGCCGCCCCCATGAAGCTCGTCGACGGCGCGATCGAGGTGCCGACCGGACCTGGCATGGGCATCGACGTCGACCTCGCCAAGATCGAGAAGTACCGGGTTCGCGACTGAGCCCGGCACCGTCCTCCCCGCAACGAAAGACTCTACATGCGCCAAGCAATCATCGACCGGCAAGTCAAGGCCATGGCCGCGCACCAGCTCGACGCCATGGTGTCGTGCTCGCCGGAGAACTACGCCTACGCCACGGGTTTCGTCGTGCCCTCGCAGCCGCTCATACGCCATCGCCACGCCATGGTGATCGTGGGCGCCGACGCGAAGGTCGAGCTGTTCTCGGTCGACATGGAGGCGAGCACGGTGAAGCGGCGCGAGCCGGACGTGCCCACGCGGATCTGGGCCGAGTTCACCGACGACCCGATGCTCGTCCTCGCCGACCAGCTCACGACCATGGGACTCGGCAAGGCGCGCATCGGCATCGAAATGGACTACCTGCCCGCGGGCGACATGGTTCGCCTGCAGGCGGCCCTGCCAGGCGCGCGCTTCGAGCGCTGCGAGCAGATCCTCGCGCGGCTGCGCCAGATCAAGACGCCCGACGAGATCGCGCTCTTGCGCCGGCTCTCGCGCATCGCCGACCAGGCGATCACCGACGCGCTCGCTGCGGTCAAGGCCGGCGATTCGGAGATGGACATCGCCGGCCAGCTCACGCGCAATGTCTACTCGCTCGGCGCCGAGAACTTCAAGCTGCTGATCATCGCCACCGGCGAGCGCAGTTGCCTGCCCAACGTCGGCCCGAGCGAGCGCCGCCTGCGCGCCCGCGACGTGTGCCGCGTCGAGATCTTCTCGGTGATCGATGGCTACCAGGCGGGCGTGTGCCGAACCGCGGTCGTGGGCGAGGCGCCGCCCATGGCCGAGGCGATCTGGAAGCACCTCGTCGACTGCAAGTACCAGATCATGGAAATGGTGAGGCCGGGCGCCAGTTGTCGCGCCATCTACGACGCCTTCATCACCAAGCTCTCGGAGATGAAGCTGCCGCCGATCTCGTTCGTGGGTCATGGCATCGGATTGCACCTGCACGAGGACCCATACCTCGGCAAGACGCCGGTGCTGGGCCAACCCGGCAGCGACGCCAGGATCGAGGAAGGCATGGTGCTCGGCTTCGAACCGCTGTGCTACGACACCGGCTACGGCTTCGGCATGCAGAACAAGGACATGCTGCTCGTGACCGGCAACGGTTCCGAGCTTTTGTCGGACTACGCCGACACGGACAGGCTGCTCGTCGTCAGGGCCTGACGCTCAGGCCACGGTCGGGCCGCGGTCGGGCCGCCCAAGCCCCTCCGCGGGACGCAGGCCGACCGCATCGCTTTGGAAGGGAGCGCCCCATGCGCACGCTGATCGAGCATCTGCAGTTCGCCTTTCTCGTCGACGCGAAGGACACGGTGATTCGCGACGCGAGCCTCGTCATCGAGAACGACCGCATCGCCGACATCGGCCCGGCCGTCGACGTCGCGCGCCGCCACCAGGGCGCGCGCTTCGACCGCAGCATCGACGGACGCATGCTCGGGACCTGTCCGGGCTTCGTCGACAGCCACGTCCACCTCTCGGAGACGCTGTCGCGCGCGGTCTTTCCGGACAACCTCACGACGCGCGCGTGGGTCTTCCACTGGGCGAAGCCGTTCTATGCGCACATCACCGAGGAGGACGAGTACTGGGGAGCGCTCCTCGGCATCACGGAGATGCTGCGTAACGGCACCACATGCTTCATCGACATGGGCTCGCAGTACGACCCGGGCATCACCGTCAAGGCCATGGAGAAGACGGGCATTCGTGGCGTGACCGGCCGCCACGCCGCCGACAATCCGCCGCCCGAAATGCCGCGCGGCTGGACCGAGGAGATGGCGCGCCATCACTTCTTCCCCAGCGCCGAGGCGGCGCTCGCCGAGCTCGAGCGCTGCGTGCGCAAGTACGACGGCGCGCTCGACGGTCGCGTGCGCTGTTGGGTCAACATCGAAGGCAAGGAGCCGTGCACCCTCGAGCTGCACGTCGGCGCGCAGAAGCTCGCGGAACGGCTCGGCGTGGGCACCACCTACCATCTTGCGACGTCGATCGAGGAGGCGCGCATCTGCGAGGGCAAGTACGGCTGCTGGCCGATCACCCGCATCGACCGCGCCGGCGGCATCGGCCGCAACCTCGTGATCGCCCACGGTTCCGCGGTCAGCGACGACGAGGTCAAGCTGCTGGCCGCGCGCGGCGCCAAGGTCGCCTTCTGTCCGTGCTCGTCGTTCAAGCTCGGCAAGGGCGCCACTGCGATCGGCAAGTATCCCGAGATGGTCGCGGCGGGTGTCACGGTGGGCCTCGGCACCGACGGCGTCTCGGCCGCCGGCAACATGAACCTCATGCGGCAGATGCTGGTCGTGGCCGGCATGTTCAAGGACGCGCGCATGAAACCCGACATCTTCACCGCGCGCCAGGCGCTGCGCGCGGCGACGATCGAGGGTGCCAAGGCCGCGCTGTGGGATCACGACATCGGCTCGCTCGAGGTCGGCAAGAAGGCCGACTTCATCCTCTTCGATCTCGACCACGTCGAGTGGACGCCTTACCACGATCCCCTGCAGGCGCTGGTCTTCTCGGCGTCGACGGCGTCGATCGTCGAGACCTGGGTCGACGGCAAGCCGGCGTACAGCGACGGGAAGGTGCACGGCGTCGACGAGCCCGCCCTGCGCAGGAAGGCGCGGGAACTGGCGGCGGCAGCGGTGAAGCGCGCGGGGCTGCACGACGAGCACGTCGCCACCACGACCACGCTGTACGACGGCGGCAACTGATATAGACTGGCCTGCAGGCGATGCCTTCCTTCCCCACGTTGCGCTTGCTCGTTCGAGGCGAGGCCCCATGACCATCCAGGCGCTGGCCATCACGATCGACGACCTCTCGGTCCGCTTCAAGACCGCGCGCGGCACCGTCAACGCGCTCGACCGCCATGTCAGCATCAAGATTCCATCGCGATCGTTTCTGACGATCGTTGCCTGTTCATGGCGCAGGCGGCGCATCTGACCGATCATGTCCTGTCCGCGTTGCCGGTGCGCCAGTGGGTATTTTCGGTCCTGAAGCGCCTGCGCCACTTCCTCGAGCGCGACACGGCGTTGCAGAGCGTGGCGCTGCGCAGAGCCGGGGGCTCTGGATTGCAGCGACATGCTGGCCGCCGTTGGAGACGTGGATCGCGCGGCGGCAACCAACCATTGACGGTCATTGGCATACGTAATACGATCCGTCTTACTTCTCGCCGCCGGGTCTCCCATGACTGTCACCGTCAAGCTCGATCTACCGCTGGAAGAGCGCCTGCGACAGCTCGCGGCGCGCACTGGTCGCAGCACCAGCGACGTGATCCGCGCCGCGCTGATTGCCTACCTCGACCAACCCGAGCGCGCAGCGCCACCGTCGGCCTTCGCACTCGGCGCCGACCTGTTTGGACGCCACAGCGGCCCGACCGACCTGGCGCGCCAGCGCAAGCGGGCCGCCGCCGACGCCTGGGCGGAGCGCCATGCCCGCCGCGGCGCGTGAACCTTCGGCCCGCTACCTGGCGCACGCCGGGCCGGTGCTGGTCGACAGCGGCCCGCTGATCGCGCTGTTCAACGGCGCCGACCGCTGGCACGCGCCGGTCCTCGCCTGGCTGCGCGCGCATCCCGCGGCCACGCTGCTCAGCACCTGGTGCGTGGCCACGGAGGTCTGCGCGCTGCTGGCGCGCCGCATCCACAACGATTGCGCGCTGGACTTCCTGCGCTGGGTGCAGCGCGGCGGCCTGACCCTGGACCGCGCCGCCGAAGGTAGCCTGACCGAGGTGCTGCGCATCAGCGAGCGCTTTGCCAGCCTGCCCTTCGACCTGGCGGATGCCTCGGTCGCCGAAGCCGCGGCGCGGCTCAAGATCCGGCACCTGCTGTCGATCGATGCCGACTTCGACGTCTACCGTGACCGCGCCGGGCGTCCGCTGGTGAATCTGCTGGCGCGCCGATAAGCTCGCCAGCGTCGCGCTGCCCCCATCTACGACGCGAGCAGCCCGTCGCCGAGGACGGTGCGGAACGAGCTTTCGACGGCCGTCCGCGGCAGGTCGCGCGTGATGAAGACGAGGCGCGAGCGCGTGTCGCCGTCGGGCCACGCCGCAAGCTCGGACGGCGGATAGATCACGTGCTGGACGCCGTGGATGACCAGCGGGCGCGGTCGTCCGGCGACGTTCAGCAGGCCCTTGATGCGCAGGATGCTCTCGCCGCGGCTCGCCAGCAGCAGGTCGAGCCATTCGACGAACCTGTCCCATTCGAGCGGATGGGGGATCGTCAGGCAGAAGGAGGCGATCCTGGCGTCGTGCCGTGGCGCGATCGCGTCGCCGTGCGCCGTGGCATCGCCGTGCGCCGTGGCATCGCCGTGCGCCGTGGCATCGCCTTGCGCCGTGGCGTGAACCCGTGCCGCAGCGCGGACATGACCCTCCACGTGGCCGTCTCCCTCCGCCGCATGGGCCTCCGCGCTGAGCCAGCGCACGACGCCGGCGCCTTTCGAGCGTGCATCGAGCGGGTCCGCGGCGAAGAGCTCGTCGGGACCGGGGCCGTCGTGCAGCGTCGCGGCGAGGATCGGCGCCGCCGGATTGAGCTTGCGCAGCCGATCGCGGAGCGCCGCCCATCCTTCGGGCGCGAGATCGGTCTTGGTGACCACGAGGCGGTCGGCCATGGCCGCCTGCTTGACGGCCTCCACATGACGGTCGAGCTGGCCGCTGCCGAGCGTGGCGTCGATCGTCGTGACCACGCTGCCGAGCCGGTAATGCCGGATCACCTCGGCGTTCGACATGAGCGTGTGGACGATGGGCGCCGGATCGGCGAGACCGGTGGTCTCGATCGCGACGCGCCGAAAGGCCGGAATGCGCCCGGCCTCGCGGCCGGCGTGCAGCTCGAGCAGCGACGCGACGAGATCATCGCGCACGGTGCAGCACACGCAGCCCGAGTTCAGCAGCACGATGTCCTCGGTGATCTCGCGCACCAGCAGGTGGTCGAGCCCGACCTCGCCGAACTCGTTGACGACGACGGCCGTGTCGGCCATGCCGGGGTGCGCGAGCAGACGCCGCAGCAGGCTGGTCTTGCCGCTGCCCAGGAACCCCGTGAGCACCGAGATCGGGTCGGCCATGCGACTACGAGACACTCGTGGGTCCGGCCGAACGCTCGCCGCAGCGCGCGAGCGCGGTGGCCGGCCCTCCGGGCGAGAACGCCGGCTCGGCGCTACCGCACCTCGAAGATCGCATCGACCTCGACCGCCACGCCACGCGGCAGCGAGCCGACGCCGATGGCGGTGCGCGCGTGCTTGCCGGCGTCGCCGAACACTTCGACGATCAGGTCCGAGGCGCCGTTGACCACCTGCGGTTGCCCGGTGAAGTCGGGCACGGCATTGACGAAGCCGCCGAGCCGCACGCAGCGCACGACGCGATCGAGATCGCCGTCGAGCGCGGCCGCCACCTGCGCGAGGATATTGATGGCGCACAGGCGGGCCGCCTGCTGGCCCTGCTCCACGCTCAAGTCGTGGCCGAGCTTGCCGATGAACTCGGCCTTACCGTCCTTCATCGGCACCTGCCCGGAGACGTACAGCAGGTTACCCGTGCGTACCGTCGGAATGTAGGACGCGGCAGGCGCCGCCGCCGCAGGCAGCGAGAGGCCGATGCTCTTCAGTCGGGATGCGATGGTTCCGCTCATGTGGGATCCGTGGTTTCGAGATTCATTCGGGTCGCAGCGCAGACATGGGCCCGAGATGGCCATGGAACGCGCTCGATTTCTTCAGCAGGCTCTTCGCAGTCGCCGCGATGTCGCGCTCCACCGCCCGTCGCGTCGCCGGCGGCTTCGCCTCGCGCAGCGAGCCCAGGATCTCCGCGTGGGCGGATGCGTCCCAGGGCATCGTGGGATCGGTCAGCGAGTAGTACATGAAGGGCCCGGCGCGCAGCCACAGCGCCTCGATCAAACCCGGCAGGATCTCCGACTGCGACGCCGCGTAGAGCGCGAAGTGGAACGCCTGGTTGTACGACAGGCAACCGAGGATGTCGCGCCGCTCGATCGCCTTGTGGAGCTGCGCGTCGACCCGTTCGAGCTGCGCGATCAACTGCGGCGTGACGCGCTCGCAGGCCATCTCGGCCGCCATGCCTTCGAGCGCGGTGCGTACCCGGGTCAGCTCGATGAAGCGCGCCGGCGTCATGCGCGCCACGATCACCGAGCGGTTGGGCAGCGCCTCCAGCACGCCGGCGGCGGTGAGCTGGCTGATGACTTCGCGCACCGGCATCGGGCTCGTGCCGAGCTGTTGCGCCAGTTGCCGCAGCGACAGCGGCTGGCCCGGCACGATCTGCCCGACCATGAGCGAGCGGCGCAACTGCTGCGCGATGCGGTCCTGCAGCTCACCGCGATGCGGCTTGGCGAGGCCGTCGGCAGACCGGATCTCGGCCTTGGCCGATCCGGGACTGCGGTGGATCGAATTGAACTCGACGCGGCTCGACGCCCGCACGATGTCCCCTTTCGCTTTCTGACCATGAGCGGCCGCAGGATCGCCGTCCCGCGCCGTTGAGCCGCGCGCCGTCGACGGGCGTCCTGCCGGCCGGCGACGACGCCGCCGGCCCGGCGCGGAGTATCCGCAACTGCCTTGCGTGCTGTCTCGAACCGTGGCGATTGTGATCACAGCGGATAGTCGTGTCAAGACTGCGGACAACGCCAGGCCGCTCCGGGCGCCCCACCTGCGGTGACACCTGCACCGCGCCGGAACCGGCGTCGAAAGCGCTTGACAGCGATTCCTCCTGTGATCACACTGAGTGATCATGGAAGGCCGCGACGGAACCGTCGCGGCACGCCCACCGGGCCGTCGATCGGCAGTCCGCCTCCCTGGCGCCGGTCGATTTCACCTGTCATCGGAGAACCACACATGGCTATCGCTGGAAGCGTCACCAGGACGGTTGGCTCGATCGTGATCGGCGCCGTGATGTTTGCCACGACGGGCGGCGCGGCGCTGGCGCAAGACCAGGCCAACGTCCGCTTCAGCTGGAAGCTCAAGGGCGAGTACGCGCCGCTGTACGTGGCGAAGGAGAAGGGCTACTTCGAACGCGAGGGACTCAAGGTCCAGCTGGGCGAAGGCGCCGGCGCGCCGGCCGCCCTCGGCGCCCTCGTGCAGGGCCAGGAAGACGCCGTGCTCCTGCCCGGCATCTTCGCGCTGACGGCGATCAGCAAGGGCATGCCGATCAAGCTCATCGCCCTGTATCACCCGAAGACGCCGGTGGCGCTGATCTCGTGGCCCGAGAAGCCGGTGCGCACGCCCAAGGATCTCGAAGGCAAGACGATCGCCACCGCGATCGGCGAAACCGGCACGACCTACCTCGATTCGTTCTGCAAGGCCAACGGCGTCGATTGCAGCAAGGTGCAGCGCGTGCAGGTCAACGCGCAGTCGCGGGTGCCGCAGTTCATCCAGCACAAGGTCGACGTGGTGAGCGTCTACCAGACCAACGACCTGCCGATTCTCGAGGAAAAGGAAGGCGGCAAGTTCGTGATCCTCGAGATGGACAAGCACGGCCTCGCGATCCCCGGCATGGCGCTGGTGGCGAGCGACGCCGGCATCGCGAAGAAGCCCGAGGTGCTGCGCAAGCTGCTGAAGGCGGTCGGCGAGGGCGTGGTCGAGACGAAGAAGAACCCGTCCGAGGGCGCCCAGATGATCATGAAGAACTGGTCCGGTCATCCCTCCGCGAGCGCGGTCACCGCGCAGGTGAAGGCCACCGCCGACGCGATGCCGGTAGCTCCGGGGCATCCGGTGGGCTGGATCGACGAGAAGGTCATCGCCAGCGCGCTCGATCTCCTGAAGACGACCGGCGAAATCGAAACGCCCAAGCCGGTGTCGAGTTACTACACCAACGACCTGCTGAAAGCCAAGTAGGCCAAGTAAGCGGCGCCGCCGCGGCAAGCTCAGGACGCTTGCCGCGGGCGCGCCTCCCGCACGAGCGCGGCGATGCGGTTCGGCGTCAGGGGCAGCGAGACGACCTCGATGCCGAGCGACCGCAGGGCATCGGCCACCGCATTGGCGATGGCGCCGCCCACGCCCTCGATGCCACCCTCGCCGACGCCCTTGGCGCCGAGCGGATTCAGCGGCGACGGCGCCCGGTTCACGCTCGTGGCCTCCACCCGAGGGAAATCGGTGCTGGTCGCGAGCAGGTAGTCGGCGAAGCTGCCGCAGGTCATCTGTCCGGAAGCGTCGTAGACGAACTCCTCGAGGAGGGTGCCGCTCAGCCCCTGCACCGCCGCCCCGATCACCTGGCCGTGGACGATCGACGGATTGACGACGTTGCCGCAGTCCTCGACCGTGAGCAGGCGCACCACCTCGACCACCGCGGTTCGCGCATCGATGGCGACATGGGCGATCTGCGTGCCGTACTCGAAGGTGCACGCCGTCTGCGCGAAGTGCGCTTCGGCCTGCAGCAGGCGCTGCGCGGCAGCGTTGCCATCGCGCATCTCCGCGCACAGCGTTTCGAGCGAGACGATCGTCTCCTGCGTGCGGCGGCTCGTCACGCTGCCGCGTCGATAGGACAGCTCGGCGGGTTCGAGGCCGCTGCGGCGTGCCGCCTCGGCCAGCAGTTGCGCGACGAAGGCCTCGCCGACGCGCTTGACCGCGCTGCCGCCCATCACCATGCCGCGTCCATGATAGGTGCCGAAGCCGCGCGCCACGCCGGTGGTCGAGCCGTGGAAGACGCGGATCGCCTCCGCGGGCAGGCCGATCTCGTCGGCCAGCACCTGCGCGAACGAGGTCTCGTGCCCCTGCCCGCTGCTCGACGCGCCCGAGAAGAGCGAGACGGCGGTGGGCGACTCGACCACCAGCCGCGCATGCTCGGCGGGCCCGGCGCCGCTGCTGTCGACGAAGCACGCCATGCCCACGCCATGCCACTTGCCGTCGACGAGCTTGCCACGGACATGCGATAGCCCGTCGTAGCCGAAGCTCGCGAGCGCCTGCCGAAGCACGAACGGATAGTCGCCGCTGTCGTACGCCGCGGGCGCCTCGTACGGCACCAGCGCGCCGGTCGGGTACGGCATCTGCTCGGGCCGGATCAGGTTGCGCAGGCGCACGTCGGCCGCGTCGAGCCCGAGGTCGGCGGCCATCATGTCGATCAGCCGCTCGCGGAAGAAGTTGGCCTCGTAGCGGCCGGGACCGCGGAAGGTGCCCGCGGGCGTCTTGTTCGTCATCACCGCGCTGACGTCGCAGGCATAGTGCGCGATGTCGTAGGGGCCGGGCAGGAACATCGCTGCCTTCGCCGGGACGATGCCGCCCGTCGTGCGCGCGTACGCGCCCATGTCGGCATGCAGCGTGCCGCGCAGCCCCAGGATGCGGCCGTCGCGGCTCGCCGCGATCTCCAGTTCGCATTCCATCTCGCGCGAATGGTTCATCGCGATGAGGTTCTCGCGCCGGTCCTCGATCCACTTGACGGCGCGGCCGGTGAGCATGGCGGCCAGCGGAATCAGCAGGTCCTCGGGATAGAACTCGCCGCGCGCACCGAAGCTGCCGCCGACATCGAGCTCGATGAGGTCGACGGCACCCTCGTCGAGCCCCAGCATCTGCGCGAGCAGGCGCCGGTTGTGGAACGGCACCTTGGCGGCGCCAAAGACCTGCAGCCGGGACAAGGCTGGATCCCAGCGCGCGACGAGGCCGCGCGTCTCGAGCGGTACCGACGAATGCCGATGGCAGCGGAACGTCTCCTTGCGCGTGTAGTCGGCGGCGGCGAACGCGCTGCCGGTGTCGCCCCGTCCGGCCACGTAGTGCGCGGCACGGTTGCTGCCGGTGCCCGCGTGGACGAGGACCTCGTCGCGCAGCGCGGCGGCCACGCCGACCACGGCCTCGCGCGGATCGATCTCGGCGAACACGAGATCGGCGCCGTCCTCGGCAACGTAGCGATCCTGCGCGATCACGACAGCGAGCGGCTCGCCGACATAGCGGACGGTATCGTGTGCCAGCGGCCGTTGCAGGTAGCGCTCGAGGCCCGCCACTGCCCCGACCCGCACCGGGATGGGCGCGGCGTACGCGGCGATGTCGGCATGGGTGAGCACCGCAAGCACGCCGGGCAGCGCGCGGGCGGCAGTCGCATCGATGCCGGTGATCCGCCCGTGGGCGACCGCGCTGCGCACGATCACCGCGTGGCTCATCTCCGGCAGCTTCAGGTCGTCGACGAAGCAGCCGGCGCCGCGCAGGAAGCGCTCGTCCTCGAAGCGCTCACGGGCGCGACCGATCTCGGCGGAGTCCGCGCAGACGCGACCGACCTCGGCGGAGTCCACGCGGGCGCGGCCAATCTCGCCGGAGTCGGCGCTCATCGCGGCCCCTCGCGCTCGGGAGACGGCGCGGCGCCGGCCGTGCCGCGACGCGCGGCGTCCTCGATCGCATCGACGATCGGCATGTATCCGGTGCAGCGGCACAGGTTGCCGGACATCGCGTCGCGAATCTCCTCTCGCGTCGGGTGCGGGTTCTCCCGCAGGAGCGCGTGCGCCATCACCACCATGCCCGGCGTGCAATAGCCGCATTGCAGGGCGTGATGCGACCGGAAGCATTGCTGCAGGACCGACAATCCCTGCGGCGGCGACAAGCCCTCGATGGTCGTGATCTCCCGGCCATCCAGCTGCACGGCCAGGAGCAGGCACGCACGCACGGCCGCGCCGTCGAGCAACACCGTGCAGGCGCCGCACACGCCGTGCTCGCAGCCGAGGTGCGTGCCGGTCAGGCCCAGCTCGTTGCGCAAGAAGTCGGCCAGCGTCAGTCGCGGCGCGACCTGCCCGCTGACCGGCACACCGTTCACCGTCAATGCGACCGCATGGCGCCCGCTCACGCTGCGGTCCCTCCCGGCCGCGTCAGCGCCTGGACGATGGCGCGCTCCGTCAGCGCCTCGATCAGCTCGCTCCGGTATTCCGCACTCGCATGCTGGTCGGACCGGCAGTCGATGGCGCTGCGTGCCGCACGCGCGGCACGCGCCATGTCGGACGCCTCCGGGATGCGCCCCATGAGTTCGGCGGCTGCCTGCTGCACCAGCACGGGACCATCGGCGGCGCCGAAGACGACGATGCGCGCGTGCTCGCAGCGGCCATCGGCATCCTCGTCGAGCACGCAGGCCACGCCGACGATGGCGAAGTCTCCCCGACGACGCGCGACCTCCTCGAAGCCCCAGCGGCGCGCGGCGGGCCACGCCGGAAAGGCGACCTCGACCAGCATCTCGCCGGGCTCGAGCGCGGTCGTGAAGATGCCCTGCGAGAACGCTTCGGCGCGCAGCCGACGCACACCTCCTGCTCCGCGGATCACCATCTCGGCATCGCACGCGAGGCAGACGGCCGGCCACTCCGCCGACGGATCGGCGTGACACAGGCTGCCGCCGAGCGTGCCGCGATTGCGTATCGCCACGTGGGCCACCGACGCCATCGCGCGCTGCACCAGCGGCAGGCGCTCCCCGATCGACGCATCGGTCTCGAAGAAGCGGTGGCGCGTCATCGCGCCGGCCACGACGCTGCCGTCGGGCGAGGGTCGCACGCGAGCGAGCGCCGCGATCGAATTGAGGTCGACGAGCACGGAGGGCAGGGCGAGGCGGAAATTCAGGGCTGGCACCAGGCTCTGCCCGCCGGCCAGGAGCTTCGCACCGTCGCCATGCTCATCGAGGAGCGCGAGCGCGTGCTCGATGCTCGTGGGCGCAAAATACTCGAAGGCGGGCGGCTTCATCCCGGGCTGCGGCACCGCGCAAGGACGGTGAGCGCTCTGTGCCGCAATGCGGACGGCGCGCGGGATCTGCGGGTGCGCGTGCAGGCGTCGCTCGCGCACGCTCGGGAATTGCTCGTCGCGAGTCGTGCGATCTCCATGGGTTGCCTTGACAGCATACCTCATTGTGATCACACTGTGTGATCAATTGAGTGCAGGGCCGGCGTCTGACGCGCCCCTCCCGACCTACAGTCCCTTCCATGGCCCGTACCCCGCCAGCCGCGCCTGCGGCGCGCATTCCGGAAAGGCAGTCGATGTCCCTCGCACGATCGAAGAAGCGTCCCGCCGCCCTGCGCTCGATGCTCGAGAACGGCGCGCCGGTCGTGCTGGCCGTCGCCCTGCTGGTCGTGTGGCAGGTCGCGGTTCCGGTTCTCGGCATCTCGCCCTTCGTGCTGCCGACGCCGTGGATGATCGTCACGCGCATCGGGAGCGACTTCGGGTTGCTCATGACGCATGCCTACGTGACCGCGTTGGAGGTGCTCTATGGCTTCGGTCTCGCCGTGATCGTCGGCGTTCCGACCGGCCTCATGATCTTCTATTCCCGTGTCGTGGAGAAGGCGGTCTACCCGCTGCTCGTCGCGCTGCAGACGATCCCGAAGGTGGTGCTGGCGCCGCTGCTCGTCCTCTACCTCGGCTATGGCTGGGCGCCCAAGATCTTCCTGGCGTTCCTGATCTCGTTCTTCCCGATCGTCATTTCGACCGTCGTCGGCCTGCAGACGCTCGAGAAATCGATGGTCAACCTGCTGCGTTCGATGGGCGCCACCGAGGTGCAGACCTTCTTCAAGCTGCGGCTGCCGGCCGCATTGCCGAGCATGTTCGGCGGCTTCAAGGTCGCGATCGGCCTCTCCGTCATCGGTGCCGTGATCGGCGAGTACGTCGCCGCCGAGCGCGGGCTCGGTTACCTGCAGCTGCAGGCGGGCTCGCAGTTCGACACCACGCTGAGCTTCGCCGCCGTCGTGGTCATTTCGGCGATGGGCGTGCTGTTCTTCTCCATCGTCAGCCTGATCGAGAGGTGGGTCGTGTTCAAGCGGGATGTTGCCCTGTGAGTGCCAGGGCGGGAGCGATGCCGGGCGATTCGGCGCAGCACGCCGATCGCGCTGCCCGGGGCGTGGCTGTTCACATCGAAGGCGTCACCAAGGTCTACGAGACGCGCCAGGGCGATGAGATTCTGGCGCTCGACCGCACCGACCTCACGATCGCGCCATCGGAGTTCGTCGCGGTCGTCGGGCCGAGCGGCTGCGGCAAGAGCACCCTGCTCAGCCTCATCGCGGGCCTCATCCCGGTGACATCGGGGCGCATCCTCCTCGATTCCGCCGAAGTGAAGCGTCCCCATCCCAAGACCGGCGTCGTCTTCCAGTCCGACCTGCTGCTGCAGTGGCGCACCGTGACCGAGAACATCCTGCTGCCGATCGAGGTCAAGCGGCGCCGCAGCGCCGACTACCAGGCCCGTGTCGAACAGTTGCTGGAACAGGTGGGCTTGAAGGGTTTCGGCGGCAAGTATCCGAGCGAGCTCTCGGGCGGCATGCGGCAGCGTGTGGCCATCTGCCGCGCGCTCGTGCAGCAGCCGGGCCTCCTGCTGATGGACGAGCCCTTCGGCGCGCTCGATGCGCTCACGCGCGAGCAGATGATCATGGACCTGCAGACGATGTGGCTGTCGGAGGGCAACACGGTCCTGTTCATCACGCACGGGATCGAGGAGGCGATCTTCCTCGCCGACCGCGTCATCGTGATGTCGCCGCGCCCGGGCCGGGTCGACCTTTCCCTTGCGATCGACATCGAGCGGCCGCGCCGCTGGAAGAACCACAACGATCCGCGTTTCCTCGAATACGTTGCGCAGGTGCGCGACATCTTCGAGGCGAAGGGCGTTCTCACCGAGCACTGAGGAGGACCGAGAGGAACATGCGCAGCATTGCAGTGATCGGCGCCGGCGCCGGCGGCGCCGCCGCGGTCGCCGAGCTCACGAAAGCGGGCCACGAGGTGAGCCTGTGGAATCGCTCGGCAGAGACGCTGGCGCCGTTCCAGGCGCTGGGAGGTGTCGGCTACGACGGCGTGCTGGGCGAGGGTATCGCCCGGCCGCGGGTGATCAGCGCCGACCTCGCGGAGGCGATCGCCGGCGCGGATGCGATCCTCGTATGCCTGCCCACGTTCTCGCACACCGCCGTCGCGCGTGCGCTTGCCGGGATCGGCGCGACGACGGTGCCGGTGGTGCTCAACCCGGGTCACACCGGCGGCGCGCTCGAGTTCCGGCAGGCCTTTCGCGAAGTGCGCGCCGACGTGCCGCCGATCGCCGAGTTCTCGACACTCACCTACGTCGCGCGCAAGAACCGTCCGGACCGCGTGACGATCACCGGCGCGGCGAAGAAGATCCGCATCGCCTCGCTGCCGGGCGGCGATGCCGCCGCGCGGATCGGCGCCGAGCTGTATGCCGCCGCGGTCCGGATGCCGGACGTGCTCGCCTGCGACCTCGCCAACGTGAACATGGTGCTGCATCCGCCGGGCGCGGTGCTCGCCGCCGCCTGGGTCGAAGCCACGCACGGCGACTTCACGTTCTACGTCGAGGGCATGACGCCCGGCGTCGCCCGCGTGATGCGCTCGCTCGACGACGAGCGCCGCGCGGTGGCGCGCGCCTTCGGACATGAGCTGCCGCCCCTCGTTGCGGAAATGCAGGCGCTCGGCACCGTGGAGGCATCGGTGCGCGACCTGTCCGATCTCGTCGCGGCGATCTCGTCCGGCACCGCCAACCGCCGCATCAAGGCTCCCGATTCGCTGCAGCACCGCTACTACCTGGAGGACTTCGGGCACGGCCTGCTGCCCTTCCTCGCGCTGGCGGCGGAAGCGCAGGTCGCCGTGCCGGTGGCCGGCGCCCTGCTCACGCTGGGCACGACGCTGACGGGCAGCGACTTCAGCGCGCGCGGCCGCACCGCGGAGCGCATGGGCATCGCCGGATTGGGCCGGCAGGGCGTGCTGGATTGCGTCAGGAATTCCGGAGGGAGGCAGCGGTGAGCAGCGATCGATCGGACATCGACTGGAGCCGCTGCGCCATCGCGGTCGTCGGCGGCGACCGGCGCGAGCAGGAGATCGCGCGCCTGGCCGCCGCCACCGGCGCTACCGTGCGCGCATACGGCTTCCCCTGGCCCGAGGACGGCATCGCCGGCGTCACCCTCGCGAGCGACGCGGCAGCGGCGCTGAGAGGCGCGCGGATCGCGCTGTTCCCGATTCCCGGCATCGCCGCCAGCGGCGCGCTGTTCGCCCCCGCGGCACCTGCGCCGATCATTCCCGACGCCGGGATGCTCCGCGGCATGCAGGCGCCCGCGCACATCATCCTGGGCTGGGGAGATGCGAAGCTCAAGGCGCACGCCGAAGCGCTGGGCATCCGCCTGCACGAGTACGAATGGGACAAGGACCTCATGCTGCTGCGCGGCCCGGCCATCGTCGAGGGCCTGCTGAAAGTAGTGATCGAGAACACCGCGATCACCATCCACAAGGCGCGCGTCTGCGTGGTGGGCCAGGGGACGATCGGCTTCCTGCTCACGCGCACCCTGATCGCGCTCGGTGCACAGGTCCACGTCGCGGCCCGCAATCCGGTGCAGCGCGCCGCGGCGTACGCGGCCGGCGCCACCGTGCACACGCTGGAGGAGCTGCCGGCGCTGGCTTCCGATCTCGACATGCTGTTCTCGTCGGTGCCGCAGCCGGTCGTGGGTCGCGACGTGCTCGAGCGCCTGCGCCGCGACGTGCTGGTCGTCGACCTCGCCGCGCCGCCGGGCGGCGTCGACTTCGACGCGGCAAGGCAACTCGGCCGCAAGGCGCTGTGGGCGCGCGGGCTCGGCAGCCGCGCGCCGGTCACCGTCGGCGCCAGCCAATGGTCGGGCATCCGCCCGCGCATCGAGAAGATCCTTGGAGGTGAGGCATGAAGCACGATCTGGTGATCCGCAATGCCCGCGTGGTGGACCACGACGGCGAGTTCTTCGGCGGCGTCGCCGTGCACGAGGGACGCATCACGATGACCGGCAGCAACGCCTCCCTGCCGCCGGGCCATCGCGAGATCGACGCGCAGGGACGCGTGGTGATGCCGGGGGTGATCGATCCGCACTGCCACCTCGGCGTGAACTATCCCTACGACCAGGACATGCGCACCGAAACCGCCGCGGCAGCGAGCGGCGGGGTGACCACGGTGCTGCTCTACATCCGCAACAAGGCCGGTTCCTACCTCCCCTTCTACAAGGAGCGCAGGGCCGTCGGCGAAGCCAACTCGATGATCGACTTCGGCTTCCACTTCGGCATCCAGCGCGAGGACCACATCAACGAGATTCCGCAGGTCGTCGAGGAGACCGGCGTGCGCTCGTTCAAGTGCTACTTCGGCTACGAGCCTGACAATCCGATCGGCATCGTGCCAGCCACCGACGGCTGGGTCTACGCGGCGATGCGCCACCTCGTCAAGATCCCCGGCGGCGTGCTGAGCGTGCACTGCGAGAACACCGGCATCGCGAGCTGGCTCAAGGACGAGCTGAAGGCCACCGGCCGCCAGGATCTCGGCGCCTACACCGAGTCGCGACCCGCGTTCTGCGAAGAGGAAACGATCAAGCGCATGCTGTTCCTCGCGGAGCGCACGAAATGTCCGCTGCACCTCGTGCACACCTCCGTCGGCCAGGGACCGGTGCTCGCCGCCGAGGCGCGGGGTCGCGGGATCGACGTCACGGTCGAGACCTGTCCGCACTACCTCACGCGCACCTGCTACGACGAGGACCTCGACATGACGGCGAAGATCTCGCCGCCGCTGCGCGACCGCAGCGAGCTCGAGGGCCTGTGGCGCGGCATTCACAACGGCAGCGTCTACAGCCTGGGCACCGACCACGTGCCGTTCTTTCCCAAGAAGGGAGAGGACCTGTGGAAGGAAGTGCCCGGGGTCGTGTGCTTCCCATGGGAGCTCCCGCTGATGCTGCATTTCGGCGTCCATCAGCGCGGTCTCGCGCTATCGCGCCTCGTGCAGCTCAATTCGTATCACCCGGCGCGCCGCTTCGGCCTGTGGCAGCGCAAGGGCTCGCTCAAGGCCGGCGCCGACGCCGACCTCGTGATGGTCGACCTGGACGAGGAGCGCACCGTCCACCACACCGGCCACGGCCTGTGCATCTACGAAGGCTGGAAGCTCAAGGGCTGGCCGGTG
>CAYTOT010000019.1:0-80763 GCA_964439475.1 uncultured Alcaligenaceae bacterium
CCGCCGATGGCCAGGAATGCTCACGCCTCCGCTACCCGCTCTTTCACGCTAAACACTATTGCGCCGCAGGGGGGGTCGTTTCCGCGATTTTCAGCGCCTCTGAGCCGATCCTGAACTTGGGCCTGATCGTCCGAGCGCGAACGGTCCCCGCATGCGTCGAAACCCTCCGCCAGCGCGACGATGACGGGCGCCGAGATCTTCGTGCAGCGCAGGACACACCGCGCCAAAATGCTCCGACATCGGGCGCATGAGCCAACCGAATTTCGGCGAGAAACTGGCGAATACTTCGTCCAAAATCGGTCCGGTGACGTGGGTGAATTCACGTGAGTCGGCGGCCCGATTGCGGACCGATTCGACCATGCTGCGGAGCAACAAACTCGGCATCTGAAGAGCCCAGAAAGGCCCCGGGTGGGCGAGCGCCGGCACTGTCCGGGCTGGTTACGGCAACCGCGACTGAAGCCGAGCGAGCACGCGACGGAACGCTTCCACGACGCGCCCGCGGATCGAGCCCGGCCGCATCGGCCGTGCCTGCCAGCGACCGTTGGAGAGCCACTCCAGGATTGCGTCCTGTTCGTCCGTACGGAATCGACAGTCGACGTGGGTGATCCGGTCACAGCGCGTGCACATGGCGTTGGCCGTCACCGTAATCACGTGGGCCAACGACTGCACCACACGCCCGTGAACGCGGTCACCCGAGAGTCTGCAGCTGCAGGTCAAACAGACGATGTGTATCGCGGGAACCGATCTTCCATTGCGCAAAGTGAGCGGAAGCTGCTCGAAGAGCGGGGCATCCCGCTCGAATGCTGCGAGCCATTCGTGGACCTCGCGGGTAGTCGGCTGGAATTGATTGTGGGGATCGCTCATTCGGTCAGCGGCAGGCGTGACAAGACGTTATCAGGTGGAGGCCACGCGCCAATAGGTATTCCCGTCATGCCGGACGAACCGCTGCCAATCCGCTGCCGTCGCGAAGGCGAGACGTTGCGCGTTGCCCACGCTGCTCACGCGATCCGCGACGCCCACGAGGTGCGAGGCGAGCATCTTGCGGTCATACCCATATCTGCCGGTCCCAGCGGTCAAGATGTGCATGATCGCGTAGGAGCCGCTCTTCCACGCATGCTCAAGTTCACGTAGGGCCCGCTCGCAGAGCAAGAGGTTGAGGGATTCGTGGCTGACCAACCCGCCCAGTTCTGTGCTGCGGCCGTCTGGCTTGATCGTCCGAATCTTGCCGATGTCGTGGAACAGTGCGCCAGTGGCGGCAAGGTCGCGCGTTTCTTGATCGAGTCCGGGCCACGTGAGGATCGGCTCGACCACCTCAAGCGAATGCTGCAGCAGCCCGCCCGGCTCGGCATGGTGAAATCCGCAGCTGCCAGGAACACGGAGAAAATTTGCCGCGACCTCCCGTTCGGCAAGAACACCGAGCACGAACCGCCGAAGATGTTGATTGCTGATCTGCGAGACGACGCCCGCGAGCCGAGGAATCAGTGCCGGGACGGCCGCGGCGGTGACCGGCAATAACTGGAGCGCGATGTTGTGGTCGACGTTGGTCGTCACCAGCGACATGGTCTTCAGGTCCGCGATCACCTTGCCGTTGAAGATTCGCGCCGCGCCACTGACCTCGACGATGTCGAACGGTTCGGGTCGCCCGTCGACGGTGAATTCCCCGGGCCAACCGTAGCACGTGAGCGTCCCGCTCGCATCCACGAGTACGACGCGATGAAAGGGCGCAGCCCAAGAGCGGGGCTCGGCCGCAAGGGAGGCGAGACGGCATACCCCGGCGAACGTGCCGGAGTTTCCGTCCATCGACGCGATTGGGAGAATGTTGGCCATCGCCTCGGCGTTCGACATCTTTAGTCTCCTTCAACCCGCAGTTTCACGGTCGTGGGGATGCGCCTCGGGGCTGTCCGTGCGATGATCGCTTTCGCAGTAGATTCCATGGGCGATAAGTGCGGCATATATGGCGCACTAGTGAATTATCACGCATTCAGGGGAGTGATGCAACATGCCCGGCTCACGGGGGAAATCGGGCGCCGCCGCGCGCCTGGGAAAGCCTGACGCCCCTATACAGCACTACCCCAAGTCCGATTTCGCCCGGTTCTGCGGAAAGGAAGGGATCGATTGGGCCGGCATCCTCGACTACGTGCGAGAACGGTGCGGCTTCGTCGAGGACAAGCAGCTCTCCAAGCACCTGGATGTTCCAAGCAGCACGCTGTCGGCCGTTCGGAAGGGCAATGCCGAGCTGTCGATGATGGCGAAATTCCGGCTGCTGGATCGGTTCGGCTACCACCAGATCGCCGAGGCGGCGGACCTGCTCGACAGTGACGAACTGGCCGCCAAACGGCGGCGCGCTGCCCGGCGCAATCGCACTGTCGCAAATACCGGAGGGGTTCAATGAGTTGCCGCAGTATGGCGTGCCCCCATGGTTGGATCGGCGCACGCGCGCCGGTGCAACGCACGAACCCACCCTCCGAATAGGCGAAGCCGACCGTCACCAGCATGCCAGGAACGAACGAAGCGTTTTCGCGCGTCAAGATCGACGCCCAGCTCCGTGACCAAGGCTGGGACGTTCTTGATCCGAACGCCGTCCGCTTCGAGTACGTACTTCCGGACAAGACCAAGGCCGACTACGTCCTGTGCGACCGCCACGGGAGAGCCGTGGCCGTTGTCGAAGCGAAGAAGGCCGCGATCAACCCGGGCGAGGCAGAAGGGCAGGCGAGGGACTACGCCTCGCAGCTCGCGGTGCCATACATCTTCCTGGCAAACGGCGAGGAGATTCGCTTCTGGGAATGGCAGCGCGAAGCCTTCCCGCGCGCCGTCAAGACGTTCTACTCGCAGGGTGACCTCGAGCGCCGGGCCGCGACCGGGCAAGTCCGTCGTGACCCCCTGGCGGTTGCCATCGACAAGCACATTGTCGAACGCGACTACCAGACGCAATGCATCGACAGGCTTTGCCGGGAGTGGAACGCAGGGCGCCGAAAGATGCTTGTGGAAATGGCGACCGGCACCGGCAAGACCCGCACCGCGGCCGCGTTGATCAAGAGGCTTTTTGAGGCGAACGCCATCACGCGCGTTCTGTTCCTCGTTGACCGTATCCCGCTCGCCAAGCAAGCCGAGGATGCCTTTGCCGAGCATCTACCCGAATTTCCGGCCTATGTCCTGCGTGCCGGTCGGCGCTTTCAGGACGAGAAGCGTATCACCATCACCACGCTGCAGAGCATGGTGAACATTTATCACGAGTATTCGTCGGGCTACTTTGATCTCGTTATTTCAGATGAATGCCACCGCTCGATCTATGGAAAGTGGAGTGGTGTACTGAAGCACTTCGATGGCGTACAGCTCGGCCTGACGGCGACGCCCTGCATCGCCGATGTCAAGGAGTTCGGCGACGACGAAGACAAATTCGCCATTCGCGACACCCTGCGATTCTTCGAGGTCGACAAGCCGACATTCACCTACAAGCTCAAAGATGCGATCCGCGACGGATACCTCGTCCCGTACCAGATTTACAAGGCGAAGACCGTTAAGACCGCTGCGGAAGGTGGTTTCGCGGTGAAGCGCGATGAACTGGACTGGACCGCCATGGACTCTACGACGCGTGCGGAATTCGACGAGCTCTTCGGCCACGAGCAAAGCGTCACAATCGACCCGGCGGCGCTGGAGCGCCGGTTCACGATCCCCGAGCGCAACCGTGCCATTGTCCGCGAGTTCCGCGATGTGCTCGAAAATGGCTACACGGATGCGCAAGGTCAGATCAGAAAGCCGCTCCTGGGTAAGACGATCGTCTTCGCCGTGACCAAGCGCCACGCCGAGACGCTCGCGCAGATGCTCGATGCTGCCTACGCCGACAGAAAGCCATCGCCGGAGACGCGGTATGCCGATTACGTTGTTTCCGGCATGGGGACGGATGACACCGTTGACGGCATGACCAAAATCAAGCGCTTCAAGAAGGAAACGTTCCCGCAGATTCTCGTCTCCGTGAACATGCTCGATACCGGCTTCGATTGCCCGGAGGTCATGAACCTCGTCTTCGCGAGGTTCACGCGCTCGGCCATCCTGTATCAGCAGATGCGGGGGCGCGGTACCCGCAAGTTCAAAGGCAAGCCGCTCTTCACAATGTTCGATTTCGTCGGCGTGTCTGACTACCACGGGGATGAAGACGAGGGCGGCGAAGGCGGTGTTGTTGTAGTGAAACAGGTGAAGAAGAAATACGAGCCGCGGCGCCTGCTCTCACTAGACATTAATGACCACATCGATCCAACGACGCGCGAGTGGGTCACCGTCGACGACAACGGAAACATGGTTTTCCCCGAAGCTTCGGAAGCCAAGGCCGCCATGATCGGGGCGCGGTTTGAGGCATGGCTCCTGAGCCAGGAAGACAGATACACACCCGATCAGGAGCGGTGGCTACGTGTTGTCGGCAGCCAGCTCCGGGCAAATGCCGACACGATGGACGAATTCACGCCCGGGCACTTCGCCTTTCACCCATTTACGTTGATGGGCGGCATGCCCGAGGCTATTCGGGTTTTTGGCGGCGAAGAGAGTCTCGACGCCATCCTGGATTCACTCAACGGTGAGGTTTTCCGTACGGAAGGGGCGGCACCTGGCGCCCACAACTGCCCCACGGTTCGACCGTCGTAAGTGCGACCTACAAAAGAACAGGGATAAGAAGCAATGCCCCTAACACCCGAGATGCGCCGCTCCATCGAACAGGTACGCGACTATCTGTTCGGCGGCGGTTATCCCGATCCAGTCTCCAACGCCGAGCAGCTCGCGTTTCTGTTCTTCTTCTATCTGGTCGAAGGCATTGACGCGGAAAACGCAGCACGCGCCAAAGTCTTGAAGCACAAGCACGAGAGCATTTTTGCCGGCTCGTGGACGCTCAAGAATCCGCTAAACGCCTCAACCAAAGGTGAGCCGACGATCCCGAAGGACCGATTCCGCTGGTCGGTGTGGGCCAAGGGTCTCTCCGGCGATCCGCTCGTGCGCTTCGTGCGCGATGAGGTGTTTCCGTTCTTCGCCGAAGTTGCCGACCGTTCTGCTGTGAACTTTATGCACGGTGCGCGTCTCGTGATCGACGAGCCGACCGTGCTCACCCAGGTCGTGACGCTCGTCGATGGCCTGCGACTCGATCGCTCGGATGCCGACACCAAGGGCGACCTTTTCGAACACGTCCTCAAGCAGATTAAGCAGGCAGGCGAACTTGGTCAGTTCCGAACGCCACGCCACATTATTCGCGCCATCGTCGAAATCGTCGATCCTAGGATCGGGGAGACGGTCTACGACCCGGCGGCGGGCACGGCAGGCTTCTTGGTCGCCGCCTACAACCAGATCCGCCTCGCAAACTCGTCGCCGGGCGGAATCCAAAGCGTCGAGATCGATGGCAAGGTGCAGACGCGCGGCCTCGGCGACAAGCTCTCGGCGGCGCAGGTCTCGGCACTCCAGAACAAGACCTTCTTTGGTAACGATGTTGATCCGAAGATGGTCCGGCTCGCGACGATGAACCTCACGCTGCGCGGGCTGCCGAACGTGCGCATCCTGCTGCGCAACGTGCTTACGACGACACTCGATGCCGAGCGCAAGGCCGAGCTTGGTCTGCCGGAAGAGGGCTATCATGTCGTCCTCGCAAACCCGCCGTTCTCGGGCCGGGTGGACAAGGATCGCATCGTCGATGATGTGAAGGTCGGCACGACGACGGCAACCGAGCTTCTGTTCCTCAAGTACATGATGGACTCCCTGCGTCCTGGCGGACGCTGCGGCGTCATCGTCCCGGAGGGTGTGCTGTTCGGCTCAACCGGCGCACACAAGGAGCTGCGCCGCCAGTTCGTCGAGAACAACCGCGTCGAGGCTGTGATGAGCCTGCCGGGTGGCGTGTTCCAGCCATACTCCGGCGTTAAGACTTCGGTTCTGTTCCTCCGCAAGGGCGGCAAGACCGAGAACGTCCTCTTCCTGCATGCCGACAACGACGGCTACAAGCTCGACGCCAACCATGACCAGGCCATCGGAGCCGACGATCTGCCGACGGTAATCGCTGCGTATCGCGACCGCGACGCGGGATTGCAGGCTTGGGACAAGCGCGACCCGAAGGCCGAGTGGACAGCTCGGTGGTGGTTTGCCGATACGGCGACGCTCCGCGCCAACGACTTCAATCTCTCTGCTGGGCGGTATCGTCCCATGAGCCAGCAGCAGGTGCAGCATCGGGACCCGCGCGAGCTACTCGACGAATTGGCCGCGATCGAGGCCGAGATCATGGAAGAAGTGGAAGCGCTTCGCGCTGCGCTAAGTGAGGCGCCATGAGCAAGACGCACCTCGTTCGCCTCGGGGACTACTGTGAGCAGGATCGCACCACTATTCGTCCCGGCGATGGAAGGAAGCTTCGCTATGTCGGTCTTGAGACGATCGAATCCGGTACGGGAGTGTTCCAACGCGGTGAACTCTCAAAGACGCCAGAGACGCCGCAAGCGAACAGTTTTCGCTTCGGACCGGAACACGTTCTCTACGGGAAGTTGCGGCCGTACCTGAACAAAGTCGCTATTCCAGACTTCGAAGGGAAGTGCTCGACGGAAATTATTCCACTAAGGCCCCGTGCGGAACTTGATCGCCGCTATTTGTCTTTTTTCCTGAGGTCGGCAAGCGTCGTGGACCGCATCTCGAAAAGGACCGCTGGCGCCCGAATGCCGCGCGCCGACATGGGTTTCGTTTTTGACTTGCGGATTCCCTTGCCACCGATACCCGAACAGCGTTGCATCGTTGAACTGTTGTCCCAAGCGGAGGGAATTGTCAGGCTACGGCGAGAGGCGCAAGCCAAAGTCGCCGAGATCGTTCCCGCGCTCTTCTTCAAGATGTTCGGAGATCCCAATACGAACGCAGATGCATGGCCAATCGTAGCGCTCTCTGAAGTCGCAGAGGTAATTTCCGGCATTGCAAAAGGTCGGAATCTCGTGGCCGGAGAAAGCGTCGAACTGCCGTACATGCGGGTCGCCAACGTTAAGGACGGATACCTAGATCTCTCCGCAGTTAAGACCATAGAAGTTCGGCATAGCGAAGTGGACAGACTGTTGATTCAGCCCGGGGACCTCCTCATGACTGAAGGCGGAGACCCTGACAAACTGGGGAGGGCTGCGCTGTGGTCAGGTGAGATCGAGTCCTGCGTTCATCAGAATCACATCTTCAAGGTTCGGTGCAACCGCAATCGTGTACTGCCTCCCTATCTCCGCTCGCTTGCCGGCAGTTCCTATGGCAAGGCGTATTTCCTGAGTGTCGCTAAGAAGACGACAGGCATAGCATCCATCAACAAGACACAGCTAAGTGCTTTCCCTGTATTGCTGCCGTCCCTTGAATTGCAGGCACGCTTCAGTGCGTTGGTCGCGGCCACGCAGGGCGTGGCCGTGCTGCAAGACTCCGCAGTTGGGAAAGCCGACGCAACTTTTCAAGCTCTCCTTTCCGGTGCGTTTAGTGGAGGCGAACTCGTGAATCAGGATTTCGTAGAGCGGATGGCCGTCCTATGAGCGCAAGCCTAAAGTACGCTCCTAAGTCCAGCGGATCGTCGTCCGCAAAGGGCCCGTTGGGTTTCATAAACTCCAAGTTACGTCCGGCAGATGGGGGCTCGCTCGGGTATAGCGCCCATACCTGTTCCTGATGGAGGGCGGCGAGGGGCGCGCTCAAATGGCCAACTATCAAGGGCTCGATGTCCTAACGCTCAATGAGCACGGTCTCTTGCCTCCGGGCATGCATGACCTGTCTCTCGAACAGATCGATGCGCTCTTTGGCGGCTTCCAGCAGTCCGAACGTAGGATGAATCTCGTCAAGCGACTCCGAGAAATGGTCGCGCAGGTTGGAAGGTACTCATTCGCACGTCACCTGATCGTGGATGGCAGCTTCGTTACCTCCAAGCCAGATCCAAGCGACATCGACATCGTGTTCGTCGTCGCGAATGGCGCAGTTCCAATGACAGGGCCTCTAAACCCCTTCGAGTACAACGCCCTTTCCGCCCGGCGTTTGAAGAAGGCGTATCAGTTCGACGTGTTCGTGGTCCCGGAGGGATCGGATGCATATGATCACTACGTTTCGTATTTCACCCGACTCAAGGAAGGCCCCGACGGGGTAACGAAGGGCCTTGTGCGGCTTGCATTGCCATGATTCGAGACGAGCACGAGCTATCGCGCGCCCTTGATGCGATGGGGGACCTTCAGCGGGCGCTCGCTGCGCTTCGCCGGGAATACTCGAAAACGAGCCCTTCGGCTTTCGCTCTCCTCGCCGAGGGACCGCTTGATGAGATTCGGCGTCTTCGGTTGGAAATTGATGCATTCACTGGCCTGACGGTGGCGGAGCGGGCGCAGGCGCCGCTGTGGATGAAACTCGTGGGTCCGAAGGCGCGCTGGGGCGAGACACCCGCAAGCGTAGTCACGGCGTTCCTTGACGCTCTGCGAAAAGGCGTGCAATCGATCGCCGGTTATGAGTTGTGGGGTCGCACAATCGGGCGACCGCCAGTGGAACTTCAGTCTGCATGCGATCTTGAAGTCGCATTGTTCGCCCCAGGCAGCTTCGAGGTCGGGGTCCGACTTCCTGAGCCGACCCAAGGGCAACTCGTTCAGGACCAATATCGAGCGGCCGCACGGTCGGCATTAGATGGATTCCTAATCGTCGCCGAGTGGGCTTCGCTAGAGCAGCCTGATCCAAACCGATTGGCTCAAACGTTTCCCGACTTCGCGAAGCGCCGGCTTGCTCTTCGGGCAGTAAAGCCGTTTATCCCACGGCGACAAGGTGGAATCGATTTCGTGGAGTTGTACGGCGCTATGCTCGACAAAACGCCTCCGATACACTTAGGTCCGGAATCTGCCGATCGCATCGCAAGTGAGCTAGAGGCTGCCGTAGCTGAGCACGAGGAGTCGCACGAAGGTGACATTCGAGAGATGGATCTTGATCGTCGGACCTTCCGTCTGCGGAACATTGCCGAAGTTGGGGAGGTGAGATGCCAGTTTCCCGAGGACCTGGCTCCACAAGCGACGGATCTGCTCGGTAAAAGAGTGCGACTCATCGGGACGCGCACCGTGTCCGCGGACGGCACTGTGAGCCTGCTCATGGTGACCGACATCGAAAAGCTCGAGCCTCGGTCGCATTCAACCTAGTTCGGGAGTAGCGACGCTAAAGGGGAAGCGAAGCCAACATGAAGAACACATGGCAGGTGGCGACGGCGGCGGAGGCATTCGCGGCGGCACAGTTCGCCCGCTGTGGATGGGATGTGTCAGTGCAATACGGCGCGAACCAACCAGAGTACGACCTCGTCGTGGTCGATGGCGAGCGCGCGCTAAAGGTATCCGTCAAAGGCAGCAAGGACGGCGGCTGGGGCTTGAGCCAGTCGTTCAAAAAGGGCCGAAGCTACCACGAGGCCGCTGATGCGTGGCTCGCCAAGCACACTGCCAAGACGCTGTTCTGCTTTGTGCAGTTCAAGGACATTCCATTGATCGAAATGCTGCGCGTGTACTTGGCAACGCCTAATGAAGTCGCCGCTCAGCTCAAGGCTGCTGCCGGCGGGCGCGGCGATACGATCCTGTCTGAATCGCACTCATGGACCGACCGCGCCGCCGGGAAGGGCACCGTAGACCGCATTCCGTCACACTGGCGCTTCACCGAGGCGCGCCTTGATGACATCGTTAGCAGTCTTCGCTGAGGGAGTTGCGAGCCGCGAGCACGTTTACGAGAGCGCGAAGCTGACGGCGCATTAGGAATTTACATGTCAGGATCGGAACTCGGTTGGGTGCGAGCCATTTGGTCCGGTCTAACGGCCTTGATTGCGCCCATCCGCAGACTATGGTTGGAACGCCGCGCTGGCGGTAACCCCCATGCCGCCGCGCGTGATCGTGCGGACGAATTGTTGGACGGCGCGTTGGGACGCCTAGGGGCAACATCAGCGAGCGATACCCATTGGGACCAACTGGCCAACGCGATAGGAGCCGCATTTGTTCGCCCAGAGCATTTTTCGCTCCAACACATGCGGGATTGGCTATCGCACCCCGATGCAAATGCCGCACTGAGGCGCGTGGCGAGAGCGCGACTAGTGTCCGCGCCGGAAAATGATGAAGACCGAGAAAAGCTCTTATCGATTTACATGGAAATCTCGGGCGAACACAAGAGCTACGCAGAGAGTAATGTCTTCGCCGCCGTAACGTTCCTGACGACAAGCGTTCAGGAAGCTGCAAGAGACTCAGGTGCGGCTGCCATTTCGCAAGCTGGGTTTGAGTCAATGCATGATCGCTTTGACGAGGTAATCAGGAAAGTTGACAGCTCGATTCCCGCAACGACGATCTTCGGTAGTGGCGCGGTACTCGAGCATCACGGCAAAGACGCCCAATCGAGGCTTGAGTCGATATTGAAGCGGCGCGCTACGTTGGGCATCCAAGTGCTGGAAGAATTGCAGAAGCTCGCCATAGCATTAGGTGCGGAAGGTGAGTTCGCTGCCGCGCCGCCGTCGGTAAAAGGCGAAGTCCAGGACTGGATCGCACGGATGTCTGCGAGCCACGGACGGCTGGCCGAATGCGAAAGTGCCCTCGCCGAACTATCGAGACTTGGGAAAGAACCTTCCCCTTCAACATTGGCTTGGGCAGAGACAGCGCGCGGGAATGTTGAAGGAGCGTTGCGGTTGCTTGCTGAGATCGACTCTGCGGATTGTAGAAGCACTACCTTCGGCATATTGCGGACTAAGAGGAACGCCGAATCCGCCTTGGACTACTTCGAATCGCTCAATCAGATTTCAGAGAATACATTTACACCGCCTGGATGGACCAATGTAATTGAGTGCCTCGCGGAAAATGGCAGATTGGATCGAGCTACGACCGTCGCCTCCTCATTGCCAGACCACATGATCGACGCGTGGCCGATGCTGGGATATATGCGCGGAATTGTCTACGCGGCAAATGCGACCGCGCCGGAGGTGCGGGAGAGACTCTTCCACGAAGGATTTCTCGCGGCCTCGGAGCACTTGCTCGACGGGGATGAGGCCGACCGTTGGAGGAAAGGCGCTTATTCATCCTTTGAAGCTTGTGGCGAAATATCAGAAGCGGCCGGCGATGACGCGCTGACGAGAACTGCGACAGCGTGGTTACGCTGGCTTCGGCTTGTCGATCCGTCTCGGCGCGGCGAAGAGCTTACGGCCTTGAGCGCCGACATGAGTGACGCCCAAAAGGCGGTCGAATTTCTCCCTCTGGCGCACGCTTTCAACGTTAAGTTTGATCCCTCCGCGCTGGAAAAGCGTTTGGACAGGGCAGAGATGGTCGGCGGGCTCTCATTGGAGGAAATGAATGCCAAGATACTCTTGCTGCGCCATCTGGGTCGATTTGTGGAGCTTGCGTCGTTCGTAGAAGACAGGTGGGATCGTTTGGCCGCCTCGGGACCGACGGCGGCCCTTGCTGGAACGTTGATCGATGCGCACGTTCAGGCCGGGGATTGTGATCGTGCTGCGCAAGTTTTTGAGGCGAATCGGGACGCCCTGCATCCGACTGACGTTCCAAGATTCCAACTCATGATTAGCCAGTGCAAGGGCGAAGATCCAACCAGGCAGGCACGCGAAATTTACGAAGCGTCCGGGCAGCTTGTGGACCTGACTAATCTAGTCAGGAGCCTAGAGATGAATAGACGTTGGACGGAACTCGCGCCATTTGCTTTGGAGCTATTCAGACGGGAGCCGAATTCCGAAAACTTGCGGCTTTGCGTTGCATCTATGCGCAACGATCACCAGCCTATCGATGATCTGATGTGCCTCCTCGATAAGTGGCCGGATCTCGTCACGCGGAATTTGGATTTGTTGTCGGCAAGGGCTTGGGCCCTGTTTCACCTAGGGCGATTGCCGGAATCCCTCGAATTAAACAGCAGCTTGCTGGCGAGCAGGTTTCACGCCAACGATGTCGCACTGGATATCAACCTGGCCGTCCGAATGGGCGAATGGGAGAAGCTTCCGGCCATATTGGAGCGCGAATGGGGACGACGGGACAAGTTGCCGGTCGAGTTACTGCTCCACATGGCTCGTCTGGCCTCTTCGAGGGCGAGGGAACGTGCACTAGAGATTGTTAAGGAGTCCGTCGAGCGGCAGCCAGACAATCCGAGATCATTGCTTCAAGCCTACTCAGTCGCCGCGGCGCTTGGTTGCGACGATGTTGCAATGCCACTGGTCGCCAAAGCCGCCGCAATCTCACAAGGCAATGATGGGCCGGTCATGACTCTCTCAATGAGGGAAATGGTCGAGATGCTAAGAGAATCGTCGGAGGACTGGCGGAAGAAAAACGAACTGTTCCGGAGCGGAACTGTCCCCATTCATTGGTCTGCCTCGGTTCTCAATGTACCGCTATCTCGATTGCTGATCGCAATACCGAGGGAGAACAGGAGGCAGACAGACGCGCGAAAGCGGCAACCGATTCCGATCATCTCTGGAGCGCGAAGCCGCACAGATGCCGGCGGGGTTCGAAGGATCGCGCTCGACATCACGTCGGTATTGATCCTGAGCGACTTAGGCTTCCTATCGGGCCTCGTTGAAGCATTGGATTACACGTGCGTATCACCTCGGTTCATGGAAAGCCTGCTCTTCGAGGAGGAGAAGGTTCGATTTCATCAGCCTTCTCGAATTCATGACGCCAAGCCGTTGATTGATCTGTATGGGAGAGGGCTTTTGAGTGTCGTTGGAGAGACGGCGCCGTCCTGTCTGGTTGAGGAAGTGGGCGATGAGACGGCGGCACTGCTGGCGGGTGCGAAGCGTCATCATGGAGTGTGTGTTCATTCAGGCAAACTTTTTCGGATCGGCTCCTATATGGACTCGGAGGCTGACGTAGGCGAATTTGCGTCGACCCTCTCTTGTCCCGCCGCTGTCGCAAACGCGCTTCACGTGGAGGGACGCATAACTACGGCGGAACGAGACAAGGCACTGGAGTATCTCGAACGGGTCAGTTCTGGCGGGGCAGCCGGCGCCAGCCTCAGCGTGGGAGCGTCGGTATTCTTGGATCGAGTCTCGGCTGATCACCTCAATTCGGTTGACTTGCTCGAAACCCTGGTTAACTCAAACCGGAAAGTGTTCGTTCACATAGCCGCAATCGAGGAATGGCAAGCGCTGATCGACACGGAGCGTCACGGAGAAAGGATGGTCGGTGCGCTCGAAGGCATCCGTGACGTTGTCAGGCGAGGAGTTGCTAACGGAAAAATTGGATTTTTTCGCGAGGGAGGACGCGACGACATCGATGCGCGTCTTGGAATACACGGGCAACCGGTTGTCGATCTGTTTGAAGATGTCAGCCAAGTCGACGCGGTGTGCATCGATGATCGACTTTTAAATGGTAAGAATTCTTTGGAGGACCGAAAGGGAGCAAAGACATTGTTGCTTTGCTCACTTGATCTGATTGATATGCTCGTGGAGCGGGGCGTCGCGGCAGCGACCGAGCGTGATAGTGCGCGCCACAGAATGCGGGAGTCCTGCTACATGGCGCTTCCCATTAGAGACGACGAGCTTATGGCGTTATTGTCGGACGCGAAGATTGATGAGCGTGGAGCGCTCGTCGAGTCCGCTGGGTTGAGGGTAATCAGAGAATATCTTGCTCGGCTTCACTCGTCGAACTTCCTTTGTTCGGAGTCGGACCTCGAGTACCTCGACCAACTGTGGAGGGTGGGTCAACGGGTTGTCCGTGGGCTTTGGGGCGATGAGGAGGCTGACATTGACGGTACGGTGGCTCGCGCTGATTGGGTGGTTGACCACGTGGTGCCTGACGCCGAAATGGCCCTGCGATTCGCCCCCAATGGGGCGGAGCGAATTAGGGAACTAGCCGTTGCACGGTTAGTTGCGGCCCTATTACCAGCTGCAATGTCGGAGGCGCGAGTGAAACGCTATACGCGATGGGTCGAACAGAAGATCATTGTTTCGCACCTTCCGGCGTGCTCTTCGGTGGTGTCCGAGGCGACACGGAGGATTGGTGAATGGGTGATGCAGCGTTCGGTGGAGATCGCGAATGAATTACCAAGCAATGGTGGCGAAAACGCTGGTCAAGGCAATGCCGGGAATGGTGGTTCGCCAGCTGCTAAGTGATGAGAAGTTTTCAGCTTTTGCTGACCTGTCCTTTCTTAGCTATGGGGATCTAGGCTCGATTAGACATGCTGACATTATCTCCGCGCTTCAACGCGCTCGGGATGGGAATGGGGAAGCGCAACTGAAAGCATGCAACGGTAAACAAATCGTCTTACGGAGGATACCGAAGGTAAGTGGCATTTCGTTGACAGGAGAGGGGAAGGCGGACCGAGCAATTTGGGAATTCGGGTTTTTCGACCCGGACCGGGAAGTCAGATTAGCCACATTGACGCACGCCGCTGCCCAATGTTGGCCGAAGATGCCAAGCGTGGAACGCTGGCGCGCGACCCTTTCTGAAGGGGCTCTCCGTGAGATCGAGCTTTCTCATCTGTTATCGGATTTCCGCGAGACACCAAGTCAATTCCTCGCCGCGCTTGAGCGCAAATGGAGATCTGGTGCGCAGATGGGTGTCGATGAGTTTATCCCAACATCGCTTGTCTATTTTTCAACTCTTGTCGGGCAGCCGCGCGAGATCAACGCGCAGCCAGTTTGGATAGAAGATGTCCTAGTGCCCGACTTGTGCGAAGCTATTCGAGTTTCGCTCCATGATGGCTTGAAGCGTGCGCTGGCATTGAACTTCGATTCGTCCCTATCTCCCGTCAGATTCTGCCGGGACGTGCAAGCCGTGGATTTGCTGTCGGCGTTGAATGAGTTCGCCGAATCCAGGTCGCCGATTGCATTACTCGGAATCCTCGAAATCGCCGTTTCGAACTTTTCAATGAATCAGGGATTCATTGAATTGGCCGCAGACACATTAGAGCGTCTCTTTGGTGAGAAGGCAAAGAAGAATGGAATTGCCATTGCGTGGAAGCTGATGCCAGCACTTGTGCGAGCGACGCTTGGAAAGATTAGCGTGAGTGAAGAGCTCTCGGTATTGCCCCTTTCCTGGCGCCGGCTTGCCGCCTGCGCCCACGCCCATATTCTTGTCGAGTTACTGGAGGTAGACGAAGACAATGTCGACCGATTTGTCGACTGGCTTGGCGGCGTGGAAACGGAGATGGATGTGGCAGCATCTCTTTTGGACATGATGGAAGAGCCATTATGGAGAGCTTGGGACTTGTCGCCGGGCCTACTCCGAGCCTCGACAATGGGCCGCGTGATGGCAATAAAGCCGCTTCTCGATGAGCGCGGAATCGGTGGCATCGTGGACTCGGCCCTGAATGCATTGCAGGCAGAGGGTGGCTTGCTCGACGCGGAACGGCCTGGCCCCCTATGCCGAGTTGGTGCGCGAATGGCAGATTTTGCGCAGCGGAAAGGTACGGACTCGGAGGGAGTGTCAGAGCACTTTGCGACGGCGGGGGCAGAGATTTGCGAGGATCCAATTGGGGAGGCATGGAAGGGGATGGCAGTCGCATGCAGGCTGCTCCGATTTGACAGCACACTACTCGAAGCCCTTTCGAAGTCCATCGGACGCGCCACGATTCGCGAGGGAGACACTGGAAGGCAGCGGTTCTTGGAGGCACTGCTTTTGGCTGCAGACGTTGCGGCGACACAGGCGTGTGAATCGCTTGCGGACGCGATTGGACTTGCCCTGGTACGCGATGCGAGCAGGCTCACCGAATTGGTTGATGTCGTGACGGGCTATCGCATCCTGGTCGTTGCCTCCGGTGCGCTCAGAGATAAGGCGAAAGCAATCGAGTGGATGGGCGGCCGAATGGCCGACTATGCCTTCACCATCCCCAAGGGGCCGCCATGCCGCCGGCTATTCGCGGACCTTGTGGTGTTGGACGCTTTGTTGCCGCTAGATGGCAAGTGCCTCGGCCGCGCGAAGAAATTCGCGTCAGCCGGATTCTCATAGCTGCAGGCGGCGCAATCGATTGTTGGGGCTACAAGGCACGGGAAAGTGGCGGCTTACGTTCGAATCGCCTAAACTGACTGCGCCAACCCATTGAAAATTAAAGTGGGAATAGCGACTAATCCCCCTGGGGACGCCATCACAAAGCCTTCGATTTGTGGGAACGACAGTTTCGTTTCCCACAATCAATGGCTGGTGCGACGTTTGCGCGCCGTTGAAGCGGCGCCACGTTGGTGGCGCGCAAACGCAGGCAGGCGCACTTCCTTTGCTGCTCGCGGCTATCCCACCACCCACTCCGCCGACAGCGTCTCCGCCTGCCGCAGCACCGTCTCGGTAGCCTCCTCCTGCCGGTCCGGCGGGTACTTGTAGCGCCGCAGCAGCGTCTTCACCATCACCCGCAGCTTCGCCCGCACCGCTTCCCGCTTCGCCCAGTCCACGGTCACCGACTTGCGCAAGCTCAGCGTGAGCTCCACGGCGATCTTCTTGAGCGTCGCATCGCCCAGCTCGCGGACCGCGGCCTCGTTTGCCGCCAGCGCGTCGTAGAACGCCATCTCGTCGGCGTTGAGCCCCAGGCGCTCGCCGCGCTGGGCGGCCTCCTGGAAGCGCTTCGCCATCGCGATCAGCTCCTCGATGACCTGCGCCGTCTCCACGGCGCGGGCGCGGTAGCGGGCGAGGCTTTGCTGCAATAGCTCGGAGAACTTCGCCGACTGCACGACGTTGGTCTTGAAACGTGACTTGATCTCGCCGTTGAGCAACCGCTCGAGCAGTTCCACGGCGAGGTTGCGCTCCTTCATGTGGCGCACGTCGTCCAGGAACTCGTCGGAGAGGATGCCGATGTCGGGGCGCTTCAGACCCGCGGCGCTGAAGATGTCGACCACTTCGTCGCTCACCACGGCGCGGCTCATGATCTGCCGCAGGGCGTGCTCCTTCTGCTCGTCGGTGAGCTTGCGGTCGGCGCCGGCGTGCTTGGTGAGCGCGGCCTTGACGGCTTGCAGAAAGGCGAGCTCGTCGCGGTAAACAAGCGCCCCGTCGAGCGTGCAGCACAGGGCGAACGCCTTGCTGGCGGCAACCACGGCGTCGGCGAAGCGCTGCTTGCCGTCGTCCAGGCCGAGCACGTGGTTGGCGACGGCAGGCAAGCGCTGCCAGGCGTGCTCGCGGAAGTCGGCGTAGTCGACGCCGTGCAGCATGGCGTGCAGCACGTCCATCTGCGTTTCAAGTGCGGCGAGGGCCTCGTGGGCGTCGATGGTCGGCCGACCGCGGCCGTGGGCCTGGGTGTAGTCGGCCAGCGCCGCCTTGAGTTCGTTGGCGATGCCGATGTAGTCGACCACGAGGCCGCCCGGCTTGTCTCGGAACACGCGGTTGACGCGGGCGATCGCCTGCATCAGGTTGTGGCCGCGCATCGGCTTGTCGACATACATCGTGGTGAGACAGGGCGCGTCGAAGCCGGTGAGCCACATGTCGCGCACGATGACCAGCTTGAAGGGGTCCGCCGGATCCTTGAAGCGCGTCTCCAGGCGCTTGCGCACCTCCTTGGGGTGGATGTGCGGCTTGAGCAGCGCCTTGTCCGCCGCGGAGCCGGTCATCACGACCTTGATGACCCCCTGCTGCGGATCGTCGCTGTGCCAGTGCGGTCGCAGGGCGACGATGGCGTCGTAGAGATGGACGCAGACGGCGCGGCTCATCGCCACCACCATTGCCTTGCCGTCCAGTGTCGTGAGGCGGTTCTCGAAATGGGCGACGATATCGGCCGCCACTTTCTGGATCCGCGGCGGGGCGCCCACGAGCTGCTCCAGCGCTGCCCAGCGGCGCAGACGGGCGACTCTGGCGGCATCGGCCTCGTCGTCCTCGGTGAGCTCGTCCACTTCGCTGTCGAGCTTCTCGATCTCGCCGTCCTTCAGCTCCAGCCTGGCGAGGCGGCTCTCGTAGTAGATCGGCACCGTGGCGCCGTCCTTCACCGCCTGCTCGATGTCGTAGATGTGCACGTAGCTGCCGAAGACGGCCTGCGTGTCGCGGTCGTCGGAGGAGACGGGGGTGCCGGTGAAGGCGACGAAGGTGGCGCCAGGGAGCGCGTCGCGCATGTGCTGGGCGTAGCCGTAGCGCACGGCGCTGCTGCCGGTATGGCGCGGTACGACGGGCGGCGTGGGGCCTTCCGCAGCTTCCAGCGCGGTGGGCGCATTCGCCACCGCCTTGGCCGCCCCTGCGCTGCCGTTGCCGGTATTCACCAGCCGCGCCTCGAAGCCGTACTGGCTGCGGTGCGCCTCGTCGCAGATCACCACGATGTTGCGACGGTCGGAGAGCACCGGGAACAGGTCCTCGTCCTCGCCGGGCGTGAACTTCTGGATCGTGGTGAAGACGATGCCGCCCGAGGGCCGGTTGGCGAGCAAGCGCCGCAACTCCGGCCGCGTGTTGGCCTGCACCGGCGTCTCGCGCAGCATCTCCGACGCCCCGGCGAACACGCCGAAGAGCTGGTTGTCGAGGTCGTTGCGGTCGGTCACGACCACCAGCGTCGGATTGCCCATCGCCGGATGCGCCATCAGCGCGCCGGCGAGGCACGTCATCTCGATGCTCTTGCCCGCGCCTTGGGTGTGCCACACCACGCCGCCCTTGCGCGTGCCGCCCGGCGCCGATGCCTTCAGCACGCTCGCCACCACCGCCCGCACGGCGTGGAACTGGTGATAGCCCGCCACCTTCTTGACCAGCGCGCCGTCGTCCTCGAACAGGATGAAGTGGCGCAGGTATTCGAGCAGGAGGTCACGCCGGAAGAGGCCCAGCACCAGCGTTTCCAGCTCGCGCAGCGGGCCGAGCGGGTCGGTCGCGACGCCGTCGATCGTGCGCCAGGCCATGAAGCGCTCGCGACTCGCGGTGAGCGAGCCCATGCGCGCCTGGATGCCGTCGCTGATGACCTGCAGGGCGTTGGCGTGGAAGAGGTCAGGGATGTCCTGCTGGTACGCCTGCAACTGGTTCCAGGCCGACCAGATGTCGGCATCCTCGGAGCCCGGATTCTTGAGCTCGATCACCACGAGCGGTAGGCCGTTGACGAACAGCACCACGTCGAGGCGCCGGGTGAGCTTCGGTCCCTGGATCGTGAACTGGTTGACGGCCAGCCAGTCGTTGCCGGCCACGTCGGTGAAGTCGAGCAGGCGCACGCGGTCGCCGCGCGTCTCGCCGTCCTTCTGGAACTCGACCGGCACGCCGTCGACCAGCCAGCGATGGAGTTGGCGGTTGGCGTTGACGAGGCCGGGGACGTTGGGAGCGAGCACGCGACGCAGGGCGTCGTCGCGGGCGGTGGAGGGGATGTGCGGGTTCAGGCGGGCGATGGCGTCGCGCAGGCGCTGCGCGAGGATCACGTCGCGGTAGGTCGCGCGCTCGCTGCCGGGCGTCCTGGCGTCCGGTGGGGAGATGTCGGGGCCGTGGGCAGTGGACCAGCCGAGGCTGGCGAGCCATTGCAGGGTGGCCTGCTCGACGGCGTCCTCGCTGATGCCGGGCTTCGTCACGGTACGTCTGGCGGTTCGGCGAGGGTGGCGGGGAGGTCGCGCGAAGTGTGCAGGACGCGCACCACGTCGATCATTTTCTCGCCGAGGACGTAGAACACCATGTAGGGCCACGGTCGCACCGGCCAGGCACGCAAGCCCGGCATGCCAGTGGCGTCGGCGAAGCGCGTGGAACCGATGCTTGGATTGCGGCCGAGCAGCACGAACGCCTCTGTCAGGGCGTCACCGAACTTTTGAGCGACGGCGATTCCCGCTTTCCGCAGGTAGTAATCCGTCGCGGCATCGATATCGGCCTCCGCCCGTGGGCGAAGGACGACTCGCAGCCGCCGTGAGGCCACCGCGTCAGCGCGCTCGGGCCTTGGGCTTGCGTGGAGGCGGCGCGCTCTTCGCCGCCTCGAACGCTCTGGCACGCTGATTGATGCGTGCGCGCAGCTCGGCACCATACGCTGCCAGGTCGATCTCGCGTGCAGGTCCGGACTGGAGCCCTTCGAGCAGCATGTTCCGCAGCTTCTCGCGGTCCTGTTCACGACGGAGCAGCTCGCGCACGTATTCGCTGCTGCTGGTATAGCCGCGGCTGCCGACCTGCTGATCGACGAACAGCTTGAGCTCGTCGGGGAGGGAGATGTTCATCGTGCTCATGAAGCGGAGGCTAGCGTGATTGGCAAAGATTGGCAAGCGACGAGGGGCGCTCGGGCAGGTGTGGCGTCGTCGTCAGACCAGTTCGAGCCGGACCTTGCGGCCGACGGCGGCGGCAGCCTTGGTCAGGGTGTCGAGCGTGACGCTGACGTTGTTGGGATCGAGCAAGCGGTCGAGCTGGGGCCGGGAAGTCTCCATACGCTTTGCCATGGCCGATTTCGTCAGCTTCTGTTCCTTCATCGCCTGCTCGAGCTGCCAGGCGAGAACACGCTTCACGGAAGCGGTCGTCACCTCCTCATGAATGCCTTCCTCCTTCAGCCACTCCTCGAAGAGACCGCCGATCTGGGGGTTCTTGCGCTTGGTCATCGTGCGATCTCCTTCTGCCGTTTGCGAGCCAGTGCCAGATCGTCAGGCGGCGTCTTCTGCGCCTTCTTGACGAAGGCATGCAGCAGGATCAACTCGCCGCCGACCAGGCAGAACAACACACGTGCAATGCGTCGGCTCGGGAGCGTGCTCCGAACCTCCCAGAGCCCTTCCCCGAGACTGCGGCACAAAGGCATGCCCACCGGCCAGCCGTACTCGACGGCTCCGATGTCGTGCCCGACCTGCCGCCGATCGGCAACGGGTAAGGCGACCAGCCAATCCCGAACGGGGTTCGCTCCGGTCGGAGAAAGGTAGAAGCGCGCGGGAACCTTCTTGAGCGACATGCATGGTCCATAGGCAGAATGCATCTAATTTGGTGCACAGTCAAGCTGCATCGGGTCCCAACGGCCCCGTAGTCGGGGCAGAGCCGACAATCGCTCGGCGCGCAAGGTCAAGCGCGTCGAGCGGGGCGACCTTCATCGTTGCCACGTGGCGGGGGGCTCGCGCGCTTGGCAAATGTTGGCACGCGACTGCAAGAGCGCTCAGGCAGGTGTGGCGTCGACGAGCTCGCGAGCCTCGGGCAGACGGAGCTTGCCGGAGATGAGACGGGGGAGGAGGGTGTCACGAAGCATGGCGAGCGTGCGCGCTCGCGATGTCCCCTCCGCAATCCGTTCAAACAGCGGCAAACCGGCCTCCTCGAACCGATGCAAGACATCGTTCGGAGGCCTAACGACGATTGATCGCGCAAATGTGTTGGTCGTGATGGTGTCGAACACGGAGCCGTGGGCAGCGCTAACGAGCCCCTTGATCTCATACCGCAGCAAGCAGTGCAGCCCGACGGGTGCGCCAAGTTTGGAGGTCAGGCCATAGCACGTCTGGTTCATCGCCATCGCCTCCGCCAACATCACCATCCGCCCGGTCGTCGCGCCACGGGCAACGACAACGGTTGCGAAGCGTGGAATGATCTTCGTCGCGCTCTTGGCGAGTCCCTCTTCGGTGATGCTACGCTCCGTCGATACCAAGACTGGGCCACCTGCTTGCGAGACATCCTTTGCGCTTGCCCAAGCAATGGAACCATCCCAGAACTCCGACCTATCCGTCTTTGGCGTGCCTCCGCTGAGGAGGTTTGCAACCTCCAGGACCGAACCCGTGCTCCACCCCTTCGGAATCAACCCCAGCGCCGATTCCTCGAACTCGGCAGGGAACAGCGCCGCCGTCGCCGCATCCATGCCCTCCGGCTCGCGGCCCTCGGCCTTGGCGCGCACCGGATCGAAGTCGATGAACCAGCTCTTGAAGAGGGCTTGGGCGATGGCTTCGAGGGTGGCGTTGGTTTGGCGGAGGAGGTCGATGCGGTCGTCGAACGATTGAAGACATTCAGCGATGCGAACCTGCTCGGCGAGCGGAGGCAAAACAATGCGGGCGGTGTGCAGGTGGTTTCGATTGACCCCTGGTACCGCAGCCTTGTCACTGAACTGGTAGAAGGCCACCGTCCGAAGCATGTAGGCGATGAAACGTGGACTGTTTCCCTTGAAGTCCTGGACGTACAAGGTCGTGTTCAGAGGCCAGAAGTCGCGGTCAATGTAGAACACCTCTCCAATCGTTCCATATCGGCCGGTGACTACACCTGGCCCTTGCACCATCGCCTCGATGTGGACATCCGAGAAGCCCGCGGATGAAACGATCGGGATGGGCCCCGGGCGCCGCTCCTTAGCGGGCAGGTCATAGCCCCGCTTCAGGGTTATCGCGTCGCCGAGCGCGCAGTCCTGCCAATCAGACTGCATAGCCCATCGCCACCAGTCTCTCCCGAATCACCGCATCCAGATCCGCCCCCTTCGCCATCTGCTCGGCCAACTGCGCTGTCAATCTCTCCATCTTCTCGTTGAACGTCTCGTCGTCGTCCTCGGCCGCTTCCGCGCCCACGTAGCGCCCCGGTGTGAGCACGTGCCCGTCGACCCCACTTTCAACCGACCGCAGGCCGCGCATCCCTCACCCCTCGCCCCTGATCATGGCGATAACGGCCGCGCGTGCCGCGTCGAGCAGTTCGCCGCGCACGCGCCCGGCGACCGATGCGAACAATCCCTCGTTCGCGGTAAACAGCTTGCCGGGTCGTATGAAGCTGTCGCGCTGCAGGCCACCCTCGTCGAAGCTCGCTTGCGTGAGCGCGATCGCGAGAGCATCGGCGTAGGGGTTGCTCGTGATCTGGCAGGCGATCCAGTCCCGTCGCCCCGCGTTGGCGAGCAACAGCGCGGGGCGGTACTTGCTGGCGCTGAGATCCGAGAACGGAAACGGCAGGACGATCACCTGCCCGGCTGCAAATGGGCCCATGCCTCGTCCTCCTCGAGCCGCAGCCAGTCCTCGGCCAAGGCCGGTTGCGCGAGCAGCGCGGCCTCGTCACTGCGCGGCTCGAGCAGCGTCAGCAGTGCGCGTCCCTCTGGAATCTTCACGCCGGGCTCGACGGGACGGAAACGTCCGTTCGCGTCGATCTCGCCCTCGATGGTGCGTAGTATCGTCACTGGTCTCTCCCTCGTTGGCTGCACCTTACACCGCAAAGCCCAGCTTGCCGAGGCGCTCTCGAATCACCGCATCCAACTCCGCCCCCTTCGCCATCTGCTCCGCCAACTGCGCCGTCAACCTCTCCATCTTCTCGTTGAACGCCTCATCGTCGTCCTCGGCCGCTTCGGCGCCCACGTAGCGCCCCGGCGTGAGCACATGCCCGTGCTCGGCAATCTCGGCGAGCTTCACCGCACGGCAAAAGCCCGGCACGTCGGCGTAGCCTTCCCTGGCGCCCGCCTCGGCATCGCCCTCCCCATCACCGCGCCAGCGATGCACCGTGGACGCAATGCGCGCCACATCGTCCTCGTCGAACACCCGATTCACTCGCGTGTCCATCCGTCCAAGCTTGCGGGCGTCGATGAAGAGCACCTCGCCGCGCCGGTCGCGACCCTGCTGCCCACCCGGCACCGCCGTCCCGCTCTTGTCTCGCGCCAGGAACCACAGGCACGCCGGAATCTGCGTGTTGAAGAAGAGCTGCGGCGGCAGTGCCACCATCGCCTCCACCACGTCGGCCTCGACCATCGCGCGGCGGATGCCGCCCTCGCCCGACTGGTTGCTGCTCATGCTGCCGTTGGCGAGCACCACGCCGGCCTGTCCGCGTGACGAGAGGTGATGCAGGATGTGCTGCAACCACGCGTAGTTGGCGTTGCCGGCAGGCGGTGCACCGAACGCCCAGCGCCTGTCGTCGGCCAGCCGCTCACCGCCCCAGTCGCTCACGTTGAACGGCGGGTTCGCCAGCACGTAGTCGGCGCGGAGATCCGGGTGCTGGTCGCGGTGGAAGGTGTCGGCGGGTTCCTTGCCCAGGTCGGCGGCGAAGCCGCGGATGGCGAGGTTCATCGCCACCAGCCGCCACGTCGTCGGGTTCGCCTCCTGGCCGTAGATGCTGATGTCGTCGGCGCGGCCGCCGTGCGATTCGATGAACTTCTCGCTCTGCACGAACATGCCGCCCGAGCCGCAGCAGGGGTCGTAGACGCGGCCGCGGTGCGGGGCGAGCACCTCGACCAGCACCTTGACCACCGAGGCTGGGGTGTAGAACTGGCCGCCCTTCTTGCCTTCGGCGCTGGCGAACTGGCCCAGGAAGTATTCGTAGACCTCGCCGAGCAGGTCCTTGGCGCGGTGGCCCTCGCCGAAGCCGATGGTCGAGACCAGGTCCACCAGTTCGCCCAGCTTGCCGGGTTCGAGTTGGGTGCGCCCGAAACGCTTGTCGAGGATGCCTTTCAGGCGCGGGTTGTCGGCCTCGATGGCTTCGAGGGCGGCGTCGATGCGCACGCCGATGTCGGCCTGCTTGGCTTGGGCGCGGATGGCTTCCCAGCGCGACGAGGGCGGCACCCAGAAGACGTTCGCCATCGTGTAGTAGTCGCGCTCTTCCAAGGCATCGGCGCGATCGGCGGCATCGGGCAGGTAGAGGTCGCTCCCTTCGGCGGCAAAGGCAGACTGGAGCTCGCGGCGGCGCTCGTCGAAGGCGTCGCTCACGTACTTCACGAAGATGAGGCCGAGCACGATGTGCTTGTACTCGGCGGCATCCATGCTGGCGCGCAGCTTGTCGGCGGCGGCCCAGAGGGTCTTTTTGAGGTCTTGGTTCATGGTCATCGAGTCAGGCCAGGGCTCCGGTCGTCCGCGACCGGCGCGCCGAGCCGCGTTCCATCCGGGACGGCGCCAGCAACAACGATACCAAGGTGAGGTGCTGCCGACTTGTCGGCCCACCGCATTGGCCGGCACGCAGCGACACGCGGACTGGAACGCGGACTACCCGGCATCGTCACGGCGGTGATCAGGACCTTGGAGTTCGAGCGCAGCTTGGCTGACCCATTCGCTTGCCACTTCAGCCACGCCGGCACCGCGTCGGCGCCCGTCTCGCTCTGATCCCAGGTGAGCCGATGGTGCCGGGAGCAGGCGCCCCCATGCGTGCTGCCAGCCGGTCGAAAACCCAAGCCACCCCGGCATCCATCAGGGCTACCTTCGGGGCGATCACGCAGATGCGCGACGTATCCAGCGGCAACGGCGCCTCGACGCTCGCGACGCCGAAACGCGCCGCGCACGTCGCCACGAACGTCCTCGGCAACGCGGCGATCAGGTCGGTCTCCGCGACGACAGCGAGCGCGAGCATGAAGTTGGGAACGGTGAGCGCAACCCGGCGCACGCGTCCATGGCGGGCAAGCGCATCGTCGACGAAGCCATGGGCATCGCCGCCGAGCGATACGACCAGATGCTGCATCCGGCAGAACGCATCGAGCGTCGGGTCCTTGCCGAACGGGTGCCCGGTCCGCATCGCGATCACGAAGTCCTCTTCGTACAGCGTCCGGGCAACGAACCGCGCCGGGACTTCGTCGCTCGGGACCACTGCCATGTCGATCGCGCGCGCGTCGAGATCCGCGAAGGCGGGCTCCCAGAAGCGGGCGGCTCTCCTGACGCTGCGTAGCGGGAGAATCTGCCGCAGGCCGATGTCGATGCCCGGACCGAGTCGGCGCAGTTCGCCGAGCAGCGGCGACAGGAGGACGGCCGAGACGCCGTCGGGGGCGCCGATCATGAATCGGCGGGTGGACGTGGCTGGGTCGAATGGCGCCGCCGTCGAGACGACGCTTCGCGCCCGCGCGAGCACGTCGGCGATCGGCTCCGCCAGCGCCGTCGCTCTTTCGGTCGGAACCACGCCCCTCGGTGTCCGCAGGAACAGCGGATCGTTGAGCAACCGTCGCAGGCGCCCGAGCCCGTGACTCACCGCCGACGGTGACAGGTTCAGCCGCTGCGCGGCCTGCCCGACGTGCCGCTCTTCGAGCACGATCTCGAACAGGACAAGGAGGTTCAGGTCGACGCGCGAAAGGTCAATCCTGTTCAGCATATAAATGAAATCATGCCATTGGATTCATTTGCAAGGTACTGCCATTCTCCCCGTCGATAGCCAGTCGCCGGAGAGCCTCCATGTCAATCCCATCTTCCGAACGTCCTCAGGTGCCTTCGACGGGAACCCCCGGCGAAGGTCCTGAGCGAGAGATGAAGCCGCCCATGGAAGCTGCCGCCATCGTCGCTTTCTGGCAGGACGCCGGTCCCGCCCTCTGGTTCGCCAAGGATCCGGATTTCGACCAGCGCTTTCGCGACCGCTTTCTCGCCTCCCATGAGGCCGCCGGGCGTGGCGAGCTTGCGGGATGGCTCGCCACTTCGCACGGCGCGCTCGCGCTGCTGATTCTCCTCGACCAGTTTCCGCGCAATGCCTTTCGCGGCACGCCGCGCATGTATCGGACCGATCCATCGGCACGCGAGGTCGCGACGGCTGCGATCGCCGCCGGGCACGACCGCCGCGTCCAGCACAACCTGCAACCCTTCTTCTATCTCCCGTTCGCACATTCGGAAGATCCGCTCGACCAGGAGCGATCGGTGATGCTCCACCGCCGCCTCGGCCAGCCGCACCTTTCTCATGCGCAGCGCCACCGTGACATCGTGCGTCGCTTCGGGCGCTTTCCCCATCGCAATCCGATTCTCGGTCGCACGACGAGCGAAGAAGAGCAGGGGTTTCTCGACGAAGGCGGATTCGCGGGTTGAGGCGAATGCGGTCCAACGAGCGGATCGGTCCGGTACGGCTGCGTCCCGGGACGACCGCTCCCAGGACGCCAACCGTGAGGCGACATCGTGCGGCTGCGTCGATCAAGCGACGGCAGGGTGCCTTGCAGACCCCCGGTCGCCACCGTGCGTGCGCCTGCTTTGCGGTACCCTTGGCGATCGTTCCGCGCGAGGTTTCGGCATTGCCCGCCACGCCGCTCGTCGTATTCGGTGCAAGCAATTTCATTTCGGACGTCATCGACGCCGCGCTGGCGCTCGGCATGGCGCCGCGCTGCGTCGTGTTGCACCTTCCGGAGCGTCGCGGCGACCGCGACGTGCCGTTGTCCGAGCGCCTCGCCGCACTGGCGCAGCGCGGCATTCGCATCGAAGTCGAGTCGATGCAGGAGTTCGTCCCGCATGAGGGCGACGCCTGTGTCCTCGGTCCTACCGCGCCGGACCGGCGCGCGCTCGTGGAAGAGGTCAGGCGACGCTTCGGCATTGCGTTCCGCTCGCTCGTGCATCCGACCGCCTACGTGTCTCCGCTCGCCAGCGTCGGTGAGGGCGTGTTCATCGGCGCCAACGCCGTGGTGGCGCCGGGAGCGCGTTGCGACGATTTCTCGCTGGTCAATCGCGGCGCGAGCGTCGGCCACGATACCGAGCTCGGCGCGTACGCGCGCGTGCAGCCGGGGGCAACGGTGTGCGGCCTGTCGCGCATCGGGGTTGCGGCGACGATCGGCGCGGGTGCGACGCTCGTGGAGCGCCTGCGCGTCGGCGATGGCGCCTATGTCGCGGCGGGCGCCGTGGTGATCGAGGACGTCGCGCCTGGCACGCTGGTCGCCGGGGTGCCGGCGCGCTTCGTCAAGGCGCTTTCGTTACGGTAGCAGCGGCGAGGCGAAGTCTCGCGCCGGCCTGCGCGGCGGTGAGATCGAGCGCCTCGATCAGTGCCGGGCCCGACGACGTCAGATCGAAACGCCGCACGAACCGCTCGCGCATTTGCTGCCCGAGGGTCTCTCGCCGTTCACGGCTGCTCGTGAGGTCGGAGAGCATGCGGAAGTACGCATCGGGTTCGGTCACGGCATGCTCGCCGGCCTTGTCGCCGCCGTCCGAATCCGCGAAGCTCACCACCGGCAGCGCCGATGCCATGGCCCCGACGACGCTGAACCCGCCGCCCATGCGCGGCGGATTGACGAAGACGTCGCAAAGCGACAGGACGGCCGCGACATCGGTCCGCGCAGGAAGCACGATCAGGCGTCCCGCGGGCGCATTGCGGACGGCCTCGGGCGCGGCCCGGTTCTCGCAGCCGAGCAGCAGCCAGACCGCATCGGGGTGTCGTCCCAGCGCCTCGATCATCTGCGTCGACCAGGGTGGCCGGATGTCCTTGTCGAGTCTCAGGCCGACGGTCACCCAGACCACGGCATCGCGCGGCAGGTCGATGTTGTCGCGGCGCAACGCAAAGGGTCCGGCCGCAAACTTGACGCGCTGCGGGTGAAAGCGGCCGAGCGGCGCCGGGAAGGCGTCCCGCCACACGTCGCCGCAGTCACCTACCTGATGCTCATCGGCCGTCAGCCACACGTCGACCGGGGCAAGGGGCGGCACCGCATTCGTGCACAGTCCGAGGACGGGGCGAACCGCATGAAGCGCGGCCGCCAGCGGCGAGTACAAGCCGATCAGCATGACCATGTCGGGATCGAACTCGGCGACCCTGGCGAACATGCGTCGCCATCGCGTGCGCAGGTCGAGGCGCGGCTCGCTCACCGTCATGCCCACGCCGGCGGGTAGCACGCGTTGCCAGTGCTGGCGATCGACATCCGCCAGGCGGGCGCCGCCGCCGCAACCGTGGTATTGCGCCATCAAGGGCGGCAAGAGCTCCTGGCAGGAGAACATGTGGACGGTGCGTCCGGCGCGCGAAAGCAGCTCGCATTGGTTGACCGCGAGCGCGGTCGGCGTGTGACCCGCATTGCCGATGTGCGGCAAAACGACCGCGACGCGCCGTGTCGCCTGCGGCACTCGCGGCGCGAGCGACGGCGGCATCATCGCCGCTGCACTGCGACCGAGGCGATTCACGATCTCCGGCACCATGGCCGCTTCCAGGGCCGCCACGAACTGCGGCCGCGTCGCACGCTGCACCATCGCGACGATGCTGTAGAACGAGGCGAAGGCAGCGAGCCGATCAGGATTCTCCGGAGTCACGGCCAGCGTTCGTTTCGCCGCCGCCGTGACGAACTGCGCGTCCCCCGACGTCCAGGCAAGGAAGGTCAGGCGCAAGGCGTCCGTCCGCGGGTCGTCGAACGAGGTCGCTGCGAGGCGCTGCTCGACGTCTCGCCGCGGCCCTGATTCCGGGGTGCCGCTCCATGCTTCGAACAGCGCGTGCCAGTGCCGCGGCGATTGCGGCTCGAGCAGGGTTTGTTCGAGGACGTGGGGCAGGAGGTGCATGGGTGCGCAGTTGTCGCGCCTTCGGTGGCGCGGACCGAGGGTAACCGGAGCGCGTCACCGCTGCGGCGGACTTGCCGTTGGCGTCGACGTCGCGCCATCACCTGCATCGTGGCCGGATCGCTACGGACGGCGAAGCACTACACTTGGCAGCCACACCTTCGCAGGAGTGCCCGCCGATGAAGAGCAGGAAGTCCCGCTGGACGACGTTGCCGTGGTGGATTGTCATCCTGCTCATCGGCTTCGTGGCCTACCTGATCGTCGATGCGCTCCTGTGCATCGGGCTCGCGCGTTTCGGCTCGGGGCCTGCGTGCTCCAGCCTCGATGGCGTGATGGCCGTCTATCGCGCGCTCATGAAGTGGGCGAAGTACCGGCACGACGAGTTGCAGGCGCTGTCGGGCGTGGCGATCTCCGTCTTCATGTTCTTCCTTGCGATCGTCGCGTATCGACTGTGGCGGCACGGCGTGCAGCTCGCCCGGATGCAGGCGCAGGACACCGACGCGGCGCTCACGCTGACGCGGCAGGCGGCGACGGAAGCGTCGCGCGCCGTGGACGGTGCGCATGCAGCATTCGTTGCCGGCGAGCGGCCGTGGGTCCAGGTGCTGGGCGTGGACGCCGCGGCTCGCCTGATGCCCGACGAGGCCGGCGCGAATCCGCGGCTCGACGTGCGAGTGAAGAACGTCGGGCGCTCGCCGGCTCTCGATGTCAGGCTCCATGTCGAGATGCGGCTGGAAGGTTCGCTCGGAGCTCCCGTCACGGAGCCCGATGGCGGGACCGTCGGCGTCACGCTGTTTCCCGCGCAGGAAGCAGCGGTGGCGTGCAGCGTGATGCTGCCGTCGATGCTGCGGGGCGAGATGCGGGAACGGCTCCGCACGGATCCCGCGGCGCCCGCCGTGCGCGGCGAGTCACCGCGCCTGTATCTCGCTGGAGCCGTGTTCTACGGCTCGCCGCTCGACGCGCTGCGGCGGCGCACGGAGTTCTGCTTCGCATTGCGCCCGCAACCGACGTCGCCTCCTGCCCGGCGTGCGGATCCTGGTCCGACTTCGGGTCCTGGCCCGACTCCGGATGCTGGCCGGCCCCCGGATGCTGGCCGGACTCAGGATTCGGACCAGACTCCGGATCCGGCACCGGGTTCGGCTGCGAGCGGCGGGTTCTCGATCGAGCCCTTTGCCATCGGGCCTCGTGCGGTGACGTGACCGGTCAGTGGCAGCCGCTTTGACCGGGCTCCTCCAGCCGGGGGAACACGGTGCCAGCGGTTCCGCGGCAGGCGACCGCGGCGATGCCGCGATGACGGGCACGCCGATACTCGGGCAGCACGTGGGTGACTCCCGGGCCGAGGCTGTCGCTGAAGCGCCCCTTGACCGCCCGTGCGCAGTCGTACGGTCCGTCACCGCCGCCCTTGTAACAGAGGGTCACCTCGATCGGATGACGGCAGGTGTTGGTGATCGACGCTTCGCCCGCAGGCGAGCCCTTGACGTCGGCGACCCGAATGCATGCATCGACCCGCCGGGGGTCGGCGCTCACGGTGGCTGGCGGTGGGGCGATGCCACCGGGGGAATCGGTGGGAGAGTCGCTGGCCGGTGCAACCGGGGTGATGGCGGTCGTGCCGGAACCGGCGACTGTTGGCACCGCCGCGGGCGCCATTGCTGCTCCCGCTGCTCCCGCTGCCGGAATGGCCGATGATGGTGCGGACATCGGTGCGGCGGCGGTAGCCGCCGTCCCATCCATCCGCGCGCGTCGTTCCGCCGGGCCGACGGCGATGCCGTTGGCGCATCCCGCGCGCCACACGGCCGCGATCGGCTCGCCGTCGTCGATCGGCTGGAAAGGCCCCGCCTCCATGGCCGGGCGATACGTCCGGTTGTCGCAGCGAACGATCGCAAGATACGGACGCTCCTGGCCGACGTCGGGCGCGCGCGCGTACAGGTGGGCGGTGAAGGCAACGCGCCCTGCATCCGGTTCGACGATGTCGGCGTTCCAGTACCAGAGCACTACCCGACCCGCGGAGACGCTCCGGCTGCCGACATAGCGATAGCCGGGCGGCGCGGCGGCGATGGCGTGCACCGCGAGGACGCCGGCGAGCGCCCCGATCAGCGCGACGATGCCGCGGGAGCGTGCTCGGCCGGAGGGCATGCGTTGCATGGGCGAAGGATACGCGGCCCGGGCGGCTTCGCCTTCGCCGGCCGCACGGGTGGAAGGATCCTACAGGCGCTGCCGTCGATGCCCGACAGGCGATCCGACACCGCGCGGACACGCGCGTGCCTGCGCTCGCATGATCATGGGCTTGGCCGATCCGACGGTGGACGGAGAGGCTGGATTTTCGCGAGCTCGCACAATCCACGGAAGGAGACAAGATGACGCAACGCAACCGCATGCGACTCGCCGCGGTCCTGGCAGCCGGAGCGGCGCTTCTCGCTGCAGGCTGCAGCGACCGCTCCAATGAAACGGTGGGCCAGAAGGTCGACAATGCAGCGGCCAACGTGGCGGCAGCGACGGGGCAGGTTGCCGACAAGGCAGCGGGTGCGATCGACGATGCCACGATCACGACGAAGATCAAGGCGGCAGTGCTGGCCGAGCCCGGCCTGAAAGCGCTGCAGATCAAGGTCGACACCCGGGACGGGAACGTCACCTTGAACGGAACGGTCGACACTCCGGCGCTCAAGGAGCGGGCGATGCAGGTCGCCAGAGCGGTCGAGGGCGTGAAGACGGTGTCGGATCAGCTCGTCGTGAAGCCGTCGTGATCCCCCTGGTCCGTCGACTGGATCCGCGCGCAGGCTCGGGCACCGTCGATCGCATGCGCTGCGAGCGGCCATGGCGGGAGGCGCCGGGCGGCGAGGGCGAGACGTAACCGCAGGTCATGCTCGCTTGCCGTCTCGTCTCCGGTGCACGCACCGCGGCATCGCCGACGCTGGCGCTGGAAGCACGGTCCTGAACCTCTTGCCTCCAACCCGAGCCGCTGCCAGCACAGGCCGTGCTCGCTCGCCGCAGCGAGCAACATCTCGCGCGCGCTCTTGCGGGACGTGAAGGGGCCGTAGGCACCGGCCAGCGATGCGATGCCGACGTCGGCCGCGCGCAGGTAGCGTGGGGGCGCGCCGTCGGCGAGGACGAGGACCTCGGCCCCCTCCTTGCGTCGCAGCGCGCGATTGCGCGCCGGCAGGTCGCGCTTGACGAGCATCGCCTCGCGCAGGAGCGCGCCAAGCTCGCCCGCCGTCTCCTCGACGTCGATGCGCCGGATCTCCCGGGACAGCCGCAGGTCCGTCTCGCTCCGCCAGTCGCCGCTGAAGTGCGCCGCCACGCGCTCGCGCAGGTTGACGCTCTTCCCGATGTAGATCGGCAGCGGATTGTCGCCGTAGAAGCGATACACGCCCGGCGCCTCTGGAATGGCGTCGAGGCAATCGGGCGGCAACTGGGGCGGCAGGCTCGGGATGCACAGCACGCGCCGCGCCGCCGCGGCGATGACGTCGGCGGGAAGCCGACGGTAGACGTCCTCGAGGAACGACCAGACCGCGCGCGCGTCTCCGAGCGCACGATGCCGGGCGGAGGTTGCGAGGCCGTGCCGCGCCACGATGGCGTCGAACCCATGTCCTTGCGCCTCAGGGAAGAGGCGGCGCGACAGCCGTACCGTGCACAGGGGCCGCGCCCGAAAAGGGCGTCCTGCGCGCAGGAACGCGTGCTTCAGGAAGCCGTGGTCGAAGCGCGCGTTGTGCGCCACGAATACGCCATCGCGAAGGCGCTCGTCGACCTCGGCGGCGAGCATCCCCCTTGACGTGACGAACGTTCGTTCTTATTCTACACGCATGTCGAACGATCGTTCCTACCTCGAGTCGCTGCAGGACTACTACGCGCGCCACCGAGCGCTGCCGTCGTACGCGTCGATCGGCGGCCTGCTCGGATTGCGTTCCAAGTCCTCGGTGGCGGCACTCGTGGCGCGCCTCAAGCTCGCCGGATTTCTCGAGTCCACGCCCGATCGCCGGCTCGCCCCCACGCGCCGCTTCTTCGCCCGTCCGCTCGCGGATTCGCCGGTACGCGCGGGCCTGCCGGAGGCCATCGAGGGCGGCGACTCCGAGGCGCTCACGATCGACGACTACCTCATCGAGCACCCGTCGTCCACCGTGCTCATCCGCGTGAAGGGCGACTCGATGATCGATGCCGGCATCTTCGATGGCGATCTCGTGGTCGTCGAGAAGAAGCCCAGTGCACGCAAGGGCGATATCGTGGTCGCCATCGTCGACAACCAGTTCACGCTGAAGCGGCTCGACCTCGACGCCGGCCGCTTCATCCTGCGCGCGGAGAACAAGGCCTACGCGCCCATCCGTCCCGAAGGTGAGCTCGAGATCTTCGGCGTGATGGTGGGGCTGGTCCGGAAAATCTAGCGCTGTCTGCTGTCGGCAACTGCGACTTCATCGACCTCGTCGAGCTCTCGCCGGTCCCTGACCGCCGACAGCCGACAGCCGATAGCTGACAGCTGACAGCCGATAGCTGACAGCCGATAGCTGACAGCGGCGAAGCTACCCCGCCACCCGGTTGCGCCCGGCCGCCTTGGCCGAGTACAGGTTGCGGTCGGCGAGCGCCAGCATGCGCTGCGCCGACGCCCCGGTATCCGACGAGTAGCCAATCGAGATGGTGAGCGAAAGCCCCGGGTGGATACCGGCCCACTCGTGCTGGGCCACCGCGGTACGCAGCTTCTCACACACGCCGAGCGCGGATGCTGCATCGGTCTCCGCAAGCACGATCACGAACTCCTCGCCGCCGAAGCGTGCGACGAGATCGGTGTGGCGCACGTTGTCGGCGAGGATGCGCGCCGTCGCGCGCAGCGCGGCGTCGCCCACGGCGTGCGAGAAGCGATCGTTCACCATCTTGAAGTGATCGAGGTCCGCCATGGCGACGGTGAGCGGCCGGCCGTGGCGCAGGGCGAGCGCGAACTCGTCGGCCAGACGCTGGTCGAGGCGCCGCCGGTTGGCGAGACCCGTCAGGGCGTCTTCGTACGTCTGTCGCTCGAGCTTGTCGAGCAGCATCGTCTTCTGCAGATTGGCCTCGGTGAGCGATACGTTGAGCGCATCGAGGTCGGCGTTGGCCCGGGTGAGTGCCTCCTGCCGCTCGCGTTCGAGCTCCGCCTCGCGGCGGGCGGTCACGAGCTCGAACTGGATCTGCATGGCGCGCAGCTTGTCGCGCGCCGCATCCGACTGCACCTCGCGCTCGAGGGCGTGAAAGCGGCGAAAGTGGTCGAGGGCGCCCCCGATGTCGCCGGTTGCCTCGCAGAGGGCGGCGAGCGCCTCGTGCGTTTCGTACTGCGTGGGCCGCAGGTTGTGGCGCTCGCACATGTCGAGGGCGGTCCGCAGCCACTGGAATGCCTCGGCGTCACGGCGTTGGGCGGCGCAGAGCTTGCCGAGGCACAGCGTGGCATGCGCCGCACCGTAGCGGTATCCCGTCGTCTCCGAGAGCGCGAGCGCCTCGCGCAGCGTCCGCTCGGCGCGGGCGTCGTCGCCCATCCGCTGGTGGAGCAGTCCCAGGTTGTTCAGCGTGGCGCATTGCTGCAGCGGGAGGGTGAGGTCCTGGAACAGCGCATGCGCCTCCTCGAGCATCGTCCGCGCCTCCTCGAGCTCTCCCAGGTTCTTGAGGTTGAGGCCGATGTTGTTGAGCGTCTTGGCGCGCCCGATGACATCTCCGGCCTCGCAGAGCGCGAGGCTCCGGCGGTAGAAATCGAGGCCCGTTTGGGGATCGCCCGATCGCGAATAGACCACGCCAATCGTGCGCAGGGTGGCCGCCTCGCCGCTGGTGTCGCCGGTGCGCTGGTCGATGGCCAGCGCGCGGAACTGCAGCTCGAGCGCGCGCGGGATGTCGCCCAGTCCGTCGTAGACGAAGCTCTTGGCACGCAGGGCTTTCGCGATCGCGGGCTCGTTGCCGCTCGCTTCGAAGCCTTCCAGCGCGCGGGTGAACGCGGTGAGCGCGGCCTCGTGATCGAGGAGCAGCTCGGCGCAGCGGCCCTCCATGTAGCAGGCCTCCGCGTGCGCGGGTACGTCTCCGGTCTCGTCGGCGAGCGCCCTGGCCTCGGACGCGAACTCCAGCGCCCGCCGCGAGTCGACGCTCGATTCCGCGTCGGCCAGGGCGAGCAGCGTCTGCAGGCGATGCGCGGGAGTGGCTGCCTGCAGGAGTTCGTCGCGCAGGCGATCGACGTCGGTGCCCCCGAGCGGCAATTCACGCACGGACGATCTCCATGGGGACATCGCGGCACCTGACGGCGCGACCCGAGCCAATCGGCGAATGAAGGCGGGTCCGGTGGGCATCGCGACCATCGGGCGTGGGCGTGCCGTCGCCGTCGCGCGGACACGTGCCTCGTACGACGCGGCAGGGGGCGGTGGCGGAGGCGATGGCGGGATGCGGCGCGTGAGAAGATGTGCTGGGGATTCTACTCGGCGCCGGACGGTCTGGCGCAATGGGAATATTCATGATCCCGGGACTCCCGGCCATTGCAGCGGTGAGCCTGGCGGATCAGGCGGCGCTCCTTCGCCATCGCGCACTCTCGCGCATCGCGGCATCGATCGGCACGACACCGGCGCAACTCGCGATCGCCTGGCTGCTCGCGCAGGACGGTGTCATCACGATACCGCAATCGTCGAACGTCGCGCACGTCAGCGAGTGCCGTCGCGCGGCGGGCCTGCGGCTGTCGCACGCGACGCTCGGCGCAATCGATGCCGCCTTTCCTCCGCCGACGAACGCGACGCCGCTCGCGATGCTGTAACGACCGTTCGTTTCCCGGGCGGCGCGGCGCTCTCTGGAGACTGCGCCGCGCCGCGCGCACGAGCGGTCGTGACTCGAACGCGCTGTCGGTTACAACGCCGCACTTTCCTACGTCCATCGGCTGATGGCGAGGCGCCGCCGGCGCTTGGCATGCTTGCTGCTGAAAACGACGCATCGGGCGCAGGCCCACATGCCCTTGCGACAGGAGACGACCGGTGAACTACACGCACTACGATTACCTCGATCTGGCGCCGGGCGCGAGCACCGCGCGCATCGAGGCCGCGTATGCCGCTGTCCTCGAACGTTTCGAGTACGGATCCACCGAGGCCGGACAGGACCTGTCGGGCCTCGTGCGCAGGATCCATGCGGCGTACGACGTGCTGTCGTCGCCGGAGAAGCGCAAGCGCTACGACGAGGAACTCGCCCACGACGCCGCTCAGGCAGACGCCGAGCTCAAGGCCGCGCTCGATTCGCATCCAGCCGCGGGAGCGCGTCTGGTGCAGGACGTGCCCGGCGCATTGCGCAACCTGTTCACTCCGCTCGCCGCATGAGCGCCATGAACCGCGCGAAGCGTCGATGCGAACCGGCACGCGCCGGTGCAACGGACGGCATGCGCGCGGAGGCGATGCGGACAAAGATTACGGCCGCCGGGAAAGTGGTTCTTTTCCGTAACTGCAAACAGCGATGCGGTCGGCGGCCGTAACCCCCATCCGTTCCCGGGCGTCCCGGCGCGCCGGCGCAGCACCGGGCGGCGAACGTCGCGAGCGCATCGTGCAGCGCGCTCGCCGTCGCCCCGCGATGACGGCAGCATCGGCGAGCCGCGTCGCCACGCGTCGGGCGCTGCAGGCGCGGATGCGCGCGGTCCCGCGCCGCGCGCGTCCGGACACCGGCATCGGATCGGACTGGATCCCCAACGTCTTGCATTGATCGGGAGTCGTGCAGTGGAAAAGTGTGTCGGGTGCCAGTTCTACGATCGTGGCAACAGCCAGGCCGACGCGCGTGGCATCCAGTGGGGGCAATGCCGGCGCTCGGCACCGCGCTTGCATCCCGTGAACCAGAAGACCTTCATGATCGAGGGCGTGTGGCCACACGTCCGCGACGACGACTGGTGTGGAGAGTGGAAGGCCGCCGCCCGACGTCCGGAATCGCGCCAGGGGGGCGAGCTGAGCGCGCTGCCGCTCGGCGGGCTGGCTTCCGCGCCGGCACGTGCAGGAGGCTTGCCGGGCCGGGCCGACGTCCTCACGCCCGCGGCGGCAGGATCCCGGCCTCCTGGCAGCGCGATCGGACTGCGCCCTGCAAGCGGGGCGAGTGTATCCGCGTTCAATGCCAGCGCCGGCTGCATGCCTGCCACGGCGATCGGTGCCACATCGGGTGCGACGATCGGCGTTGCATCCGCCGCTCCCATCGGCGTGGCACCTCGCACGGCGGCAGAGCCCGGCGCGGCGCGCGCGGCCGGGCGCAGCGACTGACCCCAAAGGATCGCTGCAGCCGTCCGGTCTCATCCGTCCGGTCTCATCCGTCCGGTCTCATCCGTCCGGTGGACGCGGACGATCTGCTAGATTCGCATCTCCTCCAGCGGGCCGGCTCGACCGGCCCGCGGCTCGCTCGTCTCCGGGACCGTCCGGGCGGCGTGTCTTGCGCCATCGCCGTCCCGAATCGCCTGCCGATGTCCGCTTCCGATCCCTTGCATGCGCTCGCCGCCGGCGCGGTGGCCGTCACGCCCAACAATCGCCTCGCCCGCGCGCTCACGGCGCGCCACGATGCCGCCATGCGGCGCGCGGGAAAGTCTGCCTGGCCCGCCGCCCGCGTGCTCCCTTGGGACGTTTGGCTCACGCTTCTCTGGCGGGAGGCGGGCGACGCCGGGATGGTGACGCAAAGGCTCCTCGCGCCCGTCGAATCCGAGTACCTGTGGCAGCAGATCGTGGCCGACGACCTGGCGCTGCCCGCGGCACTGACCGACCGGCGCGGTGTGGCGACACTGGCGGGGGAGGCATGGACGCTCGTCCACGCGTGGGGCAGCGGCGGGCCGAGCTGGCGAGCCTGGCGCGAGAGCGCCGCGGCACCGGCCGGATCGGATCCCGAAGCCTTCGCGCGCTGGGCCGAGCGTTACCAGCGGGAGCTTGCGCAGAGGGATGCCCGCGATCCGGCGGAGCTCGGCGACGCGCTCGCAGCGATCGCGCAACGGGGAATGCGCTGGGAGGACACGCCGGTGCTGCTCACCGGGTTCCTCGAACTGACGAGGCAGCAGGAGCGGCTCCTCGCCGCGTTGCGCGGCAGCGGGCTGCGCATCGGCATGGCCGCGGACCGGGTCGCAGCTGCCCCCGTCGAGCGGGTCGTGGCGCCCACTGCGCGCGACGAGGTCCTGCTGGCGCTCGCGTGGGCGCGCGAGCGGGCGCAAGGCGCGCCCGGCATGCGCATCGGGATCGCAATCAACGGACTCGCCGCGCGCCGCGACGAGGTGCGCACGCTTGCCGGGGATGTCCTGTGCCCGGCGCTGCAGCTTCCCGGACATGCCGGTGCGCCACGCCCGTTCGACCTGTCGCTCGGCGCCTCGCTCGCCGACGATCCTGTCGTCGCCGCCGCCCTGGGATGGCTGGGTCTCGCCCACGGGGCGCTCGACCGCGCACAAGCTGCGTCGCTGTTTCGTTCGCCCTACGGTCCGGGGCGCTGGAGCCTGCGGGCGCGGCTCGAGAAGGCATGGATCGAGGAGTCCCGCCAGCACGTCCGCGCCGCCGACGCCGTGCAGGCGCTGGCCGCCTTCGACCCCGCGGCCGCGGCGCGCCTGAGCGAGGCGATGAGGGCGGCTGCCTTCGGCCGCACGCTCGGGCCGCGCGAGTGGGCCGCGCAGTGGCGCAGGTTCCTGCAGCGCTGCGGGTGGCCGGGCGAGGCCACGCTGGACGGGCCGCAGCATGAGGCGCGGCAAGCCTTCGCGCGCCTCCTCGAGGACTTCGTCCGCCTCGACGCGCTGGGCATCCGACTCGCGCCGGCAGCAGCACTCGCCTTCCTGCGCGACCAGGCGGCGCAGGCGATCTTCCAGCCGCAGGGGTCGGGGGGGCCGGTGGCGATCATGGGCCTTCTCGAGGCCGCCTCGCTCGACTTCGACGCCCTGTGGGTTGCCGGCCTCTCGGGACAGGACTGGCCACCCGCGCCGCAGCCCCACCCCTTGCTGCCGATCCGCTGGCAGCGCGATTGCGACCTGCCTCGATCGAGCGCGGCGCGGGAACTCGCCTTTGCCACGCGCGTCACCGGGCGCCTGCTGCGTGCCGCACCCGAGGTCGTCGTAAGTGCCCCCGCCGTGGTGGCCGACGCCACCGCCCGCCCGACCGCGCTTCTGGCCGGCCCCTGGCCGGCGTTGACCCGACCCGAGCCGGGTGACAGCGCGCATCGCCTCGCTGCCGCGCGAGTCGTGGAGGAGGTCATCGACGATCGTGCCCCCGCCCTTGCCGTCGGAGTGGCGGCCGGCGGCACCGGCGCGATTGCTGCGCAGAGCGACTGCCCGTTCATGGCCATGGCGAGGTACCGCCTGCGCGCCGAGCCTTGGCCGGATGCCGTCGAGGGCCTGAGTCCCCTCGAGCGTGGCCAGCTCGCGCACACGCTCATGGCGGCGTTCTGGCGCGACCTGCGCACGCACGACGCCCTCGAAGCGCTGGACGGGGAGGCGCTCGCCGCCCGCATCGGCGCCGCGGCGGCAGAGGCGCGACAGTCCCTGCCGGCAGCTCGCTGGAACGCGCTGCCGCCGGTGATCGCGGCCGCGGAGGAGGAGCGGCTGCCGACGATCGCGGCGGCGTGGATCGAGAGCATCGAGCGCCCGCGCGCGGCCTTCGCGGTGACCCGCATCGAGCATCGCACCACCGTCGAGCTTTCCGGCCTGACCTTTCGCCTCACGCTCGATCGCGTGGACGAGCTCGCGGGTGGCGGCATGGCGATCATCGACTACAAGACGGGCCTCGTCGATTCGACGAAGTCGTGGTTCGCATGGCGCCCGCGCGCGCCACAGCTCGGCGTGTATCTCATGGCGCTCGCCAGCGAGGCGCCTCCCGTCCCCGTGCGCGCGCTGGCTTACGGGCGCCTGAAGGCGGGCGAGATCGACGCGGTAGGGGTGGCTGCCGACCTCACGCAATGGCGTGCGCTCACCGATGCCGCCCGGCTGCGCGAGGTCGAAGGATGGACGGGGCTCGAGCGCTTCTACGCGGACCGTCTGCCGGCGCTCGCGACGGAGCTTCGCGAGGGTGTGGCGACCGTCACCCCGCGTGGCCCCGGAGCCTCGCCGTGCCGCATCTGTGCCCGGCAATCGCTCTGCCGGATCCAGGCGGTGCGCGGGCGGGCGCCCGATGCGGGCGGGGAGGCGGAGGCGGAAGGCGACGCCATTGCCTATGGAGGCCTCGATGACGAGCGCTGATTCCGCACGGCTTGCCGCCGACGCCGCGCATCGCGCGCGGGCGCTCGACACCGCGACGTCGTTCCTGGTGCAGGCGCCCGCGGGATCGGGCAAGACCGAACTTCTCATCCAGCGCTATCTCGCGCTGCTCGCGCGCGTCGAGGCGCCGCAGCGCGTGGTGGCCATGACCTTCACGCGCAAGGCCGCAAGCGAGATGCGGGAGCGCGTGGTGGCCGCCCTGCAGGCGGCGCGCGACAACCTGCCGGTGGCCACGGCTCACGCGCGCGTCACCCGGGAACTCGCCGTGGAGGTGCTGGCCCAGGCCGAACGACGGAACTGGTCGCTGCTCGCACACCCCGCGCAGCTTGCGATCTTCACCATCGACGCGCTCTCGGGCAAGCTGGCGCGCCAGGCACCGGTGACGGGCCGCATGGGAGCCGAACCGCGCATCGTCGAGAGGGCAGAGGCGCTCTACGCGGCGGCGGCCGGCGCGACGCTCGCCGACGCCGATCCGGCCGACGCGCACTGGCGGCGGCTGCTCTCGCACCTCGACAACAATGCGCAGCAGGTCGTGCAGTTGCTGGCGTCGATGCTGGCGCGGCGCGAGCAGTGGCTCCGGCACGTCGTCGGCCGCGACGAGGCGGAACTTCGTGCGCATGTGGAAGATGCCCTGCGCGCGGAGATCGACGCGGAGCTGGGCGCCGCGCGCACGGCCTTCGAACCGGCGCTCCTCCCCGTCCTCGCGCGTTGCACGGGGCGGGCGGCGGAGGTGCTGCGCGCCGAGGAGCGCGACCCCTCGCTCGCGCAGGCGCTCGAACTCTGCCACGCGCACGGCGGACTGCCGCGGGCACGCCACGAGGACCTGCAGGGCTGGCGCGGCATCGCCTCGTGGCTTTGCACTGCCGACGGCACGATCCGCCGGAAGGTGGACATCCGCCAGGGCGTGCGCCCGGCGGGCGCAGACCGCGCGGCACGGGCAGACGTCGAGGCGCTGTTCGCAGCGGTCGGCGCGCAGGCCGCCATCGGGCCTGCGCTCGGGCGCGTTCGCGACCTGCCCGACGCACGCTTCGCCGACGACGACTGGGACATCGTCGCCGCGCTGTTGCACGTGCTGCCGCGCGCTGCGGCGCAGTTGCGCCTGACCTTTGCGCGGCAGGGCGCGGCGGACTTCGCCGAGCTCAATGCCGCCGCGGAGAATGCGCTCGGCGCGGCGGACTCGCCCTCCGACCTCCTGCTGCGGCTCGACCTCGCGATCGATCACCTCCTCGTCGACGAGTTCCAGGACACCTCCGACGCGCAGTACCGGCTCATCGGCCTGCTCACGTCCGGCTGGGAGCCGGGCGACGGCCGCACGCTCTTCGCCGTTGGCGATCCGATGCAGTCGATCTACCGCTTCCGCGACGCCGAGGTGCGGCTCTTCCTCGCCGCGATCGACGAGCGTGCGATCGGCAACGTCCCGGTCGAGTTCATCGACCTGTCACGCAACTTCCGCTCGCACGGCGCGCTCGTCGCATGGACCAACCGCGTCTTCCCGGCGATCCTCGGCTCGCGCAACGAGCCATTGCGCGGCGCGGTGGCCTTTGCGCCGTCGGCCGCTGCGCGCGACGAGGATTCCGCGGGCACTCCCACGCTCGATGTCCTGGCTACGCGAAGGGAGGAGGCGGCACGCGTGGTCGGGCACGTGCGCGCCGCGCTTGCGCACGGGTCGGAGGACGTCGCGATCCTGGTGCGCGCCCGCGCCGACCTCGAGTTCGTGCTGCCGGCGCTGCGCGAGGCGCAGATCGGGTTCGCCGCGGTCGAGCTCGATGCACTCGGCGCGCGACAGGCCGTGCAGGACGTCGTGGCGCTCGCGCACGCCCTGATCCAGCCGGCCGACCGGCTCGCTGCGCTCTCGGTCCTGCGCGCGCCGTGGTGCGGGCTGGTGCTCGCCGACCTTTTCGTCGTGGCCGAGCACCTCCGCGAAGGATTGCCCGGGTTGCTTGCGGCGCTGCCCGGTATCGCCGGCCTTACCGAAGACGGGCGCGCACGGCTTGCCCGCATCGCGCCGGTCCTGGGCGCCGCATTCGCCGAGCATGGACGCGCGCCGCTTGCCGACCGCGTGCGCGGAACCTGGCTCGCACTCGGCGGCCCGGCGACGCTCGACGATGCGGTGGACTTCGGCGCCGTGGAGGACGTCCTCACGCTGCTGCAGGCGCACGGCAGCGGCGGCGACGTCGACGACTGGGAGGCGGTGCGCGACGAACTCGCGGCGCGCTTCGTGGGCTCCCCCGAAGAGGCGATCACGCCCGTCAAGATCATGACGCTCTTCAAGGCCAAGGGCCTCGAGTTCGATACCGTGATCATTCCCGGACTCGCGCGCCCGGCACCGGGCGACGACCGCGAACTCCTGCGATGGCGCGCGCGTCCGCGCCAACTCCTGCTCGCGGCGCCGGGCCGGCAGGGCCGTGCCAACCGCGTGTACGAATACCTCAACCTCCTCACGCGCAGCGAGGCCGATCACGAGCTCGGGCGCATCCTGTACGTTGGCGCGACCCGGGCGCGGCGGCGCCTGCATCTCGTCGCCACGGCCGAGGTCGAACTCGACGCGGAGTCCGGCACCGCGCGCTGGAGGACACCGCGCAGCGCCACCGCGCTCGGCAAGCTGTGGAAGGTGCTGCACGAGGAGATCGCGCCACCTCCCGCGGGAAACAGCGAGACGCCGCCGCGCACGTCGCCGCCGCCGCTGCTGCGCCTGGCCGGGGGCTTCGTCCTGCCGCCGCTGCCGCCATCGGTCCCTCCCTCGGCGGCGAGGATCGCGCGGGAAACGGCACCCGAGTTCGAATGGGCCCGCCCGGAGGCCGCCATCGTGGGCACCGTCACGCATCGCCACCTCGCCCGCCGCGCGACCGATGCCACCCTGTTCCGCGACGAGGCGCGCCGCGCGGCACTCGTGCCGCGGATTCGCGCCGACCTCGTGGCCGAAGGCCTTCCCGGCGCGTCCCTCGACGCGGCGATCACCCAGGTGCTGGCGGCGCTCGCCGCCGTGGCCGGCGATCCGCGGGGAACGTGGCTCTTCGATCCCGCTCACGCGGACGCGCACAGCGAATGGGCACTCGCCGGCCTCGACGCGGGCACGCTCGTGCACGTCACGCTCGACCGCACGTTCGTCGCCGACGGCGTGCGCTGGATCGTCGATTTCAAGACCGGCCGCCACGAAGGCGCCGACGCGGCCGCATTCATGGCGCGCGAGGAGGAGCGGTACCGTCCGCAGCTTGCCCGCTACGCACGCATCGTCCGCGCGCTCGACGCGCGGCCGATCCGACTCGCGCTCTACTACCCCCTGGTGCAAGGCGGCTGGCGCGAGTGGGCCTTCGAGCCGATCGGCACGCAAACCTCGCTGTTCTAGCGCGGACCCGCGTCAAATGCGATAGAATTCAATACTTTGGCTCGACATCTCGCGAGTTCGCGCGGCCACGGCAGGCACAGCGGACGACGCGCGGCCTCCCATCACGTGCGGCTCTATCGCGGACTTCCCGCCCGCGCCGACGGCCCGATCGCCCTGACGATCGGCAACTTCGACGGCGTCCATCGTGGCCACCAGGCGATGCTGCTTCGCCTGTGCGAAGCCGCCGATGACTTGCGCCTCGTGCCTGCCGTTCTCACCTTCGATCCGCATCCGCGCGAGTTCTTCGCGAAGGACAGCGCACCGCCGCGGCTCACGCGTCTCGCGCAGAAGCTCGAGGTGTTCCGCGCCTTCGGCGTGGCGCGCACCTACGTCGCGCGCTTCGATGCCGCGCTGGCGGGGCTGTCGCCCGAGTCGTTCATCGAGGAGGTGCTGATGCGCCGGCTCGATGCGCGCTGGGTGCTCGTCGGCGCGGACTTCCGCTTTGGCAAGGGACGCGCGGGTGACATCGCCGTGCTGCGCGACCACGCGCGCAGCTTCAGCGTGGAGGCGATGCACACCGTGCTCGTGGACGGCGAGCGAGCATCGTCCACCGCGGTGCGGGCCGCACTGGCGAAGGGCGACCTCGAGCGCGCAGCGGACCTGCTCGGCCGCCACTACACGATCAGCGGCCGCGTGGCGCACGGTGAGAAGCGCGGACGCGCGCTCGGTTTTCCCACGGCGAACCTGCCGCTTTCGCGCCGGCCGCCGATGAGCGGAATCTTCGCGGTGCGCGTACACGGCCTGAACGACGAACCCTTGCCGGGCGTGGCGAGTCTGGGCGTGCGTCCCACGATCGTGCCCGACGGCAAGCCGATTCTCGAGGTGTACCTGCTCGACTTCGCGGAGTCCATCTACGGCCGGCGCGTGCGCGTCGAATTCCTGCACAAGCTGCGCGACGAGGAGAAGTATGCCGACCTCGACGCGCTCACCCGCCAGATCCGCGCCGACGTGGCGCAGGCACGCGACTACTTCGCGACCGCCGCCGTCACCACGGCAGCGTAACCACGCGGCGTTGCCCGCGACCGACTTCATGCCCGACGATCCCAAGACCGACTACCGCAGCACGCTGAATCTCACCGACACGCCGTTCCCGATGCGCGGCGACCTCGCACGACGCGAGCCGGGATGGATTTCCGAATGGCGGCGCACGAAGGTGTACGAGGCGATCCGCAAGGCCGCCGCGGGCCGGCCGCGCTTCGTGCTGCACGACGGACCACCCTACGCCAACGCCGACATCCACATCGGCCACGCGGTGAACAAGATCCTCAAGGACATCATCGTCAAGAGCAAGGGCTTCGCGGGCTTCGACGCGCCGTACGTGCCTGGCTGGGACTGCCACGGCATGCCCATCGAGGTGCAGATCGAGAAGACGCACGGCAAGAACCTCTCCGCAGCCGAGACGCAGCGCCTGTGCCGTGCCTACGCCACCGAGCAGATCGACAAGCAGCGCGAGCAGTTCCGTCGCCTCGGTGTCCTCGGCGATTGGGACCACCCGTACACGACGATGGCCTACAAGAACGAGGCCGACGAAATCCGCACGCTGGGCAAGGTGCTGCGCAAGGGCTACGTCTACCGCGGCCTCAAACCCGTGAACTGGTGCTTCGACTGCCAGAGCGCGCTCGCCGAAGCCGAGGTCGAGTACGAGGATCGCGTCGATACCGCGGTCGACGTGGGCTTCCGGCTCGACGCGGCCGAGCGTCCGAAGCTCGCCCGCGCGTTCGGGCTCGACGCGCTGCCGGAGGGCGATGTCTTCGCGGTGATCTGGACCACCACACCGTGGACGATCCCGGCCAACCAGGCGCTGAATGCGCACCCGGACTTCGTCTACGCGCTGGTTGCAACACCGCGCGGCCATCTCGTGCTCGCACAGGATCTCGTCGAGTCGACGCTGGCGCGCTACGGCCTTGCCGGGGAGGCGATCGCCACCGCGCCCGGTGCCGCGCTCGAGCGCATCGCGTTCCGGCATCCTTTCTACGATCGCGCCTCGCCGGTGTTCCTCGGCGACTACGTCACGCTGGAGCAGGGCACCGGCATCGTGCACTCGTCGCCTGCGTACGGCGTGGACGATTTCCTCTCCTGCCGGCGCTACGGCATGAAGGACGAGGACATCGAGAATCCGGTCACGGCCGACGGCACCTACGCGAAGAGCCTGCCGTTCTTCGGCGGCCTGTCGATCTGGAAGGCGAATCCGCTGATCGTGGAGAAGCTGCGCGAGGTGGGCGCGCTGTTCCATTCCGGGAAGCTCACGCACAGCTACATGCACTGCTGGCGGCACAAGACGCCGATCATCTACCGCGCCACCACGCAGTGGTTCGCCGCCATGGACGCCGTGCCCGGCTACCAGGGCGTGAGGCCCGCGGAGACCCTGCGCGAGACCGCGCTGCGCGGCATCGAGGCGACCACGTTCTACCCCGCATGGGGCAAGGCGAGGCTCACCGGCATGATCGCGCATCGTCCCGACTGGACGCTCTCGCGCCAGCGTTCGTGGGGAGTGCCGCTGCCGTTCTTCGTCGACCGCGAGACCGACGAGCTGCATCCCGACACGATGGCGCTCCTCGAACTCGCCGCCTCGAAGGTGGAGGAGGGCGGCATCGAATCGTGGTTCGAGGCCACCGCCGAGGATTTCGGCGTCGACGAGAAGAAGTACCGCAAGCTCAGCGACACGCTCGACGTGTGGTTCGACTCCGGCGCCACCTTCGAGACCGTCATGGGCGGCCCCGACGCGCAGAAGACGCGCATGGGCTCGCATTCGCAGTGGACGCGATTCCCCGCCGACCTCTACCTCGAAGGCTCCGACCAGCATCGCGGCTGGTTCCACTCGTCGCTGCTCGAGTCGTGCATGGTCAACGGCGTGCCGCCGTACAAGGCGCTGCTCACGCACGGCTTCGTGGTGGACGGCGAAGGCAAGAAGATGTCGAAGTCGAAGGGCAACGTGGTTGCCCCGCAGAAGGTGTCCGACACGCTCGGCGCCGAGGTGCTGCGCCTGTGGGTGGCCGCCACCGACTACTCCGGCGAGCTCAACATCAGCGACGAGATCCTGAAGCGCGTGGTGGAGAGCTACCGGCGCATCCGCAACACGCTGCGCTTCCTCCTCGCCAATACCTCCGATTTCGATCCCGCCGCGAACGCGATCCCGGTCACGGAGCTGTTCGAGCTCGACCGCTACGCGCTGGCCAAGACGCAGATGATGGCGCGCGCCGTGGAAGCCGACTACGGCCGCTACGAGTTCCACCTCGCCGTGCAGCGGCTCACCGTCTTCTGCTCCGAGGATCTCGGCGGCTTCTATCTCGACGTGCTCAAGGATCGTCTCTACACCACCGCTGCCGACAGCCGCGCGCGGCGTTCCGCGCAAACGGCCGTGGCCGCGATCCGCGACACGCTGCTGAAGCTCATGGCGCCGATCCTCTCCTTCACGGCGGAGGAAGCGTGGCGGCTGCTTCATCCGCAGGACGTCACGATCTTCACGCAGCTGTGGGCCGGCAGCCCGCCCGACCTTCCCGACGAGCCCGCGCTCATCGCCAAGTGGGAGAAGATCCTGGCGGTGCGCGCCGCGGTGCAGCGAGAGCTCGAGACGGTGCGCCAGTCGGGCGCGATCGGTTCGTCGCTGCAGGCGGAAGTCGCGATCGTCGCTCCGGCGGCCGAGCACGAGGCGCTGGCCTCTCTCGGCAACGACCTGCGCTTCGTCACCATCACCTCCGCCGCCACCGTGGCCCGCGGCGACGCGCTCGCGGTGACCGTCACGCCGAGTCCGCATGCAAAGTGCGACCGCTGCTGGCACTGGCGCGCCGACGTCGGCGCCGACCGCGCGCATCCGGCGCTGTGCGGACGTTGCGTCGCCAACCTGTTCGGCGCGGGCGAATCGCGTCGCTTCGCGTGAGCGGCGTGTGGTGGCGACCGATCTCGTGCTGACATCCGCCCGCACCCCTTCGCCTGGATGGTCGCGCTGGCTGTGGCTCTCGGTCGCCGTCATCGCGCTCGACCTCGCCACCAAGGCGTGGGTGGAGGCGGCCTTCCGCGAAGGGGAGTCCGTGACGGTCACGAGCTTCTTCAATCTCGTGCTGGCCTACAACACCGGCGCCGCCTTCAGCTTTCTCGCCGATCACGACGGCTGGCAGCGCTGGTTCTTCGCCGGCATCGCGGTCGTGGCGAGCGTCTTCCTCGTCTGGATGCTTCGTCGTGGCGGCAGCCGCGTGTTGATGTGCGGGCTCTCGCTCATCCTGGGCGGCGCGCTGGGCAACCTGTGGGACCGCGTCGTCGCCGGACGCGTGACCGATTTTCTGCTCTTCCACTATGCGGGCTGGTCGTGGCCCGCGTTCAACGTCGCCGATTCCGCCATCACGGTGGGCGCGGCACTCCTCATCCTCGACAGCTTCCGCGAGCCGCGCCGCGCGGCAGCCAGGTGAATCCGCCGCCCATGGACATCGTTCTCGCCAATCCCCGCGGCTTCTGTGCCGGTGTGGATCGCGCCATCGCCATCGTCGAGCAGGCGCTCGTCCAGTTCGGCGCGCCGATCTACGTCCGCCACGAGGTGGTCCACAACAAGTTCGTCGTCGACGACCTCAAGGGCAAGGGCGCGGTCTTCGTCGAGGAGCTCGCCGACGTGCCCGCGGGCGCGACGGTCGTGTTCTCCGCGCACGGCGTATCCAAGGCGGTGCGCGCCGAAGCAGACGCGCGCGGCCTGCGCGTGTTCGACGCCACCTGCCCGCTCGTCACCAAGGTGCACGTCGAAGTGGCCAAGATGCGCGAGCAGGGGCGCGACATCGTGATGATCGGCCATGCCGGTCATCCCGAGGTCGAGGGGACGATGGGGCAGGTCGAGGGCGGCATCCACCTCGTCGACTCGATCGAGGACGTGCAGGCGCTGGTGGTGCGCGACCCCGAACGGCTCGCCTACGTGACGCAGACGACGCTGTCCGTGGACGATGCCGCCGGCATCGTGGCCGCGCTGAAGGCACGCTTTCCGTTGATCGTGGGACCGAAGCGCGACGATATCTGCTACGCCACGCAGAACCGGCAGGACGCGGTGAAGGCGATCGTGTCGCAGGTGGACGTGGTGATCGTGGTGGGGAGCCGCAACAGTTCGAACTCGAATCGCCTGCGCGAGGTGGCGGCGCATCGCGGCGTTCCGGCGTGGATGGTGGACCGCGCCGGGGAGCTCAAGCCGGAGTGGGTGGCCGGAAAGCGGCGGGTGGGCGTGACGGCCGGTGCCTCGGCACCCGAGATCCTGGTCCGGCAGGTGATCGCGCGGCTCGAGGAACTGGGCGCACTCAGCGTCACGGAACTCGACGGGACCGCGGAGAACGTCGTGTTTCCGATGCCCAAGGGCCTGTCGGGGGAAGGGCACGCCAAGGCGCCGGAGCTCGGACCGGCGGATCGGTAGCGATCGATTGGCGCATGCCGGATCGCTACGTGGCGTGCCGGTCCTTCCTTTCGCTCATGCAAGCGTGTCCCGGCACCTGGCGGTCCGAGCCGTGGGTCTCGCGACGATTCGCGCAAGTGTGTCGGTCCGGCGCAGGGAAGCAGGCGCCCCGAATCAGCGCGGCGTCCTCTCCCGCCTGAGCCACGCCAGCACCCCCACGAAAACGACCAGCGCCAGCATCGCCGCCATTCCCGCGACGAGCGCATGCCTTCCCGGCTCCGTGAGCGCGCGCCCGAGCGCCTCCGCGAAATAGAACGGCGTTAGCAGGGCGAGCCACTGCCGCGGCTTGCGCGCGCCACGTGCCACCCCTGGAAGCAGGATTGCCAGGGGAAGTGCCTTCACCGCCAGCCAACGCGCCGACGGCAACGGCGCCAGCACCAGCTCCCACAGGATCTCCAGCAGCACGAGCCCCGTCAGTGCGGCGACCGTGAGGCGGGGCACCGCGCCGCCGGGCCGTCCCAAGGCGCGGCCCCCCTGGGGGGGAGGCGAGCGCAGCTCGCTACGGGGGGGATCCTCCGCGCCGCCGGGCCGTCCCAAGGCGCGGCCCCCCTGGGGGGAAGGCGAGCGCAGCTCGCTACGGGGGCGATCGGGCTCGATCAACCGACCGGAACGAATTCGTAGAGCTCGAAGCCCGGGCCCTGCTCGACGAGCTTGGTCAGTACCGCAAAGCCCGTTGCATCGCCGCGCCGCAGCGTGATGGCCTGCTCCAATGCGAACGCTCCGGACGGGACGATGATCTGCGCCGGCGACACGTCGACACCGATGGCGCCGTCCTCCGGCAGCACGACCGCGGGCTGCAGCGCTCCGGCGCCGGCCTCCTCGGCGGCGGCAGCGGCCGCTTCGGGATTCTCCGAGAGCAGCTCGCAGCCGAACTCGAGCCCGGTTCCCTTGAGCGTGTTCCGGAACCAGCGCACCATCGCCACCTGCAGGCTCGAACGCCCCTCGATGCGCAGTGCCACGAGTTCGCCGATGCGCAGGGCCGCTGGGGCCGGATCGGTCTGTCGCAGCGCATAGCCGGCCGGGGTGTGGTTGATCACCTGGCAGTTGGCCATCGGCGGCAGCCCTGCCGGCGGCCGGTTCACCGACGCATGCACGCCGCGGCTGTATTGCCACACGCCGGACAGGCCCGCGCAGGTCACCACGCGGGCGCGCGACGGCAGGCGATTGAACTGGCGCGCAGGCGGGATGGCCCACTGTCGCAGCAGGCGCTTGAGCAACGCGACGTACTGCGCACGCGAGGTGGCGTCGCGTCCGACGCCCTCGGGTGCCGGTCCGCCCGCATCGAGGCCGCGCAGTTCCTCCTGAATCTGGAAGGCCAGGTCGAAGGTGAGCAGGAAGAGCTTGCTCCCGTCGATCGAGCCGCCCTTGTTGGCGGAGAACGGCGGGAAGTCGTGTCCGACGGGAACGATCGCCACCGCCTTGGCCATGCGGTGCACCGGCGGGACGTCGGTGAGCTTGGCCCAGTGGGCGTGCTGCTGCACGTAGCGGAGCACGAGGGCGAGCTGGCCGGGAAGGAATCCGTAGGGATTGGCGAGCGCCAGCAGCTGCGACTGGATCGCGAGCCGCTCGACGGTGATTTCCGGCTGCCCCGGCGCGATCGGCAAGAGGTGCAGGTCGCGCTCGCGGGCGAAGGCGTAGACGAGGTGCGCATCGTGCCAGGTCCGTGGCGGCACCGGCGCGTACGAGAGGTAGCTGTTGACGAGGATGCGGGCCGTGCACTGCATGCAGCGATGCACGAGCGCCAGCAAGAGCCGCTGTCCGCCGATCGAGATGCGCTTTGCGGCCTCGCTCGCCAGGAGATGCTTGTACGCCACCGCCAGTTCACTTGCGAGCGTGAGCCCGGCCTTGGCGGCCTCCAGCGCGTTGCCCGACAGGGGATGCTGGGCCTGCGCGAAACTCCGCTCGAGCTGGGGCCACAGGCTCGTGGCCGCCCCCCAGTAGCTCTCGGCGAGCTCGAGGCGCTTGCCGTCGCTCATGGCCACGCGATTGGTCGCGGCGAGGGCGTCCCCGATGAGACGGGCCGCCTCGACCGGATCGCGCTGCCGGGTGGCGTCGAGCCAATGCCCGACCTTGGCCGGCCGCACCTCGGGCGGGTTCGCAGGGTGCGCGGCGACGGCTGGAAGCGAAAGGGCGAGGGCCATGGGTCGGGGGCGTTCAGACACTGCCCGGGGTCGGCATTGTAGGCTCGGCAGGGCAGTGCTCGGAATGGCTGTAGCGCGTTCCGTGCCAGCCCGCCCTGCTAGCTGCCGTGCAGGAAATCGACCACCGGCTGCACCTGGTCCGCGGACAGCAGCGCAGGGGCGTGGCCCACGCCCTCGAACTCGATGACGTCGGGTTTCGGACCGCGCGCGTGCATGGCCTCCACGGTCACTTTCGACAGCAGGTCCGACTGCGCACCCCGCAGCACGAGGGTGGGACAGCGAATCGCGTCCCACAGCGGCCACAAGCTGGGGGGGGCGGCCTCGTCGCGAAACGGCACGGCGATGCCCGGATCGTAGGTCAGGGTCCACGCGCCGTCGTCCCCCTGGGTCACGGAGGTCCGCGTCAGGTGCTCCCACTGCGCCGCGGTCAGGGTGCCGAACGGCGCCGAAACGCGCCGAATATAGGCCTCCGCGTCCGCGAAATCGGGAAAGCGAGGCGCGAGCCCCACGTAGTCACGGATACGGTCGATCGCGGCCGGTTCGATGACCGGCCCCGCATCGTTGATCACGAGGTGCGTGACGGGCGTGTTCGGCTGCGCAGCCATGACCATGCCGAGCAGCGCTCCCATCGACGTTCCCACCCAGCCGACGTTTGCGGCGCCGCTGCGCGCCACGAGCGCCGTGAGCGTCGTGAGGTAGGTGGCGAAGACGTAGTCGTGGGGATCGGCGAGCCATTCGGAAGCCCCGCGACCGGGCATGTCGACGGAGAGGACGCGATGCGTCGGCGCGAGTGCCTCGCCGAGCACGTCGAAGTCCCGACCGTTGCGCGACAGGCCATGGACGCAGATCACGACGCGCTCGCTGGCGGGATCACCCCACTCGTAGTAGACAACACGGTGGAAACCGTGAGGGGAGAGACTCGGGAAGGACAGGCAGCGGGGTGCGGTGGCGGTCAGCATGGGAGGAGGGGTGGCGGTGGAGGCGCGAGGTGACGGGCCCCGCGGAACGCAACGACGGCAGGGCGGCGGAGCAACATCCGGAGCGACGGGGCCGGCCGGCCGCGGGAATCCTTGCATTCTGCCATCGCGAGGTCGGCACTCGGGCGCGGCGCCGTGCGACACTGTGCGCCCGCCCATCCTGCCGGACACATCGCATGGCATCGCTGTCCCTTGCCCGCCAGCGGCCGCGTGCCGCACGAGCGGCCGTGATCGTCCTGACGACTCTCGTGGTCGGCTGCGCTCCCGACGCCATGAACAATCGTGCCGCCACCGGCTTCGACGGCTTCGTGAACAAGGTGTCGCGCGCCTGCGCGCCGCTCCAGCTTGGACCGTATCAGCTCGCCAATCCGCTGATGGGAGGGGCGGGCGGCAATTCCTACGACTACTGGCTCGACCAGACATCGCGCCTGTACGACCGTCGCATCGCTCCCGCCCAGTACCGCGAAAGTCTCACCGCTTTCTTCGGCGCGGGCAACGACGGCACGATCGACTGTATCGTGGGAAACCTGCCGGCCACGCCGTAGGCGCAGCGGCTCGGTCGGACCGCAGCGGCTCGGTCGGCCCGCAGCGGGATCTCGCGCCCTGGCGTCCGCGCGCAGGGAACTCGCCCGCGGCGCAGCGCCTCGACCATCACGGTTCCGCGCGCAACGTGCGATCGAACATGACGAGCATCGCCGCGGTCGCGCCCCAGATGTAGCGATCGCCGTGGGGGATCGCCCAGAACTCGCGCCGCTGCTCTCCCTGCATGCGGAAGTGGCGCTGCTGGTTCGCAGGGTCGAGAATGAACGACAGCGGCACCTCGAACACGTCGGCCACCTCGACGGGGTCGGTGACGATCGCAAACGGTGGCTCGACCCAGCCCACGACCGGCGTCACTCGATAGCCCGTCACCGTCTCGTAGGCCGCCAGTTCCCCGAGCACGCTCACCCGGTCGGCGGGCAATCCGGTCTCCTCCGCCGCCTCGCGGAGGGCGGCGGCGGCAGGGTTTGCATCCTCGGGCTCCATGCGTCCACCCGGGAATGCGATCTGACCGGGATGATCGGGGAGGTCGGCGCTGCGCTGCGTGAGCAGGAGCGTGAGGCCGGAATCGCGATTCACGACGGGAACGAGCACCGCCGCTGCGCGGGGCGGACCCTCCCGGCCGGGCAACCGGCCCCCGTCGCTCAGGCCACGGGCGTCTTCGGGCACGGGACGTGCGAGGCGTTGCGCGAGCCATGCCTTCTGCGAGGCTCGCGGCAACGAGAACAGGGGAAGCGCCGGCAAGATGAGGAAGGCGAGGGGCGCGGATGGCGCCCGCGGGACGGCGTATTGTAGCGCGGCGGCGCGCGTGCACAGCGGTGTGACAGCCGCCGCTCTCCCGTCGCACGACCCGGCATGCCGCGCCGGCGCTCGGCTTCTGCTAACCTCTGGCGTGCGAACCCCGGCGGCGAACTCCGTCGCGGCGTCATCGGTCGAAAGCGCCATGCGAATCCTTCCCGTCACCGTCATCCTGGCCGCGCTCGCACTCGCGGTTCCCGTTCCCTCCACCGCGGCTGCGGTCTACGCCAACCATCCCCTCGTCGGCACCTGGCGCTTCGACGTCCCGGAGACCGGCTGCGCGGAGGTTTACCGTTTCCGCGGCGACGGCACGTCGGTCGTCACCAGCGGCGCCGAGATCGCCGAAACGGAGTTCGAGGTTTCCGCCAAGCCGAGCAGCAAGGGCTTCTACGTCTGGACCGATACCATCGTGAAGGACAACGGCAAGCGCGACTGCAGCGGCCAGATCACCGAGGTCGGCCGCAAGACCACCAACTACATCCGCTTCGATCGCTCCGGCCGGCAGTTCATCGTGTGTCGTGGCCAGAGCCTGGATGCCTGCTTCGGTCCCTTCCGGCGCATGGGCGGCGAAGCCGTCTGACGCGGCCGCTTCACGACGGATCGCAATGGAGTTGCAGAGCCTCCTCCCCATCGCGGCGATCCTGGCGGGTGCGGTGGTACTCGTCATCGTGCTGCGCCGATTCATGCGAAGGCATTTGCGCGGCGAACCGGGCCCCCGCCGCGAGGCCGACCCGTCAGTGCCACCGCGAGCGACCCACCTGCCGCATGCCGATCAGGAATACCTCGACTCGTCGCACATCATCACGGGCCCGTCCGCCGGTCGACAGGATCCCCACCGTTGACGGTTTCCGCTGCGGTGGCCATCGCGGCGATGGCCGTGATGGCGATCGCCGCGTCCTGGCGGGAAGCCTCGGCGTCACCGTTCGCAGCGGAGCCCGCTGCCGCCCGCGCAGGCACGCAGATCCCGGCGCCGTTGCCGGACGGGCTGGCGTTGGGCGCCGACCTGCGCGGACCGTACCGGGCTGCGTTTTGCGGGCGTGCCATGCTCGCGCCCGCCGATTGCCGCAGGTCGCTGCGAGCATTCGCGGGAGAGGCGGCGGCGCCGCGTCCCGTTGCCGCGGCTGCGGACCGGTATCGTCTTCTCTTCGTCCCGGGTTTCCTCGCGACGTGCTTCCCGGCCGTGCACTCCTTCGCCGACATGATCGAGGCTGCGCGGGCCCGCGGCATTCAGGCGCAGGCACTCGCCGCCGGGGGACGCGACGGTGTTGCCGTCAATGCACGCAGGCTCGCGGATCAGGTCGATCTACTACCCTCCGACGGCCGGCGCCTCCTCTTCGTGGGGCATTCGAAGGGCGTTCTCGACGTGCTCGCCATGCTCGGCGCGCGGCCCGACATCGCAGCGCGCACCGAGGCCGTGGTGGCGATCGCCGGAGCCCTGCGGGGCAGCCCGCTTGCCGATGCCTTGCGCGGACTCTACGCGGCTACTCTGGCGTGGTTCCCGTTCCCGGGCTGCGCTCGCGGCGACGGCGATCCCGTCGGCGACCTGTCGCCTTCAGCCAGCGGTGCCTTCTGGAACGGCCCTGCGGGCCACTCCGGCGTACCCGTGTACGCGATCGTGGCGATGCCGGACCTCGCGCGGCTTTCGCCGGCCGTGCTGCCGACCTACCTGCGCCTGGCGAGCGCCGCGGACCCGAGCGACGGCATGGTCCCGCTGCGCAGCCAGATGGTGCCGGCGGCGACGCTGCTTGGCGTGGTGAATGCGGACCACCTTGGCGTGGCGATACCGTTCCCGGGCGCGGCCTTCGTGCTGCTCTTCAATGCCGAGCCGTTTCCGCGTGATGCGATGCTGCTCGCGGCCATCGACGTGATCGCCGCCAGCGCTCAGGCGGCGCCGCGGGCCGCCATCGGCGACGGAGACAGGACGCCGGGGGATGCCCAGGCCGGACGACGCGTGGAGTAGAGGCCCTCCACCGGCACTGGCTCCGTGACCGGCACCTGGGCTGCCGGCGTCGCGAGCACGGCGGTCTCGTCGCGCACGTGGCGCAGGAAGGCCACGGCGGCAGGGCTCAGGCGCGCTTGCGCCGCATAGGCGAAATGCCAGTGCCGCTCGAGGGGAAAGCCGGCGACGTCGAGTTCCACCAGCGACTCGGGTGCCGCATCCGGCACGAAGCTGCAGCGGGGCACCACGCCGATGCCCGCCCCGTGGGCGACCGCCGCGCGTATCGCGTCGTCGGATGCGAGTTCCATCCGCACGTTGGGCGTGACCCCGGCGCGTCCGAAGAGGTCGAGGACGCAGGCGCGCGTTCCCGATCCCCGCTCGCGCAGGATCAGCGGTTCGCCCGCGAGATCCTGCAGCGACAGCCCGCGGGCGCGGGCCCGGCGGTGGGTGCGGGAGGTCACCACGACGAGGGGATTGGCGAGCACCGACTGACGAACGATGTCGCCCGCTTCCGGGGCATCGGCGAAGAGGTAGAGGTCGTCGGCGCGAGCGGAGAGACGCTCGAGCAGTCCGGCGCGGTTGTCGATCCTGACCGCGATCCGGATATCGGGATGCGCCTCGCCGAACCCCGCGACCATCCGGGTGACGAAAGAGGTCGTCGCTCCCGCGATCGCCAGCCGGATCTCGCCCGACGTCGCCTGGCGGAACGACTGGAGGGAGTCGTCCAGGCGGGTGAAGGCGGCGAGCACGTCGAGGCAATGCTCGTGCACGCGACGCCCTGCTTCGGTCAGGCGGATGTTGCGGCCGACCTGCTCGAAGAGGGGTGTTCCCAATGTCTCGGTGAGCTTGCGGATCTGGGCCGACACCGTCGGCTGCGCCATGTGCAATTCCTCCGCGGCGCGGGTGAAGCTCGCAAGGCGTGCGCTGGCTTCGAAGACGGCGAGCTGGGGGAGGGTGCCGTGGCGGAGGTAGCGGCGAATTCGCGGGTGAGGCATGACGCGGTCTCCTGTTGCCGTTTGCAACGACCGCGAGGCTCTGGAATCCGACGATCAGGGCGAAGCGGCCTTCACCTGCCGGCGCGACGAGGATCCGCGATGGGGTTCCTCCAGCGCCGTCCGGCAAAGGTCTCGCTTGCAATCCACTCGCTGGTGGCGCCGGCACGACCGGGGCGCGACCAGGGCGCCCGTATTGACGATCATGCCGCGACAGGGATCGTTTCCCGTCGAAGCTACTCCCCTTCTTGGGGACGTCCGGCCGGTACTCCGGACGCAATTCGAGTCTACAGGGTGATACCCTTAGGTGCAAGCACCTGCGGGTAGGTCCCGGTCGATTCAGAGGTGAGGCGGCGCGCCGACGGCCGGATCCATCCGCTTTCGTGATGGATGGCATTGCCAAGTTCGAATCCACACCCAGGATTGCCGGCCGATACTGAAGCGGTCTTCAACCGGCCCCCGACAGATCATGGAAATCCTATCGATGCAGTTCGCGTCGGCGCTCCTGGCGATCATCGTGATCGACCTGGTGCTCGCCGGCGACAACGCGATCGTGATTGCGCTGGCGGCGCGCAACCTCCCCAAGCACCTGCAGAAGAAGGCGATCATCTGGGGGACGGTCGGCGCCATCATCGTGCGCACCTCGATGACGCTCATCGTCGTGGCCCTGCTCAAGATCCCCGGTCTGCTGCTCGCGGGCGGCGCGCTTCTCGTGTGGATCGCCTACAAGCTGCTCTTGCCGGAGGAGGACGGCAACGGCGACAAGGTCGCCGGCGCGTCGAATTTCTGGGGTGCGCTGCGCACCGTCGTGGTGGCGGACATGGTGATGGGGCTCGACAACGTGCTCGCCGTGGCGGGTGCGGCACACGGCAGCTTCCTGCTCGTGGTGCTCGGACTGCTCATCAGCATTCCGATCGTGATCTGGGGCAGCACGATGCTGCTCAAGTTCGTCGAGAAGTACCCGGCCTTCGTGTACGTGGGGGCGGCGGTGCTCGCCTGGACGAGCGTGAAGATGATGACCGCGGAACCCCTGGTGAAGGAGTTCCTCGCCGAGTACTCCTTCATCGTGCCGCTGCTGTACGTCCTGATCGTGGGCGGGGTGCTGCTGGCGGGCTTCGTCCGCAATCACCGCAGCCTGGAGTCCCGCATCAGCTCGCGTCTTGCCAGATTTCCCGTTGCCGCGGCCGCGGCTTCCGCTGCTCCTTCAGGAGAGTCTCCCATGTTGAAGATCCTCGTTCCCGTCGACGCTTCGCGCAATGCCCTGCACGCAGTTCGCCACGTGATCGCCGAGTTCCGCAAGAACCCGGGTTTCGAGGTGCACCTGCTCAATGTGCAGACGCCATTCTCGAAGCACGTCGCCCGCTTCACTGCGAAGTCCGACCGAGACGCCCACCACAAGGCCGAGGCGGACAAGGTGCTCGCGCCCGTGCGCAAGATGCTCGCGGAAGTGCGCCTGCCGTTCGCCGAGCACGTCCGCGTGGGTGGCCGGGCGGAGACGATCGCCGACGAGGCCAGGCGCCTCCAGTGCGACCACATCGTCCTCGCCACCGCGCGCAAGAACTCGATCACGCGCATGGTCGAGGCCTCGGTCACCAACAAGGTGCTCGAGCTCACCAGCGTGCCTGTCGAGGTCGTGGTGGGCGACTCGGTGAGCAAGCTCGAGCGCTACGGGATTCCGGTCGGGATCGGCGCGGGGCTGGGAGCCCTGGTGCTGCTGGCGGCGGACTAGCGCAGCCGCCGGAGCCTGGCCCGGACCACGCGGCCGACGAGCGTCGGGGCGTGGCGTCTCAGCCCGTCCCCGTCCTCGCGACACCGGTGCCCGGTTCCCTCGCGGCCGGTGTGCGGTCGCGGAACTGCGCGCCCAGGAGGATCGTCGCGGGGCCGCTGCCTTCGCGGTCCAGCACGGAAAGCCGCGCCAGCGTCGTGTAATGGATGCGCTCGTCCGGCAGCGACGCGCTTTCCACCACGGCCACGGGGAGATCCCGGGGCTTGCCGGCGCCGATCAGCGCCGCCGCGATCGCTGCCGCCTCGCCCGCACCCATGTAGATCGCGCCGGCGTCGGCGGTGACGAGAGCGGCATGCCACGGCGAGGCGCGCTCACCGTCGCCGGTGCGTGGTGTGGCGAAGGCCACGCTGCGCGCCGACCCGCGTTGGGTGAGCGAGGTGCGCGTGGCCGCTGCCGCCGCGAGCGCCGCGGTGATGCCAGGGACCACTTCGCACGCGACGCCCGCGTTGCGGAGCGCATCGATCTCTTCCTGCGCGCGGCCGAAGAGCATCGGATCGCCGCCCTTCAGACGCACGACGACGCGGTGCCTGCGCGCTGCATCGACGAGGCGCTTGTTGATGAAGCGTTGCGCGGTGGACTGCCTTCCGCAGCGCTTCCCGACCGCGATCCTCTCCGCCCGCGTGGCGAGCGCAACGGTCTCCGGGTGCACGAGCGCGTCGTGGAACACGATGTCGGCGTTGGCGATCAGGCGCGCGGCACGCAGCGTGAGAAGGTCGGGCGCGCCGGGACCCGCGCCCACGAGGTAGACCGTCCCGGGGCTCACCGGATCGTCCCGGCAGCGAAGGCGTTCGTCGGCTTTGTCGAACGTGATGAAGCGATCCGCCGATGCACTGCCAGCGTGGGAATCGGCGACGAAGGGCTCGCCGAGGGCGGGGTCTGGGGGCATGCGTGCAGGTGGTGGTCGAGCCGATGGTGCACGCAGGATAGGGGCGACCCCGATCTCCCGGAAGGAATGAATGGCTATGGACAAAGGTCCCCGAGGAATATGGCCGCTTGCGGCAGGACTGGGCCGCCCCGGGGTTACATTTGACATAATACAAATTATGCGACAACTGTCACGACCGCTTCGCGGCGAGGCCTCTGTCCACCAGAACGTTCCAGCATCCTTCCGGATCGTCGGCGAACGCGAAGAGCTCCAGGTCGCTGCGCAGGATCATGCCTTCCGATACCAGGTTCTCGAAACCGATGATCCTGGTCCAGTAGCTCCGGTCGTAGAGCACGATCGGTATCGGCGGGCACTTGTTCGTCTGTCGCAAGGTCAGGATCTCGAACAGCTCGTCGAGCGTTCCAAACCCGCCAGGAAAGACCACCAGCGCATTGGCGCGCATGGCGAAGTGCATCTTCCTCATGGCGAAGTAGTGAAAGCGAAACGCCAGTTCCGGCGTGATGTAGGCGTTGGGATACTGCTCGGTGGGCAGGGTGATGTTGAAGCCGATCGTCGGCGCACCGGCATCGTGGGCTCCGCGATTGGCGGCCTCCATGATCCCGGGCCCCCCCCCGGTCGCGATGACGTTGTCGCGCCACCGATCCTGGGGAGCGAGTGCTCCTCCGCGCAGGGAGACGATGCGCGCGAGCTCCCGCGCCGCCTGGTACCACCCCACCCGCCGCGTTGCCGCCTCCCGGGCGCCGGCGTCTTGCGAGTTGGCAGGACCACTGTCCCTCGCGGCCTGCTCGGGCGACGGGATGCGGGCGCTGCCGAAGACGATCACCGTGGATCGAATGCCCCAGTCCCGCAAAAGGAGCTCCGTCTTCGCGTATTCGAGGGCGAACCGCATGGCGCGCATCTCATCGCGCAGCAGGAAGGTCGTATCCTCGATCGGCAGCAGATAACTGTTCGACCGCTGCTGGGGGCTGTCATCCTGGCGCGTGGGGTCAGACAACACAGTCTCCTGATGAGCGGGCTCGGCCCGAAAGACCGGCGATACTTGCGTCATGCAGCCTGCTGCATGTCGTCTTCCATGAAGGCGCGGACGATCGCGTCGAATCCTGCGTCGCCCTCCAGTCCGAGGGCGTGCGCACGCGTCGTGTCCCACGCTGCGGGCCAGGTGCCGACGATGCGCTGGATCGCGGGATCGGGATTCCAGCTCACGCGCTCCGCCACCTCGGCGCCCGCCACGGCGCGCAGCGTGTCGACCATCTGTGCCGCGCTCACGGAAACCCCCGGCAGGTTGACCTTCCGGTTCGGTCCCAGTGCGTCGGCCGGCGTGTCGTGGAGGGCGATCAGGCATTCGATGGCCGCGCGCGGGGACAGCAGCCAGAGCCGCGTTTCCGGCGCGACGGGACACACGGCGCGCTCGCCGTGCAACGGCTCACGGATGATCCCGCTCGCGAACGACGACGCGGCCTGGTTGGGTCGTCCGGGCCGGACGCTGACCGTCGGCACCCGGGCCACGCGGCCATCGACGAATCCCTTTCGCGAGTAGTCGCAGAGCAGAAGCTCGGCAATGGCCTTCTGCGCCCCGTAGGAGGATTGCGGAGCGAGTGCGGTCGCATCGTCGACCAGGGCCGGAAGGTCGCCGCCGTAGACCGCCACCGAGCTCGTGAACAGGACGCGGGCCCTGCCGCCGGCGCCGCGGCATGCCTCGAGGAGGATCCTGGCGCCGTCGACGTTCACGCGCATCCCGAGATCGAAGTCGGCCTCAGCCTGTCCGCTCACGATGGCGGCCAGGTGGAACACGCTGCCGACGCGCTCGTCGACGATCTCGCGCATGACGGACGCGTCGCAAAGATCGCCCGCGATCGCACGCACGCGCGGATGTTGCGATGCGCCCGAAGGCGGCACGCGATCGAAGACGACGATCTCGTCGATCTGCTCCTGATGCCCGCCCCGTCCTCGCAGCGTTTCCCGCTGCAACAACCGGCGCATCAGGCGCTGACCCAGGAAACCCGCACCGCCCGTGATCAGGACCTTCACCTTCCCTCCCAGTCGAGTTTGATGACAGGCGCAGTCGCCGTCCCTTCACGGCCGCGTTCATGCGCACATCCGTGGATCTCGACAATCGCCAGCAGCGCACCGTCGTCGATGCCGGACAACCGCCGCACCACGCCGTGAATTCTACGAGACTGGATCGGTGAGTCGCCGATCCAGCATCCACTCGTGGGCGTGCTCCTCGTGCGGCCTGTCCCCTGCTTGCCATCCATCGGCCGTGATCTGCCGCAGAGGCAAGTGAGGCCGAGCGTCACGCGTTCTGCGCTTGACCATCACGCACTCCGCACGCTAATGTCCGACGCTTCGTGTGCGAGCCGCGGCCTTGCTCATGAGGCGTCCTGCAGCCGCGCACGGAGGGTGGCAACGCAATGCGTGGAAAGACTTGGTGGGTAGCGGTGCTTGCGGCGACGAGCTGGGCGGGATCCGCAGCAGCGCAGGCAGCGGCGCCCGAAGGCCGGTGGACCGTGAGCGCGGAGATGCTCCTCGCGTGGTTCAAGGACAGCCCGACCCCTGTTCCCATCATCACCGATTACTTCCTCGACGCTGCCGACGTCAACGTCCTGCTCGGGGGCGGCTCCGTCAACACCAATCCGAACGCCGGCTTCCGCATGACGGGCGCGTACCGCGTCGACAACCGCTGGGGCGTCGAGCTCAGTGGCTTCTACGTCCCCTCGCGGAGCACGACGAACGGCGTGAGCTCGTCGGGGCAGCCGGGATCGATCGACCTCCTGCTGCCGTACATCGATGCGTCGACCGGACGCGAGGCCGTCAGCTTCATCTCCGACGCGCCCGACTATTCGGGGCAGGCGCAGACGACCCTCGACAACGACCTCGGCGGCCTCGAACTGAACGCCACCTGGGCGCTCGCGCCACAGGGCGGCTGGCGCACGTCGCTCGTGGGCGGTTTCCGTTTCCTGCAGTTGCGCGAGACGTACACCATCACCACGTCGAGCCCCTATGTCGCGCCGAACCCGGCCGACATCTGGAACACCACCGACAACTTCGACGCCCGCAATCGCTTCTACGGCCTGCAGGCCGGCATCCGTGCGGCGTACGACAAGGGACCCTGGGTGGTGAACATCGCGGGCAAGATTGCCCTCGGCAACATGCAGCAGCGCATGTCGATCAACGGCTTCCTCGAGACCAACGACTTCAACGACTTCGGCGCGGCGCAGAGCTTTCCCGGGGGTTACTACGCCCTGCCCTCGAATAGCGGCGACCATTCGCGCAACACCTTCGCCGTGGTGCCAGAGGTCGGCATCAACGTGGGGTACCGGCTGACACCGCAGCTGACGGCGTTCCTTGGCTATTCGTTCCTGTATGCAAGCGATGTGGTCCGCCCGGGGGAACAGGTGAGCCGTACCATCAACACCACGCAGAACGTCGCCTGGGCGGGCGACACCGTGCTCCATCCGACGGGCCCCGCACAGCCGTCGTTCAACTTCAACACGACCGACTTCTGGTCGCAGACGCTGTCCATCGGCGTTGCGCTCAGGTTCTAGCACCGCAGCGACGCGCTGCGTCATCGATCCATGAATTCATTCCGTATCGCCCTTCCCCTGGCGCTCTCCGCCATCGTCCTCGCAGGAGCGTCCTCCGACGCCTTCGCACAGCGAAACAACAAGATCTCCTGCCCCGTCAACGGCCGCGAGACGCTGCAGATCCCGGCCGACAAGGACAAGGATCTGGAGGTCGGCCCGGGCAAGTGCGTGGTGAGCACCGCGGGGACGTACGCCTTCGACAGCGTCAGGATCCTCGACCAGGGCGCGCTCGTGTTCGACGACGCGAAGATCGAGTTCGAGGCGACGTCGATCGTCGTGCAGTCCGGCGGAACCATGCAGACGGGCACCACCGTTGGCGCGCCAACGCCGATCAGCCGCAACCAGCTCGTGATCCGCCTGACCGGCGATCGGCCCGACAACGGAAACCCGTACGTCCCGGTCTCCGACGACGTGTGCACCGCCATGACCAAGGGCATCGGCGTGCAGTCCGGCGGCACGCTGAGCCTGCTCGGCGCGAAGGGGGTGGCGCCGGCCGATCGCCGCAGCGCGCAGATCGGCGGCCCGAATCCCGGCAGCGTGAGCTGGACCTACCTCGCAGAGCCGGCGGGCCCGGTGCGGTATCAGTATCCCGACGCGGTGGCGGCGCAGGCCAACCCGCTGCGGCTGGGGGCGCCGGTCGAGGCCGGCGGACACTCGGTGCTCTATCTCGCGGCGGACGTCACGGCTTCCTGGAAGCCCGACGACTGGATCGTCGTCGCCACCACGAGCTTCAGCCCCTACGAGAGCGAGTTCGTGAAGATCCGCAGCATCGAGAAGGTCTCGCCGACGCGAACGAGCGGCGCCATGACGAAGATCACCCTCGATCTCGCCACGCCGCTCGTCCACTATCACTTCGGCGGCAAGGATCCGGGGCGCCCCGGTCCCGACAATGCCACGGCCGCCGCCAGCCGCAATTTCGGCGTCGACGAACGCGCCGAGGTCGGCCTCATCAGCCGCAACGTGAAGCTCACCGCCAAGGTCACGCCCTGGAACAAGGCGACGAGCGACGAGAAGAAGAACTACGCCTGGGGCGGCGAGCTCAAGGTCTGCGAGGGCTTCAAGAAGGTCGAGATCGAGGGCGTGGAGATCGAGCGCTTCGGCAAGGAGAACCTCGGCAGCTATCCGTTCCATCTGCACATGGTGGGCGACCACGCCAACGGCACGATCAGGTTCAACAGCAACAGCATTCACCACAGTTACAACCACTGCATCGCGCTGCACATGACCAACAACGTCACGTTGTCCAACAACGTGTGCGCGCGCGCGCTCGGTCACCTCTTCTACGAGGAAGTGCCTGCGGGCCACGATCACGCTACCGGCAGCGTGATCTTCGACACCGGCATCAAGTATCACGACAACCTGGGCCTCGGCGCCATGGTGCAGTCGTTCGGCATCACGCCGCCGGCCGATCCCGAGGGCGTCTTCAAGGGCTTCTGGGAAGGCGACTACCTCTCCCGCACCGGCGACGGCTACTACGGCCTGTATGTGCTCAACACCGACGACAAGAGTCTCGCGGTGCATGGCCAGTGCTTCAAGCAGCAGCCCAATGGCCTCCTGGACGGTGCCGCGGAGGTTCAGGCGGGCAACCCGCCCACCTGTCCGCCCGGACAACCGTACTACTACGAGGGACCGACCGGGTTCTGGATCGTGAACCCGGGTACCGAGCTCCTCGGCAATTCGATCGGCGGCTGCCAGGCCACCGGCAAGGCGTACTGGTACGTCGCGCCGACCACGCAGAACTGGATGGACCCCGCCAAGAACAACTTCCAGATGGTGAACCTCCCGGTGGGGCTCTTCGTCAACAACCGGGCGCACGCCTGCTACGACGGCATCTTCGGAGAGGGCGAGGCCGGCATCGCCGGCGTGAACCAGCTGCAACCGAAGATCGACGGCGACAACAACAAGCAGAACATCGTCGCCCAGTTCACGGCCTTCACGGCGTCGCGCATCCGCAACCGGGGCGTGTGGATGCGTCCGACGTGGTTCGTGTTCGATCATGCCCGCGTGGCCACGTCCCGCGAAGGGGTGACGCTGGTGACGTCGGGCGGCCTCGACGGCAACTCGCCCGGCGTGTGGGGCCTGCTCAAGGACTCCACCATCGTCGGCGTATCGACCAACAACGTCGACCGCTGGGGTCCCTGCCCCGGCACGAGCAACGAGGTGGAGTCCCCGGGTTGCGTGGACAAGAACAAGGACGCGGCGACCTACGTGCCCAAGAGCTATCCCTCCCCGGCCTGGAACTTCGCGGGCTTCTACATCTACGACGGTCCGGCCCGCATACACGACGTGCGCTTCGTGAACTTCCACGTCGATCCGCGCAAGGAACTCCTGACCGCGGAGGACGTCGCCATCCAGAACAAGTTCACCGGCTACTTCAATGGCGCCACCGTCTACGAGGGCGATGCGGCACTCGGCTGGTTCCAGAACAACCAGAGTGCCTATCCCACGGCCACCGACGTGCGCGGCCTGAAGTTCGACAGCGTCGACCTGCGTCACCAGGTGTTCACCGAGAAGGTGAACTTCGGCAACTTCGACGACGGCGACAAGAACACGGCGATCATCGATCGCGACGGCTCGCTCACGGGATTCAAGGTAGTGACCGCCGCCGGCTCGCCCGCGCACGACGACTACCCCATCTCGCTCAACAACCTGCCCTTCAATGCGGCAATCAACGCAGTGGACGAGTGCCACGCGATGGGTGGCCAGGACGCCAAGCCCGGGTTCGGCGAAATGCGCGCGACCTCGCTCATCTCCCCGGGCAACTACGGCACGCTCGAGTTCGAGGCCTTCATGCAGGCCGGCAAGCCCGGCGTCGTGCCCGCGCCGCCGAAGGGCGACGAGAAGCAGACGCCGCTCACGCAGTGGATGACGTTCAGCAAGGACGTCACCGACTACGGCGCGCACCAGACGATGGACCTGCACAGCCGCAACAACCAGGGCATCTGGGAACCCAAGGTGGCACACGGTCACGGCTACACGGTGGCGGTGCGCAGCGCGGCCGGATCGCCCGGTCTTTCGGACGCGGCGACGACCACGCCGGGCATTCCCAACGTGATCAGCGTGGGGCTCAACGATATCGTGATGCCGAAGATGTCGAAGACCAACCCGTTCTACGTGCGCGTGGGTGTCTGCTACACCGGCAAGAAGGCCGGCCATCTGCGGCCGAACGGCAATTTCAAGATCGCGCGCGGCTATCGCTCCTGGGGTGCAGGTCCGGTGAATTTCGCCGAGCCCAGGATCCGCAAGCTCTTCGTGCCGATCGACGGCCAGAACAGCTACGACAAGGAGGTCTGCTACAACCTCTCGGCCCAGAATCCCGCCAACCTGAACGACTACCTGCCGTCGAACCCGTCCGCGTACAAGGGCTGTCCGGCGCATGGCGTGGTCGGCCGCGACAGTCCCGATGCGACCTGCCCCGCCGGCTCGACGCCCGCCTTCGCCGGCGTGACGCAGCAGCCGATCTGCATCTACCCCAAGGCGGAGGACTACACGCCGGTGAACTCGCTCGCCGACCTCACCGACCCGAAGACTGGCAAGCCCGTCGACCTCGCGAAGAACAACTACTTCTACGACAAGGACACCGGCATGCTGTTCTTCTATGTCATGCAGGACCGGCCCAACGTGTCGTACACGTCGCCGCTCGGAAGCTGCGACGTGGCGAACCCGCCGTCCTACTGCCCCAATCCGAAGGGCACGCCGTATCCGGAGAGTTACTACGCCTGCCCGGCCGAGGGTTGCCTGACCTACACCGTGCGGTTGGACGATCCCGACTACGATCCCGCGCCGTCGGCATGCGTGGCCGAGGGCAAGAAGACGATCTACGAGACGAATCCGGCCTATGCGCAGCCGCCGATCGAGGGCGCCAACCAGCTCGCGTTCGTCGACGGCACCCAGACGCGGCCCGCCGGGGCGATCGTGGAAGCGCTCGACCGGAACGCGAAGACCGCCTATCCGTACCGGATCCCCGGCTTCCAGGGGGCACCGTCGGATCCGAAGTGCACGGGGCTCCCCGTCGGCTCACCCTCCGTCGCCAGTTCGACGCGCGCGATCATTGGTCGCTGAACCTGCTCGCGGGTGTCCCGAGGCTTTCAGGGCCGCCGGACACCCGCACAGCCTTTCCCGCCATCGATCGCCCCGCTGACAGCTGACAGCCGACTGCCGATATCGGACAGCTGCGCAGCTACATCCCGCAGGCGCGGGTGAGTCGCGCGATGTGCGGCGCGATGTCGTAGCCGTTCGCGACGAGCCAGGCGTCGTTGTAGTAGGTGTCGAGGTAGCGCTCGCCGCCGTCGCAGGCCAGCGTCACGATCGATCCAGCCTCTCCGCGCTCCGCCATCTCGCAGGCGAGTTCGACCGCGCCGCAGAAATTGGTGCCCGTCGACCCGCCGTACCGGTGTCCCGTCAGGCGTTCGACCACGCGCATCGCCGCATACGATGCCGCATTCGGCACCCGGATCATGCGATCGACCACGCCCGGCTCGAACGATGGTTCCACCCGCGGCCGTCCGATTCCCTCGACGTCCGAGCCGCCCTCGGCGGTCACCGAGATATCGCGGTCGCGGTAGTAGTCGAGGAACACCGATCGCTCGGGATCGACGACGCAAAGCTCGGTGCTGCCGCCGTTGTAGCGGATGTAGCGTCCGATCGTCGCCGAGGTGCCGCCGGTGCCGGCCCCCACGACCACCCAGCGCGGGACCGGATGGGCCTCGCGGCGCATCTGGTCGAAGATCGACTCGGCGATATTGTTGTTGCCGCGCCAGTCGGTCGCCCGTTCCGCGTAGGTGAACTGATCCATGTAGTGCCCGCCGCGTTCCCTCGCGAGCCGCGCCGCCTCGGCGTAGACCTCCCCGGACTTCTCGACGTAGTGGCACTGCCCGCCGTAGAACTCGATCTGCGCGACCTTGGCGGGCGACGTGCTGCGCGGCATCACCGCGATGAACGGCAGGCCCAGCATCCGCGCGAAGTAAGCCTCCGATACCGCGGTGCTGCCCGATGACGCCTCGACGATGGCCGTCCCCTTGTCGATCCAGCCGTTGCACAGGCAGTAGAGGAACAGGGACCGGGCGAGACGGTGTTTGAGGCTTCCCGTCGGATGCGTCGACTCGTCCTTGAGGTAGAGCTGCACCTGCGGCGTCGCGGGGAGATCGACGGCGATGAGGTGAGTGTCGGCCGAGCGGTGGAAGTCCCGCTCGATGCGGTGGATGGATTCGCGTACCCAGGCGCTCGGCATTGGTCATGCTCCGTAACGTGTTGACGATGGCACCGGAGCGCGAGGACACGCCGCCACGGGCGAAGGGACGGACAGTCTCGCATCAGGCATACTGGCGAACAAGCGAGCTCCGCCGAAGGCCGCTTTCGTCACACACGAACACCTTGCGCTACAGCCTCGTCGATCTAAGGCTCGTCGTCGCCGTTGCCGATGCCGGCAATGTCTCCCGGGGCGCGGCGCGCTGTCACCTCGCGCCCTCATCAGCGAGCCTGCGCATCCGCCAGCTCGAGGATTCCCTGGGCTCGCGCCTGTTCCGGCGCGAGGCGCGCGGCGTATCCCTGACCAAGGCCGGACGCGTGATGCTCGAGCACTGCCGGGCCTGCCTCGCGCAGCTCGAGAAGATGCACGCGGATCTCGCGCCCTTCGCCGAAGGTGTCACGTCCCGGATACGCCTGTTCGCCAACAGCAGCGCGATCGCGTCTTTCCTGCCGGACGACCTCGGCTCGTTCCTCGCCCTGCATCCCGACGTGCGCGTTTCGCTGGAGGAGCATGGCAGCGACGACATCGCCGCCGCCGTGGCCGACGGCCGCGCTGACCTGGGCATCGTGACCATGGACGACGAGCATCCTGACCTCGAGCTCGCGCCGTACCGCCGCGACGAGCTGGTGGTGGTTGCCTCCGCCGCCCTGCCACCGACGGGGCGGGGAGCGGTCCGCTTCGCGGATTGCCTGGCCCGGCCGTTCGTATCGCTCGCCGGTTCGGCCATCCACCAGTTCCTGGAGGGCAAGGCGGCTGCCGTGGGCCGGGAGTTCGATGTCCGCGTCCAGGTGTCCGGATTCCCGGCCGTGGTTTCGCTGGTGCGTGCGGGCGCGGGTCTCGCGGTCGTCCCGCGCTCGGTGCTGCGTCACCTCGCCGACGACGGCATCGTCGTGCTGAAGCTCGACGAGCGCTGGGCCTCACGCGAGCTGTCGATCTGCTCGCCGCGGGACCACGCGCGCCTGCCGGCGCCGGCGCAGGCGCTCCTGCGCCAGTTGCGTGACAGCGGCACGCCGCGGGCCGCCGGCGGCGCCACCTGAGGCATTCCCCGGGGCTGGCACCGGCATCACCTGAGGCATCCCGGGCCGGCACCGGCATCACCTGAGGTCTCCCGGGCCCGGCGGGCGCAGCGAGGTTTCGTGCCGGGCGAATCCTTGGTTTGCATGTTCCCGTTTGCCCTGCGCTCCCGCCGGTGCGAGACTCGGCAGAGTGAACCGAGGAGGGAGTGACCGATGCAAGCGATGAATCACTGGCAGCGAATCGAGGCCGCGATGGCCGGTCAGGCAACGGACCGTGCGCCGATCTCGCTGTGGCGCCACTTTCCGGACGACGACCAGTACGCAGACAAGCTCGTCGCGCACACGCTGGCGTGGCAGGAGCGCTGGCAGTTCGATCTCGTCAAGTTCATGCCGTCGGGCACCTACGGCATCGAGGACTGGGGTGCGGTCACCGCCTTTCAGGGCCAGGCCAACGGCGCCCGCGCGGTGATCAAGCCCGGCGTGCAACGGGTCGACAACTGGGTCGCCCTCCCCGACCTCGACGTGCGTCGCGGCTCCTACGGCCTGCAGAACGAGGCGCTGGCATCTGCCGCAAAGGCGCTCAAGGGCGCGGTCCCGATCCTGCAGACCGTGTTCAGCCCCCTCACCACGGCGCGCAAGCTCGCCGGCGATCGCGTATTCGCCGACCTGCGCCGTGCGCCCGATGCGCTCGCCCGGGGCTTGCGGGTGATCACCGACGTCACCATTCGCTTTTCGCTCGACGCCATCGCCGCCGGCGCACACGGGATCTTCTTCGCCACCCAGCTTGCGTCCGACCGCCTCCTGACCACGCAGGAGTACGAGCGCTTCGGCAAGGCGTACGATCTCGAGGTGTTCGCGGCCCTCGAGGGCAAGGCGCGTTTCAACATGCTGCACGCGCATGGGGAAGACATCATGTTCGACCTTCTCGACGGGTACCCGGCGCAGATGCTCAACTGGCACGACCGTACCGCGGGTCCGTCCCTGCGCGAGATGGGCACGCGCTTTCCCGGCCTGCTCGTCGGGGGTATCGACGAGTACGGCGCCCTGCTCCGCACCGACCAGGGCGCGATCGCCGCGCAGGTCAAGGACGCGGTCGCGCAGACGGGCGGACGGCGGCTGCTCCTCGGCCCCGGCTGCGTGGTGCCGATCGCCGTGACCGATGCGGCGCTCGACGCTGCGGTGCGCGCGGCGCGCGAGCCTCTCTCTTCGGCGTCCTGACCAAACGCCCCTCCATTTACGAACCAGGAGACACCCATGAAGCCCCTTCGCTGGTTGCCTGCATTCGCCTCCGCCGCTGCTCTCGTGTTCGGCCTCGCCTCCCCGGCACGGGCCGACGATTGGCCCACGGGCAAGCCCATCCAGATCGTGGTTCCGGCACCGGGAGGCGGCGGCACCGGCGACGCGATCGCGCGCCTCGTCGCCAAGGAGCTCTCCACGCACCTCAAGACTCCGGTGGTGATCGACAACAAGCCGGGCGCCAACGGCAACATCGGGGCGGCCTCTGCCGCGACCGCGGCACCGGATGGCTATCGCCTGCTGTTCTCGTGGGCGGGCACGCTGGCGGTGAACCCGAATCTCTACAAGAACCTCTCGTTCGACCCGCAGAAGAGCTTCGAGCCGATCGTGCTCATTGCCGACGTGCCGAACATCCTGGTCGTCAACAACGACCTGCCGGTGAAGAATCTCGCCGAGTTCATCGCCTACGCGAAGGCCAATCCGGGCAAGCTCAACTACGGATCCACCGGCCAAGGCAGCTCGATGCATCTCGCGGCCGAGCTGTTCCAGCGCGAGTCCGGGACGAAGATGGTCCACGTGCCCTACAACGCCCCGGGAACCGCGACCACGAACCTGATGGCCGGAGACATCCAGCTCATGTTCCAGCTCATTCCGGGGATCGCGGGCCAGATCAAGGGAGGCAAGGTGCGTCCGATCGCGATCATGTCCACGTCGCGCTCTCCTGCGCTTCCCGACGTGCCCACGACGGCGGAACTCGGCCATCCGAAGCTCCTCTCGTCGACGTGGTTCGCGCTGCTCGCGCCCAAGGGAACGCCGCAGCCGATCGTCGATCGGCTCAACGCGACCGTGAACGAGATCCTGAAGGATCCCGAGGTGCGCAAGAAGCTCTCCGAGATGGGTGCTTCGCCGCTCGGCGGCACGCCGAAGCAGCTCGCCAGCCACATGGCGGAGGAAACGACGAAGTGGGGCAACGTCGTGCGCGCTGCGAACATCCAGGTGCAATGACCGCATGGAACCCGCGGCCCGGCCGGCGATAGGCTGGATCGGCACCGGCAGGATCGGCCTCCCGATGGCGCGGCGGGTCCTGCTCGCCGGCCACCCGCTGCGCGTCTGGGCGCGTCATCCCGGCCAGGCGGCGCCGCTGCTCGCCGAGGGAGCGACGTGGTCCGACTCGCCGGAAGCGCTGGCGAGCGAGTCCGCGATCGTGGCCACGATCGTCCGCGGTTCCGACGACGTTCTCGGGCTGTACCGGCGCCTGCTGCCGGCGGCGCAGCGGGGGAGCGTGTTCGTGGACCTCACCACCGCCGCGCCGGCGTGTGCGGAAGACGCCGCCGTCCTGGCGGCGCGCGCCGGCATCCTCGCGCTCGACGCCCCGGTCACCGGCGGTGTCGCCGGTGCGGCGCAAGGCACCCTCACCGCCTTTGCCGGAGGCGATGCCGACACGCTCGAGCGAGCCCGGCCGATGCTCGCCGCGTTCTGCTCGCGCATCGTGCACGTCGGCGGCGCGGGGACCGGCTACCGGATGAAGCTCGTCAACCAGACCATCGTCGCGGGTGTGCTCGCCGGCCTCGCCAACGGCATGGCCCTCGCCCGCGCGGCCGGCTTCGACGCCGCCACGGTCCGCGACGCCCTGCAGGCCGGAACGGCCTCGGGGCCGCTCTTCGATGCCTACCTGCCACGCATGCTGCCGCCGGGCGGCAGCGCGACATTCACGCTCGGGATGCTGCGCAAGGATCTCGCGCTGGCACGGGCGGAGGCGAGCGCGCACGACAAGGACACCGTCTTCGTCGATACCGTGCTGGCCACGGTCGATGCGGCACGTGCACGTCACGGGGAAGACGCCGGCGTCCAGTACCTGGCGGCAGGTTCGTAGGCCTTCCTGACGCTCCGCGGCCTGTCGCGCGGCTCCGCCTCGCGGCGGCTACCTTGCGCCCTCCTGCGCGCGGCGCCGGCCTCGCAGCCTCCTGCGCGCCGCCCTTACTCGCGCATCGCGTCCAGCGCCTGGTCGACACGCTCGACCGCGATCACCCTGGCGCCGTCGACCCCCTGCCGCGGCGCATTGGCGGCGGGGACCAGCACGGTGGTGAAGCCCAGCTTGACCGCTTCCCGGATGCGCTCCTGGCCGCGCTGGACGGGCCGGATCTCGCCTGCCAGCCCAACCTCACCGAATGCGATAGATTTGATTGGCAATGGCTTGTTTTTAAACGATGACGTGACCGCAAGCAACACGGAAAGATCGACTGCCGGCTCGACGATGCGGACCCCGCCCACGGCATTGACGAACACGTCGTGGCCGGCCGTGTCCACCCCGCCGTGCCGGTGCAGGACCGCCAGCAGGAGCGCCAGCCGCTGCGGATCGAGGCCGACCGCCAGGCGCCGCGGCACGCCTCCCTGCACCGTGTCGACGAGCGCCTGCACCTCGACGAGGAGCGGCCGCGACCCCTCCAGCGTGGCCACCACGGCCGAGCCGGCCACCGGCCGCTCGTGCCTCGACAGGAACAGCGCCGACGGATTGGCAACCCCCTTCAATCCCCGCTCGGTCATGGCGAACACGCCGAGTTCGTTGGCCGCGCCGAAGCGGTTCTTGATGGCTCGCACCAGCCGGAAGCTGGAATGCGGATCGCCCTCGAAATAGAGCACCGTATCGACGATGTGCTCGAGCACGCGAGGCCCTGCGATGGCGCCTTCCTTGGTGACATGCCCCACGAAAACAATGACTACGCCATGTTTCTTGGCGAATCGCGTTAACTGCGCCGCGCACTCCCGCACCTGGGCGACGCTCCCCGGCGCCGACTGCAGGGCCTCGGTATAGACGGTCTGGATCGAGTCGACGACCACGACGTCCGGCCGCGTCGACCCGATCGCCGCGAGGATCGCCTCGAGCTGGACCTCGGCCAGGAGCTCGATGGGTGCGGCGACGAGTCCCAGGCGCTGCGCCCGCAGCGCCACCTGCTCGACCGACTCCTCGCCGGTCACGTACAGCGTCTTGCGCACGGCGCCCAGCGACGCGGAGGCCTGCAACAGGAGCGTCGACTTGCCGATGCCCGGATCCCCTCCCAGCAAGGCGACGCCACCGGCGACCAGGCCGCCCCCCAGCACCCGGTCGAACTCGGCCAGTCCGGTCGGGATGCGCTCGTTCTCCTGGGCCGTGACGCTCGCGAGCGAGGTCACCATGGAGCGTGTCCCGGCCACCGTTTCGAAGCGCGCGGGCGCGGGCGTCGCCACGGTCTCGACGAGCGTATTCCAGGCGCCGCAATGCGGGCACTGTCCCTGCCACTTGGGCGCGCTGCCGCCGCACTCGGTGCAGCTGTAGACGGTACGCGTGCGCGCCATGCGTCAGCTCGGGGCGTGGCGCAGGTGCCACAGGACGTCCGGCAACGTCCGCGCCTGCGGATAGACGTGCTGGGCGACGAGCGCGAATCCGATGGCGAGGATCGCGACTGCAAAGAAGGCGATCCAGGTATTGCCCAGCACGCTCGCCATCCAGTCGCCCGAAACGATCCGTCGCGTCGGCCTCACGAGGCCTGCGGAGAGCATTGCAGCGAACGCGGCATCGGCAAGGATCGTGGGCGCTGCCCATACGACGTAGATCGCGGCGCCGGCCACGGCGGCGACCGCGAGCACCAGGGCCACGAACACGAGGCCGCCGTCGACGTCGAGCCCGAAGCCGCCTCCGCTACCGCGGGCGCCGCTGCCGGCGCTCGAAGCGCTCGCGGATTCCGGCATGCCGGCCACCGCGACGTTGACCTTCGCGCTGCCGTCCAGACTCATCGAGACCCCCGCGCCACCGGACCGGCCGCCGCCCCCACGCAGCACGTCGGACACCTGCGCGGGGGCGCCGGAACCACGCCACGCGGGCACGTCGCCGATGACGTCGGTCACATGAGCCGCGCCGGTGTCCCCGGCCGCGCGCCGTGCGCCCCCGTCCAACCCGGCGTAGCGCAGCCAGACCCGCACGCCCAGCAGGAAGACGGCGTAGGCCGCGACGAGTGCGAGCGCGTAGCGGATCCACATCGCGGATACGCCGGCCATCAGCATCAGCTTGGTGACGAGGAGGCCGGTGGCAAAGCAGGCGATCAGGATCAGCGCGCAATGCAAGCGCACCGCATGCCTGCGCACGATGCGCGCGCGCAGCGCCTCGGACGAGGCAGGCGGCTCGAACTGCTCCATGTCGCGTCCCGTGGCGTTGGTCGTCCGGGGTCCGGATGACGGCCGTCAGCCGAGCTCGTGCGGCTGGACGATCGCCGTGCCGAGCTTGCCCACCACCACGCCCGCCGCCTCGTTGGCGACGCGGACGGCGTCGGCGAGCGGCGCGCCTGCCGCGAGCAGCACCCCGACGGTGGCGATCACGGTATCGCCGGCGCCGGACACGTCGTAGACCTCGCGCGCCTGCGCGGGAATGGTGAGCCCGCCGTCGGCGGTGAACAGGCTCATGCCCTCCTCCGAGCGCGTGACGAGCAGCGCATCGATATCGAGGTCGTGGCGCAATCGCTGGGCGCGCGCTGCGAGGTCGGCCTCGTCCTTCCAGCCTCCCACGACCGTGCGGAACTCGCCGCGATTCGGCGTGAGGAGCGTGGCGCCGCGGTAGCGGGCGAAGTCCTCGCCCTTGGGATCGACCAGCACGCGCTTGCCCGCCGATCGCCCGCGCTCGATCATCGTGGCGATGTGCGCGAGGCCGCCCTTGCCGTAGTCGGAGAGGATGACGACGTCGGCGTCGCGCACCATGCGCTCGTAGTCGGCGAGCTTGGCGGCGAGCACCTCGTGCGATGGCGCCGTCTCGAAGTCGATGCGCAGGAGTTGCTGTCCACGCCCGATCACGCGCAGCTTCACGGTCGTGGCGAGGGACGCGTCGCGCTGGAACGACGCCTTCACGCGCTCCCCCTCGAGGAGCCGTGCCAGCGTGGTGCCGGGCTCGTCGTCGCCCACGACGGAGAGCAGGTTCACGTGTGCGCCGAGCGCGGCGGCATTGCGCGCCACGTTGGCGGCGCCGCCCGGTCGCGCCTCGCTGCGCGCGATCTTGACCACCGGCACCGGCGCTTCGGGAGAGATGCGCTCCACTTCGCCGAACCAGTAGCGGTCGAGCATCACGTCGCCCACGACCAGCACGCGGGCCCGTTGCGCGGCGGCGGCGAACCGCGAGAAGCGCGAGGTCACGGCGGCCTTCCTGCCGGACTGGCGCCGCGTGGGGTTGCTCTTCTCCACGGTCATGTGACGACCCAGCGCGCGGCTCGCGTCCCGCCGAATTCGCGAGCGAGGCTGCCGCTCGGAATCATGCCGCCGCCTGCCGGCCGATGCCGAAGTACTCGAGGCCCGCTGCCCGCACCTCGGCCGGTGAGTAGAGATTGCGGCCGTCGAAGACCAGCCGCGCGCCCAGCAGGCGCCGGAGCTCGTCGAAGTCGGGACTGCGAAACTCCTGCCACTCGGTGACCACCACGAGCGCGTCGGCGTCCGCGCATGCCGCAAGCGGGGAGGCGGCGAAGGCGATCCCCGGAGTGTTGCTGAAGATCCGCCGCGCCTCGTCCATCGCGACCGGATCGTAGGCGACCACGCGCGCCCCGCGCGCCAGCAACGCCTCCACGATCACCCGGGACGGCGCTTCGCGCATGTCGTCGGTGTCCGGCTTGAAGGCCAGTCCCCATAGGGCGAAGGTGCGTCCGCGCAGGTCCTCGCCGAGCCGTGCCACGATCTTGTGGACGAGCACCGCCTTCTGCGCATCGTTCACGGCCTCCACGGCCGCGAGGAGCGCCAGCGGGCGTCCGTGCTGCTCCGCCGTGTGCTGCAATGCCTTCACGTCCTTGGGGAAGCAGCTTCCGCCGTAGCCCACGCCGGGGTAGAGGAAGCGGTACCCGATGCGCGGATCGGAGCCGATCCCCTTCCGCACCATCTCGATGTCGGCGCCGAGCGTCTCCGCCAGGTTGGCGAGCTCGTTCATGAACGAGATGCGCGTCGCGAGCATGGCGTTGGCGGCGTACTTGGTGAGCTCCGCCGAGCGCGGATCCATCACGAGGAAGCGATCGTGGTTGCGCATGAACGGCGCGTAGAGATTTCGCAGCGCGGTGACCGCGTCCGGATCGGCGGCGCCCACCACCACGCGGTCGGGGCGCATGAAGTCCTCGACCGCGGCGCCTTCCTTCAGGAATTCGGGATTGCTCGCCACCGAGAACGGGATGGATGCGCCGCGCGCCGCGAGCTCCGCCGCGATGGTCGCCTGCACGCGATCGGCGGTGCCTATGGGCACCGTGGACTTGTCGACGACGATCTTCGGCCCCTGCATCCGCCGGCCGATGTTGCGCGCCGCCTCGATCACGTGGCGCATGTCGGCGCTTCCGTCCTCGTCCGGCGGGGTGCCGACGGCGATGAACTGCAGGGCGCCATGCGCCACCGACGCCTCGGCATCGGTCGTGAAGCGCAGGCGTCCGGAGGCGATGTTGCGGCGGACCATCGGCTCGAGGCCCGGCTCGTGGATCGGCACACCGCCGTCGTTCAAGATCGCTATCTTGCGGGCATCGACGTCGAGGCACAGGACGTCGTTGCCGACCTCGGCGAAGCAGGTGCCGGTCACGAGGCCGACGTACCCCGTACCGATCATGGTGACTTTCACGGTGCGGCCTCCGGGAGCGCGGCGAGCGACGCATTGATTGCCGCAAGGGTGGCGAGCGGATCGGGCGCTTGCGTGATGGGACGGCCGATCACGAGATGGTCGGCGCCGTCGCGCACGGCAGCTTCCGGCGTCATGACACGGGTCTGGTCGTCCGGCCGCGCGCCGGGGAGCCGGATGCCGGGCGTCACGAGCTTGAATGCGGGGCCAAAGGCCGCTCGCAGCGAACGCGTTTCCTGCGCCGAGCACACCACGCCATCCAGGCCGCAGGACTTCGCGAGCGCAGCGAGGCGCTGCACCTGCGATGCGGCCGGGACGTCCACGCCGGTATCGGCCAAGTCGCGGTCGGACAGACTGGTGAGGACGGTGACGGCGATCAGCAGCGGCGCCGGCTGGCCGATCTCTCTCGCCGCGCGATCGACGCCTTCGCGCGCCGCGGCCAGCATGGCCCGGCCACCGCTTGCGTGCACATTGAGCATCGCCACGCCGAGCCGGGTGGCGGCGGCACACGCGCCAGCCACCGTGTTGGGGATGTCGTGGAACTTGAGATCGAGGAATACCGCGAACCCGCGCTCGATCATCCAGCGCACGGACTCCGGGCCGGCGGCCACGAAGAGCTCCTTGCCGACCTTGAGTCCGCATTGCAAGGGGTCGAGCCGGTCGACGAGACCGAGCGCCTGCACCGGGTTGGCGAAATCGAGCGGCACGAACACTCGCGGAAGCGCCCAGTCCACTTTCCGTTCGCGATGTCCACTCATACGTCTCGTTCCCGCGTCCGTCCTGTGGTCCTCGCTCCCTGACGTTCGCTCATATGTCTCACGTTGCCTGCCCCCCGCTCTGATCGTTCTGCCGACCCCAAACGCCACCCGCGCCCCGGGGCCGTTAGGTGATAGCTGATAGCCGACAGCTGACAGCTGACAGCTGAAAGCCGCTCAAGCGTACCCATCGGGCATTTCCGTGCGCCGCGGCGAGTAAGTCTCCCACTTCTGGCAGCCCGGGCAACGCCAGTAGTACTGCTTGGCGCGGAAACCGCAGTGGTCGCACTTGTACATGCCCAGCCGCTTGATGTGCTGGGCGACGAGCCCCTTGACCAGGGCGATCTCGTGCCGATACTCGGCCGGTGCCGCGAGGAGTTGCGCGTCGAGCAGTCGGTCGAGCCCGAGCAGCGTGGGATTGCGTGCAAGCTCTTCCTTGACGAGCGAAGCGGCAACCTCGGGACCCTCCAGTTCGAGCACCAGCGAGAAAAGCGCATTGAGGATGTCGAGCGACGCGTACTGCGCCTGGTAGTTGCGCAGCAGGCGGACACCCTGCGCCACGTCGTCGAGCTTGCGATAGGCATCGGCGATGCGATCGGCCGCCAGCGACAGGAACACCGGATTCTGCGATTCGATCTTCTGCCACGCGGCGATGGCCTCCGCAGGCGCGCCCCGCTGGTCGTGCGCGTCACCCGCAATCAGCGTGGCCCGTGTACAGCCGCGATAGGTCGCATATGCGGCATCGAGCCCGGATGCCACGGCCTCGTAGTCGGCACGTAGCAGCGCGGCCTGCGCGAGCTCGCAGTGGTACTGCGCGACCTCCTTGAAATACGGTTGCTTGGCGATCTCGCCCATGCGCTGCGTGGTGGCGATCGCCTTGGCCCAATCCTTCTCGGTTTCGTAGATCGAGATGAGGTGGCCGAGCGCGGCGTGCTCGTAGGGCGTGCCGTCGAGCTTGCGGAACAGCTCCTCCGCGCGGTCGAGGAGTCCGGCACGATGGAAGTCCTGCGCGAGCTCGTAGGTCGCCGTGACGCGCTTGTCCGCGGGCAGGTCCGGCCGGTCGAGGAGGTTCTGGTGCATGCGGATCGCGCGGTCGATCTCGCCCTGACGCCGGAACAGCGACCCCAGCGCGAAGTGCAGATCGACGGTCTGCGGGTCGACCTTGACCACCTCGATGAACGACTCGATCGCCTTGTCGGGCTGCTCGTTGAGCAGGAAATTCAGGCCCCGGAAGTAAGACAGCGGCAGCGCGCGCGACTCGCGCAGGAGGTGCTTGATGTCGATGCGCGCCGCGATCCACCCCAGCGCGAAGAACACTGCCGGGATCGGCAGCAGCCACCACAGGTCGAACTCCATCGTTGCGCGGCGGCTCGCTACAGGCCGTCGATGAACTGGCCGTCGCGGGCAAACCCCGCCTCGGCGGCGGGTGTGCGGGCCGGCGCGTCCAGCGACGCCGCCGGACGCGATGCGGTGCCGGCGCGTTGCTCGCGGCGCAGGCGGTTGACCTGCCGCTTGAGACGCGTGGCGCGCACGGCGCCCGCCAGCAATCCTGCGGCGACGCCGCAGGCGAAGGCGATGAACACGATCACTACCAGCGGCGCTTCCCACTGCGCGAGATTGAACAGGCGTAGCGTGGTCCTCTCGCTGTTCTGCAACGACAGGTACAGCAGCGCGACGAACACCACCGCAACGACGATCCAGCGCACGAAGGCCATCGTTCCAGCTAACCGGCTGTGCGTACCGACAGGGACCAGTACGAAATCATCTGCCGATCCGCCCGGTTGAGTGCGTTAGGCCAGAGCACGCCGGCAACCAGTATCCAGATCACCGCTACTGCGTTGAGGGTGCAATGAAGCGTATTCACTGGGGTCGGACCACGCCTGTCCTAGTCTGAAGCGATAACGTTCGCCGATACCGCTTTTTCATTTTTTGGTCGCATCATGGGCGAGCCGCTATTGGAGCGAGCCCACTATTGCTATCACATTGTGAAGGATTACCGTTACGCGGGTACGCAGAAAACTGCTCCAGCCGCTCCGCGCCCCTCGACTGTCCATCCGGAGCTCACCATCCTATCGCGCAGCGCTGCGTCAGTGACATAGCGATGGTTGGGGGCTAGGGAATTGTTGAACAAGCGAGACACCGGTTGATGGCCCGAAGCACACTCTCCGTTGGCGTTCGTTGGCAGCACATAGAAGGCCGCGCGCGTTTCAAGCGTCCAAACGGTCGGCCACTTGGTGATCACCGCGTCGCATTCGTCTTGGTCCGCACTATAAAAGTGCGATGTAAACTGGGCGCTAAAGAATCGGCAAACAGGAATCGAAGCAGGCGGCGCATCCTCGGCAGAGCGGTACGCAACAAACGACCCGGTGGAACGTTCCCATCCCGCAAACGCTCCGTCATCCAAAGCCGAAATCTCCTGTTCGAGGAGGGTGCTGAAGTAGTGGCGGAGTTCGGAATGAAAGAACTCGACGACCACGACCGGATTTCCCGCAGGCCGCGCTTGCAGCAGCACGACGGCAAAGCGTGCTGCAGCGTGTGACGAACCATCCATCGGTCGAGCGACTATGGAAAATGCCGACGACGGATAGTCCACATAAGGGCTAAGAGCCTGCGCTATGCCGCTCGAATCGGTGACGGCATAGTATGCGGGATTGATAGAGCCGAAAGCGTTGTAGGAAACTGGACCGACCGTATTGAATCCTCGAAACCCAAATTCGTCTTGCACATAGTTGAGACCCGGATCGGCACCAGGAGCGATGAACAGTGCGGCTCCGGGCAACAAATTACCCGACGAGTCGTAAGCCTTCACCACAAACGGCTGACTCGGCGTATTGGAACGAATTGTGATTTGCCGATCGCCGGACACTTTGGCGATTCGCGCGACCGTCTGCGCGTGCGCAGTGCAGAACATCAACAATCCGACTGCGACTACGCTTGTCCTAACCATCGCGCGCTCCTCCTGTAACCGGGGGCCGCCCTGTACATCGGAGCACCCGCCGGCGATTGACTGTTACTCAATTTGCTTCAGTTTGGAGCTACGTAGCCCAACAACGTTTGATTGACCGTGTAACCCATTCCCTGGGCCATTGCGACCTTACTTTGAGGCACGAGGTGGGTAGTGGCGCCAGCGTCGTGTCATCCGCCCAGATCGCATTCCCGTAAACGGTTCCGCCGACCGCAACTACGTCTGGTTCCGTCGCAGGAAAATGAGTCGCAAAGTAGCTCCCTTCCGAGTATTTAACATTGTTCTCGTTACCAGAGGCAGCCACAATCACTACTTCGCGCAGCGCCGCGAGCTTGATGACATCGCAATATCCATCAGTGCCCGGTACCAGCTCCGAGCAGTACTGGACGCCTGCTCCATACCTAACGATCATGGTGGCTGGCACCACCCCCGAAGATGAAAGAGACTTCGGGGTG
>CAYTOT010000020.1:0-79276 GCA_964439475.1 uncultured Alcaligenaceae bacterium
ACACCCCCGCGACAAGATGACGCTACGCGCATCGAAAGTCCGACAGGCTGCTAGACCCGCCTCCCAGCGCGCGATTCGTCGGCCAGGCAGGGGCACCCGTTCCGCCATTGCCGGGGTTCGTCGCTTCCCGCTTGAGGGCACGCCGCGCCGCGCCTACGATCGGCCCCGGTATGCATGCAAAGCGGCAGACCGTCGCCTTCACCGGGAGCAGGATCATGACCGACTACCAACCCGACACGCCGCGTGCCGCGCTTGCCGTGGGCGCGATGGTCCTCACGGGCGTCACGCTGGCCGCCCTCGTGGCGGCGCCGATGGCGTTCGACTCGCGCAACGATGCGCCCGCACTGCTGGCGGCAGCCCTGGGCGGACGCGACGCCGCTCCGGTGGCGGCCGACACACGCCACGCCGCCGTCATCCGCGTGGCGTCGGCCGTTGCCGACGGACCGACTCACGTCGCCATCGTCCCTGCGCGGCTCGACGTCATCGGCACCCGCGGGCCCGTCACTGCGCAAGACGCCGGGCAAGGCATGGCCGTCGACGGCGGCATCGAGGAGGCCGTGTTCCACGCCCCGAACGTCGCCTGGGCGATGCCGAACGGCAGCGGCCCCTGCCGGCCGCACGGCTGACCCCCGCACGCGGGCTTACTGCGCCAGCGGAAAGGCCGCGGCGATCTCGTAGTCCTGTGCCGCACGCAGCTTGTTCTCGAGTTGGAGGTAGCGTGCAGCCTTGCGCGGCGGCAGCGCCTTGAGCGAGGCGCTCGCGCACTTGCGCAGTGCGCGCACCTCGGCTTCCTCGATCGCCACGAGCTCGTTGGTGATCTGCTTCGCATACGCGTCGGTGAGCGGATGGTCGCGCGCGACGAGCCCCTCCAGCGCCACCGAGCGGCGTCGCGTGACCTGCGCGAAATCGCCCTGACAGGCGTCGTACGCGGACCAGAACTTGCGCGCCTCAGCGGGGGTGAGTGCGAGCTTCTCGGCGACGAGCGCGCGCTTGTCCGCCTTGGCCGCCTTTTGCAGCGCCGCGAGCTCGGCGGTACCTGCGGAATCCTGGCCGGCAGCGGGCGCGGCCGCCAGCACACACGCAGCGGCAAGCGCCGCCACGATCTTGTTCATGGTGTCTCCTCGTGAAGGGTACGGTTCCGCGGGCCGGAAAACCTTCACCGGCCTGCGGAACCGCTCATGCGCGACGCACGCGAGGGCGCGTCAGAACGTGTAGCGCGCGCCCAGGTTGAATACCGTCCCGGTGGCGCCGGGCAGCGCATAGTTGAAGTTGTAGTTGTAGATCCCGTAGCCCGCCGTGTAGTCGAACGGCGCAATGCGGTTGAAGACGTTCTGCACCGAGCCGAAGATCTCCCAGTTCTTGAAGCCCTTGTACGACGCCGAGAGGTCGAGCGTGGTGAACGACGCCACGGTGCAGAAGCCTTCCACGCCGAGCGACGACGAGGTGAGACAGGTGGAATCCGAGGTCGACTCGACGTCGTCCATCGGGCCGATGTAGCGCACGATGCCGGCGACGTTCCACGGCCCCTTCTCCCAGGCGAGCGTGACGTTGAACTTGTCCTTCGGCATGCCGGCAGCACTCGACAGTGAGGTCGGCCCGTGCGTTCCCGCGTACTCGGCCGAGATCCCGTTCTGGAACGTCCGCTCGAAGCCCATGATGTGGGTGTACTCGATCGACGCGGTGTAGTTGCCCCAGTCCTTGGTGAGCCACCGGTAGCGGGCGGAGATGTCGATGCCGTCGGTCTTGGTCTTGTCGGCGTTCTCGAACGGCACGGTGACGGCCACGATGGTCCCCGAGTTCGGGACGCCGGGCAGCGCGTCGGACGGATCACGGATCACGACGGCGCTCGGGAAGGCCCCCGGGTTGTCGATGATGAGCTGCGGATCGCCGCCGGTGATCTGGTTCTTGGTCTCGATGTTCCAGTAGTCGAGCGTCATGTTGAACGCCGGGACCGGCTCGAACACTAGGCCCACCGTCCAGTTGGTGGACTTCTCCGACTCGACGAGCGGATTGCCCGACGTGATCGCCACCACGCTGCCCGCACCGCAATCGGCCGGCGAATCGGTCACCGGGCAGCGCACCGGATCGACGTAGGACGTGTATCCCGCCACCGAGCTGTTGCCGTTCTCGTACAGGCCGGGCGCACGGAAGCCCTCCGCATACGTGCCGCGCAGCACGAGCTGGGGAATGACGGTCCACTTCACGCCGAACTTGGGCACCGTGTTGGAGCCGTAGTCGGAGTAGTGGTCGTAGCGAACCGCGGCGGTGAGCTCGACGTTCTTCAGCACCGGCGCATAGAGCTCGGCGTACACCGCGTTCACGTTGCGCGCGCCCACGCCGCCGGCATAGCCCAGGCCGATCACCTCGCCATTGAAGGTGCCGGGCACGCCCGGATTCTCCACCTCCTCGCGGCGGAACTCGTAGCCCAGCGCGAGCGCGAGTTGCCCGCCGGAGAGCTTCATCAGGTCGCGGCTCGCCTTGGCGTCGATCTGCGTGTTCTCGGTCTTGATGTCCGAGACCAGCGTCGGCGCAATGAAGCCGTAGATGCCGGGATCGTTGAGATTGGCGTTGGCTCCGATGCGGTAGTAGCCGAACCCGCCCTGCCCGTTGAGCGCCGACAGGGTGTTCGCGTAGTTGAGGTAGTTGGACAGCTTGTATTCGAGATCGGAGCGGATGTACATCGCGCCCACGTCCCAGTCCCAGCCTGCGGTGGTGCCCTTCACGCCGGCGAGGTAGCGCTGCGTGTCGCTGGTGGTGCTCGTGGTGCGCCCGCCGACATCGACGGGAACGTAGTACAGGCGCGCTGCGAGGCCCTGGCCGTTGAACGGGTTGTCCGGATGGCCGACCGGCAGGTTGATCGTGCTCAACGACGACACGATCGAATAGTCGGACACCTTGGCCCACGTCGAGCGCATGGGGTTGGGCGTGATCACCGAATCGACCTTGGACTGGAACCACGACAGTTCGGCGTAGCCGGTGATCGAGTCGGTGAAGTTGTAGCTGCCGCGGGCGAAGACGTTGATCTTCTCGGTCTCCGGCTGGATGTCGAGGTAGTTCTTGGTCTCCCACTTGCAGAAGCCGTCGGACTGGTCGCCCGGCGGGCAGTTCCCCGGCAGCGACTGGTACGCCCCGAGCGCGCCCGACGGCGAGATCGGACGCACGTTGCCGAGCGGGCTCGTGGTCCCCCAGCCGAGCGGCGGGTTGCCCGGACGCGTGTCGGGCAGGCCCATGAACTCGAGGTTGGTGGTGCCGATGTACTGCTTGCGGTTGGTGGAGGGCATCGCCTCCTGCTTCTGGTAGTCGAGCGTGATGTAGGCGTTGTAGCGATCCTTGGTGAGATCGCCGATGCCGCCGGTGAGACCCACGCGCCATTGGTCGCCGTCGCCCTTGTAGGACGTGCCGTAGTTGCCGTTGGCGGTGAAGCCGGTGAACTGCTGACGCAGGATGATGTTGACCACGCCGGCCACCGCGTCGGAGCCGTAGATGGCGGAGGCGCCGTCCTTCAGGATCTCGATGCGCTCGACCGCATCGAACGGGATCTGGTTGAGGTCGGTGAAGGAATAGTGGCCGTCGTCGGCAAGACCGTACTGCGCGAGCCGGCGACCGTTGAGCAGGAGCAGGGTGTTGTTGGATCCCAGGCCCCGCAGCGACACCCCGGCGCCACCCGACGGGAAACCGAAGCTCCACTGGTTGGCGATGGTGCCGTTGTTGTTCGCGGTGATCGCGCGGACCACGTCCGAGATCGTCTGGAACCCGGACTCCTGGATGTCCTGGCGCGTGATCACCTCGATCGGCGCCGCGGTCTCCGAATCGACGCGCTTGATGTTGGTGCCCGTGACGTTTACCCGGATGTCCTGCGCCGATGCGACTCCCGCGGCCAGCACGGCGAATCCGCCCAGCCCGATTGCTGCGGCGACCCTGGTGCGTTGGAACTTCATGACGACCCCCGATTCTCAAGAAAACAGCTGCGCGAAAACAAAACCCCGGCTCGGTACGGTGTACCTGCCGGGGTTCCCAATGGTGTCAGCTTATGACCGACCCTGTATCGTGTGACCGCCTACTTGAACGTGTAGCGCACGCCGGCGTTGAACTGCGTGCCGGTGGCGCCGGTGAACGAGTAGTTGTAGTTGAAGTTGATGTTGCCGTAGGCCGCGGCGGGCGCGAACGGGGCCTTCTCGTTGAACAGGTTCACGATCGAACCGAAGATCTCCCAGTTCTTGAAGCCCTTGTACGACGCCGCGAGGTCGAAGGTGGTGAACGAGTCGACCGAGCAGCTCGTCTGCGTGTCTGACCAGTGCCACAGGCAGCTGTCGGGAATCGACTCACCCTGCCACGGGATCTCGTCGTAGCCCGACACGTAGCGAACGGTGCCGGTCACGCTCCACGGTCCGCGCGACCAGCCGAGGATGATGTTCCAGCGATCCTCGGGCGTGCCCTGGGCCGACGAGACGTCGTAGTTGCCGTTGGTGCCCGAGTACTTGTACTCGATGCCGCCCAGCGTCTGGCTGTAGTTGAAGATGTGCGTCCACTGGAACTCGGCGCTGAACATGCCCCAGTTGTTCGGCGCGTTGTAGCGGCCGAGGATATCGAGGTCGATACCGTCGGTCTTCACCGTGTTGGCGTTCTGGTACGGCGTCGACACGTACAGCACCGTGCCGGAATTCGGGATGCCCGGCAGGTTGTTGGTGTCGCGACCGATCGTCGCTGCCGGGAAGTTACCGGGGTTGTTCAGCACGCCCTGCACGCTGCCGATGGTGATCTGGTCCTTGGTCTCGATGTTCCAGTAGTCGAGGGTGCCCGACAGCCCGGTGATCGGTTCCACGATCAGGCCGACCGTCCAGGTGTCGGACTTCTCGGGCTTGATGTACGGATTGCCGATGTTGACGCCCAGGATCTGGTTCGAGCAGTCGGCCTGCAGGCCGGTGACCGGGCAGCGAACCGGGTCACGCGCCACCGTGAAACCGGCGGAGGCGTTCGCGGTCGAGGTTTCGTACAGGCCGGGCGCACGGAATGCGGTGGCGTAGGTGCCGCGCAGCACGAGCTGCGGGATCACCGTCCACTTGGCGCCGATCTTCGGGTTGGTCGTGTTGCCGACGTCGGAATAGTCGTCGAAGCGGATCGCAGCCGTGAGCTCGAGGTTCTTCAGGATCGGCGCATACAACTCGGCGAAGACCGCGTTGACGTTGCGCGAACCGAACGCCGCCGAATAGCCGAGACCGACCACGTTGCCGGTGTCGGTGCCCGGTGCACCGGGGTTGGACAGCTCCTCGCGGCGGAACTCGTAACCCAGGGCGAGTGCCAACTGGCCACCCTGGAGCTTCATGAGGTCACGCGACGCCTTGGCATCGAAGTTCGTGTTTTCCGACTTGATGCTCCACGACCGGTCAGGCGCCATCCAATCGTAGATGCCGGGGTTGTTCAGCGATGCCGCACTGCCGATGCGGTAGTACCCGAACGGGCTGTTGCCGGCGAGCGCCTGCTGGAAGCGGTCGTAGCTGTAGAAGTTGTTGCGGGTGACGTCGGTGTCGCTGCGGATGTAGAGGCCCGCGAGATCCCAGTCCCAGCCCGCGTTGCTGCCCTTCACGCCAAGCAGGTAACGCTGCGTGTCGGTCTTGTACTCCGAATCGCGACCGCCCATGGCGGCATCGACGTAGTACAGCCGCGCCACCTGGTTGTTGGCCGAGAACGGGTTGTCGGGATGGCCGACCGGCAGGTAGATGTTGACCGAGGACTGGAGGGACACCGTCGACGGGTCGTACCAGTTGGCCCGGCTGCCGGTGGGGGTATTGCGGGTGTTGGTTTTCACCGAGAAGTACGACAGCTCGGTGTAGCCCTGGATCGAGTCGGTGAAGTTGTAGGCGCCGCGCGCATAGACGTTGGCGCGCTCGATCTTGGGCTGGACGTCGGTCCAGTCCTTGGTCTCCCAGCTGCAGAAGGGCTGCCCCGCAGGTCCCGTGGTGGTCGGGCCCGACGTGCAGTTGCCCGGCAGCGACTGGTACGCGCCCGGAGTGCCGTTGGGGTTCGACGCCGCGACCGGACGAACGTTGCCGAGCGGGCTCGTGGTGCCGAAGCCGGCATACGGATTGCCCGGCCGCTGGTCGTAGCCGCCCATGCTGGTGAAGTCGTTGCTGCCCATGTAGTCGCGCAGCGAGCTGCTGGCGATGGCATCCTGCTTCTGGTAGTCGAACGAAATGAAGGCGTTGTAACGGTCGCGGGTGAGGTCACCGATGCCGCCGGTGATGGCAGCGCGCCACTGGTTGCCCTCGCCGTTGTAGTTGGTGCCACCGGAGCCCATGACCGTCAGGCCCGTGAACTGCTGGCGCAGGATCACGTTGACCACGCCGGCCACCGCGTCGGAGCCGTAGATGGCCGAGGCGCCGTCCTTCAGGATCTCGATGCGCTCGACGGCGTCGAACGGGATCTGCGATAGGTCCGGATACGACGCGTGGCCGTCGTCGGCGAGGCCGAAGTTCGCGAGACGGCGGCCGTTGACCAGCACGAGGGTGTTGTTGGGACCCAGGCCACGCAGCGACACGGCGGAGCCGGAGGCCGAGAAGCCGTTGGTGAACGAAGGTGCGATGCCGCCGTTGTTGTTGGCCGTGATCTGGCGAACGACTTCCTGGATCGTCTGCAGGCCGGTCCCCTGGATGTCCTCCCGGGTGATCGTCTGGATCGGCGCCGCAGTCTCGGAATCGACCCGCTTGATGTTGGAACCCGTGACGTTGACGCGGATGTCCTGCGCCACGGCAGCTCCGCCAGCGACCAGTGCGACGCCCCCCATGCCCAAGGCGAGCGCGACCTTCTTGCGCTGAAATTTCATCGGTGAAACCCCCAAAAAAAGATTGATGCCCCCCGAACGGACAAGCGCCCGCCCTCCGGCACACCTGGGAAAAGTACCGCACCGGGGGAATTGCGGGCAATGCAACGCCCCGGATTGTTACAATGGCCGGCGCGAATTTGTTGCAAATCTGCCAACATCGCCTCTGCTGGCGCTCGAAGGCCCCTGATTCGATGGCGATTCCCGCCGGCAGTGGCGTGGCAGGCCGGGCTTCACCTGCCCTTTCGGAGGCATCGGCGCGCAGGTTCCGAGAGTGCGCCGCAGCATGAACTCGCGCGGAAAGGCCGTCGTCCGATCGCCCGACGACGAAAGGGGTTACTCGATGCAGTTCACCATCCTGCCCGCAGCGCCCGGGGACATGCCGCAGATCCGGGCGATGACCCGCGCGCTTGCCGACGACGAGGACCTGGCGCACCCCGAGACCGCCGACGAGGACGCCCTTGCGGTTGCGCTGTCCGGGCCGCACCCCGCTGCGGAAGCGCTCATTGCCTGGGAAAGGGCTGAAAAGCGGCCCACGCTCGGCTTCGCCTTGTTTTTCCCCACTTTCTCCACCTTCCCGGCCCGTCGCGGGGTCGGGGCCGGAGGATGGAGGATCGCACGCGTCACGGGATCCGCACTGGCCTCGTTCGGGGCCGGCATGCCCCTGAAGTCGAGCAGTGATTTGTAGTCAACATCGCTCAAACACATTCAATGCCGACCAATCCTTATCATCATGGATCAACGTGAGCGCGATGCCGTTCGATAGTCCCCTGCCTTCCCTCGACGTGCGCGCCGACTTCTGGTCGCTGCGCTTCGTGGAGGAGCGCACCGAAACCTGCGGCGTGCGCAAGAACGTTGCGCTCCCCTACTCGACCGTCACCGACCGTGGCGCCATGGCGACCGTCTACGCCGATGGCGGATATGGCTATGCGGCGACGGCGGACACGAGTCCCGGAGGATTGCGTGCCGCGCTCGAGCGGGCGGCAGCATGGGCTCGCCGCACCGCGAGCCTTTCGCTCGTCGATTCCCGTGCCCTGCCGCGGCCGGCTCCGCGCGGCGCCTATGCATCACCGTCGCTTGCCGATCCGGGGCTGACCCGGCGCGAGTGGTACGACCTCCTCGCCGCCGAATGCGCGGACGCGACCCGCGATGCCCGGGTGGTCGACTGCGAGGCAGGCGTCGAGGTGCGCACGGCCACGCATCGCCTGATCACGAGCACCGGCGGGGACGTCACCCAGCGCTACCGGTTCCTGATGCCGAGCCTGTCGGTCACGGCGCACGCGGACGGGGTCACCCAGACGCGCTCGCTCAACGGCTACCGCGGCATCTGCCAGCAGGGGGGCACCGAGATACTCGCGCGCTTCGCCTTTGCCGACGCCGGCCGGCGGGTGGCCGCGGAGGCGCTCGAACTGGTCGGCGCACCCGAATGTCCGAGCGGCACCATGGATCTCCTGCTGATGCCGGACCAGATGATCCTGCAGATCCATGAGTCGATCGGCCATCCGCTGGAGCTCGACCGCATCCTGGGAGACGAGCGCAACTTCGCCGGCACGAGCTTCGTGACCCCCGACATGTTCGGCAGCTACCGGTACGGCTCACCGCTGCTCGACGTGACCTTCGATCCCACGCGCCCGGAGGAACTTGCGAGCTATGCGTTCGACGACGAGGGCACGCCGGCCGAGCGCGTGCACCTCATCCGCGAAGGGCTCCTCGTTCGCCCCCTGGGAGGGGCGATCTCGCAGGCGCGGGCGGGACTTCCCGGGGTCGCCAGCAGCAGGGCCGACAACTGGAACCGGCCGCCGATCGACCGCATGGCGAACCTGAATCTCGAGCCGGGTGACGCATCGCTCGCCGATCTCGTCGCCGGCATCGAGCATGGCGTCGTGATGGAGACGAACTGCAGCTGGTCGATCGACGACTCGCGCAACAAGTTCCAGTTCGGCTGCGAACGGGCGCGCGTGATCGAGAACGGCGTGCTGAAGCACGTCGTGCGCAATCCCAACTATCGCGGCGTGTCGGCGAGCTTCTGGCGCAGCCTCGCGCGCGTGGGCAACGCCGGCACCCTGCAGGTGCTGGGGACGCCGTATTGCGGCAAGGGCGAGCCTTCGCAGGTGATCCGCGTCGGGCACGCGTCGCCGGCCTGCGCCTTCACCGGCGTCGACGTGTTCGGAGGCGAGGGATGAGCGGGGATCGTAGCCGCGGCACTCCCGGAACTCCGGGCGCAGAAGTGAGCCTGGACGCGGAGGCGTACTTCGCAACGGTGGTCGACGTGATCTTCGGCGCCCTCGCTGCCGGTGAGCGCTTCACCGCCAGCTTCGATGCCGAGGACACCGACTTCGTGCGCATGAATCGCGGCAAGGTGCGCCAGCCCGGCAGCGTCACGCAGCGCTACCTGACCCTGCGCCTGATCCGCGGTGCGCGGCACGCCTCGCACACGCTGTCGCTCGCGGGCGATATCGCGGCAGACCACGCGTCCGTGCGCGACGCGGTCGCGGGCCTGCGCGCCGTGCTGTCCGACGTCGCCGACGATCCCTTGCTGCTGTTGCCTGCCGACGTGCGCTCGAGCCGTAGCCTGCGCGAGGCGCCCCTGCCGGCGCCGGAAGCGCTGATCGACGGCATCCTGCGCGCCGCCGACGGCCTCGATCTCGTGGGCTTCTACGCCGCGGGCCCGGTGTGGCGCGGCTTCGCCAACTCCGAGGGCCAGCGCAACTGGCACGCAACCCGCACCTTCAACCTGCAGTGGAGCCTCTATCACGGCGCCGACAAGGCGGTGAAGAGCGCCTGCGCGGGATACGCCTGGGACGAAGCGGCGTTCGCCGCCCGCATGGAGGCGGCGCGCGAGCACCTGGCGCTGGTCGCCCGACCTCCACGCACGCTCGAGCCGGGACGCTATCGCTGCTATCTCGCACCGGCCGCCATGGAGGAGCTCACGTCGCTCCTGTCGTGGGGCGCGTTCTCGGGGCGCGCGCTGCGCACCCGCCAGAGCGCGCTCGACCGCATGCAGGAAGGCGAGGTGCTCGACGAACGCGTGACGCTGGTCGAGGACACGCAAGGCGGAGTCGCGCCCGCGTTCCAGGCGGAGGGCTTCGCGCGGCCGCCGTGCGTCCCGCTCGTGGAACGCGGCCGCCTCGCGGGCTCCCTGGTGAGCCCGCGCACCGCTCGCGAGTTCGGCATCACCGAGAACGGCGCCAACGCCGACGAGTCTCCGGAGTCGCTGGCGATGCACGGCGGTGCCCTGCCGGCGGCCGAGGTGCTGGCCGCCCTCGACACCGGACTTGCGGTCGGGAACCTCTGGTACCTCAACTACTCCGACCGGCCCGCCGGCCGCATCACCGGCATGACGCGCTTCGCGACCTTCTGGGTCGAGAACGGCAAGGTCGCGGCGCCAGTGAACGTGCTGCGCTTCGACGACACGCTCTACCGCATGCTCGGCCCGAATCTCGAAGGACTCACGCGGGAGACGGAGCTCATGCTGGAGCCGGGAACCTACGGCTCCCGGCAACTGCGCAGCGTGCAGCTGCCGGGGGCGCTCGTCTCGGGGATGGCGTTCACGCTGTAGACGCGGCAGCGGAGTTCCAGCCGCGCGGGATCGACGCCAGCAGGCGCTGCGTGTACGGTTCGCGCGGATGCCGGTAGATCTCGTCGGAGCCGGCGATCTCGACGATCTCGCCCTGGCTCATCACCATCACCTCGTCGGCGATGTACTTCACGACGGCGAGGTCGTGCGAGATGAAGATGTACGAGAGGCCGAACTCCTGCTGCAGGTCCTGCAGGAGATTGAGCACCTGCGCCTGTACCGAGACGTCGAGCGCGGAAACCGACTCGTCGCAGATGAGGATCTCGGGCTTGAGCGTGAGGCAGCGCGCGATCGCGACGCGCTGCCGCTGCCCGCCCGAGAACTCGTGCGGATACTTGTAGAACGAGACCTCCGGCAGCCCCACCCTGGCGAGCAGTTCGAAGGCCATGTCGGCGCGCTCCTGCGCCGAGCCGCCTATGCCGTGGATCTCCATCGGCTCGGTCAGGATCTGGCCGACGATGAATCGCGGATTGAGCGACGCGTACGGGTTCTGGAAGATGATCTGGATGCGCCGCTTCCAGGGCATGAACTCGGCCGGCGACATGGCGAGAATGTCCTTGCCGTCGAAGATCGCCTGGCCCGACGTGGCCTCGTGCAGGCGCATGATCGTCATGCCCACGGTGGTCTTGCCGGAGCCCGATTCGCCGACGAGCCCAAGTGTCTTGCCGCGACGCAGGTCGAAGGACACGTTGCGCACGGCCTTGAATTCGCGCCTGCCGAACAGCCCCTGGCGCGCGTAGAAGCTCTTGGACAGGCCGCGCACGGAGAGCACGACGGGGTCGCCGGGGGCGACGCCGCGCTGGCGCTCGGGGAGGTCGGCCGGGGGGGGCGCCCGTCCGTCCATGAAGTCGTCGATCACCGGCAAACGAACCGGACGCCGGTCCAGCGACGGACGGCACTGCAGGAGCGCCTGCGTGTAGCTGTCGCGCGGCGACTCGAACACCTGCGCCGCCGGGCCCGCCTCGCGGATCTCGCCATTGCGCATCACGATCACGTGATCGGCGATCTCGCCCACCACGGCGAGATCGTGCGTGATGAAGAGCACCGACATCTCGTGCTTCTTCTGCAGCGCGGCGATGAGGTCGAGGATCTGCCTCTGGATGGTCACGTCGAGCGCGGTCGTGGGCTCGTCGGCGATGAGGAGCTTGGGCTCGCAGGCGATCGCCATGGCGATCATCACCCGCTGCTGCTGTCCCCCCGACATCTGCGAGGGAAAGTAGTCGATGCGCCGCTCGGGTTCGGGAATGCCGACCTCGGCCAGCACCTCGACGGCCCGCCGCCGCGCCGCGCGGCCGGTCATGTCGCGGTGGAGCTTCAGCACCTCCTCGATCTGGAAGCCGACGGTGAACACCGGGTTGAGCGATGTCATCGGCTCCTGGAAGATCATCGAGATGTCCGCGCCACGCAGCGCCACGAGTTCGCGATGCGACAGCTTCGCGAGGTTGCGGCCGGCGTAGAGGATCTCGCTGCCCGGATCGACGATCGTGTTCTCCGGCGGCAGCAAGCCCAGGACCGCGAGCGAGGTCACCGACTTGCCGGAGCCCGATTCGCCGACGAGCGCGACCGTCGAGTTGGACGGGATGTCGAAGGAGATGCCCTTGACCGCATCGAACACGGTGTTGCGGTCGAGACGGAAGCCGATGCGCAGGTTGCGCACGCGCACCAGCGGATCACCGACGTCCGGTGTGGAGGCGTGGTTCATCCTATTGTCCTTTCACGCCCTTGAGCCTCGGATCGAGGGCGTCGCGCAGCGCGTCGGTGAAGAGCGAGAACGCGGTGACGAGCAGCGCCATCGAGACACCCGCGGCCACGAGCTGCCACCACTTGCCGAGCAGCAGTTCGTTCTGCGCCTCGTTCAGCATCGAGCCCCAGGACACCACGTCCACCGGTACGCCGAAGCCCAGGAAGGAGAGGATCACCTCCGACTTGATGAACGCCACCACGAGGATCGAGAGCTGCACGAGCACCACGTGCGACACGTTCGGGAAGATGTGCCGGAACATGCGCCGCGCATTCGACGCGCCGATCGCATCGGCAGCCTGCACGTACTCGCGGCCCTTGTGCTTGAGGTACTCGGCGCGGATCAGGCGGAACACGCCGGTCCATCCGGTGAGGCCCAGGATCAGGACGATGGTCATCGTGCCCTTGTGCTGCAACACCGCCGCCACGGCGAGGATCAGCAGGAGATAGGGGATCGAGCTGAAGATGCTGTAGAACCAGTTGAGCGCATCGTCGACCCAGCGGCCGTAGTAGCCCGCGAAGGCGCCGAGCACGGTCCCGATGAGCGTGGCGACGAAGGCGGCCGCGATCCCGACGAAGATCGACGTTTCCGAGCCCTTGATCGTCTTGGCGATCACGTCGCGGCCCCACTTGTCGGCGCCGAAGGGCAGCGTGGCGCTCCGCGTTCGCGCGGTCGCGGCCTGCGCGGCCTTTCCGGCCTCGATGTCCTTCATGACGTCGGCCAGCGGATCGACCGATTTGCCGTCGCCTGCGGAGACCGCGGCACCCGGGGCGGCCGCCGCCGCGTCGCGCTTCGCGGACTCGATCTCCTTCATGACGTCGGCCAGCGGATCGACGAAGCCGCCGTCGCCGGCGGCAGCCGTGGGCGGCGCTCCTTCCGTCGCTCCCGGCGACCCCGCGACCGGGCCCCGCGGTGCCGCGGCCGAGCCCGGCGCTGCCGCAGCCGATCCTGGCGTTCCCGCCGGTGCTGCCGCGCCGCTGCGGGACTCTCCCTTGAGTTCCGCGATCACGTCGCCGATCGGATCGACGACCTCCGACTCCCAGTCGCTGCCCGGCGTGGGCTGCGTGGCGAACGCGGACGCCTGCGGCGCCGCGCGCGCCGCCGCCGCGATCGCCTCGGCATCCGGACCCATGAAGGTCGGGGGCGCGTAGTTGACGCCGACCTCGCGCGCCCAGTCCTTGGCGATCACGCCGAGGCCGGACAGGATCATCATGACGATGAACGCCAGCACGATCGCCAGCGACACCATGGCGAGGCGGTCGCGCCGCAGGCGCCGCCAGGCGAGCGTCCACAGGCCTGGCGACACGGTGTGCGGAATCTCGCGCCGCAGGGGCGCCGTCGTCGTGGCACGAGGGGTCGCGACATCGCTCATTTGAGCTGCACCCGCGGATCGACCGCCTTGTACATGAGATCCGCCAGCAGGTTGACGAGCATCGTGGCCACTGCCACGTACACCGTCAGCGCCTTGATGACCGGAAAGTCGGAGCGCTCGACCGCCAGGATCACCTCGCGGCCGATGCCGGGAATCGAGAAGAAGCGCTCGAGCAGGAAGGCGCCGATGAGGAGTCCCGGCAGCGCTGCCATCACGTGCGTGATGATCGGGATCGACGCGTTGCGCAGGACGTGCACCCACATGATGCGGTTCTCGGACACGCCCTTGGCGCGCGCGGTGCGCACGTAGTCCTGGTTGATCTCGTCGAGCACGAACGTGCGATACAGGCGGAGGTTCGGCGCGATGCTCACCACGAGTCCGATCAGGATCGGCAGCGAGGCGTAGCGCACGAGGTTCTCCCAGAACGAGTCGCCCCAGCCCTGCACCGGGAACCAGCCCAGCTTGTAGGCGAACACGTACTGGAAGACGATGATGTAGACGAGGATCGAGATCGACAGCCCCACGGTGCAGATCACCATCACCGCGCGGTCGGTGAGCGAGCCGCGCACGTAGGCCACGGCGAGCGCCAGACCCACCGCGACGAGCGTCTCGATGATGAGCAGCGGCACCAGCACCGTGAGCGACGGCCCGAGGCGCGTGGCGAGGATGTGCGACACGGGCTCGTTGGTGCTCCACGACGCGCCGAAGTTGGCGGTCACGATCTGCTTCAGGAAGATGCCGAGCTGCACCCAGTACGGCTGGTCGACGCCGAGCTGGCGGCGGATGTTCTCGATCTGCTCGGGGTTGCTGATCTTGCCGGCGAGCACGTAGGCCGGGTCGCCGCCGAAGAGGTTGAAGAGGACGAAGACGAGCAGCACGACTCCGAGCATCGTCGGGATCATCTGCCAGAGCCTTCGTGCTACGTAAGCCCACATGGTCGGTTCTCCTTCACCGTCGCGCGCGACAGGGCCGGCTCGCTACTTGCCCGGCGGTGCGACGTCCACGTACTGCCACGTGGACGAGAGGATGGGGTGCCGCCGGTAGCCCTCGATGCGCGGCTGCACGAGCTGGTTGCGATAGCGGCTCACGGTCAGGCGGTGCGGCGCGTAGTACTCGAGCAGGCGCGCCATCTTGCGGTAGATGCGGTCGCGCTCGGGGCCGGCGGGCATGCGGATCGACTGCCGATACAGCGCGTCGTACTCGGGGATCTCCACGCAACTGTTGTTGCTCTGCAGCCTGTTCGGGCCGTAGAAGAGCTGCATGAAGTTGTCGCCGTCGGGATAGTCCGCGATCCACGCGGCCTCGCGGCTGAAGAGCTTGCACTGCTTCTCGAGCTTCAGGAGTTCCGGGAAGCGGTCGCGCTGGCTCTCCATGCGCACGCCGATCGCATCGTAGGATTTCTTGGTGAGCTCCTCGAGCTGCCGGTTCTGCGTGTCCGGGCGCGACGCGTACTTGATCACCATCGGCGAGCCGTCGGGCCAGGTGCGCCAGCCATCGGCGCCTCGCCTGTACCCGAATCGATCGAGGAGCTTGTTGGCGAGCGCCGGATCGTACTTGATCGTGCTCTTCCAGTCCGCAACGTGGCCCACCACGCCCGGCGGGATCGGATACTGCGTCTCCACCGCCTGGCCGTTGAGGATCACGCGCACTTCCTCGGAGGCGTCGTACGACATCGCAAGGGCGCGGCGCAGCGCGATCTGCGCCTTGCCGGTGCCGCCCACGCGCGGATCGAGCCAGTTCCAGTACACGTAGCGGATCTCGGGCTCGACGTAGCGATCGAGGCGGATTCCGCGGGCGGCGAGCTCGGGCCTGATGTTCCCGTCGGGGCCGAGCGCATTCGGCGCCAGCGGCCCCTCCATGTTCATGAAGTCGAGCTCCCCCTGCTGGAAGGCGAGCCAGCGCGTCTGGTCCTCCTCCTGCACGTAGATCTCGACGCGGTCGACGGCGGGGAGGCGCTTGCCCTTCATCTGCGCGACGAGCTTCTCGTCGCCCGGCTGCACGGGGGCGAAGTCCCAGACGACCTCGCGATAGCCGGGATTGCGGTCGAGCACGATCTTGTTGCTACGGATCCACTCGCCGAGCTTGAACGGGCCCGTGCCGACGGGATGGCTCATGGTGCGGCCGTCGGACTCGCCGTACTTCTCGATGACCTCGCGCGCGACGATCGACAGCGCCTCGTGCGACAGCACGTAGGGGAGGTTGTAGTCGGTGTCCTTGAGGCGAAAGCGCACGGTGTGACGATCGACGACCTCGAGTCCGGGCACCTTGCGGTCGTAGTCGAACTTGCCGGTCCGGTTCGCCTCGGCCACGACCTCGTCCATGCCCACGAACTTGCCCTCGACGAGAAAACCGTACGGCGCCCGCAGCTTCGGATCGAGTAGTCGCTTGTACGAGTAGACGACGTCGTCCGCGGTGAGCTCGCGCTTCCTGCCGCCGAACGCGGGGTCCGGCTGGAAGGTCACCCCCGGCGTGAGGCGCACCGTGTAGACCTTGCCGTCCTCGCTGACCTCGGGCATCGCCGCGGCGACGTTCGGGACAAGCTTCGCCGGGCGCGCGAGATAGTCGTAGGTGTAGAGCGTGTCGAAGATCGCGCGCACGACACCAGCGGAATAGAGGTCGTGCATCGCGGCCGGGTCGAAGCCGGTCTCGGCCACGGGGAATACGTCGCGGATGATCTTCTTCGGCTCGGCCGCCTGCGCCGTCACGAGGACGCACGACAGCAGGACTGCCGCGATCCCCCGCGACATGACGGCGCCGATCATTGGCACGGACATCCGCATGCGCCCCCTCATGGCGCCATGCTCATGTACTGCCACTCGGCATGCAGGATCGGATGCCGCTTGAACCCCTGCACCTGCGGCCGGATGAGCCACCGCCGCTCGCGCGACGCCTGCAGGCTCCATGCGCCGTCGACCTCCATCTGCCGCGACATCTCGAGGAAGAGGCGGTTGCGCGCCGGCGAATCCGGCAGCGCGAGCGACTTCTCGTACAACGCGTCGAAGGCCTTCGACCGGTAGCAGCCGTTGTTGCTCTGCCCCGAGTTGGGGCCGTAGAGGAGCTGCATGAAATTCTCGCCATCGGGATAGTCCGCACCCCACGACGACTCCCACATCATGAGCTTGCACTGCTTCGCGGCCTTGAAGTTCTCCGGGAACGGCGCGATGGCGAACTCGATGCGCACGCCTATCGCATCGAGCGACTTCTTCCAGAGCTCGTTGTGCTCGCGGTCCACCGCGGTTCCCTGCGAGGCCTGGCGGATGACGAGCGGACTGCCGTCGGGCTGCGTGCGCCAGCCGTCGGCGCCGCGGCGGTAGCCGAAGCGATCGAGGATCCGGTTGGCGAGCGCCGGATCGCGCTGGTTGAGCGAACGGTAGCCGGGATCGTGCCCGACCACCCCCTGCGGCACCGGCATCTGCGCCTCCACTGCCATGCGCCGACGGACGAGGTCGATGTCGTCGTCGATGCGGTAGGCCAGGATCAGCGCACGTCGCAGCGCCACCTTCTCGCGCGAGAAGCCGCCGACGACGGGATCGTCGAAATTGAAGAAGGCGTAGATGACCTCGGGAGCGATGTACGAGTACACGCTGATGCCCTCGGCGGTGAGATCCGGCTTCAACCGGTCGTCGGCATCGAAGGCATCGGTCCGGAACGCCGACGGCAGGTTGAGGATGTCGGCCTGCCCGCCCCGAAACGAGAGCCACTGCGTCTGGAACTCCTCGATGATCGAGATCTCCACGCGGCCGATCTGCGGCATCGTCTTGCCGCGCATCGTGCGCACCAGCGCCGCGTCGCGGGCGTCGCCCGGCGTCGGCTCGAAGTCCCAGGTGAAGCCACGATACTGCGGGTTGGCGTCGAGCACGATGCGCGACGCCCGCTTCCACTCGGCGAGCATGTAGGCACCGGTCCCCACGGGATGCGCCTCGGTCTCGCCGGGATAGGCCTCGATCACTTCTCGCGCCACGGCTCCGAACGAGGTGTGCGCCACCACGTAGGGAAAGCGCGGATCCGCACGCGCGAGCGTGATGCGCAGCGTGTAGCGGTCCACCGCCACGAGGTCGGGGAGCTTCGCGTCGTAGTCGAAGCGCCCGGTCTTGCGCGCCTGCGCACCGAGTGCGTCGAGCCCCGCGATGCGGCCCTCCAGCATGAAGGCGTACGGTGCCCGGTTGGCGGGATCGAAGAAGCGCATGAACGAATAGACGAAGTCCTGCGCCGTCAGCTCGCGCGGCTTGCCGCCGAAGGCGGGGTCGGGTGTGAACAGGATGCCCTTGCGGAGGCGGAAGGTGTAGCTGCGCCCGTCAGCGCTCACCTCGGGCATCGTCTCGGCCACCATCGGGACGACCCTGGCCGGCCGCGCGAGGTAGTCGTAGGTGAGGAGACGCTCGAAGATCGCCTCGTTCACGGTGGCCGAGTAGTTGTCCGAAACGCGGACCGGATCGAAGCCCGTCTCGGCGATCTCGAAGGAGAGGCGCAAGACCTGGGCGGGATCGGCGGCGCGCGCGATGCCGCCGAGGGCACCGGTCAGGATGATGGCGAGCACCGCCGTGGCGAGCATCTGCAGGGCACGCGCCGGCGGGACGGCGCAAGCGGCGGCGCGAACGACGGCGATCGCGAAGGCCCCGGCGGACGCCCTGGCGCCCGCCCGACCACCGCTCACGTCCGCACTTCCGAAACTGCGCCCATCACGAAGAACCCACCCGCCGGACCCGCCGACAAAATCCTGCTAATGTACCATTTCCGGAGGGCCCGTTCGCTGCCCTCCGATCCCGGCCCTCGTATCACATTCCTGTCCATCGTGAAGCCCGTCTACTGGGACGGGGCCGCGCGCGACCTTTCCCGGCGCGATCCCGTCATGCGAAAGCTGGTGACGGCCTCACCCGGCGTGCATCTCGCGCGCCGCGGTGAGCCGTTCACCGTGCTCGCCCGCGCCATCGTGGGCCAGCAGATCTCGGTCAAGGCCGCCCAGTCGATCTGGGACCGCTTCGCGAAGGCCACCGGTGCCGCCGGCACACCGGTTGCGCTGGATCCCGGCCGCGTGAGCCGCACGCGCATGACCACGCTGCGCCGCGTGGGGCTGTCGGAGCGCAAGGCCGAATACCTGCGCGACCTCGCGCGCCATTTCGTGACCGGCACGCTCGATCCGCGCGAATGGCCGTCGCTCGACGACGAGACGCTCATCGCGCGGCTCGTCGACGTGAAGGGCATCGGCCGCTGGACCGCCGAGATGTTCCTCATCTTCCACGAGCTGCGGCCGGACATCCTGCCCGTCGACGACATCGGGCTCGTCAAGGCGGTGGCCCTGCACTATCGGGACGGGTCACGCCCGACGGCGAACGAGCTGCGCGAGCTCGGCGCGCGGTGGGCGCCGTGGAGGAGCGTGGCCACGTGGTACCTGTGGCGCTCGCTCGATCCGGTGCCGGTGGAGTATTGACGTTCGAAGAGTGTCACATGCCTGCATTTCCTCCACGCTACGACGGGCCGCGCGCGCTCGCGCAGGCACTGTCGGCCTTTGCCCGCAGCAGCGCCGATGGCGCGCACTGGGACCGCGAGGGCCTGCGCACCGACGCCGAGTATCGCGACCTGGGGCTTGCCGCCGCGACGAACGGACGCATCGGCGTCAGGCACATCCGTGCGCTCGAGCCCCTGCCGCATCCCACCGGCTGGCACTGGCACGACATGACCGCGCACTACGTGTACGTGCTGCGCGGCTGGCTCACCTTCCGCTTCGCCGGCGTGGCCGGCGACGTGACGCTGCACGCGGGCGACGGTCTCTCGCAGCCGGCGGGCGTGCCGCACAACGTGATCGCGCGCTCCGACGACCTCGAGGTCTTGGAGATCAACGAGCCGGCCGAGTACGGAACGTGGGATCTCGCCGAACCGCCGGAGCCGTGGCGATGACGCGTTGGGACGCCTGCCGCTCGCTCTTGTCCGTCATGACAGATCGCGTGTAGCGGGCAGGAATATCTGATAGTATGGGTACCCGTATGAAAACGACAATCGAGCTGTCCGACGCCCTGCTGGCGGAAGCCAGGAAAGTCGCGGCGCGTGAAGGCGTCACGATGCGAACGCTCATCGAACAGGGACTGCGGCATGCGCTTGCGCAGCACCGGCAGGGTGGCGACTTTCGCCTGCGCAAGGCGTCCTTCAAGGGGCGTGGCCTCAGCGAGGCGGCGCGTGGCGCAGGCTGGGATCAGCTGCGCGAGCGGACGTACGAGGGGCGTGGCGGGTGATCGCCGTCGACACCAACATCCTGGTGTACGCGCACCGCGAGGACTCGGAGTGGCATGAGGCCGCGTATGGGCAGCTCGCGGAACTCGCCGAGGGACGCACTCCGTGGGCGATTCCCTGGCCGTGCATTCACGAGTTCCTGGCGATCGTGACCCATCCGAAGATCTTCTCGCCGCCCACGCCACTCGCGCGAGCGCTCGATCAGGTCGACGCGTGGACGGAGTCGCCGTCCCTCAACCTTCTTGCCGAATCGCACGTGCACTGGGAGCGGCTGCGAGGGCTGCTGGTGACCGGCAAGGTTGCGGGCCCCAGGGTCCACGACGCGCGCATCGCGGCTTTGTGCCTGCAGCACGGCGTGAAGGAGCTCTGGTCCGCCGACCGCGACTTCGGCCGCTTCTCCGAACTTGCGGTGGTGAATCCGCTGGTCTGAGTTGTTCACGGCGCCGCATCGACGCCGACGACGCATCCTCGCTGCGCGGAGCGATACCCCGCCTCGATCACCGCGAGCGCGCGCGCCATCTCGGCGAGGCCCGCCACGGGCGCGCGACCTTGACGCAGGTCGTCGGCGAAGCATCGGACGTACTCCGCATAGTAGGCATCGGTATCGAAGGACGCCGTCACGTGGCGTTGCCCGCCCCGCGCGTCGCGGACGACCAGGCCGTCGGCGGTCGTTTCCACGTACGTGCGCCGTCCGCTCATCGTCAACCGGAACTCGCGAAACGGGGCCGCGTCCGGAAAGCGGTAGCCGACGGTGACGTTGGTCACGGCAGCGTTCCCGTGCAGCAGCGTGAGCACGGCGAGATCCTCCACGGCGCGGCCGTGCTGCGCGTTGCTGATCGTCCCCGCGACTTCGATCGCCGGGCTGTCGGCCAGCAGGATCGCGAGGTCGACGAAGTGGACCGCGAGGTTCACCGCTGCACCGCCGCCGCTGCGGGCCGGATCGAGCATCCAGCCGTTGCCGCCACGATCGTAGCGTTCCGGTGATCCGGCGACGAAGCGCGCCGCGAATTCGAGCGGGGGATCGTCGCGAGCGATCTCGATGAGGCAGCGGCCGATCGTTGCGTACCGCTGCACGAGCGGCACCGCGACGGGCACACCGGCGGCCTGCGCTTCCGTGTGCAGGGCAGTCACCTCCGCAGCCGTCAGCGCACACGGCTTTTCGAGCGACAGCGGCAATCGCCGCGCAAGCACGGCCCGCGCGAGACCGGGCATGTCGCTGGGCGGCCCGGAGACGAAGACGCAATCGATGCCACCGGCGTCGAGCAGTGCTTCCATATCGGAGAACGCGCGCGCGCCGTGCAGGTCGGCGAGCGCACGCGCGCGCCCGGGGTCCGGATCCCAGATCGCGACGACGCCGAGCCCGGCATCAGCGAAGCCGCGCAGCATCAGGGGTACGTGCCAATGGGCAACCCCGAGCAGCGCGGCACGCCTCAAGGACCGGTCCTCATGCTTTGCGAGAATGCGCCGCGCGTGCCGTGCAGCACGCCGCGATTGAGGAAGATCTCGGTGATGAGGTCACTCGCCTCGGTGAAGCCCGGCAGGCGCCTGCCCTCGAGCCCTCGCGGACGCGGCAGCCCGATCGGGATGATGCGTTCGATGCAGCCGGGCCGAGGCGACATCACCAGCACCCGGTCGGCGAGGAGCACGGCCTCGTCGATCGAGTGCGTGATGAACATCACGGTCTTGCGGCTGGCGAGCCACAGCTCCTCGAGGTCGATGCGCATCTGCTCGCGGGTGAGCGCGTCCAGCGCTCCGAAAGGCTCGTCCATCAGGAGGATGCGCGGGTCGTGCACCAGCGCGCGCACGATCGCGGCGCGCTGCTTCATTCCTCCGGACAACTCGCGCGGCAGTGCGCCGGCGAAGTCGCCCAGGCCGACCGCATCGAGCAACGCGATGGCCCGCGACTCGTACGCCTTGGGATCCTGGCCGCGCAGTTCGACCTGCAACAGCACGTTGCCGAGCACCGAGCGCCAGTCCATGAGCGTGGCCGCCTGGAAGACGATGCCGAGGTCGGTGTGCGGGCCGTGCACGCGGGCGCCGGCGATCGTGATCTCCCCGGTCGTGGCCGGGACCAAGCCGCCGACGAGACGCATCAGCGTGCTCTTGCCGCAGCCGGACGGCCCGAGCACCGCAACGAACTCGCCGTCTGCGACGTCGAAGTCGACCTGGTCCAGGGCACGCACCGCATGGCGGCCGCGCCGGAACACCTTCGAGACCCCGCGGACGCTGATCGCGGCCGCGGCGGCAGGGCGCCTTGTCACTTCGATTCTGCGAAACGGTAGTCGTAGTGGTCGGCCACCTTGGCGTCGGTCTTCAATCCCTGGTACCTCGTGAGGATTCCCAGCGTCTGGTCCCAATACGAAGCCGGGGCGACGCCGAACGCCATCGCCGACCCATCAGGCGGCGGGATCAGCTTGAAGCTCGCCTCCATCTGCGCCCGCAGGATGTCCTCGTTGATGCCGGGCTTCGCCTTCGCCGCCGCCTTGATCGCCGCCGCAGGATCGGCCATCGCCGCCTTCCAGCTGCGCTCGGTCGCCTTGACGAAGCGGCGCACGAGGTCGGGCTTCTCGGCGATCACCTTGTCGCTGGTGAAGACGCTCACGGTGAGCGTGTTGAACTTGTTGTCGGCGAAGCGGATCACGTTGACCTTGCGGCCCTTGCTTTCGATCGTGACCGCCTGATCGTCGATGCCGCCGAGCAGGCACTCGGTCCTTCCCTGCAGCACCGATACCGGCTTCGCGGCCGGATCCATGAACACCAGCGTGATCTTCTTCTCGTCGAGATTGTTGGCGCCGACGAGGCCGGGCCACATCTGGTGCAGGGCGTCACCGGCGGTGACCGCGACCTTCTTGCCGTACAGGTCCGCGAGCGTGCGCACGTTGGCGTCCGCGGCGCAGGTCACGGAGAGATTCGAGGTGCGGAACAGCGACATGATCACCTTGACCGGTGCACCCTTGGCACGGCCGGCGATCACCGCACCGGTATCGGCGAGGCCAAACGTATCCTCGCCGTTGGCCACCAGTTGCACGGCAGCGCCGGAGCCGCGCCCCTCGTTGATGGTGAGGTCGATGCCCTCGTCGCGGTAGTAGCCGCGCTCGACACCGAGGTAGTAGGCGGGATGCTGGCCGATCAGCACCCAGTTGAGCCGGAGGCTCGCCTTGTCGAGGGCGAGCGCCGGGCCCGCCGCAAGGACCATGAGGCCCGCCATCAGCCAACGGCACATGCTTGCATTCATCACGTTCATTTCCTCCGCAGGGCGCTCCCGCCGGATTGGCGGGCGGTTCGTGTCAGTCGGATCCGGTCACGTCTGCTTCCGTCTGCGAGACGTGCCAGGGGATGGCGAGCTTCTCGGTCGCCTCGACCAGGTAGTAGATCGCGAGACCGGCGAGAGAGAGCAGGATGATCGCCGCGAACACTTTAGCGGTCTCGATGAATCCGTTGTACTCGAGGATCAGGTAGCCCAGGCCCGAATCCGAGCCGACGAACTCGGCCACGACGGCGGCCGTGGCGGCCATGGCGGCGCCGACCTTGAGCCCGGTGAAGATGCTGGGCAGCGATTGCGGCAGGCGGATCTTGAAGAACATCCGCCACATCCCGGCGCCGGTCGAGCGCGCGAAGTCCTCGACGTCGGCGTCGAGCGAGCGGAAGCCGGCGATCGCGCTGATCACGATCGGGAAGAACGACAGCAGGAACACCAGCATCACCTTCGGCATGAAGCCGAAGCCGAACCACACGATGAACAGCGGCGCGACCGCGATCTTGGGGATGATCTGGAACACGACGAGCAGCGGATACAGCGTGGTCTGCACGAAGCGCGAGAAGGCGATGAGCAGGGCCAGCGGGATGCTCACCAGCACCGCGATCGCATAACCGACGAGGATGATCTGCACCGTCGACCAGGTGTTCCAGACCATGCGCCCCGGCTGCGACATGAATCCCTCCCACACGTCGCTCGGCGACGGCAGGATGTAGCGCGGCGCGTTGAACACGCGCACGCCGATCTCCCACACGGCGAACAGCAGCACGAACGTGATCAGGACATTCCGATGGCGCGTGAACGCGGCGCGCAGGCGGGCGCCGCGCCCCATCGCGGGCGCGGATGTGGCGACCGCGGACGAGGCTGCGCCAGTCACGGGCGCGCTCCCGCCGCCGGCGCCATGCCGGCCGTTGCCGCCGGCACGCTGGTGAGCCCATAGCCATTGCCGTGGATCCGCTGCCGGACGCGCAGGCGCCACACGGCCTCAATCGAGGCGACGGCCGACGCGAGGGCGGCGTGAATCTGCGGGTAGCGCTCGGACGTGATCCGGGAGATGGGGCCGGCAACGCTCAGCGTCCCCGCCACCGTCGCGTCGGGTCCGGGCTCGGTGCGGAACGTCGCCGCGAGCGCGACGATGCCAGGCTCCGCCTCCTCGATCGCGAGCGCGTAACCCCGGGTTCGGGTGTCGGCGAGATGACGCTTGAGCTCGTCGACCGTGGCGAGCGCGCGAGGCCCGAGACGCAGGTGCGAGAAGAAGCTGCGCGCGCAGACGATGCGCACCGCCTGCTCTTCCGGCAGCGTGGCAAGCCACGCCTTGCCGGTCGCGGTCGCGTGCAGCGCCACCTCCTGCCCCATGTCGGCGTCGTAGCGCAGCCCGTCCACAGCGCCTTGCGCGCGCGAGACCCAGGCGAGCGTGTCGCCCTCGACGATGGCGAGGCGGCAATACTCACGCGTCTTCCGCGCGAGCTCGTCGAGCGCGACCTGCACGACATCCGTCACCAGTCGAACATCGAGATCGTGAAAGGCCAGGGTCGACAAGCGCAACGACAGCGCGTACCGCTGGGTCGCTGCGTCCTGGACTACCCAGCCGCGTTCCAGCAGCGTCGCCAGGATGCGGTGAACGCCACTTCTTGGCGTGTCGAGGCGATCGGCGATCTCGCCGAGTTCGCACCCGCCGGCGACGCCCACGAGGGACTCCAGCACGTCGAGGCAGCGGGAGACGGCCGCGACCGCCATCAGGCCGCCCCTTGCGGTCTGCTCGCCTGGCGCGCAAGCCTGCGGCAGTGTCCGGCCATTTCGCGGGAAGGCGGTCGCCACGCCACTGTCGACGCGGAATGCGGGGATGCTGCCCGGGTCGACGATCTCGATGTCGGATGACCGATCCGGACCTCCGGTGGCCGGGTCGTTCCTCGCTGCGGACACGGTTCTTCGCCCAAGTTCGTCTCCGGCCAACAGAATTGGATCACCCGTCTATATTGGAATGAAATTCCAGTTCTGTCGAGAGCGAACGAGTCGAAGGCGGCGAACCGGCGTGCATGCGACGCCGAGGCACGTTCTGGACGGACTCCTCCGCACCGCACCTGGCCGCTCGCGCACCCCGACCCGTCAGGCCCCGTACGGAATCCAGATGTTCTTCACCTGCACCGCATGGTCCAGGAAGGCTTCCCCCTGCGCCGTGTCCGACGTCCAGTCCAGGCGCTCGCCATCGCGGCACCACGTGGTCTTGAGGTTGCCTGCCGAGCCCCGCTCGATGGCCTGCATTCCCGCCTCGTGCCCGAAGTACCAGCAGGCGGCGACCTCGTCGTGCCCGGCGAGGACCTCGGCGAGCTCGTCGCGAGGACCCGTGACGATGTTCACGACGCCCGCGGGGACATCGCTCGTTTCCAGCACCTGGTACAGGTCGGTGGCCGGCAGCGGTGCCGCCTGCGACGGGATCGCGACCACGCGGTTGCCGAGCGCAATCGCCGGAAACACCATCGACACCAGTGCCAGCAGCGGCGCCGCGTCGGGACAGGCGACGCCCATCACGCCGAAGGGCTCGTGCATCGCCAGGGTGACGTGGCGCGAGCGCGTGGCGTGCACGCGGCCGTCGTGCTTGTCGGCCCAGGCGGCGTAGAAGAATGCGCGACGGATCGCCAGCTCGACTTCGCGAATCGCGCTCGCGCGCGTGCCGCCCGCCGCGGCCGCAATGCGCGCTGCGAACTCGCCCGACCGCGCCGCGAGGTTCTCGGCGATGAAGTAGAGCACCTGCGCGCGCTGGTGTGCGGTCGCAGCGCTCCATGCCGTGGCCCTGGCAGCGGCCTCCACGGCGTTGCGGATGTCCTTGCGGTTGCCGAGTGCCGCCTGGCCGACGACACCGCCGCGCGCCCCGAACACGCTGTAGCTCGCGCCGCCGTCGGGCCGCGCCTGGACGCCGCCCACGTACAGCTTGGCCGTGCGGTCGATCGCGTCGCGCATCGCGCTGGCCTCCCCGGACGGCGGCAGGGGTGACGGCCGCCACGGCGGCTCGGGAGACGGCACCGCTAGCGCGGCACGCCGCGAACGCGCCACACGTGTGGGCGTCGGTGCACGCTCCACGAGATACTCGCGCATCCCCTCGCGCCCACCCTCGCGGCCGAAGCCGCTCTCGCGATAGCCTCCGAAGCCGGCCGCAGCGTCGAACTGGTTGGTGCAATTGACCCACACCACGCCTGCCTTCACCCGCGCCGCGACGTCGAGGGCGCGATCGATGTCCTGCGACCAGATCGATGCCGCGAGTCCATAGCGCGAGTTGTTGGCGAGCTCGACCGCCTCGTCGGGCGTGCGGAACGTCATCGCCGCCAGCACCGGACCGAAGATCTCCGTCGTCGCGATCGTGGAGGCCGGCGCCACGCCGGTGAAGAGTGTGGGCGGGAAGAACGTCCCGCACGCCGGCAGCGGCGTGTCCGGCTGGAATGCCTCCGCGCCTTCGCGCCGTCCTGTCTCGACGAGCGACGCGATGCGCGCGAGCTGCACTGGCGCGACGATGGCGCCGATGTCGGTGGACTTGTCGAGCGGATCGCCGATGGTGAGCCTCGCCATGCGGTCGCGGAGTCTCGCGTACACGTGGGGTGCGATGCCCTCCTGCACCAGCAGCCGCGATCCTGCGCAGCACACCTGCCCCTGGTTGAACCAGATCCCGTCGACCACGCCCTCGACCGCACTGTCGAGGTCGGCGTCCTCGAACACGACGATCGGCGACTTGCCGCCGAGCTCGAGCGACAGCTTCAGGCCCCGGCCGGCGGTCTCTCGGCGAATCGCGCGCCCCACCTCGGTGGAGCCGGTGAAGGCCAGCTTGCGAAGCCCGGGATGCGCCACCAGTGCCGCCCCCGTCGCCCCGTCGCCGGTGACGATGTTCACCACTCCCGGCGGCACGCCCGCCTCGACGCACACTTCCGCGAAGAGCAGCGCCGACAGCGGCGTGAACTCCGCCGGCTTCAGCACCACCGTGTTGCCCGCGGCCAGCGCGGGCGCGATCTTCCACGCCAGCATCAGCAGCGGAAAGTTCCAGGGGATGATCTGACCGCACACGCCCACCGGCGTGGCGCCGGGGAACTCGCTCGCCACGAGCTCGGCCCATCCGGCGTGATGATAGAAGTGGCGTACGGCCAGCGGCACGTCGATGTCGCGCGACTCGCGGATGGGCTTGCCGTTGTCGAGCGATTCGACGACCGCGAAGAGGCGCTCGCGCTTCTGCAGGTGACGCGCGATGGCATAGAGGTGCCGCGCCCGGGCGTGGCCCGGCAATCGCGACCACCCGGGGAAGGCCGCCTGCGCCGCCTCGACGGCCAGCGCGACATCGGCCGCGCTTCCCTGCGCGATGCGCGCGAGCAATTCGCCGCGCGCGGGATTGATCGTCTCGAAGCGTTCGCCGTCGATCGACGCCTGGAAGGTCCCGCCGATGAAGTGACCGAAGCCCCCCTCGTGCGCCGCGAGCCACGCGCGCGCCTGCCCCTCCGCCTCCGGCGAAGGTCCGTAGTCGAGCGACGCCATGATGCCGGCGATCCCGTCCATCGCGTGTCAGGCCAGCGGCTGGTGCGCCGCGGACGCGTAGCGGCCGGTCACGGCGTGCTCGAGCTGGCGCTCGATGTCGGCGAGCATCGAGCTCGCGCCCAGGCGGAACAAGGCCGGATCGGCCCAGGGCGCACCCAGTTCCTCGCGCATCAGCATGAGCCAGGCGAGCGCGTCCTTTGCGGTCTTCATGCCGCCCGCCGGCTTGAAGCCCACCCGGCATCCGGTGAGCGTCACGTAGTCGCGCAGCGCACGCACCATCACGAGACCGACGGGCAACGTGGCATTGACCTCTTCCTTGCCCGTGGAGGTCTTGATGAAGTCGGCACCCGCCACCATCGCCACCATGCTCGCCCGGTAGACGCTGTCGAGCGTGCGCAGGTCGCCGGTGCCGAGGATCACCTTGAGTTGCGCGCTGCCGGTGACCTCGCGCATGGCGCAGAGCTCGTCGTGGAGCGCCTGCCAGTTTCCGGTGAGCACGTGCGCACGCGTGATGACGACGTCGATCTCCCCCGCACCCTGCTCGAGCGCGTAGCGAATCTCGGCCAGGCGCTGCGGCAGCGGGGTAAGGCCGGCCGGAAAACCGGTGGCGACCGACGCGACCGCGATGCCCGAGCCTTCGAGCGCACGCACCGCCGGCGCAACCATCATGGGATACACGCACAGCGCCGCGACGGTCAACGGCATTCCGGCTAGGCCGAGCGCGGCGAGGACGTCCGGACGCACGGGCTGCCGCGCCTTGGCGGCGAGGCGCTGCACACGGCCCGGCGTATCGTCGCCCGCCAGCGTGGTCAGGTCGATGGCCTGCACCGCCTTCAGGAGCCATGCTGCCTGGTGCACCTTCTTGACGGAGCGGCGCGTGACGAGCGTTGCGGCGCGCCGCTCGACCGCGCTGCGATTGACGTGCGCGGCCTGCAGCCACTCGAGTTCGAGCGGCCCGCCGCGATTGCGAACGAGGGGCGCCGCGGCCGGTGCGTCCCCACGTGCGTCCGTCGCGGGGACGGCCGCGCCCGGCGTGCCTTGCAACGATCGTGTCATACTGTGACGATCCTAACACGCCGTCGGCCGCCCCGACCCCGACATGCCCTCACCCCGCGGCCGCCGCCCTCCCGCGGGCGGCAACGCCGTCGCCCGGGCGAGCGCCGCGAACCCCAGCGGATCCGCGGTGCGGGCCGGGCGTCTCGACCGGCTGACACTCGCCCTCGAGCACGGCGCGTCGTTGCGCCTGCGCGATGCCGCGGCGCTCCTCGACGTCTCGGAGATGACCGTGCGCCGCGACCTCGCGGCGAGCGGCGACGCGTTTCGCTATCTGGGGGGCCACATCCTCCGGCAGGCATCCGGCACGCGCGACCGCTACGACATCGATGCCGAGCGCACCGCGCACCTCCGCGGCAAGGTGGCGGCGTCCGCGCACGCCGCGACGCTCGTCGAGGACGGCGATGCGATCTTCGTCGACTGCGGCACCACGCTCCCGCACCTCGTGCGGCGCATCCCCGAATCGCTGCGGCTCACGGTGGTGTGCTACTCGCTGGAAGTGGCCGCGCTCCTCGCCGCGCGGCCGCGCGTGCGGCTCATCCTCCTCGGCGGCCTCTATCACGCCACGTCGGCCAGCTTCGCGAGCGACGAGAGCCTTGCGCTGCTCGCCAAGGTGGGCATCAACAAGGCATTCCTCTCGGCCGCGGGCGTGCACCCCACGCGCGGCGTGAGCTGCATGCATTTTCACGAGGTGCCGGTCAAGCAGGCCGCGATGGCGAGCGCGATGGCACGTCACCTCGTGGTGGACGCGAGCAAGTTCGGCAGGGTCCGGCCCGCCGTGTTCGCCGGCGTCGACGACTTCGACAGCATCGTGACCGACGCCGATCCCCTGGGCGCCGGGCGCGCCGATGCACCGTTGCGCAAGCGCCTCGTGGTCGCACCAGCCCCCGGCACGCCGCGGCGGGGCAGGCGAGGCTGACCCGCCGCGCGCCCGCGCTCGAGGCCGGGCGATGTGTTATCTTCCTGACACCACCGGACCCGGCAGACGAACGATCGCCAGGCCACAGCAAGGAGGAGCCGACATGAACCACACCCCGCGCCGGAGCACCGCCCCCGGCACCCTCACCGCATCGGGACGCGCCCGCCGCCAGGCGCTGGCGCTCGTCGCCGCCGCCGCGCTCGCCGGCCCGGCGCTCGCGCAGGACACGCTCAACGTCTACTCGATCTGGCCCGAGAACTGGGCCCGGCCGATGCTGCAGGAGTTCGAGGCGGCGAGTGGCATCAAGGTCAATTTCCTGCGCTTCTCGTCGGGAGAAGCGCTCGCGAGAGTCATAGCGGAGAAGAACAACCCACGGGTCGACGTGCTCTTCGGCGGTCCCGTGGAGACCTTCGCCGCCGGCATCAAGGAAGGCGTGTTCGAGCCCTACGTGCCGCCGTCCGCCGCGAAGCTGCCGGCGCGCTTCAAGAGCGCCGACGGCATGTGGACGGCCATCGCCGACGATCCGCTGGTGTTCATGACCAACAACAAGTTCCTCGCCGACCACAAGCTGAAGCCGCCCACGTCGTGGGAGGACCTCACGCTGCCGGTCTACAAGGGGCAGCTGCAGATGGCCGACGCGCGCACCTCGGGGACCGCCGTCACCCGCATCTTCTCGATCCTCGAGGTCAACGGCCGCGACGAGAACAAGGCGTTCGCGTACATGAAGCGCATGCGTCCGAGCGTCCAGCAGTTCACGAAGAGCGGCGGCGGCGGTACGCTTCCGGTCGGCCTCGGCCAGGCAGGCGGCGGCATCTTCTTCATCGTCGACGCGCTCGACACCAAGGCCAAGGGCTACGACGTGTCGATCAGCTTCCCCAAGGAAGGGATCGGCACGTCGGCCGAGGCGATCGCGCTCATCAAGGGTGCCAAGAATCCGGCAGCCGGCAAGAAGCTCATCGACTGGGCCACGAGCCCCGCGATGCAATCGCTGTTCGCCAAGCACAAGATCAATTTCGTGCCGGCGCACCCCGACGTGCAAACGGAAGCGTCGCTCGCCGAAGTGCTGAAGGGAGCGAAGATCTTCGCGATCGACGCCGACTTCGCGGGCGCCAATCGCAAGCGCATCGTCGACCGCTGGGTCGCCGAGATCCTGCCCTGATCGTCCGGGCGGCGTGCGCCCGCCCAGTCGATGACCGACGCCGTCGCCGCTGCGCCGGGCCCGGGCTCGCGCCTCGCGCGCGATCCCGCGCTCGCGGTGACCGTCGCGGCGCTGTGGCTGCTGCTCGGGCTGTTCGTCGGCTATCCCCTGGCGATGCTGGTCGCCAAGGCGTTCTCCGCCGGAGGCCCCGACGCCACCACGATCGGCGCGCTGCTCGCCAAGCCCGGCACGCAGGCGGCGTTCCGCAACAGCCTCGTCCTCGGTGCCCTCGTGGGGGTGTTCGGCACACTCCTGGGCTTCCTCTTCGCCTTCACCGTGAGCCGCGCGAACCTGCCGCCGCGCTGGGTGCGGCTGGTCGACGGCATCACGCTGCTTCCGCTCATCTCGCCGCCGTTCACGACCTCGATCGCCTTCATCTTCTCGTTCGGGCCCCGCGGGCTCATCACTTACGAGCTCCTGGGCATCCGCGGAACGAACGTGTACGGACTCACCAGCACGATGATCGCCGAGGTGCTGACGTACTTTCCGATCGCGTACCTCACGCTGCGCCCGATGCTTTCGGCCATCGGCGGCAACCTCGAGGAGATGGCGTTCAGCCTCGGGAGCTCGCGCTGGCACGTGTTCAGGACGGTCACGCTGCCGCTCGCCCTGCCCGGCCTCGCCAACGCCTTCCTGCTGCTCTTTGCGGCGTCGCTCGCCGACTTCGCAACGCCGCTGATCCTCGCCGGCAGCAGCTTTCCGGTGCTGCCCACCGAGGCGTACCTGCAGATCACGGGCCTGTACGACCTGCGCGGCGGCGCCGCGATGTCGCTGCTCCTGCTCGTGCCGGCGGCGATCGTCTACTTCGTGCAACGCCACTTCACGGGCAAGGGGCACTACGTCACGGTCACCGGGAAGTCCGGGGCGCAAGCGCAGATCCGCAGCGTCGACCCGCTCGCGCGGGCGCTGCTGGTCGCCGGCTGCGCCGTCGTGGCCGGTTTCATCGCGTACCTGTACCTGCTGCTCGTCTACGCCTCGCTGGTGAGCGCGTTCGGCGCCAACCACGCCCTCACGCTGCGCCACTACCACGACATCTTCACCGCGGGCCGCAAGGCGATGGTCGATACGCTCGTCATCGCGCTCGTGGGGATGCCGCTGGGCGGCCTCTACGGGGTGATCATGGGCTACCTCGTCGCGAGACGCCGCTTCCCGGGCCGGCGCACGATGGAAGTGATGTCGATGATCAACTACGCGCTGCCCGGGACGATCGTGGGCATCGGCTATCTCATCGCCTTCAACGATCCGCCGTTCGTGCTGACCGGCACGGCGGTCATCATCATCGCCTGTTACGTGTTCCGCTACAGCCCCACGGGCATCCGCACCACGGTGGCGCTGCTCGAGCAGGTCGACGCGAGCCTCGAGGAGGCCTCGCGCAGCCTCGGGGCGCGTTCGTTCACCACCTTCCGCCGGGTGACGCTGCCGCTCATCATGCCGGCGTTCCTCGCGGGCGTCAGCGTGGTGTTCATCCGTTCGATGACCGCCATCTCGGCGACGATCTTCCTGGTGTCGATCGGCTGGACGCTCATCACCGTCCGCATCCTCGAGAACATGACGGAGCTGGCACTGGGTCCCGCGGCCGCGTTCTCCGTATTCGTGATCGTGGTCGTGATGCTCGTCACGGGCATCGTGAACGCGCTGATGCGCAAGCTTCCTGCGACCGCGACGGAACGCAACCAGTGGAGCATGGGAGGCGGCTAGCGATGGGGGCAGTGGACAGCCAGGCAAGCCCCGGGAGCGCGGTGGGCATCCGCCTCGAACGCGTATCGGCGCACTTCCGGCACGCGGTCAAGGGCGACATCGCGGCGGTCGACGACGTGTCGCTCGCCGTACAGCCGGGCGAGCTCGTCACCCTCCTCGGCCCTTCGGGCTGCGGCAAGACGACCACGCTGCGGATGATCGCGGGCTTCCAGCAACCGAGCCTCGGCTCGGTATGGATCGGCGAGCGCGACGTGACGCATGCGGAATCGCAGGATCGCAACACGGGATTCGTGTTCCAGAACTACGCGCTCTTCCCGCACCTGTCGGTCTTCGAGAACGTGGCCTACGGGCTGCGCGTGCAGCGGCGCGGCAAGGACGCCATCGACGGCGCGGTGACCCGCGTCCTCGAGCTCGTGGGCCTCGCGGGCTACGAGAAGCAGATGCCGCACCAACTCTCCGGCGGCGAGCAGCAGCGCGTCGCGCTGGCGCGGGCGATCGTCATCGAGCCGCGCGTGCTGCTCTTCGACGAACCCCTGTCCAACCTCGACGCGAAGCTGCGCGTGCAGATGCGCGGCGATATCCGCACGCTGCAGCAGCGGCTCGGGATCACCGCCGTGTACGTGACGCACGACCAGGAGGAGGCGATGGCCATCTCCGATCGCATCGCGGTGATGAGCCGCGGCCGGATCGAGCAGGTGGGCACGGCTCCGGAGCTCTACCGCCACCCGGCCTCGGCGTTCGTGGCAACGTTCATCGGCCGCAGCAATCTCGTGCCGTGCAAGGTGGCGAGCGCCGCGGCGCCGCGGGCGACGCTCGCGATCCTGGGCGGTCATCACGAGATCGTCGACGTCCCCGGCGGCATCACCGCGGGCCGTGCGATGACGGCAGTGATCCGCCCCGAGTCGCTGCGCCTTGCCGCGCCTGACGAGGCCGGCATCGCGGCGACGGTGGTCTCGCGCGTCTACCTGGGCGACAAGATCGAGTACGTGGTGGATGCCGGCGGCGCGATGCTCGAGGTCGCCCACAGCGATCCCCGCAGCGAGACGGACCATGCGCCGGGGCATCGTGCGACGCTCCACTTGCCGCAGCGCGGCATCCATCTCATCGCACCGGAGGATGCATGAAGACTCTACGACGGTGGTGGGCACCGCTGGCGGCACTGGCGCTCGCCGCCCTCTTAGCGGGAAGCGCGTTCGCGCAGGCGCCGCAGACGGTCCACGGCGAGAATTCCGAGTTCCGCAGTCCGACGCTGAAGCTCGTGTGGGGCGTGCTGCGCGGACCGACCGAGGAGGCGACGGAGGTGGTGATCCGCGTCGTCAACGTATCGGGCAGCTACCAGCGCATCAAGGTCGACGGCGTCGATCCGTTCACCAAGGATCGCGTCACGCAGGTCCCGCTGCGTCCGCTCGGACGCGAGGCCGACGTGGCCATTCCCCGCGGACGCTTCGCGGCGCATCCGTCGACCGAGTTCGTGCTCTTCCGCACGGAGGAGGACGCGCGGGCGAACCGTCCCGCCCTCGTCGTGTACTACCTGGGCGTGCCCGACACGGCGCCGGAGTTCGCCGATCGCGCGAAGCTCGAGGCGCATCTCGCCTCCATGGCCGCGAAATAGGCGGGCCCTGCCGACGCTACGCCGGTCCGCGCCCCGGCGGCGGCGGCACGTCCCCGCCGCGCTGCCGCTCGCGGAAGAGTGCTGCGCGCGCGAGCATCGCCGTCGTAACCGGTGCGGTGATCGACAGGAAGACCGGGATCAGCCACACGTACAGCGCGAGGCGTTCGGCGACCACCGCGAAGTACACGATGGCGGCCAGCGCCGTGCACCACACGGCCATGGTGTTCGCGATCGCCGGCGGGTGCATCCGCATGAAGAACGACGGCATGCGCACGAGGCCGAACGCAGCGACGAGCGAGAACGCGCCGCCGGTCACCACGAGGACCGCGACGGCGATCTCCGCGATCATCCGCAGCACCGGGCTCACTTGCGGCCTCCCTGCATGCCCCCTGCCGCAGGGCGCGCACATGAGGGCACGGCCGGGCCAACGACGAGGCACCTCACTCGATCACCTCCCCGCGCAGCAGGAACTTGGCGAGTGCGGCGGAGCTCACGAAGCCGAAGAGCGCGATGAGGAGCGCCGAACCGAAATACATCCCGCTGCCCAGCCGGATGCCCAGCACCAGCACGATCAGCATCCCGTTGATGTAGATGAAATCGAGCGCCAGCACGCGGTCCTGCGCCGAAGGACCCCGCAGGAGACGCACGAAGGCCACCGCGATGGCGGTCCCGTAGCAGGCGAGCGCGGCGACGATCGCCGTTTCGATGATGGGTGTCACTCGAAGATCTCCTTCAGGGGTTGCTCGTAGCGCGCCTTGAACCACGCGACGAAGGTCGCCTCGTCATCGAGGTCGAAGACGTGCAGCAGCACGCCGTATCCGTCGACGAGTTCCGTCCATACCGTGCCGGGGACGACCGTGGTGATGGCGCAGAGCGACGCGAGCGCATTGGGGTCGCTCAGATCGAGCGGCACGCGCACGAAGGCCCCGCGCGGCGCTCGCCGCGGGGCGCGCAGCACGCCCAGCGCCACTTCGAGGTTGGACATCAGGACATCGTGGCCCACCACCAGGATGAGACGCAGCACGACCCACGGCTTGCGGATGCGCACGGGCAACGGACGCAGCGGCGCGCACGCGAGAGGAATGATCACCGCGAGCAACGCCGCGAGGAGCAGATCGCCGGGCGCGACGGACGCCTGCAGCACCAGCCACATCGCGAACAGCGATGTGGACAGGAGCGGCGCCGGAAGGAGCCGCCTCATCGCGGCAGTCCCGTCGAGCCGCGGGTGTCGTGCGTGGGGCTCGCCACCGGACGCGTCGCCGTGACCGACTGGATGTACCCCGAGGTGTCGAACAGGCCCCGCGCCGCCTCGGTCGTCAGGCGCAGCGTGGGCCCCGCAGCGATCGTGATCGCCACCATTCCGGCAGCGAGCACGGCGATCGGCAGGCACTCGATCACGGCGAGCTTCGGCGCCGGCCTGTCCTGCGGCGCCCAGAAGTAACGGATGCCCGTGCGCACCAGCACGACGAGTGCGACCAGGCTCGACACGATGAACACCACGACCACCGCCCACGACAGGAACGGGACAGGGGCGGCGCCCCGGCTGCCCAGGATCTCGGTGAGCATCGCCACCTTGGCGAGGAAGCCCGACAGTGGGGGCATGCCGGCGACGAGCAGCACGCTCACGATGAACGCGACGCCGAGGAACGCGAGTGCGACCGGCACCGGCCGTCCGATGAGCTCGGCCTCCTCGTCGTCGAGGTTCACCCCCGGCATGGGCGGACGATCGAGGGTCGCGAATGGAGGCGGCTCCTGCGTGCCCTCGTCGAGCGTCGCGCCCGTGCCCCGCTCGCGTGACCGCTCGACGAGGTCCGCGAGGAGGAAGAGCATGGCCACGCCGAGCGACGAGCCCACGAGGTAGTACAGCGCACTGCCGACGAGCTGCGCATCGTCGAAGCCCAGCACCGCGATCAGCGTGCCCGCCGACATCATGGTGGCCAGCGCCGCCAGCCGCCGCACGTTGCGCGACACGATCATCGACAGCGACGCCACCACGATGGTGGCGAGGCCGCCGACGACCAGCACGTCGGCCCCGAAGCGCGCCGTCGAGTCGCCCTGCGGCGCGAGCAGCAACGTCCACAGGCGCAGGATGGCGTAGAAGCCCACTTTGGTCAGCAGCACGAAGACGGCGGCCACCGGCGCAGCGGCAGCGCCGTAGGCAGGGACGAGCCAGAAGCCGAGCGGCCATACGGCCGCCTTGGCGAGCAGGGCGATGCCGAGCAGCGCGGCACCCGCGTACAGCAGGCCGCGATCGTACGCCGGGATCGCGGGAAGCTTCTGCGCGACGTCCGCCATGCCGAGCGTGCCGGAGATCCCGTAGATCATCGCCACGCCGAGAAGGAACAGGGCCGAGGCGACGAGGTTGACCGCAATGTAGTGGAGCCCCGCCTGGACGCGGGGCCGGCCCGAGCCGTGAAGCAGCAGCGCATAGGACGCGGTGAGCATCACCTCGACGAACACGAACAGGTTGAACAGGTCCCCGGTGAGAAAGGCGCCGTTGATGCCCATCACCTGGAGCTGGAACAGGGGATGGAAGTACACGCCCGCACGATGCCAGCGGGCGATCGCGAACACCAGGGCAGCCAGCGCCACCACCCCCGTCACCACCAGCATGAGCGCGGAGAGGCGATCGGCGACGAGGACGATGCCGAACGGAACGTCCCAGTTCGCGGGCAGGTAGACGGCGATGGCGGGCGTCTCGCCCTTCGCGTCCACCCACGCCAGGAGCGCGACGGCCGCGGCGAGCGTCCCGAGCATCGCGGCGAGGCTCCCCGTGACGAGCAGGCCGCGGCGGTTCTGACCCGCGACGATCAGGAGGGCAGCGGCAGCGAGAGGCAGCACGACTGGCACCACCACGAGATGCGGCATCAGCGGTTCGACGGCAGCGGCAAGCCACGCCATCATGACGATTCCTCCTTGCCGTCGACGTGGTCGTTGTCGGAAAGCCCGCGCAGCGCGAGCAGCACGACGAGGAAGAGCGCGGTGGTCGCGAAGCCGATCACGATGGCAGTGAGCACCAGCGCCTGCACCATCGGGTCGGTGTAATGGGATAGGTCCGGCGGGACACCCGGCATCACGATGGGTTCCTGGCCGATCGAGAGGCTGCCCATGCTGAACATGAACAGGTTGACCGCATAGCTCAGGAGGGACAGACCCATCAGGACCTGGAACGTGCGCGCCCGCAGGACGAGCCACACGCCGCAGGCGCCCAGGACACCGATGGCGAGCGAGAGCAGCATCTCCACGGTCAGCCCCTCCCCTGCGCGGACAAGGGCACCGCCGGAACGACGCCCGCCACCGGGCCGCGGGCGGCACCGCCCGCCCCGTCGCCCGCCGCCTGAGCCTCCTCGAGCGCCTGCTCATGCGCACGCTGGGCACGGATCGACTGGTGCGCGAGGGCGAGGAGTACGAGCAGCGTCGATCCCGTCACCACGGAGAAGACCCCCACGTCGAAGAAGAGCGCGCTCGGCACGTGCACCATCCCCACCACCGGCAGATCGAGATGGGCGGTGTGCGTGGTAAGGAAGGGATAGCCCAGCACGAACGCCCCGGCACCGGTGGCCGCCGCGACGAGCAGCCCGACCCCGATCCAGCGCGCGGGATTGAGCGTAAGACGCGCCTCGATCCACGACGCGCCCGCCACGAGGTACTGCATGATGAAAGCGATCGCGACCACGAGTCCCGCCACGAAGCCGCCGCCGGGCATGTTGTGGCCGCGCATGAAGAGATAGATCGCCACCATGACGGCGAGCGGCAGCATGAGGCGGGCGAGCACCGCAGGCACCATGAGGTAGCCGGTCATGGACGCGCCCTGCACCAGCGGCGAGACGAGGTCGGTCGTGCCGTCGTCGGGGATGGCGCGCTGCTGCGCCGGCAACTCCACCGATTCGCGCGGCGGGCGGAAGCGGCGCAGGAGCGCGTACACCGTGAGCGCCACGCCGCCCAGGACCGTGATCTCGCCCAGGGTATCGAAGCTGCGGAAGTCCACCAGCATGACGTTGATCACGTTCGTGCCGCCACCCTCGGGCAGGGCGCGATCGAGGAAGAACGGCGAGATGCTCTGCGGCGACGGCCGCGTGAGCAACGCATACGACAGCGCGGACAGGCCCGCTCCCGCCGCCCCCGCCAGCACGAGGTCGCGGACACGGCGCAGGCGCGTGCGCACGGCCGTGTCGTCGGCATCGCCGGCCCGGCGCTTGGGCAACCAGCGCAAGCCAAGCAGGAAAAGCACGATGGTCACCGTCTCGACCACGAGCTGCGTGAGCGCGAGATCGGGCGCCGAGAACCACACGAAGGTCAGGCACACGACGAGTCCGGTCACGCCGAGCATCGTCAGCGCCGCGAAGCGATGCAGCTTCGCAAACCACGCCGCCGCGACCGCGCTCACCATGCCGACGATCCAGATCACCGCGAATCCCGGGGTGCCGGGAACCCGCGCCCGGTCGCCCCAGCCGAGCCCGCTCCCGCTCACCGCGAGCCAGGCGCCGCCGATCGCGAGCAGCACCATCCACGCGAGCTGCGGCTGCAGGCGCCGGGTGACGACGAGTCGCACGAGCGAGCGCGCCACGCGGTCGAGCAGCGCCAGCGTGCGCTCGAAGAGGCGGCGCCCCTCGAACGGGACGAAGAGCGCCGCATCGAGGCCCGGGCCACCGAGCCTCCTTCCGGCGCGGCGATAGATGAAGGTGCCCACCACCAGGCACACGACGCTCATCAGCAGCGGAGCGTTGATGCCGTGCCACAGGGCGAGGTCGTACGCGGGCAGGATGCCGCCGACGACGGGCCGGGCCGCCGTGGCAAGCGGGTCGCCCACCATGAGCCCCGGCGCGACGCCGACCGCGATGCAGACGAGGACGAGGAGTTCGATGGGCACGCGCATCCAGCGAACCGGTTCGTGCGGCGCGTGCGGCAGTTTCTCCGGCGGCGGGCCGAAGAAAACACCGTAGCCGAGGCGCAGCGCATAGACGACCGCAAAGATCCCGGCGAGCGTCGCGATCACCGGCAGGGCGTACTGGATGCCGGGGTGACCCTCGAGGTACACGGTCTCCGCGAAGAACATCTCCTTGGACAGGAAGCCGTTCAGGAGCGGCACGCCCGCCATCGCCGCGCTCGCGACCATGGCGAGCGTGCCGGTGATGGGCATGGCGGAGAACAGCCCGTGCAGCCGCTGCATGTCGCGGGTGCCGGTCTCGTGATCGATGATGCCCGCCGCCATGAACAGCGACGACTTGAACGTGGCGTGGTTCATCGTGTGGAACACCGCCGCCACCGCGGCAAGCGGGCTGTTGAGGCCGAGGAGCAGCGTGATGAGCCCGAGGTGGCTGATCGTCGAGTACGCCAGCAGCCCCTTGAGATCGCGCTGGAACATCGCGCACCACGCGCCGAGCAGCAGCGTAGCCGCACCTGCCCCGCCCACCGCCAGGAACCAGGCGTCACCGCCGGCGAGCACCGGCCACAGCCGCATCATGAGGAACACGCCCAGCTTCACCATCGCCGCGGAGTGGAGGTACGACGAGACCGGCGTGGGCGCCGCCATCGCGTGCGGCAGCCAGAAGTGGAACGGGAACTGCGCACTCTTGGTGAAGGCGCCGAGCAGGACCAGCGTCAGCACCACCGGATACAGCGCATGGGCGCGGACGGCGGCGCCCTGCTCGAGGACCGCGCCGACATCGTAGGTCCCCGCGACGTGCCCCAGCACCAGGACGCCCGCGAGCAGGGCGAGGCCACCGGCGCCGGTCACGGTGAGCGCCATGAAGGCGCCACGGCGTGCGTCGCGGCGGTGATACCAGTAGCCGATCAGGAGGAACGAGAAGAGGCTCGTGACTTCCCAGAAGAAAACGAGCTGGATCAGGTTGCCCGCGGTGACCACCCCGAGCATGGCTCCCATGAAAGCGAGCAGGAAGGCGAAGAAGCGCGCGACCGGATCCTCCGGCGACATGTAGTAGCGCGCATAGAACACCACGAGGCAACCGATGCCCGTCACGAGCAACGCGAACATCCACGCGAGGCCGTCGACCCGGATCACGAAGTCGATCCCGAAATCGGGCAGCCACGCGAGCCGCCACTCGACGACACCCTGCGCGTGCACCTGCGGATAGAGGCGCACGACGAGGACGGTGGCGGCAAGGGCGACGGCGCCGGCGAATCCCGACGCCGCGTTGCGCGCATGCGTGGGCAGGAACGCAGCCGCGACGCTCCCCACGAACGGCAGGAGGAGCAGCAGTGGGAGTTCCATGTGCCCGAGTTTAGCCGACGCGCCCGGGGCGCCGGGGCTTTCGCACACGCCAGCCGCACGGCGGCGGTGTTCGCAGTCCGCGCGCCGTCATGGCGGCGGCCGTTCGCGGCCCGTGCGCCGTCGAGGTGACCTCAGGCCAGGCGGCCGTCGACGAGGTGGAGCGTGCGGTCCGCCCGCGCCGCGAGCTCGGGGTCGTGGGTGACGATCACGAGCGCGGTACCGATCGCCGCATTGAGCTCGAGCATGAGGTCGAAGACCTGCCCGGCGGTCTTGCGGTCGAGATTGCCCGTCGGCTCGTCGGCCAGCACGCAACGCGGCTGCGTGACGAGGGCGCGCGCGAGCGCCACCCGCTGGCGCTCACCGCCCGACAGCTCGCCGGGGCGGTGCTTCAGCCGGTGCCCAAGCCCCACGCGCTCGAGCGTCGCCGCGGCGGCACGCTGCGCCTGCGCGGGAGGCATGCGCCGGATCACGAGCGGCATCGCGGCGTTCTCCACTGCGCTGAACTCGGGCAAGAGGTGGTGGAACTGGTAGATGAAGCCGAGCGCCCGGTTACGCAGCGTGCCGCGCGCGGCTTCGGAGAGCGACGCCAGCGCCTGGCCTTCCACGCTCACTTCGCCCGCCGTGGGCGAGTCGAGACCGCCCAGGAGGTGCAACAGCGTGCTCTTGCCCGAGCCCGACGCGCCCACGATCGCCACGCGCTCGCCGCGCGCCACGTCGAGGTCCACGCCATTGAGCACCGGAACGGGCGCCGGGCCGCTGGTGTACGTCTTGGCGAGCCCGCGGCAGGCGAGCACCGGCACGGCGTCATTCATAGCGCAGGGCCTCGGCCGGGTTGACGCGTGCGGCCTTCCACGCCGGATAGAGCGTGGCCACGAGCGCGAGGCCCAGGGCGATCAGCGCGATTGTGGTCACGTCGCCGCGCTGCACCTGCGAGGGCAGGTCGCTGATGTAGTAGACCGACTTGTCGAGGAACTGCACGTTGAACACGCGCTCGATGAACGGCACGACGACGTCGATGTTCTTCGCCAGCAGGACCCCGCCGACCACGCCGATCAGGGTGCCGATGATCCCGATCAAGGCACCTTGCACGATGAAGATGGCCATGATCGACGCCGGCGACGCGCCGAGCGTGCGCAGGATCGCGATGTCGGCCTGCTTGTCGGTGACCACCATCACCTGCGCCGACACGATGTTGAACGCGGCGACTGCGACGATCAACGTGAGGATGATGAACATCATCCGCTTCTCGATCTGCACCGCGCGGAAGAAGTTGGCGTGGCTGCGGGTCCAGTCGCGCACTTCGGCCTGTACCGGCAGCTTCGACCACAGGTCACGCGCGACCTGCGGCGCGGCGAAGAGGTCGTCGAGCTTCAGGCGCACGCCGGACACGCCGCTCATGCGGTAGAGCTTCTGCGCATCCTCGATGTTGATCAGGGCGAGGCCGCTGTCGAACTCGTACATGCCGACCTCGAAGATGCCCACCACCTTGAAGCTCTTCAGGCGCGGCAGCGTGCCTGCCGGCGTGAGCGTCCCCTGCGGCGTGATCACGACCACCGTGTCGCCCGGCATCACGTTCAGCGCCCGCGCGAGGTCGCCGCCGAGCACGATGCCGAACTCGCCGGGCTTGAGGTCCGCGAGCGAGCCCGCGCGCATGTGGCGGCCGATGTCGGCCACCGAATCCTCCTGCGCGGGATCGATGCCGCGGATGAGCGCCCCGCGATTGACGTCGCCCGCGGTGAGCATCGCCTGGCCGAGCACGTAGGGGGCGGCCGCCTTCACCCGCGGCTGCTCCTTCGCGAAGGCGGCCACGCGCGGCCAGTCGGCGAGCTCCGGCATGCCGCGGATCTCGATGTGCGAGGCCACCGACAGGATGCGGTTGCGCAGCTCCTCCTGGAAGCCGTTCATCACCGACAGCACGACGATGAGCGCCGCCACGCCCAGCGCGATGCCCGCCATGGAGATCAGCGAGATGAACGAGATGAAGGTGTTGCGGCGCGATCCCTTGCGGGCACGCGTGTAGCGCAGGCCGACGGCCAGTTCGTAGGGCGACAAGGAAAGCTGGCGATGGACGCCAATGGAAGCGGAACACCGCGAATTATCGCATGCCCTCCGGCTGCTAAACTCGCATGTTCCGCGACTCCCGCGCCACTGCAGCGATCGCATCGGTGCGCGCCCTCTGGCCTGCCCCCATGCGTGTCACCCTCGTCGTCCCGGGCCTCGCCGCCGCGGCAAAGTCGAGCACGCAGGGCCGCGGCGCGTTCGCACGCATCGCCGCACACGCGGTCGTCGAGGAGTTCGCGGGCGAGCTCGATCGCACGCTCGCGGACGGCGCGGGCCTTGGCGCCGATGCCGGCCTCGCCCCCATCGCGGCGCTCGGTGCCGGCTTCCATCCCGGCACCGACTACGTGCTTCGCGCCGATCCCGTCGCGCTCGTCGCGGGCCGCGACAACGTTCTCCTCGCCGGACGCGTGGACGACCTCGAGCCCGCCGAGACGATGGCCTTGTGCGCCACGCTCGGTGCGCACTTCGCGAACGACGGCCTCGCCTTCCACGCGCCACGCCCCGACGCCTGGTTCGTGGCCGCACGCGCCAACGTGCCCGTGGATACGACGCCGCTCGCGGCCATCGCGGGTGCCATCCAGCCCTTCCTGCCGCACGGCTCGCACGGCCGGATCTGGCGGCGCTGGCTTTCGGAGATGCAGATGCTGTTGCACGACCACCCGGTCAACGTCGAGCGCGAGGCGCGAGGCCGCCTGCCGGTCACGGGCATCTGGATCGCGAGCGGCGGCACGCTGCCGGGCGGACTGTCCGCCGCGGGCGCGCGGGTGTACGCCACCGCGCGCGCCGAAGGCGACGTCGCGCGTGGCCTCGCTTCACTTGCGCGGCAGCCGGCACGCGCGCTGCCCGACGCCTTCGCGGCCCTTGCGGACGACGCGGCCCTTGCGGACGACGCGGCACGCCGCCGCGACGGGGAATCCGAAGCAGGCGCATCGCTCGCCGTGCTCGCCGTGCTCGATGCGATCGGCGCGGGCGACGCCGATGCAGCGGCACGGGTGACGCGCGACTGGCTCGATCCGGCGGCCGTGGCGCTCGGGCGCGGCACGCTGGACGCGCTCGTGGTGCTCGGCGACGGCGACGGCGTCGTGCGGCGCTGGTCGGCCGCGCCGCCCTCGATCCTTGCGCGCCTGCGCGCAAGACTGCGCCGTTCGTCGCGCCGGTCATGACCACCCTCGTCCGCCGTCCCCCACATGCGGCCAGCGCGATGCTCGAATCCGCCGGCCTCTCGCCCGTGCTCGCCCGCATCTATGCGGCGCGCGGGATCGGTTCGACTGCCGAGCTCGATCACTCGCTGGCGGCACTGCCCACTCCAGCCACGCTGCTCGGCATCGACGCCGCGGCGGCGCGTCTCGCCCGCGCCATCGCAGCCCGCGAGCGCGTGCTGATCGTGGCCGACTACGACGCCGACGGCGCGACCGCCTGCGCCATCGGCCTGCGCGGCCTGCGCGAGCTCGGCGCCGACGTCGACTTCCTGGTGCCGAACCGCTTCGACTTCGGGTACGGGCTCACGCCGGAGATCGTGGCGCTCGCCGCGCAGAGGATGCCCGCGCTCATCGTCACCGTGGACAACGGCATCGCGAGCCACGACGGTGTCGCCGCCGCGAGCGCGCGCGGCATCGACGTGCTGGTCACCGACCATCACCTGCCCGGCCCGACGCTGCCGGCGCCGGCGATCATCGTCAATCCCAACCAGCCGGGCTGCGCGTTCCCGAGCAAGCACGTCGCCGGCGTGGGCGTGATGTTCTACGTGCTGCTCGCCACCCGCGCCCGGATGCGCGCCGACGGCGCCTTCGCCGCGCGGACCGAGCCCAACCTCGCGCGTCTGCTCGACCTCGTCGCGCTCGGCACCGTTGCCGACGTGGTGCGCCTGGATCAGGTCAACCGGACGCTCGTCGAGCAAGGCCTCGCCCGCATGCGCGCCGGCAAGGCGCATCCTGGCGTGCGTGCGCTTTTCTCCGTCGCGGGCCGCGACGTGCGTCGCGCCACGGCCTTCGACCTCGGGTTCGTCGCCGGCCCGCGCCTCAACGCGGCCGGGCGGCTCGCCGACATGACGCTCGGCATCCGCTGCCTCGCGACCGACGACGAGACCGAGGCACAGGACTGCGCCCGCAGGCTCGACGCGCTGAATCGCGAGCGGCGCGAGGTGGAAGCGGGGATGCAGGACGAGGCTCTCGCCGACCTCGGTGACATCGACGCCACCGACGACCGCTTCACGATCTGCCTGCATCGCGACTCGTGGCACCAGGGGGTCGTGGGCATCGTGGCCTCCCGCATCAAGGATCGCTTCCATCGCCCGGCGTTCGTGTTCGCCGCCGGCGCCACCGGCGAGCTCCGCGGATCGGGCCGTTCGATCGCGGGATTCCACCTGCGCGACGCCCTGGACCTCGTGAGCAAGCGCCGTCCGGGGACGATCATCCGCTTCGGCGGACACGCCTTCGCGGCCGGCCTCTCCCTCGCCGCCGACGCGCTCCCGGCCTTCCGCGAGGCCTTCGAGGACGTGGCCCGCGAGCAGCTGACGCCTGCGCAGCTCGCCCGCACGGTCGACACCGACGGCGCGCTGGCGCCCGGCGAACTCGACCTCGCCCTGGCCCGCGACCTCCGGGCACGCGTCTGGGGCCAGGGCATGCCGGCACCGACCTTCGACGACGTCTTCGACGTGCGCGAGACCCGCGTCGTGGGGGGCGCGCATACCCGGCTCGTGCTGGAACGAGGTGGCGAGCGCTTCGCCGCGATCCTGTTCCGTCACGCCGATCCCTTGCCGCCCCGGCTGCGCGCGGCGTACCGGCCCGAGGTCAACGAGTGGCAGGGCAATGCGTCATTGGAGCTCACGATCGAGCACTGGTGGGACGCGCCCTGACGAGGCCGGGCCGGACGCGTTGCACCATCGCCGGTCGTCCAATTGGCCCCCGTCTCCTCGTTTTCCATCGGGGCGCCAGCCGATTCGTTCGGTAACCCATTGATTCATAATATGTACCCTTGTTGCAACGGGACACTCGCAGGGTTTCATCGTCGTGCAACAAACCCTTGTGCGATGCACCAGCCCCGGCTATATTCAAATAGCTCTGCGCGATTGCCCGCCCCCTCCGGGGCTCCCCGCGCACTCCCCCGCACAACAGGAAGAACCCCATGCGTCTGGAAGACAAGGTCTCGATCATCACGGGCGCCGGCCAAGGCATCGGCCAGGCTACCGCGCTCAAATTCGCCCAGGAGGGCGCCAAGGTCGCCGCCTGCGACATCAATATGGAAAAAGTCGCCGAGACGGTCCGCCTCGTGAAGGAAGCCGGCGGCGAGGCGATGGGCTTCAAGGTCGACGTCACCGACAAGGCCAGCATCGCCGCCATGGTCCAGGGCGTGATGGCCAAGTGGGGCCGCATCGACACCCTGGTGAACAACGCCGGCATCGTGCAGGACGCCCAGTTCAAGAAGATGAGCGAGGACCAGTTCGATCGCGTGATCGACGTGAACCTGAAAGGCGTCTACAACTGCACCAAGGCGGTCGTGGAGATCATGCTCCAGCAGAACTCGGGCGTGATCCTCAACGCCTCGTCCATCGTCGGCATCTACGGCAACTTCGGCCAGACCAACTACGCTGCCACCAAGTTCGGCGTGATCGGCATGGTCAAGACCTGGGCCCGCGAGCTCGGCCGCAAGGGCATCCGCGCCAATGCGATCTGTCCCGGCTTCGTGGAAACCCCCATCCTGTCGTCGATGCCCGAGAAGGTCGTGCGCATGATGGAGGATCGCGTGCCCATGGGTCGCCTCGCCAAGCCCGAGGAGATCGCCAACACCTACGCCTGGCTCGCCTCCGACGAGGCGTCGTACATCAATGGCGCGGTCATCGAGGTCTCAGGCGGCGTCACCATCTGACGCCGCCTCCACACGCCGACGCCCGCAGGCACCGCGCCTCGCGGGCGTTGTCGTTTGCGGCGTCCTTGCCGTGCCTTTCGGCCGACACCTGCCTTTCGGCCGACTTTTGTGCGCCGCCATGACGCGGTAGCATTGGGCCTCGCTCTCCTCCACCGGTTCCGTCCATGCTTGCCCGCCTCGCCCCCCTCGCCCTCGTTCTCGCGCTGCTCGCGCCCGGCGCCGTCCACGCCCAGAAGTTCGAGCCCGGCAGCCCGTACATCTGCCCCAACAGCGACGATTCGGGACTCGACTGCTATCTCGACGCCGTGGTGCACCTGTACCGCATGTGCCGCCACGTGAAGAGCATCGAGATCATCGAGTTCGGCTACGCCGACGCGCAGAAGGGCGTGAACGGGGCCAAGAGCGATTATTGCGTCGACAAGCAGAAGATCAACATCGCGCGGCCGTACCAGGCCGCGCTGCGCGAAGGCACCCCGTGGCGCGAGGTCATCGACCACCTGCGCGATCTCCAGGCATACTGGCTGCAGTCGATGGCCAATCTGCACTGGCGCGACGGCGAGGACGGCGGCGACTACGAATACCGCGTCGACAAGGTATTCGAGGAGCTGTCCTACAAGGTCGACGACGTGCGCGTGGCCTTCACCACGCCGCCTGACGCCGCGGCCAAGGCAGCACCGCACCGGCCCGCCAGGACGGCCCCGAAGGGCAAGGCGCCCGCCAAGAAGGCCCCGTAGGTCGGGGCGCGGAGCGCGCGCGACGACCGCAGTGACTGCGATGGAAGCGGGATCGGCCGCCGCCGATACGGTCCCCGCCGATGCGTCCGCCGAGCCGGCGTTCGACGACGCATCCCCCGACCTCCGGCTGCACGATGCCGAGATCGCCGCCGTATTCGGCGACGGTGGTGCGCTCGCGCGGGCGCTGCCGGGATTTCGCTGCCGCGAGCAGCAGGTGGCCATGGCACAGGCCATCGGCCGCGCGATCGCGCGCCGCGGTGCCCTCGTCGCCGAGGCAGGCACCGGCACCGGCAAGACCTTCGCCTACCTCGTCCCGGCGCTCCTGCTCGGCGGGAAGGTGATCGTCTCCACCGGCACCAAGACGCTGCAGGACCAGCTCTTCGAGCGCGACCTGCCGCTCGTGCGCGATGCGCTCGCCGCACCCGTCACCGTGGCGCTGCTCAAGGGTCGCGCCAACTACGTGTGCCACTACCATCTCGAGCGCGCGGCGCGCGAGGACCGCCTGCCGTCGCGCGACGACGTGCGCCACCTGCCGAAGATCATCGCCTTCGCCCGCGCCTCGCAGCGCGGCGACCGTGCGGAGCTCGCCGACGTCCCGGAGAACGCCGCGATCTGGCCGCTCGTCACCTCCACGCGCGACAACTGCCTGGGCCAGCACTGTCCGCATCACGGCGAGTGCTTCGTGATGAAGGCGCGCAAGGAAGCGCTCGAGGCCGACGTCGTCGTGGTCAATCACCATCTCTTCTTCGCCGACGTGATGCTGCGCGACGAAGGCGTGGCCGAGCTCCTGCCCAACTGCAACACGGTGATCCTCGACGAGGCGCACCAGCTTCCCGACACCGCCACGCTGTTCTTCGGCGAGCAGGTGGGCGCAGGGCAGCTCAACGATCTCGCCCGCGACGCGGAGATCGTGGCGCGCACCGCCGCCCGTGACGTGGCCGCCTTGCCGGGCGCCGCGCTGGAGCTGGTACCTGCCGTCCGCAAGCTGCGTCTTGCGGCCGGGGAAGTCGTCGGCAAGTTCACGCGTGACGCTGCCTTGGCGCGGCCCGGTTTCACCGAGGCGCTGGACGGCCTCGCCGCCGTGCTCGACCGCGTCGCCGCCGAGTTGGCGCAGTTCGCCGAGCGCAGCGAGGACCTCGCGCAGCTCGCATCGCGTGCCCGCGACGCCGCGCATCAGGTCGCACGCTGGCGCGACGGCGCCGATGCGGTCCCCGACTCCCCGGAGGAGGAAGGCGTGTGGATCCGCTGGGTCGACGTCACGCAACATGGCTTCCAGCTCCAGGCCTCGCCGCTGTCGGTCGCTCCGCTCATGCGCCGGCAGGTGGAAGGCACGGCCCGGGCGTGGATCTTCACCTCGGCGACCCTCGCGGTGGGACGCGATTTCTCGCACTACACGGACCAGCTCGGTCTCGATAGCGCGCAGACCGAAGCGTGGACGAGTCCCTTCGACTACGGCACGCAGGCGCTGCTCTACGTCCCGCGCAATCTTCCTGCACCGAACTCGCCCGAGCACACCGATGCGGTGGTCGACGCCGCGGTGCCGCTCATCGAGGCCAGCGAGGGACGCGCCTTCCTGCTCTTCACCACGCTGCGTGCATTGAGCCGCGCCCGCGACCGCCTCGCAGAGGCGCTGCGCAGGCGCGGCCTCGACTATCCGCTGCTGGTGCAGGGCGATGGCTCGCGCACCGAGCTGCTGGTGCGCTTCCGCGCGCTCGGCAATGCCGTGCTCCTCGGCAGCGCGAGCTTCTGGGAAGGTGTGGATGTGCCCGGCGATGCGCTGTCGCTGGTGGTCATCGACAAGCTGCCCTTCGCACCGCCCGACGATCCACTGCTCGCGGCACGACTCGAACGTCTGCGCGACGAGGGTGGCAATCCGTTCATGCAGTGGCAACTGCCGCAGGCGGTGATCAGCCTGAAGCAGGGCGCCGGCCGATTGATCCGCACCGAGACCGACCGCGGCGTGCTCGCCATCTGCGATCCGCGCCTGACCGACAAGCCCTATGGGCGGCGCATCTGGCAGAGCCTGCCGCCGATGAAGCGGACGCGGGAGGAAGGCGAGGCGGTGGGGTTCTTGCGCGGGTTGCGTGAGGGGCGGGAGGGATAGATCGGGTCTTGCCGCACTGGCGCGGGCCATGCCTGCACGAAGATGACCCCGACTCCGTCAACGAATCCCTTGCCACTCCGCCGCCTGGGCTTCATGGCGGGCCCCATCAGCGTACCCGACGACTTCGATCGCATGGGTGCGGACGAGATCGCCGCCCTCTTCGGCGAAGACCGGTGAAGCTCCTGCTGGACACGCAACTGCTGCTCTGGGCGGCGGGCGAGCCTACACCGAGCTACCGGTGACCAGCGCGCATGTGGTTGGCATCGACACGTTGCCGCCGCTGCACAAGGATCCCTTCGATCGCTTGCTGCTCGCTCAAGCCTTGACCGAGGGCATCACGCTCCTCACCGGCGATGCGCGGCTCGCGCGCCACCCGGGGCCGGTGCGCAAGGTTTGAGGCGATCCGGAAGCGAAGCCTATTCGCATGGCCCGACCGGGCGCGGATCGCCTTGGCGTCGTCGGCGAGGAGACCTACGCGGGGACATCGACGAACACCTGCGTTGGCTTGAACGTCATCGGCGGCACGCAGCCTGTCGCGGCATCCGACTCGACCTTCGCGACGAATACGGGCGCCGACGCCAATGCGGGCGCGAGCATCGTGGGCAGCGCGGGTACGGTCGGCGCAGGTGCCACGGCGAGTGCGTCCGCGTCCGGCGATGGCAACGGAAACTACACGACACCGGGAGGAGTTGCGGGTGCGTTCATCCAGTACTCGGAGCAGTGCGTCCCGCCACTACCCGACGCGCTCGCGCAGGTCGGTCGCGGACAAGTGCGACCTGGCGAGCGCACACGCGCGATCAGTAACCTACCAGAACTGCCACCACGGCTTCTCGGCAAGCTCGTGCGTGGCCTGCACGCCGTACGACGCCTCGTCCTTCTTCCAGAACTCCCACCACGACTTGTCCTTCACGCCCGTGATGTAAGGGCTCTCGGGATACGTCTTGGCGAGAATCGCCTTGGAGTCGTCGGCGAGCTGCGGCAGGTTGAGCTTGCCGTAGCTCCTGTACAGGAGGTCGAGCGCCTTCTCGTTGGCGGGGGTCTGCGGAAAATTCACGAGCACGCCCTGAGCGCGGTTGGCGGCCGCGACGTAGGCGCCGCGATTGTAGTAGTAGCGTCCCACGTTGTATTCGTAGGTCGCCATCGCGTTGTTGAGATAGCGCATGCGCGCGATGGAATCCTGGTAGTACTGGCTGTCGGGATACTTGGTCGTGAGCTCCTTGAACGCCGCGAAGGAGGCGCGCATCTCCTTGGGGTCGCGCTCGGCGAGGTCCAGCTCGTAGACGTAGCCGATGAGGCCCTGGTCCTCGCGGAAGTGCACGAGGCCCTTCAGGTAGTACGCGTAGTCGACGTTGGGATGGTTGGGGTACGTGCGGATGAAGCGATCCGCGGCAGCGATGGCCGCCTCGGTCTCGTTGCCGCGCCAGTTCGCGTACGCCGATTCGAGGATGGCCTGCTGCGCGTAACGGCCGTAGGGATAGCGGGCCTCGAGCTGATCGAAGAGCTTGATCGCCCGTTGGTAGTTGCCCTGCATCATCGCGTCATGCGCGGTCTGGTAGAGTCGATCGGCGGACCATCCTGCCGTCTCGTCCTTGACCTCGGGTAGCAGGCCGCAGGCGCCGAGCGCGAAGGCGAACGTGGCGACGAGCGCGAGCCGCGCCACCGCGAGAAATCGCGAGCGCAACGGGCCCGACGGGGTCGAATCGAATCGGTGCATGCGTGCCTACCTCCGCCCCAAATTATACCTCCCGCGTCGAGGCGAATCCGCCCCGTCCCGGCGCGCGCGTGCACCGCCTCGACGTTCCCGCCTCCGCCGCCGGATCGCGCCTGGACCAGGTGCTCGCGCAGCTCCTGCCGCAGCATTCGCGCAACCGGATGAAGGCGTGGATCGAGGCGGGACTCGTCCGCGTCGACGCCGCGATCGTGACCGCCGCCCGCCATCGCCTCGCGGGTGGCGAGGCGCTGGTGGTGGCCGAAGGCGACGGCGTGTCCGACTCCACGGTGGAGCCCGAGGCGATCGGCCTTCCGATCGCCTTCGAGGACGACGCGATCCTCGTGATCGACAAGCCCGCGGGCCTCGTCGTGCATCCCGGCAGCGGCAACCGCAGCGGCACGCTGCAGAACGCGCTGCTGCACCACGCGCCGTCGCTCGCCGCGCTCCCGCGCGCGGGGATCGTGCACCGGCTCGACAAGGATACGAGCGGCCTCATGGTGGTGGCGAAGAGCCCGGAGGCGCAGACGAGCCTCGTGCGCCAGCTCGCCGCGCGCACCGTCGGGCGCGAGTATGCAGCGCTCGTGCACGGCGACATCGCGCGTGCGTCGACCGTCGACGCGCCCATCGGACGTCATCCCGCACAGCGCACGACGATGGCGGTCGTGGCCAGCGGCAAGGAAGCGCGCACGCATGTCGAGCCCGTGGAGCGCTTCGGCGATGCGACCCTCGTGCACTGCCGCCTCGACACCGGCCGCACGCACCAGATCCGCGTGCACCTCACCGCGATCGGCCACCCGCTCCTCGGCGATCCCACGTACGGCGGACGTCGCCGTCATGCGCTCGACAGCCTGCCGGCGCTGCAGGCGTTCCGACGCCAGGCGCTGCACGCGCAGCGCCTGGGGCTCGTGCATCCGGTGAGCGGCGAGGCGATGCGCTTCCGCTCGCCGCTGCCTGCCGACTTCGCAGGACTGCTCGCGGCACTGCGGGCACGCGGATGATGATGGATGCGAACTGGATCGTTCCGCAATGGGATGGCCCGCCACGCGTGCGCGCCTTCTTCACCACGCGCGACGGGGGCGTGTCGACCGGCGCCGCGGCCACGATGGACGTGGGGCCCGCGCGCCCCGCGGCGGACGATCTGGCCGGCGCGATCGGCGAGAACCGGCGCCGCCTGCGCCGGCTGCTGCCGGCCGATCCCGTGTGGCTGTCGCAGGTGCATGGAAGCGACGTCGTCGGCGTGAGCGCCGCCAACGCCGATACCCTGCGCACCTCACCGCCGCAGGCCGACGCTGCCTTCACGCGCGAGCACGACGTCGCGCTCACGGTGCGCACCGCCGACTGCCTGCCGGTGCTCCTCGCCGATCGCGCCGGCACCGTGCTCGGCGTGGCGCACGCCGGATGGCGCGGGCTTGCCGCCGGCGTACTCGACGCGACGGTGGCGGCGATGGACGTGCCGCCTGGCGAACTCGCCGCGTGGCTGGGCCCGGCGATCGGTCCGACGGCATTCGAGGTCGGCGCCGACGTGCACGGCGCGTACTGCGAGAGCGATCCCGGATGCGCGGTGCACTTCGCGCCGCAACGCGACGGCAGGTGGCTTGCGGACCTGCCGGCGCTCGCGCGCCGACGCCTTGCGCGGCTGGGCGTCACGGCCGTCGCCGGCGGATCCTGGTGTACCTTCCGCGACAGCGCACGGTTCTTCTCGTGGCGTCGCGATCGCAGCGCCGGACGGATGGCACTGGTCGCCTGGCTCGACGGGGGCGATGACGTGACGCAGCGCGCCTAGTACTTGTCGGCTCGTGGCGGACCGGCGCCCGTCGTGCCCATCATCGCGTCGAGGTGGTATTTCAGCCGGTCGAGCTTCAGGTCTCGCGCGGCGGGATCGTCCCAGAGGTTGTCGAACTCACCGGGGTCGCTGGCGAGGTCGTAGAGCTCGCCGGCGTCGTGGCCGTGGTACACGCAGGTCTTGTAACGGCCGTCGCAAACCATCGTGCCATGGGTGTGGTCGGGATGCCCGCCCATCGCATCGTAGTATTCGCTGATCACGTGCGGGCGATGGACGTGCGCCGGCCGCGCCCCGGCGAGCAGCGGGACGAGCGAGCGGCCCTGCATCGACGGCGGCACGGGGAGACCCGCGGCCTCGAGCAGCGTGGGGGCGATGTCGATCGTCTCGACCAGCGCGTCGCTCGTCACGCCGCGCAGGAAATGCCCCGGCCACGAGAAGATGAGCGGCACGCGCACGAGGCCCTCGAAGAAGCGGCAACCCTTCAGGATGAGCCCGTGGTCGCCCAGGAGCTCGCCGTGGTCGCTCGTATACACGATGATCGTGTCGTCGAGCTGGCCGGTGTCGCGCAGCGTGTCGACGATGCGCCGGAGCTGGTCGTCGATCAGCATGATCATCGCGTAGTAGTTGGCCTTGACGGCGAGCGCGTCGTACTCGCCGGGCCGCGACGCGATCGCGTCGTGGTCGCCCGCCGACACGGGCGTCACGTCGCGCCGCACGCGCGGGTCGGCCGCCACCTTGGTCTGCTGGTCGATCGCCGCGAAGGCCGCCTGGCGCGCGAGATCGCCGTCGCGGAAGAGCGGGAGCGGCAGGTCCTGCGCGCGCACCTTCGCGAGATACTCGGGCGGCGCATCGAAGGGCGCGTGCGGATCGAAGGGATTGACCGACAGCAGCCACGGGCCGTCGCGCTGCTCGGTGACGAAGCGGATCGCCATCTCGCTGCACCACGTGGTCTGGTGCAGCTCCGCCGGCACGCCGGGGCCGCAGAAGTAATTGACCGGCTCGTACAGCGCGACGGGATCGACCTTCTTCTCGTGCCGCAGCCACGACGCGTAATCGTGCCCGCGTCCCGCGTCGGGTGTGGGATGGTGACTCCACCAGAAAGCGCGATAGCCGTCGTCGGGACGCGTCTCGTAGTGCCTGGCCGCCGACAGGTGCAGCTTGCCGACGAGGCCGCAGTCGTAACCCGCATCGGCGAAGAGCTTCGTCACGAGCTTCTCGTGGGCGGGAAAGAACGCGTTGCCGTTGCGATGGACCTGGTGCGCTGCCGGATACCGGCCGGTGAGGAAGGACGCGCGGGCCGGCGTGCAGATCGGGCTTTGCGTGTAGGCGCGACGAAACGCCACACCGTCCGAACACAGCGCGTCGAGCGTGGGCGTCTCGATGTGCGGCTGGCCGAGCGCGCGGATGGTGTCGTAGCGCTGCTGGTCGGTGCAATACCACAGGATGTTCGGGCGCCGCGCGCCGTGGCCGGACGTCATGGGCGCGTCAGTCGACCTTCGCGCCGGACACCTTCACGGCCTGCGCCCACTGCTCGCGCTCGCGCGCGAGGAAGCGATCGAACTCCGGCGCCGGAAGAAAGGTGATCTCGGCGCCCTGCGCCGCGAACTTCTCCCTGATCTCGGGTGTTGCCAGGATGGTGCCGACCTCGGTGGACAGGCGCCCGACGATGTCCTTCGGCGTGCCGGCAGGCGCCACGAGTCCGAACCATGCGACGACTTCGAAGTCGGCGATTCCCGCCTCCGCCGCCGTGGGCACCTTGGGAAACGCCGGCACGCGGCTCTTCGTGCTCGTCACGATGTACTCGAGCCGGCCGGCCGCCACGTGCTGCGCGGTCTCGATGGGGCTCGTGAACATCACGTTCACGTGTCCCGCAACGAGATCGTTCACCGCCGGGCCCCCGCCCTTGTATGGCACGTGGACGAGCTGGGTCCCGGTCTTGAGCTTGAAGAGCTCCGTCGCAAGATGCGGCACGCTGCCGTTGCCGGGCGAGGCATAGCTGATCGTTCCGGGCTTGGCCTTGGCGAGCGCGACGAACTCCCGCAGCGTCGACACGCCGAGCGCCGGATTGGCCGTGAGGATGAGCGGCGAACTCGCCATCAACGCCACCCCCGTGAAATCCTTGGGTTCGTAGGTGAGCTTGCTGTACATGAGCGGCGCGATCACGAACGGCGCCGGCGCGAGCATGATCGTGTAGCCGTCGGGTGGAGCCTTGGCGACCTCGGCGGCGCCGAGCGTCGTTGCGGCACCCGGCCTGTTCTCCACGACCACGGGCTGGCCCACGCGCTCCGCGAGCTTCTGCCCCACGAGGCGGGCGAGGACGTCCGAGGCGCCGCCGGGGGCAAAGGGCACCACGAGGCGGATCGGCCTGGCGGGCCACACCTCCGCCGCTGCCACGAGCGGCACCGCTGCACAGCCGAGCGCGATCATGGACAGCGCGAGCGCACGGCACGCGCGTACGACGACAGGATGCATGACGGTTCCTCCTCCCACGGCGCGCGGCGGCGCTCCTTGCAACTGGTCTGTTTTCCAGACCTCTCGCCGGGGAGGCTACGCGGCGCCGGCAAGACTGTCAATGCGCTTCGCTCAGCGAGCCACGCCGCGAACCACGCCGGGGCGCCTGCCGGCCCTGGTCCCCCACTGCGCACTTGACCGGCCTGCGGAGGCTGATGGCACACTGGTGCCATGACGCTCGTTCCCATCGCCGCACCGCGGCTCTTCCGGCGGATCGCCGACACGCTCGCGGCCGCGATCGACGCCGGCGATTTCGCGCCGGGCAATCGCTTGCCGGGGGAGCGCGAGCTCGCGCGCCGGCTCGAGGTCTCGCGCTCGTCGTTGCGCGAGGCGCTGTCGGCGCTGGAGCTCGAAGGGCGCGTGGAGATCCGCGTGGGCTCCGGCGTGTATGTGCGCGCGCGCCACGCTCGGGGCGCGGCGCGTCAGGCCGCGGCCGCCGCTTCGGCGTCGCCGTTCGACGTGCTGCGGGCGCGGCGCGTCGTGGAAGCCGAGACGGCAGCGCTCGCTGCCCGCCATGCGACCCCTGCCCAGCTGCGGGCGATCGAGCAGGCGTTCGAGCGGCTCGCCGCCGACATGCGCGCCAATCGCGCGCACTCGGCCGGCGATCGTCTCTTCCACGAGCGCATCGCGCAGGCGAGCGGCAACACGGCGCTCGCGGAGGTCGTCGCACGGCTGTGGAGCAGGCAACGCGATCCACTCGCCACGCGCATGGAGGCCCTCTTCGTGACCGGTCGCCGCCGTCGTGACAACATCGGCGAACATCGGCGAATCCTCGAAGCGATCCGGGCGAAGGACTCCACGGCGGCCCGCCGCGCGATGCGCGAGCACCTGCGCAATGCCGAACGGCAGCGCCTGAGATCGCCGGGCACGCATCACGATTGAAGCCCTGTGGGCGTACCGGGCATCATCAGGTGACGCGCTGCCGGCGCCTCGCGCCGGCGCCGGGTCCGCCACGCGGGGTTCAGGCCCCGGTGACCGGCCCCATCTCGACGCGGATCGTGTCGGCCCACACTTCGCGGCCCGTGGCGACGTCCACGCACGCGATCTCGGTGGCGCCGTCGTCGACGTCACGCTCGAGGATGCGCCACACCGGCGGCAGGCGCACGCCGGGCGAGCGATTGAAGATCCGCGGGAGCACCTCGGACTTCATGCGGTAGTCGAGCGAGCCGAAGAAGACACCGCGCCAGCGCGCGTCGCTGCCGTTCGCCGACAGTTCCGCCGCCCAGGTATCGACGGGCACCCAGCCCGCATCCTCCATCCAGACCTCCAGCCACCAGTGATAGCCGGCGCATTCCGGATAGATGAGATAGCCGCTCACCCGGCGCGCCGGGATGCCCGAGGCGCGACACAGCGCCGCGATCATCGCCGACCCGAGCCGGCAATCGAACCAGCCGCCTTCGCGTGGAAGGTCGAGCGGCGCGTCCGCATCGAGCCACTCGTATGGAAAGGGGCCGGAGACGAGCCGGTCCATGAGGAAGTCGAAGAAGCGCCGCACACGCTCGATGGGAGACACCGCGCCCCGGCACAGTTCCGCTGCGAGCGACGCGATCGAGGGCGTCACCTGGACGAGTTCCTCGGCAGCGCGGAGGTACAGCTCGCGCTCGTCGGCGGGCAGTGGCGCAACCTCGCGCGGTGGTGCGTACGGCCGCGCCACGAACGAGGATCGCGCGCCGATCGTCACGGGACCCGGCGGCGCCTCGAGCAGACGCAGCTCGGCATGGCCGGGCGCGGCGCGCAACTCGCCCGCGCCGTCGACCGGATCGAGCACGATCTCGAGTTCGCGCAGGGCATCGTCCGCGTGAGGCAACGGAAGCCGCAGGCGCGCCGGCAGGACGAGACTGGCAGGATCGAAGCGCCGGCGCACGGTCACGGTGAAGCGGCGCGGCGGCAATGCCGCAACCGGTGGCGGCAGATCCTGCGCGAGTTCCGGAGGATGGAACGACAGCACGCGTGCGCGCTCGATCGCCACGTGATGATCGCGCCAGAATGGATCGGCGCGCTTGCTGCCCGCCCAGCGCTTGCAGAGGAACACCTCGGCAGGATCGTAGTGCCACGCACCATCGCGGTCGCGCGTGGCGGGCAGGCCGAGGCCACGCCAGTGCGCGAGGGTGGCCACGACGGCCATCCTCGCGCCCTCGGGATCGGCGCGGCGCGCCTCGCGCCGCCAGCCATGGAAGACGAGGTGCTCGATGATGCGCGCCTCGGGCACGGTGCGAAGGCGTGCGTTGGTCTCGAAGGGAAGCATGCGGATCTCCGCCCGAGGCGGCAGGGACGATTCGTCGTGGGGAAGGCGGTGGATCTGCGGTTGCGCGTCGGACTCAGGCGGGCAGCGCTTCGCCGAGATCGACCCTGAGCGTATCCGCCCACACGACGTCCATCGTCACCGCATCGACGACTTCGGTGCACGTCGCGCCGCCGACGTCGCGGTCGAGCATCGTCCAGTCCGCAGGCATCCGCACGCCCGGCGAGCCGGTGAATACGCGCGGCAGGATGCCGGTCTTCATGCGGTAGTCGATTGCGCCGAAATAGGGAATCCACGACTCGTCGCGCAGCACCGCGGAAGACTCGCCGGTGATCGAGTCGACCGGCATCCAGCCTGTTTCCTCGAGCCAGACCTCGGCCCAGTTGTGAAACCCCACCCCTTCCGGCTCGATGACGTAGCCGGCGAGGCGACGCGCAGGCATGCCGGCAGCGCGACACAGCGCAACGAAGAGCGCCGCCATCATCCGGCAGTCGTAGAACCCCGACTGACGCGCCGCCGGCGGGGGCGGCAGGTCGAGCAGCGCATAGGGAAACTCGTCACCACATTGCCGGCCCGCGACGTAGCGGTACAGCCGGCGCACGCGCTCGTACGGATCCGCAATGCCCTCGGTGAGCGATCGCGCGAGCGCCTCCGCTTCCGGCGTGACCGTCACCAGGTCCTCGTTGCGATGCAGATGGCGGGCGCGCTCCGCAGCGTCGAGCGGCCCGTTCATGCCGGGCACCGGCGAGGGAGAGGCAATGAAGGAGTATCGCGCCGACAGCACGACCGGCGCGGTGGGCGCGGAGGAAAGACGCAGCTCCGCGTAGCCGCTCGCCACGCGGATCTCGCCCGCGGCACCCTGCACCGGGTCGAATGCGATCTCGAGCTCACGCAAGGCGGCATCGGCCATGGGAACGGGGATGCGCAAGCGCGCATTGGCGGCGATCCATGCGGGCTCGAAGCGCCGCTGCATCGACACCACGATGCGCCGCGGCGGCAGCGTACGCGGATCGGGCGCGCGGTCGACCGGCGTCCCCGGTGGATGGAACGCCAGAATGCCCGCGCGAAAGCAGGCGAGCTGCTGCTCACGCCAGAAGGGATCCGCGCCCTTCCATCCCGTGTAGCGCATGAAGATCGACACTTCCGACAGGTCGTAGCGGCGCTCGCCGCTGGACCCGGCGACGCAGGGCAGCCCGAGGGCGCGCCAGCGCGCCAGCGCATCGCGCATCGTCCGCTGCACGCCCTCGGGGTCACGCTTGCGGTCGGCATGCCGCCATGCGCGCAAGGCAACACTCTCGATGACGCGGTCCTCGGGGATGGTGCGCAATCGCGCGTCGGCGTCGAACGCGAGGGAGAGGGGCGTCATCCGCACATGATAACCTCGCGACGATGCGAATTCCGTTCGCCACGCGCGCCCACCCGAGGCTCCCTTGCTGCTAGCCATCGAGCTGCCCCGCCTGCACGAGCTCATGTCCACGGCCGTGATCACCGCGATCCATGCCACGCCGGGCACGGCGCTCGAGCCGGGGGCGCCCCTCTTCGACATCCGCATCGACCTCAGTCACGCGGCCGCGCACGATTGCCCGCCGGTGTCCTGGTTCCGCGTGATCATTCGCGATCGCGGCGTGCTGCGCGGCCTGACCGTGGCCGAGGACAGCGAGGTGGCGCCGGGCGAGCGCATCGGCCTCGTCGCCACCACGCCGGGCGAGCCCGCCACCGCCGAACCGGCGCGAGCGGCGAGACTCACCACCGTAGGTCTCGTCGGACCCGAGACGGAATGGTAGCCGGGGTCGCGCGACGCGCGGCGGAGCGATGGTGAAGCCGATTCCCCTGCTGCTCGGCCGCGCGGCGCCGCCTTCGAGCACGCTGCAGCGTTCCGGCATTCGCTGGCTCGTTGCCGACGGCGCACGCTGCCGCGCGGGCTCGATCGTCGGCTACTGCAACATCGGGATGCGTGGCAGCGACCCGGCGATGAAGGGTTCGCTCGCCGGCGAGCAGCGCGACCTGCAGGTGGCGCTGGCACTCACCGTGCCGGGCGTGGTGCGCCATGCCGGGAACGCCTCGCGCGGCGGATTCCTCGATCAGATGCAGTTCTACGACATCTGGCGCGAGGACGAGTCGATCGGCACGCTCGATCTCGACGACGGCGTCGACGCGCCCGAGGCTCCGCTCGAGCATCTCGTGTTCGCGGGCCGGCGCGCGCTCGACATCGCCGAGGTTCGCAGCGGACTGTTCACCGGCTGGCACGACCGCGCACGCGTGTGGTGGGGCGCGGGAGCGAAGCGGCACGGCACGCTGGCCTGCCTCGGCATCTGCGAGCAGCGCAGCATCGTGCGCGGCGAGGCGGCGGCGTTCCTCGAGCTCTTCGCCGCCGCGCGTGGCCCCGCGCAGGTGGTGCACCATCCCGATGACGCGCTGGTGCCGGCGGCACCGGTTCTCCTCGAACAGCTCTCCCGCTCCCCGGCCGACAACCGCGCCATCGAGGAAGACATCGCGCGCACCTTCGGCAGCGGTCCCCTGCCCCCCGCGGGCCGCGATCACATGATGCTGGGCGCGATCCTCAACGCGCTCGTCCGCTCGCCGCTCGCGGAGCCGCTCACCGTCGTCTCGGCGGCCGGCATCGAGACCGTGCAGCATCCCGACGCGATCCTGCTGTCGGTGCTCTCCGAGTCCTCGCTCATCATGCGGCACAAGCGGCTGGGCTACGCGATGCAGATCCACGGCTACCGCCTGGGAGAGACGAGTCCCGCATTCCATGCGTGGCTGCGCGCCAGCTTCGAGCAGGTGCGCCGCTCGCTCGCGGACGTCGCGCAGGATCTGGGCACGCTCGTGGAGACCCTGCGCGCGCGGGGAACGGCGCAGATCCTCGTGCTCAACGCGGTGTCGACACTGGGCACCGAGCAGGTGCAGTGCTATGCGCCGTTCGAACGTCCGCTCGGCCGAACGCTCGGCACCGTGCGCGCACGCGAAGTCAACGCGATGCTGCACGACCTCGTCCGCTCGCACGGCATACGCATCGTCGACTGCGACGCGCTCGCCGCGGAGTACGGCGCCCGCCGGCACATCCCCGACCGCGTCCATTCGAGCGGCGTGCTGCAGCAGGCCACGCGCGACGAGATCCTGCGCATCCTGCAGGCGTGCGGCGTGCCGGGTTTCTCGCAGCGCACGGCCTGAAGGCCATGTCGCCGCGGATAGGCGGCGGCGGCGCCACGCGAACGAAGGGGTCAGGTCACTTCGAATTCGACGAGCATCGGCGCCAGCTCGCCGGCGGCCGCCGGGACGGGTTCGTCCGGCGAGTCGCTCACGATCGCGAGGGGCTGCCCGAGACGCTGCCAGTCGCCGGGAGGAGCCAGGATCGCCCGCAGGATGCCCGCGCGCCCGGCCCGCACCTCCACCACGGCCTTGTGCGTCTCGAGCTCGACGACGAGATCGCCGGCGGCAAATGGCTGGTCCGGCCCGGCGTGCCACTCGAGCACGCGGAGCTCCTCGACATCCTCGATGGGGCCGGGTACGGCGATCTGGTAGAGCATCGTTGGGAATCGGCTGGATAGGGAACGATCAGGATATCAGCGCCCGCACCGCGGCAACGACCCGCGGTGCATCGGGAAGGCACGCCGCCTCCAGGACGGGGTTGGACGATACCGGCGCCGGCAGTGCCGCGACGCGCATCGTGCGCAGATGCTGCCCGCCCAATGCCTCGCGCACGCGCGCAGCCACCTCGGCCCCGACGCCGCAGGTTGCCTGTCCTTCCTCCACCGTGACGAGCCGGCCGGTGCGCGCGACCGACGCCGCCAGCGTGTCCACGTCGAGAGGCGCGAGACTGCGCAGGTCGATCACCTCGCAGGCGACGCCGTCGCGGTCGAGTTCCCCGGCCGCGGCGAGCGCGATGCGCACCATGCAGGCGTGGGCGACGATCGTCACGTCGCCGCCGCTGCGACAGACGCGCGCCTGCCCGAACGGGATCAGCGTCTCCTCCGCCGGAATCTCGCCGGCCGTGGGATACAGGCGCTTGTGATCGACGAAGAGCACCGGGCCGTCGTCGCGCAGCGCGGTCTTCAGGAGCCCGTAGGCGTCGGCGGGCGTCGCGGGAGCGACCACCTTGAGCCCGGGCACGCCCATCATCCAGGCCTCGATGCACTGCGAGTGCGCCACGCCCTGGCCGCGCGCGCCCGCCGTGGCCTTGACCACGAGCGGAACGCGCAACTGCCCGCCCGTCTTGTAGCGCGCCTTGGCGGCGTAGTTCACGAGCGGATCGAGGCCGAGCATCAGGAAGTCCATGTAGGTGATGCTCACCAGCGGGCGCAGCCCCGCAGCAGCCGCGCCCACGCCGACGCCGATCATCGCGGCCTCCGCCACCGGCGTGTCGCGCACGCGTGCGGCGCCGAAACGGTCGAAGAGCCCGGCGAACTCACGGTAGGCACCGCCGAAGCGGCCGATGTCCTGACCCAGAAGAACGATGCCGGGGTCGCGCGCCATCTCCTCGCCGAGCGCGCGTGCCACAGCCTCGCGAAAGTAGACCCGCGGGGCGGAAGGAGGCGGGCTCAGACGACGTCCTCCAGCACGCTTGCCGGCGACGGATAGGGCGCCGCATCCGCGAAGCGCAATGCGGCGGCGGCCGCGGCCTGCGCCTCGTCGTGCAATGCCGCGAGCTGCGCGGCGTCGATCGTCCCCTGCAGCCGCAGCCGTTGCGACTGGAGGGCGATCGGGTCGCGTGCCCGGTCGGCGGCGAGTTCCCCGGGCGGACGAGTTTCGCGCGTCGACGTCGAATGCGTCGCGAAGCGCGCGGACCGGCACTCGAGGAACGCGGGACCCCCACCACCACGGATGCGCGCGACGAGCGCGATCGCCGCATCGCGCACCGCCTCGACGTCCATGCCGTCGACCGTGTCCGCCGGCATGCGAAACGGCGCGGCGAGCGCGGCGAGCGGACGCGGTGCGAGCGTTGCCTCGTGCGGCGTGCTGATCGAGTAGCCGTTGTTGTCGCACACGAAGAGGAGCGGCAGGCGCCACACCGCTGCCAGATTCATCGCCTCGTGCAGCGAACCCGCTGCGCACGCGCCGTCGCCGAACATGCAGGCCGCGATGCCGTGGCCGCGAGCCTGCTGCGCCAGCGCAACGCCGGAGGCGATCGTGATGTTCCCCGCCACCACCGCGTGCGCGCCGAAGAAGCCCGACGATGGCTGTGCGAGATGGCCGCGCCCGCCGCGGCCGCGGTTGGTTCCTGCCTCCTTGCCCAGCAGCTCCGCCATCACCGCATCCGGATCGAGGCCGCGGGCGAGCGCGGGGGCGATCGAACGTCCGCTGGTGAGGAGCTGGTCTTCCGGGGCCAGCGCCGCGCACACGCCCACCGCCACCGCCTCCTGCCCCATCGAGAAAAGCTGGAAGCCGTGATCGGCGCGCCGCTCGAGCGCCTCCTCGAAGGCGCGGATGCGCAGCATCGAACGCAGGAGTGCGAGACCCGGATTCATGCACGCATCGCGGGCAGCACGCCCCAGGGTTCGCCGAGCTCCGCCTCTGCGCGGGTGGCGAGTTCCGGCGCGATGGCGTCGTCGCGCGCCAGAGCGAGGATGCCCCGCACCAGCGCTCGAGCCCCCACCTCGATGGCCGCCTCGCTTGCGAAACGGCAATCGCTGCCGAGTACCCGCCCGCCCACGTGCGCGAGCGTGCGGTCGAAATCGACCACGTTGGCGCCCGTGTCGTGCGAGATCTCCATCGCCGCGAGCGACAGCCGGAGGATGCGTTCGCGCATCGCCTCGCGCCGCTCGGGATCGAGCGTGGGATCGACGTGACGAAAGATCGTGCAGACGAGCACCGGAGGAAACGTCGCCGGCAACGCCGCGAGTGCCGCGCGCCACCGCGCCTCGACGGCGCTCACCGCCTCGCCGCCGTCCAGTTCCGGGAGAAGCGAGGCCACCACGAAGGCGGGAGCGGGCTCGCGGGCGATGGCGGAGAGGCTCTCCGCGAAACTCACGCGCACCGCGACGCCATGGCCGCCGCCGGCATCGAGGACCTCCCGGAGGACGGCAGCCGCGCGCAGGAGCACCGGCTGCTCGCAGGCGTCGACCACCGCCGCGATGACGATCGTGTCCGGCATCAGGATGGCGCGCGCGACGTGCCCAAGGCCTGCAGGCCGAGCACGCGACGCACCTCGTCGTAGTCGACGCCGTTCTCGCCGCGCGCGGCCGCCGCGAGCTCGGGCAGCGACTCGATGCGCGCCTCCCGCGGAAGCGGCACCTTCGCCGCGAGACAGGACCAGAAGACGCTCAAGAGCTTCACCGCAGGCTCGGGATGCGCGGCGTAGAACTCTCGCTCCCAGTGCGTGTTCTGCAGCGGATCGCGCCACCCGCGACGGTGCGTCATGTGATAGGCGCGTGCCTCCTCCATTGCCGCCATCCGCGCGCCGCGCTTGACCATGCGCAGCGCGAAGGCCCGGTGCTCGTTGTTGTCGATGCTGTCGTGCAGGCCGCCGGCCGCGACGAAAGCATCGCGGCGGACCGAAAAATTGGCGCCGCAGGCCGCCGCCCACAGCACCTCGCAGCCGGGATGATGCTGCAGGGCGTCGAGCTCGATCCGGTCGAGCATCTGCGGGCCCGCGCCCGGATACAGGCCCGGGCTCGCGCGACGGGCGAGACCATCGAAGTCGTCGCGGATCGCGCCGGCGGTCACGAGGTTGCGCGCGCGCTCCGCCTCCGGCCAGCGCGCGACCTGCGCTTCCTCTCCCGGCCGCGGTGTGCCGGTCTCGGGATCGAGCAGGAAGCGCGTACCGCGAAAGTGGTAGCGGCCGCCACGGCCCACGAGAGTCTCGCGCGGATGCGCCTCGTGCGCCGCGATGTGCCGCTCCACCATGTCGGGTGCCGCCAGCGTATCGCCGTCGAGGAAGATGAGAAGCTCGCCGGTCGTGACCCGCGCTCCGGCATTGGACGCCGACGAGCGGCCCTTCGCGACCGGGTGACGCAGCGCGACGAGCGGCAACTCGCGCGCGGCGCCGGCGATGACGGCCGGGGTGTGATCCGACGACCCGTCGTTGACCACCACCACCTCGGGGGGCACCGTCTGCCGCGCGAGCGAGACGAGCGTGAGCCGCAGGCGATCGGCCTCGTCCTTCGAGCGGATCACGACACTTGCGCGCATCATGCGATGTACCGGTTCAATGCGTACGTTCCTCGAAGCATCCGAGGTCGCCGAGCACGCGCACGACTTCCGTGGCCACGCGACGCGCGCCCTCGGCGCGCAGATGGCGCGCGTCGAGCTTGGCCACGGCGACGCCCGCTCGAGCCACGATGGCGTCGACGTCGATCACGGAGATTCCGATGCGCTGGGACAGCTCGCACAGGGCGAGGTTGAAGCGGCGGATGCGCAGCGACAGCGTCTCGCCCAGTCCGGCGTAGGAATGCACCGTATCGCCGGGGACGACCGACGAAAGATTGTACACAAGCACCGGCACGTCGCCCTTGGCGCGCAGCCGCCCGACCACCGTCTCGAGGCTGCGCATCGACGCCGCGGCATCCGGCAAAGGCGAGACCTCGAACTCGTCGCGCAGCCATTCCCTGTCCGCTTGCGGCCACTCCGGCCGGCCTTCGGGATGGAAGAGAAATCCCTCCGTGCGATGACGCGCCATCCGGAAGTACAGGTCCGGCTGCAGCGACAGCACGACCGCATCGGCGGACGCGCAGTACAGCGCGCCGCCGAACTGCGAGGGAAGTCCGTAGTTGCCGAGGTCGAGCCGCCGCTGCGCCAGCACGGCCGGGATGCGTCCGTCGGCGGCGGCGAGCTGATCGAAGCGCGCGGAGGTCTCGTGCCGCACCCGCACGCTCCATCCTGGGTGACGTTCGCGCACGACCTCGTTGATGCCGTTCCAGCACAGCACGCCGCCCAGATGCTGCGAATGCAGGGTGTCGTGGACGTCGTGGTTGCCTTTCGCGAACAGGGTGAGACGCACGACCGGAAGCTCCGCAGGCTTGGGCGCCGCCGCGACACGCCGCGGGCGCGGGAGGATTCTAGCCGACACCCACCGCCGTGCCCGCCGCGCATTGCTATAGTGCGCACGGCGCGGGATCGTGCGCCCCTGCTCCAGCTCCGTGACCCCACTCGCCCACATCGTCGTCGCCGCCGTCGCCGGCGGCATCCTCGCCACTGCCGCCGCCGCGGCCACGCTGGCCCTGCCTGCCGCCTGGATCTCGCACCTCGTGTCCTTCGCGGTCGGCGCCCTCCTCGGCGCCGTGTTCATCGAACTGCTGCCCCACGCGCTGGAGCATGGCGATGCCGGCGTCGTCATGGGCACCGTGCTCGCGGGCCTGCTGGCCTTCTTCCTGCTCGAGAAGCTCGTGCTGTGGCGGCACTCGCACGGTCATCCCGGGCAACAGGTCGATCTCGACGCGTCGGAGCACGACCACGCGCTCCATGCCGGCGACGGCGGCCGCTCGGGATCGATGATCCTGATCGGCAACAGCGTGCACAGCTTCTGCGACGGCATCGTGATCGCCGCGGCCTTCCTCGTCGATGCACGCTTGGGCCTCGCGACCACGCTCGCCATCGTCGCCCACGCGGTCCCGCAGCAAGTCGGCGATTTCGCGATCCTGATCCACTCCGGCTACACGCGTGCACGCGCCTTCGCCTTCAACATGACCGCGGGCCTCGCCACCATTGTCGGCGCCCTGGCGGCATACGGCGCGCTCGCCGACATGCAGCAGGCGCTGCCGGTCGTGCTCGCGGTGGCGTCGTCGAGCCTCCTCTACGTGGCGGTGGCGGACCTCATTCCGAGCCTGCACCGCCGCCCCGAGCCGTTGGAGACCGCCTGGCAGATGCTGGCGATCGGACTCGGTGTCGGCATCATCGCTGCCGTCCACGTCGCGTTCCCGCACTAGGCGGCGTTTCGCGTGACGCGACGGGCGCGTCGTGCACCGCGCCTGCGTTAACATCGCGCCATGGCTCCTCTCGATCCGCGCAGTCCCGACACCTGGTCGCAGTGGGCGGCACAGTGGGCCGAAGCGCAGCGCCAGTGGCTCGACTGGTGGCAGCGCTCGCTCCCGGCGGCCCCGGCCGCATCCGCAGCGGAGGCGCAAGCGGCGAGTCCGACAGCACCCCGGGACGCCGCGGCGTCCGCGAGCCCCGCATCGCCCGCACCCGGTCCTGGCTCCGCCTTCTCCCTGCATCCCGCGTTCTTCACGTCCTCCGGGCTCGCCGTGCATCCGGTGCCGGACTGCGCGGAAGTGATTGCGGCCCGCGAGGCGTTCGTCGGCCGCAACGCCGCGCTGTGGCAGGCCGTCCTCCAGCTCCCGGCCGCCGGCGGCGTGCTGACGGAGGTGGCGCCCGCCGCGGACGATCGCCGTTTCAGGGGCGAGGCCTGGCACCGGCAGCCCTACTTCTCGTTCCTCCGCCAGGCCTATCTGATCTACGCGGAGTACCTGCGCGAGCTCGCGGCGGCCGCCACGCTGCCGCCGCGCGAGAAACAGAAGCTGGTGTTCGCCACGCGCCAGTACCTGGATGCGATCGCCCCCACCAACTTCCCGGCGACCAATCCCGAGGTGCTCCAGCGCGCCATCGCCACCGAAGGGGAGAGCGTCGTTCGCGGACTTCTCAATCTCGCCGACGACGTGCGCAAGGGCCGCATCTCGATGACCGACGAGTCCGCCTTCGAGATCGGGCGCAACATCGCCGTCACGCCGGGGAGCGTCGTGTATCGCAACGAGCTCATCGAGCTCATCCAGTACACGCCCACCACGCCGGCCGTCCACAAGCGGCCTCTGGTGATGGTGCCGCCCTGCATCAACAAGTACTACATCCTCGACCTCGGCGCGGCCAACTCGTTCGTGGCGCATGCGGTCGCGCAGGGCCATACCGTGTTCATGCTGTCGTGGCGCAACATCCCGCCGGAGCTCGGCAGCCTCACCTGGGACGACTACGTCGAGAAGGGTGCGTTGACGGCGCTGCGGGTGGCCGGGGAGATCGCGGGGAGCAAGACGGTCAATGCGCTCGGCTTCTGCGTGGGCGGCGCGATCCTCGCCTGCGCGCTCGGCGCGCTCGCGGCGCGCCAGGACCACAGCGTGGCGAGCGCCACGCTCCTCACCACCCTCGTGGACTATGCAGACCCGGGCGAGATCGGCGTCTATGTCTCGCGCCAGTTCCTCGCCGCGCGGGAGCCGCAACTCATGACCGGCCAGGTGGTGAACGGCGGCGAGCTCGCCAGCGCCTTCGCAAGCCTGCGCGCCAACGAGCTCGTCTGGAACTACGTCGTCGGCAACTACCTGAAGGGGCAGACGCCGCCTGCGTTCGACCTCCTGTACTGGAACAGCGATTCCACGAACCTCCCCGGTCCGATGTATGCGTACTACCTGCGCAACCTCTATCTCGACAACAAGCTGCGCCTGCCGGGTGCACTCGAGGTCGCGGGCGAAAGCATCGACCTCTCGCGCGTGCATGCACCCACGTACGTCTACGCATCGCGGGAGGACCACATCGTGCCGTGGCGCTCGGCGTATCGCACCACCGCGCTCCTCGGCGGCGACGTGACGTTCGTGCTCGGCGCGTCCGGGCATATCGCCGGCGTCGTCAATCCTCCGGAGGCCGGCAAGCGCAACTACTGGGTGAACGATCTGCTCACCGACGATCCGGAGGACTGGCTCGCGCGGGCGCAGACGGTTCCGGGGAGCTGGTGGCCCCACTGGTACGCGTGGCTCGCGCCGCACGGAGGCGCGACGCACGCCGCGCCACGCGAGGCGGGCAACGCGCAGTATCCGGTGCTGGGTCCGGCGCCGGGAGACTACGTGCGGGCGAAGGCGTAGCGGCCCTGCTGCACGACCTTCGCGACGCCACGGAAGTGCGCCGCCCCGGATGCATCGCGGCCTCGCGCCGCAGCGACTCGCGCCTGGCCCATCACCGGACCGCCGCGTCGAGGGAACCCGCCGCGATCACGTCGATCGCATCGGTGATCACGGTATCCACGCCCCATGCTCCGAGCTCGGCGACGCGGACCGGGTCGTTCACCGTCCAGCAACACACGCGACAGCCCTCCCGATGCGCGGTCTCCACCACGTCTCGCGTGAGGTAGCGGTGGTTGGCATCGAGCGCGACGCAATCGAGACGGCGCACGCGCGCCAGCCAGTCGGCCGGCAGTTCGTCGACGAGCAACGCGCGCGGCAACTGCGGAGCAGCCTCGCGGCAGGCCAGGAGCGCGTCTTCCTGGAACGACGACATGAGCGGCAGCACCTCGGCGTCGCGCCACAGCGCGAGTGCATCGAGCGCCACGGCCGCACCGGTCTCGCGCTCGCGTCCCGGCGTGGGCTTGATCTCCACGTTGCAGACGACGCCGTGAGCGCGCGCCCAGCGTGCGATCGCCGCGAAGGTCGGCAGCATCTCGCCGGCGTACTTGGCCGAATGCCAGCCGCCCGCATCGAGCCGCGACAGCTCACGCCAGGGCAGCGCGTCGGCGCGTCCGCGACCGCTCGACGTGCGCTCGAGCGTCGCGTCGTGCAGCAGGAACGCCACGTTGTCGGCGGCGAGCTTGACGTCGAACTCGACCATCGCATAGCCATGCGCGTGTCCCACGCGCATCGCGGTCAGCGTGTTCTCGGGGGCGAGCTTGCCGGCGCCGCGATGGGCGCACAGTCGCGGATAGGGCCAGGAAGTCAGGACGGTCGTCGGTGGGGTCATGGGAACTCGGGGTCCTGAAAGGATCTGCTCGATCGCAGGCGGAGCAGGTCGCCTGCAGGCATGCCGACAGGTGCCTGTCGCTAGCGCAGGCGCTCGCCGCTCGCGGCGTCGAAGACGAAGATTCTCGCCGGGTCGGCCGCAAGGTGCAGGGTGGAACCAGCGCCGACGTCCTGCGTGCTGCCCATGCGCGCCACCACGGTCGATGCGCCGTGGCCCACGTGCACGAGCGTGTCGGCGCCCAGGTGCTCGACCATCGCGACCTGCCCGCTCACGACGGCATCCTCCGGCGCAGCCGGATGCAGGTGCTCGGGGCGGATGCCGAGCGTGACCGCCCTGCCCTCGGCGGCACTCACCTGCGCGCGCGCCACTTCTCCGCCCGCCAGGAACGAGAAGCGGCCGCCGGCGCCCGCCTTGGCCGGCAGGAAGTTCATCGCGGGAGAGCCTATGAAGCCCGCCACGAAGGTCGTCGACGGGTCCGTGTAGACGTCCATGGGCGAGCCGACCTGTTCGGCGCGTCCCGCGTTCATCACGATCATGCGGTCGGCGAGCGTCATCGCCTCGACCTGGTCGTGCGTCACGTACAGGCTGGTCGTGGACAGGCGGCGGTGCAGCGTCTGGATCTCGAAGCGCATCTGCACGCGCAGCTTGGCGTCGAGGTTGGACAAGGGCTCGTCGAAGAGGAACACCGCGGGCTCGCGCACGATGGCGCGGCCCATCGCGACGCGCTGGCGCTGGCCGCCCGAGAGCTGCCTCGGCTTGCGCTCGAGCAGCGGGCCGAGTTCGAGGATGGCGGCCGCCCGGTCCACGCGCGTCTTGATGTCGTCCCTCGAAAAGCCGCGGATCTTGAGCCCGTACGCCATGTTGTCGAATACGGACATGTGCGGGTAGAGCGCATAGTTCTGGAACACCATCGCGATGTCGCGGTCCTTGGGCTCGAGCCCGTTCACCACGCGCTCGCCGATCACGATCTCCCCGGCGGTGATCTCCTCCAGGCCGGCCACCATCCGCAGCAACGTGGACTTGCCGCACCCGGAAGGTCCCACGATGACCACGAACTCGCCGTCGGCGATATCGGCGCTGACGCCGTGGATCGCCTCCACACCGTTGGGATAGGTCTTGCGCACGTCGCGGAAGTCGACCTTGGCCATGGAATCGTCGTCGTATCTAGGCGGAATGGGGGAGCGCGTGGCCCGGGCGTCGCAGGCAAGGGAGCCGGGGCGCGGCAGGCGGGCGCGGGGCGCGGAGTGAGCGAGGCGTCACTTCTCGGTCTCGACCAGGCCCTTCACGAACCACCGCTGCATCAGCAGGACCACGAGCACCGGCGGCAGCATCGCGAGCATGGCGGTGGCCATCACGAGCTGCCACTCGGTGGCGGCATCGCCGCCCACGATCATGCGCTTGATCCCGATCACGGTCGTGTACATCGACTCGTCCGTGGTCACGAGCAGCGGCCACAGGTACTGGTTCCAGCCGTAGATGAACTGGATCACGAAGAGTGCCGCGATCGAGGTGCGCGACAGCGGCACGACCACGTCCCAGAAGAAACGCATCGGACCGGCGCCGTCGATGCGAGCGGCTTCCGCGAGCTCGTCGGGAATGGTCATGAAGAACTGGCGGAACAGGAACGTGGCCGTGGCCGACGCGATGAGCGGGATCGTGAGGCCCGCGTAGGTGTTGATCATGCCGAGGTCGGCCACCACCTTGTAGGTCGGCAGGATGCGGACCTCCACCGGCAGCATGAGGGTCACGAAGATCATCCAGAAGATCGTGTTGCGGAACGGGAAGCGGAAGTAGACGATCGCGAAGGCCGACAGCAGCGAGATCGCGATCTTGCCGATGGCGATGGAGAGCGCCATCACCAGACTGTTGAACATCATCTGGGCGACCGGCGCGGACGCCCCCTTGCTCGAGCCGTGCCCGAGCACGAAAGCGTAGTTCTCGACGAGCTTCGAACCCGGCCACAGCTGCATCGGCGCCGCGAGCACCTGCTCCGCCGTGAGCGACGATGCGACGAACGTAACGTAGATCGGGAACGCCACCACCGCCACGCCGAGCAGCAGCAGGGCGTGGCGGAAGAACGTGAGGGCGGGACGGCGTTCGATCATGTTCAGAGGACAGAGGACAGAGGACAGAGGACAGAAGCTTCAGCGTGTCCGTGCCAGAGGACAGAGGACAGAAGACAGAGGACGGAAGCGTCAGCGTGTCCAGCGCCGGCGCATCGAGCGCCGGGCTCATGGGCGATGAAATGGGTTGGCGGTTGCATGGTCCTCTGTCCTCTGATGATCAGTACTGCACCTTACGCTCGATGTAGCGGAACTGGACGACGGTGAGGGCGATGACGATGGCCATGAGGATCACCGACTGCGCGGCGGAGCCGCCCAGATCGAGGGCCTTGAAGCCGTCCTGGAATACCTTGAAGACGAGGATCTCGGTGGCGCGCGCCGGGCCGCCCTGCGTCGCGGCGTCGACGATGGCGAAGGTGTCGAAGAACGCATAGACGATGTTCACCACGAGCAGGAAGAACGTGGTGGGCGACAGCAGCGGGAACACGATGGTCCAGAAGCGGCGCATGGGGCCGGCGCCGTCGATGGCGGCAGCCTCGATCAGCGATCGCGGGATCGCCTGCAGGCCAGCGAGGAAGAAGAGGAAGTTGTAGCTGATCTGCTTCCACACCGCCGCCATGATGATGAGCAGCATCGCCTGGTCGCCGTTGAGCAGGTAGTCCCACTCGATGCCCATCCGCTGCAGCGCATGCGCGATGATGCCGAGCGTGGGGCTGAACAGGAACACGAACAGCACGGCCACCACGGCGGGAGCGACGGCGTATGGCCAGATGAGGAGCGTCTTGTAGAACGTGGCGCCGCGCACCACGCGGTCGGCCATGGCAGCGAGCAGTAGCGCGATGGACAAGCCCAGCACCGCGACCGCCACCGAGAACTCCATCGTGATCCTGAACGAGTTGAGATAGGCGTCGTCCTTGAAGAGATCGCGGAAGTTGTCCAGGCCCACGAACTGCCTCGACGCACCGAACGCGTCCTCGAGCAGCATGGACTGCCACAGCGCCTGCGCCGCCGGCCAGAAGAAGAAGACGAGCGTGATCGCGACCTGTGGCGCCACCAGGGCGTAGGGCAACCACTTCGAGCGGAAGACGACGCGCTTTTCGCCGGCCATGGGCGGTCAGTGTCGGCAGAAGGCGCAACGCCGCGGAGCGACGCGGCGTTGCGGCATCGAGAGCCCGCACGGGCGGCGGCGTGCGCCCCCCGCGCGGACGCGCGTCACTTGTTGGCTTGCTGGAACTTGACGAGGATGTCGTTGCCGCGCCGCACCGCGTCGTCGAGCGCCTGCTTGGGCTGCTTCTTGCCCGTCCACACCGCTTCGAGCTCTTCCTCGATCGCATTGCGGATCTGCACGAAGTTGCCGAGCCGGATGCCGCGCGAGTTGGTGGTCGTCTTCACGATCATCTGCTCGACGGCGACGTTCGGACCGGGCGTCTTGTCGTAGAAGCCCGACTTCTTGGTGAGCTCGTACGCCGCGTAGGTGATCGGCAGATACCCCGTGGCCTGGTGCCACTCGGCCTGCAGCTCGGGATTGGACAGGAAGGTGAAGAACCTGGCGATCCCCTTGTACTCATCGGGCTTGTGGCCGCTCATCACCCACAGGCTCGCGCCGCCGATGATCGAGTTCTGCGGGGCGCCGGGAATGTCGGGGTAGTACGGCAGCTGCGAGACGCCGAACTTGAACTTCGCGTTGCGCGTGATGTTGGCGAACGCGCCCGAACTCGACATCAGCATCGGGCACTCCCCCGAGTAGAACTTGGCCTCGGCCTCGTTCGTGCGCCCGGCGTAGGTCACGTAACCCTTGTCCATCCACTCCTTGAGGTTGGTGATGTGACGCACCTGCAACGGGGCGTTGATCGCCAGCCGCGCGTCGAGTCCCCCGAAGCCATTCTGCTTGGTGGCGAACGGCAGGTTGTGCCAGGAGCTGAAGTTCTCGAGCTGCGTCCACGACGGCCAGCCGAAGGTGAATCCGCACTTCTCGCCCGACGCCCTGAGCTTGGCGGCGTTTGCCGCCACGGCGGCCCAGGTCTTGGGCGGGCTGTTCGGATCGAGTCCTGCCTTCTGGTAGGCGTCCTTGTTGATGTAGAACACGGGCGTCGAGCTGTTGAACGGCATCGACACGAGCTTGCCGTCGGGCGTCGCGTAGTAGCCGTACACCGCGGAGATGTAGGCCTTGGGATCGAACTTCTGCCCGGCATCGGCCATGAGCTGCCACACCGGCTTGATCGCGCCCTTGCTGTACATCATCGTGGCGGTGCCCACTTCGAACACCTGAACGATGTGCGGCGCCTGCTTCGCGCGATAGGCGGCGATGGCTGCCGTCATCGACTCGGGGTAAGTGCCCTTGTACACGGGCACCACCTTGTAGTCGCTCTGGCTCTTGTTGAAGCGGTCGGCGATGCTCGCGACCCGATCGCCCAGGGCGCCGGTCATGGAGTGCCAGAACTGGATTTCGGTCGCGGCGCTGGCGGCGCCGGCGAGGCCGAAGAGCGCGGCGAATACCGCGACACGGACGGGTCCGGTTCGAAACGACATGGAGTCCTCTCCTTGGGAAAAGTGGGCGATTCTGCCTTCTTGACGTGGCGATTCTATTGCAGTCGCGACGGCCGCGGTAGCGAATTCGGTTCCCTTCAGTCCCCGTGGGCCGGCACCGCGTGCGCCGCCGGCCCCCCTTGCCCGGCAGCTCCCTGCACCTGGGCTGGCGACGCCGCCAGCCGGGACTTGCGCCCCAGCAGCGAATAGGCGACGGGCACCACGAACAGGGTGAGCAGGGTGCCGAAGCTCATTCCGCCCACGATCACCCAGCCGATCTGCATCCGGGACTCCGCACCGGCCCCGACCGACAGGGCCAGGGGGATGGACCCCAGCACCATCGCGCCCGTGGTCATGAGGATCGGACGCAGCCGCAGCGTGGCGGCATCGAGCAGAGCCTCGCGCATGGGCTTGCCCTGGGCGCGGAGCTGGTTGGAGAACTCCACGATCAGGATGCCGTGCTTGGTGATCAGGCCGACCAGGGTGATGAGACCGACCTGGCTGTAGATGTTGAGCGTCCCCCCCGTGGCCCACAGGGCGAAGAGCGCGCCCGTCATCGACAGCGGCACGGACAGCATGATCACGAACGGCGACACGAAGCTCTCGAACTGCGCCGACAGCACGAGATAGATGAAGAAGATCGCCAGCACGAACACGAAGTAGATCTCGCTGCCGGACTCGCGGAACTCGCGCGACTGGCCATCGAGCCCCGTCTGGGCGGCGCCGGCCAGCGTGCGCCTGGCGATGTCGTCGAACGCCTTCAGCGCCTCGTCGACGGTGTATCCCGGCGCCAGCGTGCCGGTGATCTTCACGGCACGCAGGCGCTGGAAGTGATTGAGCGACTGCGGAGCGACACCCTCGCGGACCTCCACCAGATTGGCGAGCTGCACCATGCTGCCGTCGCGGGCGCGGACGTAGATCTCGCTGATGTCGGCCGGCGTGCTGCGATCGAGCGGGGCCACCTGAACGATCACGTCGTACTGCTCTCCGTCACGCTTGAATCGCGTGACCTGCCGGCCGCCAAGCATCGTCTCCAGCGTGCGGCCCACGGTATCGACGTTGACTCCGATGTCGCCGAGCTTGTCGCGGTTGATGTTGACCCGCACTTCCGGCGTGTTGAGGCGCAAGTCGATCTGCAGGTTCTGCACGCCGGGGACCTTGCGCGCCTCGTCGAGGAAGCGGTCGACGAGCCGTTGCAGCTCGGCGTACGGCACCTGCGCCATGACCACGTAATCGATCGGCGTGGAACGGAAGCTCTGCCCGAGCGACGGGGGATTGACCGGGAAAGCGAGCGCGCCCGGGATCGACGCGAACTTGGGGCGCAGTTCATCGGCGATCTGCTGCTGCTTCCGCGTGCGCTCCTCCCAGGGCTTGAGGCGCAGCACGGCGTTGCCGTCGACGACGGTGGGCCAGCCGGCGATGGCGGTGTAGGCCATGGCGTCGGGGATCTGGCTGTAGAACTCCTCGATCGGGCGCAACTGGTCGGCGGTGTACTGCGGCGTCGATCCCTGCGGCGTGGTCACGAGCCCGAAAACGACGCCGCGGTCCTCGCTGGGCGCGAGTTCGGCCTTCAGGCTCGTGAAGAGAATGCCCCCCGCCGCCAGCGTGGCCAGCCAGCCGGCCACCACGATCCAGCGATGATGCAGCGCCGCCCCGAGCAGCCACCGGTAGCCGCGGGTGACGGCGTGGAACCCCGCCTCGATCCTGTTGTAGATCCAGGTGTGCTTCGTCTCGTGCTTGAGCAGGAGCGAGCACATCATCGGCGTCAGCGTGAGCGCGACGAATCCGGAGACGACCACCGCGCCGGCGAGCGTCAGCGCGAACTCTATGAACAGGCGTCCCGTGCGCCCCGTGGCGAAGGCGAGCGGCGCGAACACCGACGCCAGCGTCAGCGTCATGGCGATCACGGCGAAGACGATCTCGCGCGAGCCCTGGAGGGCCGCCTGCATGCGCGACATCCCCTCCTCCATGTGGCGGAAGATGTTCTCCAGCACCACGATGGCATCGTCCACCACGAGTCCGATGGCCAGGACCATGGCGAGCAGCGTGAGGGTGTTGATGGTGAAGCCGAAGGCGTACATGAGCCCGAAGGCGCCGACCAGCGACACCGGGATCGTGACGATCGGGATGATGGTGGCGCGCAGGCTGCGGAGGAAGAAGAAGATCACGAGCACCACGAGCACGATGGCCTCGACGATCGTCTCGAACACGCTGCTGATCGAACGGTCGATGAACACCGAGGTGTCGTAGGCCACCACGAGCTTCATGCCGTGGGGGAGGTTCTCGTTGATCTTGACCACCTCGGCCCGCACCGCATTGGAGAGCTCGAGGGGGTTCGCCACCGCCTGCTTGATCACGCCGATGTTGAGCGACGGTCGGCCGTTGTAGCGCGAGATCGAGCGCTCGTCGACGGCGCCGATCGCCACCGTGGCCACGTCGCGGATGCGCACCGGATATCCGCCGACGTTGGCGACGATGAGCTTGCCGAACTGCTCGGGCGTCTGCACGTCGGTCTCGGCGACCACCGTGAACTCGCGCGCGGTGGACTCGATGCGGCCCGCCGGGATCTCGGCGTTCTGGCGGCGGATCGCGTCCTCGACGTCCTGCACCGTCAGCTTGTAGCCCGCGAGACGCGTGCGATCGATGTTGACGCGCATCGACACCTGGCGCTCGCCGAAGATGCGAACGTCGGCAGCACCGGGGAGCACCGACAGCCGCGGCTTGATGTAGCGCGCGACGTAGTCCGACGCGTCGAGCGGCGACAGCGACCCGGCCTCGACGGCGATGTAGATCACCGGGGACGAGTCGGCCTCGACCTTGGCGATCACCGGCTCGTCGACGGCATCGGGAAGCTTCGCGCGCACGCGGGAGACCTTGTCACGCACGTCCGCCGCCGCCGAGTCGGGGTTGCGGGCGAGCCGGAAGCGCACGTTGATCTGGCTTCGCTCGGAGCGGCTCTGCGAAGTCATGATCTCCACGCCCTCGATGCCCGACAGCGAATCCTCGAGGATCTTGGTGACCTGCGACTCCACGACCTCGGCGGACGCGCCGCGGTACGTCGTGGTCACGCTCACCACGGGCTCGTCGATGCGCGGATACTCGCGCACTGACAGCCGCTGGTACGAGATGAGGCCGATCAGCAGGATGATGAGGGACAGCACGGTCGCGAAGACCGGCCGCTTGATGCAAATCTCGGGCAAAGTCATGAGGAGGCCCCGTGTGGGTGCGCCCGACTGCGGCGTCCCGCCTTCAGGTTCGCGGCGCGCGCGCCGGTGCCGCTTCCGTGGGAGACGCCACGGCGGGCGAGATGGGGCTCACCCCGCCGTCGCCTTGCAGATCGCCGCCGGGGGCCGCGCCAGGGGTACCGGACGCCGGTTTCGGCGAGGCGGGTGTGGCGAGCCGCACGGGCGTGCCGTCGCGCACCTTGAGTTGCCCCGCCGTGACGACCAGGTCGCCTTCGTCCAGGCCACGCAGGATCTCCACCAGGCTGTCGCGGCGCTGCCCGACCTCGACCTTGACGCGCGCCGTCTTGCCGTCGACGATCCTGAACACGTACTGTTCGGTGCCTTGCGGCACGAGCGCCTGTTCTGGCACCACGAGTGCGTTGGCCTGGTCGTTGGTGATGAGGCGCACGCGGGCGAACATCCCCGGACGCAACGTGGTGTCCTGGTTGGCGACCTGCGCGCGGATCACGATCGAGCGTCCCGCGGCATCCACGAGCGGATTGAGCGCCAGCACCTTGCCGGTGTAGGTCTTGCCGGGCAGTGCATCGAGCGAGATCTGCATCGACTGGCCCGGCTGCACCTGGCGCAGGTACGTCTCCGGCACGCGGAAATCGACCTTGAGCGGATCGATCGCCTCCAGGTTGACGAGATCCGCGCCCTCCTTCACGTAGTCGCCGACGGAGACCAGACGCAGGCCGATGGTGCCCGAGAACGGCGCCACGATCTCGGTCTTGGCGAGCCTGGCTTCGGCAAGCTGCACCGATGCCTTCGCGACCCTGAAGTTGTTCTCGGCCTCGTCCTTCGCCTGGCCCGAGATGTAGTTGCGATTGGCGAGGTCGACGGCCCGGTCGAACTTCGCCTTGGCGAGGGTCAGGTTGGCGCGCGCCTGCGCGAGTTCGGCCTCCTGGATCGCGGGATCGAGCCTCACGAGCGGCGTTCCCTTGGCCACCCGCTGGCCCTCCTTGAAGGTGATCGCGCTGATGCGGCCTGCGGTCTCCGGGCGTAGCGTGATGGACTCGTCGGAGCGCAGGCTGCCTACGGCAGTGATGATCTGCGGCATGGGGGCGGTCACCACCTTGGCCGCCTCGACCGTGACCGCCGGCGTGGAGACCGCGGGCCCCGCCTTGGCGGCGGCCCCTTGCGCGGGAGCCGGTGCGACCCCACCCGGGCCGGCGTGCCGCGTCCCGTACCAGTAGCCTCCCGTGGCGGCGATCAGGATTCCGATGACGAGGGCGACGGCGGCGACGGTTCGGCTCATGCGTATGGGCAAAGGAGGCAAGACGAAGGCAACCTCCCATTATGCGTGACCCGACCGCGCCCCGCCACGGGAGCGCTCGCCGTGCCTTGCTAGAATTGTTTCGAATTGCAACGACGAGGGAGGTTCCATGAAAGATGCGCATTCTTGCGCTGTCGCCCGCTTTCTCGGCGCGTTCGGCATCGCGGCGGCACTGCTGGGGCTCGCGGCGCCCGTGCCGGCCGCGGCCCAGGCGTATCCCACGCGGCCCGTCAAGCTGGTGGTGCCCTTCCCGCCGGGCGGCTCGCTGGACATGGCCGGCCGGCTGATCGCGCAGAAGCTCACCGAGATGTGGGGTCAATCGGTCGTTGTAGAGAACAAACCGGGTGCGGGCGGCAACATCGGCGCCGACATGGTCGCCAAATCCCCCGCCGACGGCTACACGATCCTGCTGGGGGCCCTGTCCACGCACGCCGTCAACCCGAGCCTCTACAAGACGATGCCCTACGACGCGGCGAAGGACTTCGCCCCGATCACGCTCATCGCGGTGACGCCCAACGTGCTGGTGGTGAACGCCAGCGCGCCAGTCAATAGCGCGAAGGAATTCATCGCCTGGACCAAGGCCAATCCCGGCAAGCTCTCGTTCGGCTCGGGCAGCACCGGCAGCGCGGGCCACCTCGCGGGCGAACTCTACAAGGTCGAGACCAAGACCGATGCGGTGCACGTCCCGTACAAGGGAGCGGCCCCCGCCACGCAGGCACTGCTCGCGGGTGACACGCAGTTCATGTTCGACAACCTCGCCAATGCGATGGCGCAGGTCAAGGCCGGCAAGCTGAAGGCGCTCGCCGTCACCACCGCGCAGCGCTCGCCGCTCGCGCCCGACCTGCCCACGCTGGCCGAGGCGGGGCTGCCCGGCTTCGACATCTCGACGTGGTACGGGCTCTTCGCCCCGGCCGGCACGCCGCCCGCGGTCGTCGCCAAGTGGAACGCCGACGTGAAGAAGGTGCTCGAATCGCCCGACGTGCGCGACAAGCTCGTCGCCAGCGGCGCGCAGCCCACGCCCGACACGCCGGAGCAGTTCCAGCGCTTCATCGCCGACGAGCTCGCGAAGTACGCGCGGATCGTGAAGGCGTCGGGGGCGAAGGTGGACTAGCGGAAGGTTGGCGGTCTGGATTCGAGCCGACGGACGTACCGGCCACCCGTGGCGGCACATACGCGACGGGCGTCGCCGTGGCCGAGTTGCGCGGTTTCGCCAGGCGCGTACTGGAGAGGTTCTAGCTACTTTGCGGCGCAAAATTCGGTACCTCCCGCCCCACGCCTGAGTCCGTAGCTGACGAGTTTGGTGCACAGACGCACCG
>CAYTOT010000021.1:0-76620 GCA_964439475.1 uncultured Alcaligenaceae bacterium
CGATTCAGCATTTCGGCACGCCCGGGTCAGTTCAAGCCCGACAGGCTGCTAGCGGTACCCGAAGAAGTGCGGCAACCACATCGAGAATGCCGGCACGTAGGTGACGGCCATCAGGGCCGCCGTGAGCGCGCCGTAGAACGGCAGGATCGTGCGCATCACCTCCCCCACGCTCACGTTGCCGATCGCGCAACCCACGAACTGCGTGGTGCCCACCGGCGGTGTATTCAATCCGAGCGCGCAGTTGACGAGCAGCACGATGCCGAACTGCACCGGGTCCATCCCGTACTGCACGGCGATCGGCAGGAAGATCGGCGTGCAGATGAGGATCGTGCTCGCCATGTCCATGAACGTGCCGAGCACGAACAGGATGAGGTTGATGAGCATGAAGATGACCCACGGCTCGGACGAGATCGCGCCCATCCAGCGGCCGGTGAGGTCGGCGACCTGGTACAGGCCGATGAGGTACTGGAACGTCGCCGACACGCCGATCAGCAGCAGGACCACGCCCGTCGTCTTCACCGCGCGCGCCGAGGCCTTGAGGAAGTTCTTGCGCGACATGGTCCGGTAGAGGAAGACCGTGATCGCCATCGCGTAGATCACGGCGATCGCTGCCGACTCGGTGGCCGTGAAGACGCCCGACAGGATCCCGGTGATGATGATCACCGCGACGAAGAGTCCCGGGATGGCCGCCGCGGCGGAACGTCCCACCGCCCCCCATCCCGGGAATACGCCGGCCGGGTAGCCGCGCTTCACCGCGACGAGGTACGCGGCCACGAGCATGCAGATCGCGAGCACCACCGTCGGCATCACCCCCGCCAGGATCAGCGCGCCGATCGAGACCTTGCCGCCTGCGGCGAGCGAGTAGATGATCATGTTGTGCGACGTCGGCGTGAGCGCGCCAACGAGCGACGCGTGCGTCGTCACGTTGACGGCGTAGTCGGCGTCGTAGCCCTCCTTCTTCATCATCGGGATCATCACCGACCCCATGGCCGAGACGTCGGCTACCGGCGATCCCGAGATGCCGCCGAAGAGCGTGCAGGCGACGACGTTCGACATGCCGAGCCCGCCGCGCACGTGGCCGATCATGTTCTTGGCGAAGGTGACGATCTTGTCGGCGATGCCGCCGTAGAGCATCAGCTCGCCGGCGAAGATGAAAAACGGGATGGCGAGGAACGAGAACACGTTCATCCCGCTCATCATCCGCTGGAAGATGACCATGAACGGGAGGCCTTCGTACAGGATCGTGCAGACGGCCGACAGCCCGATGGCGAACGCCACCGGCACCCCGATGATCAGGAAGAAGAGAAACGTGACGCAGAGAATGGTCAGAGCCATGCCGGTTCGACCTCCCTGTGCCTGAGGATGGCCAAGAAGTGCTCGACCGAGAAGAGCACGATGAGCGCCCCGGAAAGGACGAGCGGGCCGTAGTGCCACGCCTCGGAGATGCCGAGCGTCGGGATCTTGTAGTCGAACACGCCGGACATGAGGCCCCAGCCGCCGGCGACCATCATGCCGCCGAAGATCGCGACCAGCACGTGGATCACGAGCTCGAGGCGCAGTCGCCACTTCTCGGGCACCAGCACCAGCAGCGACTCCATGCCGATGTGCCCGGCGTCACGCACGCCCACCGCGGCACCCAGCAGGGCGACGTAGAGGATGAGCACCAGCGTGAGGCTCTCGGCCCAGGTGGGGGTGTCGTTCAGCACGTAGCGGCCGAAGACCTGATACGCCACGGCGATCACGATGCCGTACAGCCCGATCACCGCGGCGATCATGCAGTACTTGGCGAGAAAGGCATTGAACCGGGTGAGCATGGGAGTCCTCCGGGGGATGACCGGGCCGCCGCTCGCGGGCGCCAGCCCGCAAGGGGTCCGGCCGCGCCGCGCGCGGGCTCCGTACACGCCCGTGCGGCGAGGCTGCCTGCCCCGCCGCGCGGGCGAACGGACGTCAGTCCATCGCCTGGATCTTGACGACCATCTCCTTCATCTTGGGATCGGTGATGAACTTGGCGTACACCGGCTTCATCGCTTCCTGGAAGGGCTTCTTGTCGACCACGATGATCTGCGCGCCGCCCTTCTCCACGACCGCGCGGGACGTCGCTTCCTTCTCGTCCCACAGCTTGCGCATGTACGGCACCGATGCCTTGGCGGCATCGCGCCACATCTTCTGGTCCGCGGGCGACATCGTGTCCCACACCTTCTTCGACATGAGCAGCATCTCCGGCGCCATCGAGTGCTCGGTGATGGAGTAGTTCTTGGCCACCTCGAAGTGGCGCGACGTGTCGTACGACGGCCAGTTGTTCTCGGCGCCGTCGACGAGGCCGGTCTTGAGCGCGGTGTAGACCTCGCCGTACGGCATCGGCGTGGCGTTCGCACCCATCGCCTGCAGGAGGGAGACCCACAGATCCGACTGCTGCACGCGGATCTTCATGCCCTTGACGTCGGCCAGCGACTTGATCGGATGCTTGCCCGTGTATAGCGAGCGGGCGCCCGAGTCGTAGAACGCGAGGCCGATGTAGCCCTGCTTCTCGCAGGACTTGAGGATCTCCTCGCCGATCGGGCCGTCGAGCACCTTGCGCATGTGCTCCTTCGACTTGAAGAGGAACGGCATCGTCGGGACCATCGTCTCCGGGCAGATGTTGTTCATCGGCGCCACGTTGATGCGCACGAGGTCGAGCGCGCCGATCTTCACCTGCTCGATGGTGTCCTTCTCGCCGCCGAGCTGGTTGCCGGTGTAGACCTTGATGCTGTCACGGCCGTTGGTCTTCTGCTTGATCTGGTCGCTCATGAACTTGACCGCCATCACCGTGGGGTAGTCCTCGGGATGGACGTCGGCGGAGCGATACTCCTTGGCGATGGCGGGCAGGCAGACTGCGGCCGCGGCGAGCGCGGCGGCGAGTTGCGTAAGACGAAGCTTCATGGTGCTTTCTCCTGGGTCAGGTTGCGGACTTCGCGGTGATGGTGCGCTTGCGCGCGGACGCGCTGCGACGCGCTCCGTTCTTCCTGCCCTCGCCGGGAACGATCTGGTCCCAGTTGCGCGCGAACTCGCGTTCGATGCGCCCGAGGTGCCGATGCATCGCCGCCCGCGCGCCGTCCGCGTCGCGGGCCTCGATGGCATCGATGATCGCCGCGTGGTCGACGAGCGTCGCCTCGCGGATTTTCTGGGTATGGAAATAGGCCTCGATTCGCGACCACAGCTTGCCGCGCCGCTGCTGCCAGAGCCCCTCGACGACGAGCGCGAGCGAGCCATTGCCGGTCGCTGCGGCGATGCGCACGTGGAACTCGCGATCGGCGGCGTCGCGCCTGGCGAAATCGTCCGCCTTCGCGCGCATGCGCTCCACCGTCGCACGCAGCGCGGCGATGTCGGCCTTCTTCGCGGTCCGCGCGGCCACCGCACAGATCTCCCCCTCGACGAGGCGGCGCGCCGCGAGTTGCTCGAACGGGCTCGGGCCGTCGTCCTCGAGGCCCGCGATCTGCGCGGCGCCCGGCTCGGCGACGAAGATGCCCGATCCCACGCGCACCTCGACGCGGCCGGCGATCTCGAGCGAGATCACCGCCTCGCGCACCGAGGTGCGCGACACGCCGAGGAGCGTGGCGAGCTCGCGCTCGGCCGGCAGGCGCGAGCCCGCGGCGAACTCGCCGTTGTCGATGAGCGCGGCGATCTGCCCGGCGATCTGCCGGTACAAGCGCAACGGTTCGACCGCATGCAGGGGCACGAAAGGATCTCCTCCGGCACGGCCACGGGTCTTGCTGCCCGGTTCGCCATCTCGACGGGGCCCTTCAGGCGAAAGGCCGTGCCGGACTGCCTGCCCGGCGCGTCGCGAACTCTACCCGCGTCCCCGGTCGATGGTCAAGTGGTCCAACCACCGGGCCAACAGGACAATTCCGGGTGCGACAGCGGCCACCTACCCGGGACCGGCCACGAAGCGGCCGGAGCGGCCGCCCGACTTCTCGAGAAGACGGATGTCCCCGATGCGCATGCCGCGATCGACGGCCTTGCACATGTCGTACACGGTCAGCAGGCCCGCCGACACCGCGGTAAGGGCCTCCATCTCGACCCCGGTGCGCGCGATGGTCTCGACGATGGCCTCCACCCTGACGGCGCTGGCCGCCTCGTCGAGCGCGAGGTCGACGGCGACCCGCGTGATGGGCAACGGATGGCACAGTGGAACGAGGTCGGCGGCACGCTTGGCGGCCGCGATGGCGGCCACTCGCGCCACCAGCAGGACGTCGCCCTTGGCGGCGCGGCCGTCGCGGATCATGGCGAGAGTCTCGGGCCGCATCGCGATGAGGCCGCCGGCCCGGGCCACGCGATGCGTGACGTCCTTGCCGCCGACGTCGACCATGTGAGCGCGGCCGGCGCCGTCGAAGTGGGTAAAATGCACGTCGCCCTGCTTCGCCGCGGACGCCCGGGACGACGTGCCGGCGGCTCTCGCAGTCGCTTTCGCCGCCGGCCGGGCGTCGCGGGAACGTGCCAAGGGAGATCCTTCCGGGATGAACTCTTTGCGTGCGGCGGGCATCTTAGCATCGTCATCCGACGGCCCGCGCGCGCTGCCACCCTTGTCCCGCTACCCGCTTCCGGCGTCCCGCATCGCACCGCTCGCGCGGCGCGCGATCGCGGCCGCCGTTGCCTTGTCGCTCGCGACCGCGCCGCTCGCGCAGACGTCGGTCGGCGCAGGGACTGCCCCGGCGGCCGCGCCGCGGGCCGCAGTACCGGCGGCGCCGGACGCGGCGGGGCCGGCGTCGGCCGCGCCGTCGCGCGCATCGGCGGCGCCCGCGAACCCTCCGGCTTCGGCATCGGGGGCGCCGTCGCTGTGGAGCTCGCTTCCCGCGGACCGCGAGGTTCCGATTCCGTACGCGAGCCCGTCCGCCCTGCGCGGCGCGGCGGTCTCGGCGTACGCGATGCCGTCGCTGCCGGACCTCGGCGATTCCTCGCAGGTGGCGTTCTCGCCAGCGCAGGAGCGAAAGGTGGGCGAGGCCATCATGCGGCAGATCCGCGCGCAGGGTGGCTATCTCCAGGACCCCGAGGTCAACGACTACCTGAACGAGCTCGGCTACCGGCTGCAGGTCGCGTCGGGCGACACGCGGCAGGATTTCGAGTTCTTCGGCGTTCCCGACGGCTCGATCAACGCGTTCGCGCTGCCCGGTGGCTTCATCGGCGTGAATACCGGGCTCATCCTCCTCGCGCAGAACGAGTCGGAGCTCGCGAGCGTGCTGGCCCACGAGATGTCGCACGTCACGCAGCGCCACATGGCGCGCATGATCGACAACCAGAAGAACAACATGCTGCTTTCGCTGGCGGGGCTCGCGCTGGCCGTGCTCGCATCACGCGCAGGCGGAGCGAGCAAGGGCGACGGCGTCAGCGCGGCGATCGCGAGCACGCAGGCGCTGTCGGCACAGCAGCAGCTCAACTTCACGCGCGAGAACGAGTACGAGGCCGATCGCATCGGCTTCCAGCGTCTCGTGGCGGCCGGGTTCGATCCGGGCGCCGCCGCCACCTTCATGGAGCGGCTGCAAAGGTCCACCCGCTTCATCGACGGCAACACGCCGTCGTACCTGCGCACGCACCCCATCACCTACGAGCGCATCGCCGAGGCGCAGGCACGCGCGCAGGACCTGCCCTATCGCCAGGTGCCGGACTCGCTCGAGTTCCACCTCGTGCGCGCCCTCCTCAAGAGCTACCAGGGCGACGCTCGCGAGCAGGTCACGAACTTCGAGGTGGCGCTGCGCGACCGCAAGTACAACAACGAGATCGCCGAGCGCTACGGGCTCGTCGCCTCGTTGCTCCGGGCGGAGAAGATCCCGCGCGCCAAGGCGGAGCTCGTCAAGCTCGAGAAAATCGCGCCGCCCCACCCGATGATCGACGCCATGGCCGGCAACGTGCTCATGGGCGCAAAGGAGTACGACGCGGCCGCGAAGCGCTTCGAGAGCGCGCTGGTGCGCTATCCCAACAAGATGCAGCTCGTGTACGACTATCCGGAAGCGCTGCTCAAGGCGGGCAAGCCGGCGCAGGCCTCGGCCTTCGCGGAGACGCAGCTCCTGCGCTTCCCCGGCAACGGGCCACTGCATCGCATCGCCGCGCGCGCCTACGCGGAGCAGAACATGCGCCTGAAGGAGCACGAGCACCAGGGCGAGTACTACGCGTGGGCGGGAGCCCTGGCGCTCGCCATCGGCCAGATGGAGCTCGCCGCCAAGGCAGGCGACGGCAACTTCTACCAGGTGTCGGTGGTCGAGACGCGCCTGCGCAAGCTGCGCGCGGAGCAGGCGGAGCTGCAGAAGAACGCCTTCGGACGGGCGGGCCTGCAATGGCAGGGTTCGGCGCCGGCCGCAGGCGGTCGATGACTCATCACGGCGGTTGCAGCTTGTGACAGGTAACCGCCCGGGCTCGCCCCCTGCATAGTCGTCGCGCGTCCACGAACGCGGACGCAAGCAAGGGGGAACCGTGAAGCTCCTGATCATCGACGATCACCCGCTCATCGTGCACGCCCTGCGCGAGGTGCTGCCCGGCCTCGCTGGCGATATCGACCTCCTCACGGCCGGCAATCGCGACGAGTCGCTGGCGCAGGTGGCCCGCCATCCCGACTGCGCGCTGGTGCTGCTCGACCTCGCGGTTCCGGGCGCGCACGGACTCGACCTGCTCGCCGAGCTCAGACGCACGCGCCCGCGCCTGCCGATCGTGGTGCTGTCGGCCACGCACGATCGCGCGACCGTGGGCGCGGCGCTGGCGGCGGGGGCGCGCGGCTTCATCGCCAAGACCGCCAATCCGGTCAGCATGCTGGATGCGGTGCGCACGGTGCTCGCCGGGGGCACGCACGTCACGCGCAGCTTCGCCCCCACGCGCCCACGGGAGATTGCCGGGGTGCCGATCGATGTCCTCGGCCTCACCCAGCGGCAGAGCGAGGTGATGCTGCTGCTCGTGCAGGGCAAGCCCAACAAGCTCATCTGCCGCGACCTGAAGCTCTCCGAGGGCACGGTGAAGGTGCACGTCTCGGCGATCCTGAAGGCACTCAACGTCCACTCGCGTTCGCAGGTGATCGCCGAGCTCGCGCGGCGCGGCATCGGCGTCGGCGTCGAACGTCCCGACATGCATCCGTGAAGCAGCGACGGCGCGCGCGGGCACACGCATGGTCGCACCGGCCCCTCTCGCCCCGGCGGCGTTGTCGCGTGCACGCGCCGACCAGGTCGCCGAGCTCTACGCGAACTGGCATCGCACGTCGCTGTCGATGCTGCTCGGGGCCGCGATCCTCTGCCTCGTGCTGTGGGACCAGACCTCGCCACTGTGGATGGCGTGCTGGCTCGCGCTCATCGTCGTCAACCAGGCCTGGCGCGGGCTGCTGACGCGTGCGTGGGCGCGCGCGCGGCCGGGCTTGCACGCCGCGCGCCGCTGGGGACGCTACTGGACCGTGGGCTCGACGACCGGCGGCGCGCTATGGGGACTCGCGTCGATCGTCATGTTCCCGCCGTCGCAACCGCACCAGGCGCTGCTCATCGTCTGCCTCTTCGGCGTGGTCCTGGGAGGCCTCAACCTCACCGCAGTGTATCGGCCCGCGTTCTACGGCTTCGTGCTGCCGGCGCTGGTGCCCCTCATCGTCCGTGTCGCGCTCGAGGGCGACAAGGTGCATGGCTACATCGCCTTCGTGATGGGCGTGGTGCTGGTGTTCGTGCTCGCCTTCGGCCATCAGCTGAACTCGCTCCTCACGCGCTCGCTCGCCATGCGCTACGAGAATCTCGACCTGATCGACGAACTCAAGGCGAAGTCGCGCGCGGCGCGCGATGCCCGCGACGCGGCGGAGAGCGCCAACCGCAGCAAGAGCCAGCTCCTTGCCGCCGCGAGCCACGACCTGCGCCAGCCGCTGCACGCGCTCGGGCTGTACGTCGCCGCGCTCGCGATGCGCGCGACCGATGCCGAATGGCGTCCGCTGGTAGCGAGCATCCAGCGCGGACTCGCGGCGCTCGAAGCGCAATTCGAGCAGCTCCTCGATCTGTCGCGCCTCGAGGCCGGCGCGCTCACCCCGAGTACCGCCCGCGTGGCGCTCGCCCCCGTCCTCGCGCATGTCGCCGATGGGCTCCGCGCCCAGGCCGATGCGAAGCGCCTCGAGCTCCGCGTGGTGCCCACACGGCTGGCCATCCGCAGCGATCCGGCCCTGCTCGAGCGCATCGTGCGCAACCTCGTCGCCAACGCGATCCGCTATACCGAGCGCGGCGGCATCCTCATCGGCGCGCGCAGCCTCGGCAACGAGGTCGCCATCGATGTGGTGGATACCGGGATCGGCATCGCCGCACCGCTACAGGCGCGCATCTTCGAGGAGTTCTACCAGGTGCGGACGCCGGGGAGCAGCGACGCACACGGCGGCCTGGGCCTGGGCCTGGCCATCGTGCGCCGCCTCGCCGTGCTCCTCGACCATCGCATCGACGTGGTGTCGGCACCACGGCGCGGGTCGCGCTTTCGCGTGCGTGCGGCGCGCGCGCACGCCGTCGCGTCGCCGCGCCTCGCGCCGTCGATGGCGCGAGGCGTGCGCGGCACGCCTGCGGCTCCCACGATCCGGGGTGCCCTGGTGGCGGTCGTCGACGACGATCCCTGCGCCGTCGACGCGATGAGCGCCCTGTTCCATACGTGGGGCGCGCAGGTCGCCGGCGGCAGCGACCTCGCCGGGCTCATCGAGGCGATCGGCCGCGAGGAGCGTTATCCCGACCTCGTCGTCGCGGACCTGCGCCTCGCGCACGGGGCGACCGGCATCGATGCCGTGGGGCGCCTGCGCGACGAACTCGGCATCGCGGTCCCGGCATTGCTCGTATCCGGCGACACGAGTCCCGCCGCGGAGCGGGACGCACGGCAGGCAGGCATCATGCTGCTCGGCAAGCCGGTGGTGCCCGCGGTGCTGCACGCGGCGGCGACGTCGCTGCTCGTGCGGGTGTAGGCCGTCAGATGAACCCGATGTTCTTCGTCGTGAAGTTGGCGAGATTCGGGAACACCTGCGCGATGTCGGCATCGGGCATGCCGAGCCACGTACCCAGCGTGGAGCCCACCTGGTCCACCGAGATGCCGGGAATCCACGAGCCATTGCTGCCCGCATCCATGTTGCCGGTGAGGGCCAAGTCGGGAAACGTTCCATACATCGCGTTGCCCCTGACGGCGCCGCCGACCACGATCTGGTGACCGCCCCACGCGTGGTCGACCCCCTGGCTCGCGTTGCCGATGAAGGTGCGGTTGAAGTCCGACATCGTCACCTGCACGACGTCGTTCGCCACGCCGGCGGCCACCGACCAGTCGTAGAACGACTTCATCGCCGGGAAGAGCTGGTCGAAGAGGCGCCCCTGAGCGGCTACGGTGTTGCCGTGCGTGTCGTAGCCGCCCATGCTCACGAAGAAGACTTGCCGCTTCACGCCGGTCGCCGCCCGTGCGTCGATCAGGCGAGCCACCTGGCGCAGCTGTTGCGCGATGCCGGTGTTGAGGAGGTTGCCGTTCACGCGGAAGGCGGCGTCGATGGCGGGCGGCAGGGTCGCGGTGAGGATCGGATTGGCGACGGTGTTGGCTAGCAGCGCCTTGTCCATCACGCCCGCCGCGCCGACGACGACCTGGTTGCCGGGATTCGCGTTGCGGAGCAGCGACACCAGCGCGTTGTAGCGCGCGACGAAGATCGGATTGCTCGACGTGGGGTCGGCTCCCGTGAGCGTCACCCCGCCGTTCTGCGGGATCACGAGCGGTGCGGTCTGGGCGCCGAACGTGTAGAGCTGCGATCCGGAGACCGACACCGCCGCCGGGATGAGCTGGCCCCGGTTCACGGTCTGCAACCTGTCCGCGAACCGGCCGCCCCAGCCGTGCAGCGTAGGCGAGCCCTGGATGAGGCCGGACCATGCATCCTGCTGATCGGAGTGCGAGAAGAGGTTGGGCGGCCGGACCGACGGCGTGTTGCGGTACTCGGTGCGATCCCTGATCGGGCGCACGAGCGTGCCGGTGTTGGCCAGTACCGCCATCTTCCCCGCGGCATAGAGCGGCGCGATGGTCGCCATGCTGGGATGGAACCCGTATCGCTTGCCGCCGCCGGTGAACTGCACGAGCTGCGCCTGCGGTATGCCGACGTTCGACGCCGCGGTGCGTACGGCGAGGTACGCAGCGTAGTCGTCGTAGGGAATCACCATGTTGTTCGAGTCGCTGCCCCCGAACAGGAACACGGCCACGATCGCCTTGTAATCGTTGACGGCCTGCGCTTCGGCGCTCTTCACGCCCCAGGTGGCGAGGTTGCCGGCGAGCGCGCCCGCGGTGAGCGCACCAGTGGAGGTCAGGAACTTGCGGCGGGAGGTAGTCATGTCAGCGCTGCACCTGGTAGTCGTAGGACGAGGCCATGAGGTAGACGGCCATGCGGGCGCGATCGGTCCGCTGCTGCGCCGTCGGCGTGGCGCTCATGGTGATCGCACTCACCGCGGTCACGATGGTGGGCTCGAGCGAGGCCGGGAACTGGCCGCCCGCGAGGGTCTGGTTGACGAGCGAGACCATGGCCGCCGGCTGGTCGGCGATCGCCTCGAACGGCGCCAGGAAGAGCTTGGTGCCGGTCGCGCCGGGAATCGTCGTATCGGGGTTGTAGCCGCCGTAGGTCAGCGTGTAGACGAGGTTGGCGCGCCCCACGGCGCTCACCGTGGTGTGGATGCCGAACTCCGGCCCCAGGATCGACGTGCCGGGCACCTTCACGTCGGGCATGAAGTAGTTGAACACGGTCGGCGAGTAGTACGGCCGCTGGCCGAGGTTGCCCGTGGCCTGTTCGAGGCGATTGCCGTCGGTGACGCCGTTGAGCGCACGGACCATCCCCGTCACCATGAGCACCGGTTCGCGCAACGAGCCGAAGTCCGACGCGGTCTTGGCGGGTCCGCGTGCCTCGGTGTCGAGGAGGATCGCCTTCACCACCGCCGCCATGTCGCCGCGCACCCCGGCGCCGTTGTTCTTGAACACCTGGACGATGCGCCGCACGTAGGCCGGTGACGGATTGCCGGTCACGAGCCGCTGGATCAGCTGCTTGCTGATGTACACGGGCGTGTTGGCGTGCATGAACACGTTGCGAACGGCGGCGTCGATGTCCTGCTGCGCGGTCTGGCCGGCGGGCAGCGTCGTGCCGTTCAGGAGGTGCTTCTCGCCCGGCTCGTGGCCCGTCGTGCTGGTGGTCGGGTACGGCACCATCGGCGCGGCGTAGTAGCGGGCACCCCGCTTGCCGGTGGCTGGGGCGCCATCCGCGCTGGCGTAGGTGTAGCCGGTGAAGACCTTGGCGAACTCGGCGATCTCCCCCTGGCCGTAGGTCGGGATCGGCTTGCCCTGTGCGTCGAGGAGCGGCGTGCCGTCGTCGTTGAGCTCGATCAGGTTGATCGAGAAGAGCTGCATGATCTCGCGGGCGTAGTTCTCGTTCGGCACCCGCGTGCTGGTGGTGGGCTGCTGCGGCGCACGGTCGTTGTTGACCATGTCGAGGTAGTTGCCCATCGCCGGGCTGTAGGTGATCTTGCGCAGCAGCGACTCGTAGTTGCCGAACGCCTCCTCGAACATGAGGTTCTGGTAGCGCGACATGACGTAGGCGTAGGAGAGGTCGCCTTCGTTGGCCGAGGTGACGAGGATCTGCGACAGCGCCCATGCCACCCGCTGCCGGAGCTGGTCGCTGCCGTACACGGCATTGGTGAAGAAGTCGCGCTGCACCATCGCAAGCGACAGGTGGTCGCGCGCACAGCGCGCCTGCGGCGAATCGGGAGGGTACGCCGTCGTGTCGGGCATCTGGGTCGTGCAGTCCGGGGTCGCCCCGAGCTGGATCCGGTTGTAGCGGCTCTCCGGATACCCGGACACCGGCTTGCCGATCTGGTCGTCGATCCAGCCGGCGACGCCCATCGTGGTCACGCGCGCGGCCTCGGCCTGCGAGGCGCCGAACGTGGCCTGATTGAGCAGCCGCCAGACGTCGGCGCTGGTAGTCGCCACCGGCGGCGCGTTCTGCACCGTCACGCGCTGGACGAGCGTGCTCTGCGTTTGTCCGAGCGAGTCCACTACCGTGGCGTGGACGTCGTAGGCGCCAGGATTGGCGAACGTGCTCGTCGCCTGGTAGGGGGTGGTGGTGTCGGTCGCGAGAAGCTCGCCGTTCACATAGAACGACACGCGCGAGACGTTGGCACGCGGAGCCGTCGCGGCGGCGGTGCCGGTGAGGTTCACGCTGCCGCCGGGCGCGAGGAGCGTGTTCGACAGCGCGAGCGTGATGCGCGGCAGCGCGGCGCTCGGCGGCACCGTGACACCGGTCACGGTGATCGTGATCGCGTTGGACACCGTGCTCAGCCCGATGTTGTCGTAGGCCTTGGCCGTGAGCGTGAACGTGCCCGCGCTCGTGGGCGTGAAGCTGTACGAGTACGGGCTCGTGGTGTCGGTTCCGACCAGGCTGAATCCGTTGTAGAACTCGACCCGCGTCACGCTGCCGTCGCTGTCGGACGCCGCGGCGGTGAGCGTCGCCGTGGAGCCCACGGCGACGGTGGTCGCCGACGACGAGAGCGACACCGACGGCGCGACGGCATTGCGGCCCGTGGAGGTGACGGTGATCGCGACCGGGTTCGACGTGGTGGAGGCACCGGCATTGTCGGTGGCCACGGCGGTGATCGAATACGTCCCGACCGAGGACGGCACGAAGGTCAGCTGCCACGGCGAGCCGGTGACGGAGCCGAGACTCACCCCGTTGCTCATGAAGGTGATGCGGGTGACCGCACCGTCGCTGTCGCCGGGAGCGGCGGTGAGCACGGTGGAGCCACCCGCATACACGTGGGTCGATGCCGCGGACAGCGACACCGTGGGCGGCGCGTTGCCGGTCGCGGTCACGTTGATCGAGACCGTGTTCGACGTGGCTTGCGCCAGGCGGCTATCCACCGCGATCGCGGTGATGTTGTGGACGCCTTGCGTGGACGGCGTGAACTTGAGGGTGAAGGGCGCGGCCGCCACGACCCCGAGCTGCGAGCCGTTGTCGTAGAACACGACGCGGGCAATCGTGCTGCCCCGGGCCGTGGCGGTAGCCGTCAGCGTGGTCGAATCGCCGGGCTTGAGGATCCTCGTCGCGGCCGAGAGCGAGACCGTCGGCGGCGTCGCCCGCTGCGCCTGGGCGACCTGCGAAACACCCGCGAGCACCGCCACCGCCAGCAACAGCGCCAGCATTGCCGCCCGCTGCCTCGCGAGGACGCCCGCCATCGCGCCAGCTCCCACCCTCGATTCGCCCTGCATCACCGGCCTCCCGCCTTGTGGTTCGTCGGCGCGGGGTGGACCGGTCCGCCCCTGGATCTGGCTGCCGCGTTCGAACGGCGACCGATCCGATGTCCCCCCGCCTCGGGCGGATTATCGGCGACTAAAATTCAAGTTTCAACGTATCTGACAGTTCAGGCGACAAACGGTTAGTTACCTAAATCTTTTATGCAGATGCCATGTCAGGTATTCGCTGCATCATCATGTTTTTCATAGATAATATGTTCTGCATGCTACATGATTCATCGACATTGTTTGAAGGTTCATGACATCAGGATGAGCCGGGTACATTGATTTCAGGCCGACCGTTCGTCGCCCGGGCGAGCAGCTGGCTGCGGCTCGCCTCGATGAGACCCCTGTCAGCCGGAAACATGCAGACTTATGACGTCGGAATGGCAGCCTGCCCGCCGTGATTCGATTCTTCAGAAACGGCGAGGCCGCCGGCGTGCGGGCGCCGGCGGCCTCGGGACGGATGGTGAGCGGATCGGTCAGTTGGTCGCGGCGCCGTCGCGGAATCGCTCCTGCATGCGGGCGCGGAACTTCTCCATGCGCTGCACCCGGTTGTTGAGGGCATCCCGTACCACCGCCTTCTGGGTCGGCGTGAAGGTGGCATAGAGCGCCAGCCACTGATCGCGGATCTGCTTGCGTGCCGCGTTGGCATTGGCCTGTTCCTGGTCCGACAGCGCCGCGACGGCAGCGAGATCGGGTTCGGGTTTGGCGAGTTCGGCCACGAGAGCGGCGTGGACCTGCGTCCACCCGGTACGGGCCGCCGTGCGGGCAGTCTTGGCATTCGCCGTGACGCTGTCCCACATCGCCTGTTGCGACGTGTTGAGCCCGAGCTGGGGCTTGAGGGCCGCGATCGTGTGCTCGATGCCGCCCGGTCCGCCGGGGCCGGCACCCGGACCCGGACCGGGTCCATGCGGGGGCTGGGCGGACGCGGCGTGAGCACCGACGGTCAGGATGCTTACCGCGATGGCGCCCGAGATGCGTGCGATGGGGGACTTCATGGACATTTCCTTTCGGTGCTGGATAGGAGGTGCGTTCATCGCCCCGCGCCAGCGCACCTGATGGTGCGATCGTTCGGGACTCGATCGTTCGAAGGCGATTGTGGTCGATCGTTCGCAGCCGGACGCCCGGGATTGCAACGGGACGTTGCCCGCGCCGCCCCCCGTTACAATCGCTTACAGTCGGCCCCACCGCCGAGGCGCTCACCCGGATTCAATGCACGCATGTCGAGCAAACCCGCTCCCGCCAAGATACTCGTCGTCGACGACGATGTTCGCCTGCGCGACCTGCTCACCCGGTACCTGGGGGAGCAGGGCTTCCAGGTCGCGGCGCTGCCCGATGCCCGCGACCTCGATCGCAAGCTGCAACGCGATCCGCCCCATCTCGTGGTGCTGGACCTCATGCTCCCGGGTGAGGATGGCCTGTCGGTGTGCCGCCGCCTGCGGGGCGCCGGCGACAACGTGCCCATCATCATGCTCACCGCGAAGGGCGAGGACATCGATCGCATCGTGGGCCTCGAGATGGGTGCCGACGACTACCTGCCCAAGCCGTTCAATCCGCGTGAGCTCGTTGCCCGCGTCCACGCGGTGCTGCGCCGCCACGGCGAGCGCACGGTACCCGGCGCCCCGGCGGACGAGGGCACGATCCGCTTTGGCCGTCATGCGCTCGACCTCGCCGCCCGCACGCTGGCGCTCGAAGGCAGGAGCGTGCCGCTGACCACGGGCGAGTTCTCGCTGCTTCGCGTATTCGCGCAGCATCCGGGACAGCCGCTGGCGCGGGAGAAACTCATGATGCTGGCGCGCGGCCGGGACCACGAGGTCTTCGACCGTGCGATCGACGTGCAGGTGTCGCGCCTGCGCAAGCTGGTCGAGCCCGACCCCTCCAATCCTCGCTACATCCAGACGGTATGGGGCTTCGGCTACGTGTACATGCCGGATGGGGAGCCGGGCAGCGGCGGTGCCGCCAACCCGAACGCATGAGCCGGAACCCAGGCACGATGGCATCGCGGTGAGGGTGCTGCCGCGATCCCTCTTCGGCCGCCTCGTGCTGCTGCTCGTGGTCGCCGTGGCGCTCGCGGTGCTCGCGAGCATCCTGCTCTTCTGGGGCGAGCGCGTCGCTCTCCTCAACCGCCAACTCTCGGAGACGCGCCTCGTTCAGCTGCAGGCGATCCGCGCGGCGCTTGCCGGCACCGACGATCCGGAACGCAGCGAGACGCTCGAGGAGCTCTCCAACAGCTACGGCGTGGAGATCTATCCGGATTCGTCGCGGCCACGCCGTGACACGCCCCCTCCGGGGCCGCTCATGGAAGACCTCGCGAAGCGCCTGCGCGAGCACCTGGGACCCGAGACCGACGTGCGCTTCGCGCCGCGCCAGCGCATGCTCTTCGTGCGCGTGGAGGCGGCGGGCACCCCCTACTGGCTCGGCGTTCCGGTGGCGCCGCCTCCGCCCGACGGAGCACCCACCCGCGCCCTGGTCTGGACGCTGGTGGTGCTCGCCCTCCTGCTCGTGTCGGCGTTCGTGTTCGCCCGCTATCTCGCGCGCCCGCTGCGTCACCTCTCCGCCGCCGTCGCACGCGTGGGACGCGGCGAGTTGCCGGCGCCGCTGCCCGAATCGGGCCCCTCGGAGATCGCGGCGGTCAATCGCGGCTTCAATGCCATGACCGCCAACCTGCGGCGCATCGAGGAGGATCGCGCGCTGCTCCTCGCCGGCGTGTCGCATGACCTGCGCACGCCACTCGCGCGGCTGCGCCTGGGTATCGAGATGAGTGCCACCGACGATGCGATGCGTGCGGGCATGGTGGCCGACATCGACGAGATGGACCGCATCATCGGCCAGTTCCTCGCCTTTGCGCGCGGCGAGGATTCCGCGCCCATGGTCGAGACGAGCCTCGATGAGGTGGTGCAGACGGCGGTCGCGCGCTACGTCGCGGCGGGCAAGGACGTGCGCTTCGCCCCCGGGGCTTCGCGGACGCTCCCGCTCAGGCCTACCGCGATCTCGCGCGTCGTGACCAATCTCGTGGACAACGCGCTGGCCTACGGCGCGCCGCCGGTCGAGGTGACGACATCCCTGAGCGAGGATGCGGCATGCCTCGAGGTCGCGGATCGCGGCGCGGGGATCGCGCCCGCCGACGTCGAGCGCCTGAAGCAGCCCTTCACCCGCGCCGCCGACTCCCGCGCGCGTGCCGACGGCGCGCCGGGTGCGGGGCTCGGGCTCGCGATCGTGGAGCGCATCGCGCGCATGCACGGCGGCACGCTGGAGATCGAGGCCAGGCGCGGAGGAGGGACGGTCGCGCGCGTGCGGCTGCCGTCGGCGCCCGCCACGTGAGCGGGTCGCCAACCTACTGGGGGGGCGAGCCGCCGGCCGGCAGGACGAGCGCCACCGCCTGCGCGGCGATCCCCTCCTCCCGTCCGGTGAAACCCAAGCGCTCGGTGGTGGTGGCCTTGATCGACACGCGATCGATCGCGCAGCGCAGGTCGGAGGCGACGTTGGCACGCATCGCCTCGACGTGTGGTGCGAGCCTCGGTGCCTGGGCCACGACCGTCGCGTCGACGTTGCCGACCTCGTAACCACGCGCGGCGACGAGATCCGTGACCCGCCGCAGCAGCACGCGGCTGTCGGCACCCGCGTACGCCGCATCGCCGTCGGGAAAGTGCCTGCCGATGTCGCCGAGCGCGAGCGCGCCGAGCAGCGCGTCGGCGATGGCGTGGAGAAGCACGTCGGCATCCGAGTGGCCGAGAAGCCCCTTCGGGTGTGCGATCGTGACGCCCCCGATCACGAGCGCGCGCCCCTCGACCAGGGCATGCACGTCGAATCCCGTCCCGATCCGCGGCGTCATGGCGGCTTCCTTGCGGCATTCCGGGCGCAAAGGCCCGCGTCGGCGATCATGTGCCGGCCTTCCCGGCGCCCTGCGCGGCGAGGATCGCCGCGGCGAGCGCGAGGTCCTCGGCGTAGGTGATCTTGATGTTGGCGCTGCTGCCGCGGACGAGACTTGGCGCAAGGCCGAGCGCCTCGACGGCCTGCGCCTCGTCGGTGGCATCGGGTGCGGCCGCCGCGAGCGCACGACGCAGCACGCCGAAACGGAACATCTGCGGCGTCTGCGCCTGCCACAGCCCCGCGCGCGGCACCGTGGCGACGATCCGCGGCAGGTCCACGTCGCGGTCGGCGCGCTTCAGCGTATCGGCGACGGGTATGGCGAGGAGGCCGCCCACCGGGTCGCCGTCGAGGTGCTCGATGAGGCGCGCCAGCGCGTCGAGGGGGACGCACGGACGCGCCGCGTCGTGCACCGCGATCCAGTCGTCGTCGGCGCAGCCCGCGGCAAGCGCCTGCAACGCGTTGGCGACCGTCGCGGCACGGGTGGCGCCACCGCAGCGCAGCGTGCAGAGGTCCGCGGCTCTCGACGGCAGGCGCTCGAACTGCTCGTCGTCGGGAGCGATGGCCACGTGAATGGCGTGCGGCGCGAGCCCGGCGCGCAGGCGGGCGAGCGTGCGCAGGACGACGGGAACCCCGTCGAGGAGCGCGTACTGCTTCGGCGTGCGCCCTCCGAAGCGTGCGCCGCCTCCCGCGGCCGGCACGAGCACGTGCAGGCGGGTCACGCCGATGCCTTCACCAGCGGCGCGAGCGCCGCGCGTATCCCCGGCGGAACGTCCACGGGAGTCCCCGCGGCGCGGTCCACCCACACGTGCACGAAGCGCCCGGTGGCGGCAGGCGCCGCTTCTCCCTGCGTGAAGAGCGCGATCTCGTACACGACGGAACTGCGCCCCAGCCGCTGCACCCGGATGCCGGCGTCGATCGTCTCCGGGAACGACAGCGAGCGATGGAAGCGGCAGGATGTCTCCACTACGAATGCGACCTGGGCGGCATGGTGGATGTCGAGACCGCCGGCGCGGATGAGATGCTCGTTGACCACCGTGTCGAAGTACGAGTAGTACGTCACGTTGTTAACGTGGCCGTAGATGTCGTTGTCCATCCAGCGCGTGGCGATGGACAGGATGTGCGGGTAGTCCGCGCGGCGTCGGGCAGCGTGATCGGATGCGTCGGTCATGACGGGACGATGCGCCTCACGGTGTCCGTCCGGGCCCGAACATGCGCTCGTCAAGAAGCTCGACCCAATGCCGCACGGGCGTGCGCGTGCCCGACTCGAGATGCAGGATGCAGCCGACGTTCGCGCTGGCGATGAGGTCGGGGCGCGAGGCTTCGAGCGCGCGCAGCCGGTTGACCTTGAGCTGGCCCGCGATCACGGGCTGCAGGACCGAGTACGTGCCGGCCGACCCGCAGCACAGATGCGTGTCCGCGACCGGCAGCAGCGAGTGCCCGATCGCGAGCAGAATCTCCTCCACCTGCCCGCGGATGCGCTGGCCGTGCTGGAGCGTGCACGGCGGATGGAAGGCGATGCGATGCGCGCCGCGATCGAGGGCGATCATCGGTGCGATCGTCTTCCATTCCGCGGCGACGATCTCCACCGGATCGCGCGCGAGCTCCGCGATCTTCGCGGCCTTCGCAGCGTAGGCAGGATCACGTCCGAGGAAGTGGCCGTACTCCTTGACCATCACGCCGCAGCCGCTCGCCGTGACCACGATCGCTTCGAGCCCGCGCTGCACCTGAGGCCACCAGGCATCGATGTTGCGGCGGACGATGGCGCGAGCCTCGTCCTCCGCGACGAGATGATGCGAAAGCGCTCCGCAGCATCCGCCGCCGGTCACGCGCAGCGGCGTGATGCCGATGCGATCGAGCACGCGCGCCATCGCCGCGTCGATGGCCGGCTTCAGGGCGGGCTGCACGCAACCCTCCATCACGATCATGCGCCGCGCGTGCTGCGTCGTGGGCCACGATCCGGCCGCGGCGCCGCCGGGAATGCGCCCGGCAAGCTCGCGCGGCAGGAAACGCTTCGTCAGGCGTCCCATCGCCACGGCGCCACCGAACAGGCTGCGGCTGAGCAAGCCCTTGCGCAGTCCGGCCCGCTGCAGGGCCTCCATCCTGCCGCGCCCGACCTTGGTCTCCACGATGCCACGACCGATGTCGAGGAGCCGGCCGTAGCGGACACCGGAGGGGCAGGTCGTCTCGCAGCTGCGGCAGGTGAGACAGCGATCGAGATGGAGCTGCGTCACTGCGCTCACCGGGGCGCCCTCGAGCACCTGCTTGATGAGGTAGATGCGCCCGCGGGGCCCATCGAGCTCGTCACCGAGAAGCTGGTAGGTGGGACAGGTCGCGGTGCAGAACCCGCAGTGCACGCAGGCGCGCAGGATCGCGTCGGCCTCGCTGCCTTCGGGGGTGCCGCGGAACTCGGGAGCGAGGTGAGTTTCCATCAGAACGACGCCGCGAGGCGTCCGTGATTGAGGATCCCGCGCGGATCGAACGCGGCCTTGAGCTTCGCATGGAGCGACGCCACCGTGGCAGGCAGTGGCTGGAACACGTCGCCGCCCCGGTCGCCGCCGCGGAACCGCGTGGCATGCCCGCCATTCGCCGCGGCCCAGGCGCGCAACTGGGCCGCGTCCACGCGTTCCCCGGCGACGATCCAGCGCAATGCGCCGCCCCATTCGACGAACTGATCGCTGCCGAGGTCGGTGTAGGGCGCCGTGGTCCGCACCGAAAGGCGCCACAGCGGACGCCCATCGGCGGCGGTGAAGAACCGATGGGTCTGCTCGCGTACCGAGGCCCAGAACGCGTCCGCATCGGCCACGACTTCGCCACCCATCTTGCGCAACGCGGACTGCACGGCCGGTTGCGCCCCGGACAGCCGCACGTGCAACTGCCCGCCGTGGTGCGCGGTGGCCGACAGCGGCAGCGGTTGCCCGCCCCACTCGTTCACGCGCCGGATCGCCTCGTCGGTGGACATCGCGAAGGCGATCGTGGCTTCGCTCTTCGGCAGCGGCAGGCACTTGAGCGACACCTCGGTGATCACGCCGAGCGTGCCGAGTGCGCCCGTCATGAGCCGCGCCACGTCGAACCCGGCGACATTCTTCATCACCCGGCCCCCGAAGGCCAGCAGCTCTCCCGTGCCGTCGACGATCGTCACGCCGAGGACCAGGTCGCGCACCGCGCCGGCGTACGGCCGGCGCGGCCCCGACAGACCCGCCGCGATCGCGCCGCCGAGCGTAGCGGCAGGTCCGAAGTGCGGCGGCTCGAACGCGAGCATCTGCCCGCGCGCGCGCATGGCACTCTCGATCGCCGCGAGCGACGTGCCGGCGCGGGCCGTGAGGACGAGCTCGGTCGGCTCGTAGTCGACGATGCCGGCATACACCGTGGTGTCGAGGATCTCGCCAGCGAGGGTCGCGCCGTAGAAGTCCTTGCTGCCGCTTCCGCGGATGCGCAGCGCCGTACCCGCCGCCGCCGCTTCCCGGACACGGGTGCGCAGGGATTCGAGTGCAGGATCCATGGCGATCGGGGAACGCGACGATGACGAGCGGGCAGGAACGCGATCAGGTGCGGCGCGCGAGCTTGTCGCGATACAGGACGCGCGGCTCGTCGGCCTCGATGACCTCCTTCTCCGCCAGTGCGGCGGCTTCCCACTCGGTCACGAAGGGATGCGCGAGCAGCGCGGCGAGGTAGCTTGCCGACGCTCCCCTGGGCGCCACGCCGTAGGTCCGGAAGCGAAACGCGACCGGCGCGTAGAAGGCGTCGGCCAGCGTGAACGGCCCCATGAGGTAAGGACCCCCGTCGCCGAAGCGGCGCCGCGTCTCGCTCCAGATCTCCTCCACGCGGGCGATGTTGGCGGCAAGGCCGTCCGACCATGGACGCACGTCGACGCGCTCGCGGATGCACATCGTCATCTCGTTGCGCAACGTGGAGAAGCCCGAGTGCATCTCGGCGACGATCGAGCGCGCCCAGGCACGCGCGACGGGATCGCCGGGCCACATCCCCGGGTGGCGCTCGGCCAGGTACTCGCCGATGGCGAGCGAATCCCACACCCGCACGTCGCCGTCGTGCAGCGCCGGCACCTGCGCCGTCGGCGAGAACGAGCGATTGTCGGGGTTGTAACTGCCGCGGAGCTGGATCACCACCTCGCGGAACGGGGCGCCGGACAGCTTGACCGCGAGCCAGCCGCGCAGCGACCACGAGGAGTAGTTTCTGTTGCCGATGTAGAGGGTATAGGGCATGGTGGTGGAGCGGGTCTCGTGGGTCCGCGCTGGCCTACTGACCGGCGGCGGCGGGCCGCAGGCGCGGAACGGTCTTGCCCGGGTTCATGATGTCGAGGGGATCGAGCGCGCGCTTGATCGCCTGCATGAGCTCCACCGCCTCGCCGTGCTCGGTCACGAGCGCATCCAGCTTGTGCATGCCCACACCGTGTTCCCCCGTGCAGGTGCCGCCCATCCTGATGGCGCGCATCGACACGCTCTGCGCGATCTTCTCGGCCTTCGCCCGCTCGTCGGGGCGTGCCGGGTCGAACAGCAGGAGCACGTGGAAGTTGCCGTCGCCGACATGACCCACGATCGTCGCGATCACGCCTTCGCGGTCGAGCTCGGCGCGCGTCTCGAGCAGGCAATCGGCGAGGCGCGAGATCGGCACGCAGGCATCGGTGGAGAATGCCTGCCTTCCCGGGGACAGCGCGAGCGACGCATAGTAGGCGTTGTGCCGTGCCTTCCACAGCCGCGAGCGGTCCTCGGCCTGCGTCGCCCACTGGAACGCGCTTCCGCCGTGATCGTTGGCGATCTCCTCCATGAGCGTGGCCTGCTCCCTCACGCCGGCCTCGGTGCCGTGGAACTCGAAGAGGAGCGTGGGCCTGGCCTGGTAGCCCTCGAGCTTCGAGTACCTGATGCAGGCCTCCATCTGCCGCTCGTCGAGGAGTTCGATGCGGGCCACCGGGATGCTCATCTGCATGGCCGCGATCACCGTCGCCACCGCCGTCTGCAGATCCTGGAACTGGCACACGGCCGCCGAGATGGCCTCGGGCACGCCGTAGAGGCGAAGCTGCACCTCGGTGATGACGCCCAAGGTGCCCTCGGCACCCACGAACAAGCGCGTGAGGTCGTAGCCGGCGGACGACTTGCGGGCACGGCTGCCGGTGCGCACGATGCGGCCGTCAGGCGTGACCACGGTGAGGCCGAGCACGTTCTCGCGCATCGTGCCGTAGCGCACGGCGTTGGTGCCGGATGCACGCGTGGAGGCCATACCGCCGAGCGTGGCGTTGGCGCCCGGGTCGATCGGGAAGAAGAGGCCGGTGCCCTTGAGCTCCGCATTGAGCGCTTCGCGCGTGACGCCGGCCTGCACGCGGCAGTCGAGGTCGTCGGCATTGACCTCGAGCACCCGGTTCATCTCGGAAAGGTCGATGCACACGCCGCCGTAGAGTGCCGCGACGTGCCCCTCGAGCGACGTGCCCACGCCGAAGGCGATCACCGGCACGCGCGCCGCATGGCACAGGCGCACGATCCCCGCCACCTCCTCGTTGCTGTGCGGGAAGACGACGACGTCGGGCATCGCCGGATCGGGAAGGCCTTCGCCACGCGCGTGCTGCGTGCGCACGGCCTCGCTCACCTTGGCGCGGTCGCCGAAATCGCGGGTGAGCGCGGCGACGACGCCGGCGGTGTCCGCGGGGGTTGCACGCGGCGCGGCTGCGATGTGAGCGGACATGAAGGCTCCTCTAGAAGCGCGGCAGGTCCGGGTGCGGGACCTGGCCGTGGTGGACGTGCATGCGTCCGAGCTCGGCGCAGCGATGCAGGGTGGGAACGGCCTTGCCCGGGTTGAGCAGGCGAAGCGCATCGAACGCCTCCTTGATCGCGTGGAAGCGCGCGAGCTCGGGGGCACCGAACTGCTGGCACATGGTATCGAGCTTCTCCACCCCCACGCCATGTTCGCCGGTCACGGTGCCGCCCACCTCGATGCACAGGCCCAGGATGCGATCGCCGAACTCGACCGTGCGCTCGAGCTCGCCCGGCTTGTTGGCATCGAACAGGATCAGGGGATGCAGGTTGCCGTCGCCGGCGTGGAAGACATTCGCGCACGGCAAGCCGTATTCCTCCGACCAGCCGGCGATGGCGTGCAGCACGCGCGGCAAGGCCTTGCGCGGAATCGTGCCGTCGATGCAGTAGTAGTCGGGCGAGATGCGGCCGACGGCGGGAAACGCCGCCTTGCGTCCGGACCAGAAGAGAAGGCGTTGCGCCTCGTCGCGCGAGACGCGGATGCCCGTGGCCCCGGATTCGGTGAGCACGTGGCGGATCTCCGCCATCTCCGCCGCGACCTCGTCGGCGGTGCCGTCGGACTCCACGAGCAGCACCGCCGCCGCGTCGAGGGGATAGTCGGCGTGCACGAACTCCTCCACTGCGCGCGTGGCCGGCTGGTCCATCATCTCGAGGCCGGCCGGGATGATGCCGGCGGCGATGATCGCACCCACCGCGGCCCCCGCCTTCTCGACGTCGTCGAAGGCAGCAAGCGCGACCTGCGCGACCTGCGGCTTGGGCAGGAGCTTGACCGTCACCTCGGTGATGACGGCGAGCAGGCCCTCGCTGCCGATCGCGAGGGCGAGGAGGTCGTAGCCGGCGCTGTCCAGCGCATCGCCGCCGAACTCGACGATCTCGCCGGTGACGAGCACGCCGCGCACGCGACGGACGTTGTGCACGGTCAGTCCGTACTTGAGGCAATGCACGCCCCCGGCGTTCTCCGCGACGTTACCGCCGATCGAGCAGGCGATCTGCGACGAAGGATCCGGCGCGTAGTACAGGCCGTGCTGCGCCGCGGCCTGCGAGATGGCGAGGTTGCGGACACCCGGCTGCACGATCGCAGTGCGCGCCATCGGATCGATGGCGACGATCCGCTTGAACTTCGCGAGCGACAGCACCACCCCGTCTTCGAGCGGCAGCGCGCCGCCCGAAAGGCTCGTGCCTGCACCGCGCGCCACCACCGGCACCCTGGCGGCGTGGCAGGTCTTGAGGATCGCCACCACCTGCGCTTCCGTCTCCGGAAGCAGCACGGCCGCCGGCGGCATCCGATAGAGCGTAAGCCCGTCGCATTCGTAGGGCTTGACCTCCTCGGGCGTGGTAAGGAGCGCCTGGGCCGGAAGGATGGCCGCAAGCTCGGCGTGAACGGCGGAATCGAGCATGTGAGCGTGACAGGCCGACGCTGCCGTCGCGGCACCAGACGGTGCACGCCGGCAGCGCATGCGGACGATTATTCCACAATTGCGACACCATGCCTGCCGGTCGCGCGACGCTGCGGCGCCGATGCCACTGCAGGGCGATGCGGCAGCTATACATCCTGGCCGGGGAAACCTAGAATCGGCGGCCGGGTCTTGCCGCCTCGACCGGGGCCTCCCCCTCGGGTCGGCCGTTCCGAGCTTTCCGCCAGGAGGAATCATGCGCTTCACCCGTCTTGCCGCCGGACTCGCCTTCGGCACCTTCGCCGCGCTGCCTGCGTTCGCGCAGGAAACGCTCAAGATGAACATCTCCGTCGCACAGAACTCGCATTACGGCGTCGCCATCGACACCTTCGCGCAGGAAGTCGAGAAGCGCACCAACGGCCGCTACAAGGTGCAGAACTTCTACTCCGGCGCGCTGGGCGCCGAGCGCGAGTCGGTCGAGGCCGTCCAGCTCGGCACGCTCGACCTGACGATGACCTCCACCGGTCCCGTCCCCAATTTCGTGCCCGATGTGGCGATCTTCGACATCCCCTTCCTGTTCCGCGACTACGCGCATGCGCGCGCCGTGCTCGACGGGCCGATCGGCCAGGAGATGCTGCAGAAGTTCCCCCCGAAGAACATGGTGGCGCTCGCCTGGGGCGAGAACGGCTTCCGTCACATGACCAACAGCAAGCATGCGGTGAACAATCCCGCCGATCTCAAGGGCCTCAAGATGCGCACCATGGAGAATCCCGTGCACATCCAGGCCTACAAGGCCTTCGGGATCATTCCCACGCCGATGGCGTTCACGGAGGTATTCACCGCCCTCCAGCAGGGCACCGTCGACGGCCAGGAGAATCCGCTGTCGGTGATCACGGCCGCCAAGCTCGACCAGGTGCAGAAGTACCTGACGCTCACCGGTCACGTCTACTCGCCCGCGCTCATCCTCATGAGCAAGGCCAAGTGGGACAAGCTCTCGCCTGCCGACAAGCAGGCTTTCACCGACGCCGCGAAGGAGGCGGTGAAGGCCAATCGGGCCCGCATCGACGAGGACGAGCGCAAGGCGGTGGCCGACCTGCAGGCGAAGGGCATGTCGGTCGTCGTCAAGGTCGACAAGGTGCCCTTCCAGAATGCCCTGGCGACCACCTTCACCGATTTCGGCAAGAAGTTCGGCCAGGCCAACATCGACCGGATCCGCAACTACAAGTAGCGGCCCGTCCCGCCTCCGGGAGCGGGCGGCGGGCCCAGGGCGGCCGGGTGCTTCGCGGCGCCGCCACCTGCGGCAGCTTCCCCCGCAGTCCGGACCTGGCGGGACCGCCCTCCGGCACGGCTCTTTCGACCGACGCGGCCTTCATGCGCCACGGCTCTCCCGACCGACTCGCGCCTTCCATGCGCCACGGCTTCCTCGCCTTCGAGCGTCGCGCCACGGCGTTCGCCCTCGCCGTCGCCTGCGCGATGCTGGTGGCCGCCGCCTGCCTCGGCCTCTACCAGATCCTCGCGCGCTTCGTGTTCCTCCAGCCCGCGGAGTGGTCGGAAGTGCTCATCCGCTTCACGCTCATCTGGATGGTTTTTCTCGGCGCGCCGGTGGCCTTTCGCCAGGGCGCCATGGTGTGCGTGGATCTCGTGCATCGCATGGCGGGCCCCGCCGGCAAGCGGATGCTCGACGCGCTCGCGGCGGCCTGCGCACTGGTCATCCTCGGCGTCATGCTGTGGTTCGGCACCCGGTACGCATGGCTCGGCCAGTTCCAGACGATCAGCGGCCTCGAGTCGCTGACCATGACCTGGGCCTACCTGTCGATTCCCGTGGGCGCGGTGTTCTCGGCGATCGCGGTGGTGGCGTGCCTGCTCGATCCCCGCCGGCAGGAACTCGAGACGCAGCAATAGGATCGCGCGATGCCCATCACGATGCTCGTGACGATGCTGCTCGCGTTCGCGCTGTCGATCTCGGTCGCGGTCTCGATCGGGATCGCGAGCCTCGTCGGCGCCTGGCAGGCGAACCTCGACCTCATCGCGGTGGTGAAGGAGATGTTCTCGGCGATCAACAAGTTCCCGCTCGCCGCCATTCCCTTCTTCATCCTGGCCGGGAACCTCATGGAGTCGGGCGGCATCTCGTCGCGGCTCGTCGAGTTCGCCAAGGCCATCGTGGGCGGCGTGCAGGGCGGCCTCGCGGCCACCTGCGTGCTGACCTGCATGATCTTCGCCGCCGTCTCCGGATCGAGCGTGGCGACGACCTTCGCCATCGGCGCCATCCTCATTCCGGCACTGATCCGCCACGGCTATCCCACGAGCTACGCCGCGGCGCTGCAGGCCACCGCCGCCGAGCTCGGCGTGGTGATTCCGCCGTCGATCCCCATGATCCTGTACGGCGTCGCGGCCGAGGTATCGATCGGCGAGCTCTTCATCTCGGGCTTCGGGCCGGGACTGCTCATCGGATTCGCCCTCATGGCCTTCGTGATCGTCCACACGCGATGGAAGGGCTACGGCAAGGCCGATCGCGAGAACCGGCTCCCCTTCGGCACCGCGCTGCGGCGGGCGGCACTGGCGCTGCTGATGCCGGTGATCATCCTGGGCGGCATCTACGGCGGCGTGTTCACGCCCACCGAGGCCTCCGTGGCGGCGGTGTTCTACGCCCTCGTCGTGGGCGTGTTCGTCTACCGCGAGACGAAGATCGCCGACCTGCCGCGCGTGCTGCGCAAGAGCGTCATCTCGTCGGCGGTGATCATGTTCATCATCGCCAACGCCGGTCTCTTCAGCTATCTCATCACGCGCGCGGGGGTTCCGGAGAAGATCGGGGCCTTCCTGGTGGAGACGCTGCAATCGCCCGCCCTGTTCCTGCTCGGCGTGAACGCGGCGCTCTTCATCATCGGCATGTTCATCGAGACGTCGGCCTCGATCATCGTCCTCGCGCCGATCCTGGCGCCGGTGGCGGCGCACTTCGGCATCGACCCGGTGCACTTCGGCGTGGTGATGGTGGTCAACCTCGCGCTCGGCATGATCACGCCGCCCTTCGGCGTGAATCTCTTCGCCGCGTGCACCGTGGCGCGAATATCGCTAGACCAGATCGTGCCGCGGCTCCTGCCGTTCGTGCTGGTGGTGCTCGGCTGCCTCATGATCATCACCTACATGCCGGTGCTGTCGATCGGGCTGCGCGACCTGGTCTACAAGTAGGGCTACACGCAGCGTCCGCCGTCGACCTCGAGGCACGCCCCGGTGATGAACGACGCCTCGTCGGAGGCGAAGAACACCGCCGCCGCCGCGATGTCGGAGGGCTGCGACAGCCGCCCGATCGGGATCGACGCCACGAACTGCGCCCGCTTCTGCGGCGTGTCCTCCCCCATGAAATCGGCAAGCATCGCCGTTTCTCCTGCGACGGGGTTGATCACGTTGACGCGGATGTTGTCCGCAGCGAGCTCCGCGGCCATCGAGCGCGACGTCACGATCGCGGCACCCTTGCTGCCGTTGTACCAGGTCAACCCCGGACGGGGCCGCACGCCCGCCGTGGAGGCGATGGTCACGAACACGCCGCTGCGCTTCGCGCGCATGTGTGGCACCGCGTGCTTGGCCGTGAGATACAGGCTCTTCACGTTGACCTGGTAGATGCGGTCGAACTGCTCTTCGGACACGTCGAGCATCGGCTGGTTGCGGTGGGTGGTGCCGGCGTTGTTCACCACGATGTCGAGGCCGCCGTACACGCGCAGCGCGAACTGCACGAGGTTGCGCACGTCGGCATCGCGCGCGACGTCGCCGGCGCAAAAGCGCGCATCGCCGCCCGCCTCCACGATCGCGCGCGTCACGCCCTCGCCGTTCTCGGCGGAGATGTCGTTCAGCACGACGCGCGCGCCCTCGTCCGCGAAGCGCTCCGCGATGCCCTTGCCGAAACCCGATCCCGCACCGGTGACGATCGCCACCTTGTTGGTAAGCCTTGCCAATCGATCCTCCTGTCGTTGTCGCTCGCCGGCGCGCACTCGCGCGCCATGGTCAGCCGTGCCGCAGCACCACCGTCTTCACCGTGGTGAAGCCATGCAGCGCCTCGAAGCCCTTCTCGCGGCCGTGACCCGAGTGCTTCACGCCGCCGAAAGGCAGCTCGACCCCGCCGCCCGCGCCATAGTTGTTGATGAACACCTGGCCGCTTTCCACCGCGCGCGCCATGCGCAACTGCCGTGCGCCGTCGCGCGTCCACACGCCCGCCACGAGGCCGAAGTCGGTCGCGTTGGCCAGGCGCACCGCGTCGTCCTCGTCGCGAAACGGCATGGCGGCGAGCACGGGACCGAACACCTCGTCGCAGGCGAGCCGATGATGGAGCGCAACGTCGCGCAGCAACGTGGGCGCGGCGTAGTAGCCGCCCTTGGGCGCGTCGGCAACCACCGTTCCCTGCGCGACCGTGACGATCCCGTCGTCGCGCGCGCCGGCGAGAAAGTCCCGCACGCGGGCGAGCTGCGTGTCGCGGATGAGCGGCCCGCAATCGAGGTCGGCGAGCGCGGGCCCGGCGCGCAGCGCCGCGAAGCGCTCGCCCAGCCGCGCCAGCACCTCCTCGTAACGCGACTGCTGCACGAGCAGGCGGCTGCCCGCGCTGCAGGTCTGCCCGGCGTTCTGCACGATGGCGTTGACGAGCGCCGGCAGCGCGGCGTCGAGGTCGGCATCATCGAACACGATCTGCGGCGACTTGCCGCCGAGCTCGAGCGTGACCGGGCAGTGGCGCCTGGCCGCGGCTGCCGCGACCCACGTGCCGGTGGCGGGTGACCCGGTGAACGAGACGTGCGCGATACCGGCATGCTCCACGACCGCTGCCCCCGCCTCGCGTCCAAGCCCGGTGACGATGTTGATGGCGCCCGCGGGCAACCCCGCCTCCGCCGCAAGTTGCGTGAGCAGCAGCAGCGAGAGGCAGGCATCCTCCGCCGGCTTCACCACGCAGGCGTTGCCGGCGGCCAGCGCGCCGCCCACCGAGCGCCCGAAGATCTGCAGCGGATAGTTCCACGGGATGACGTGGCCGGTGACGCCGTGCGGCTCGCGCCAGGTGAGCACGGTGTAGCCGTCGGGATAGGGAATCGTCGTGCCGTGGAGCTTGTCGCAGGCTCCCGCGTAGAACTCGAAGTAGCGCGCGCAGGCGGCGACGTCGGCACGCGCCTGCGTCAGCGGCTTGCCGCAGTCGCGCGCCTCGACGAGCGCGAGCTCCTCCGCATGGGCGAGCACGGCGTTGGAGATCGCCATCAGCGCGCGGCCGCGCTCCGCGGGCGAAAGCTTGCCCCAGGCGCCCCGGCGCGCCTCCTGCGCGGCGCGCACCGCCCGATCGACGTCGGCGGCAGTGCCGCGTGCGATGGCGGCGAAGGGCTCGCCGTCGGAGGGATCGATCACGGGCAGCTCACCGCCCTCGGCGGGCCGCTCCCAGCGATTGGCGATGAAGTTGGATGCCGGCGTGCGGATCGCCGGCCAGCGGGGTAGCGGAGCGTTCATTTGCGTGCGGGTGTGAATTTCCAGGCAAGCGTCTGCTCGTCGACGCGCGGGACGTAGGTGATGCCGTCGCGCGCGCCCCAGATGCTGACCTGGAAGTGGAGGGGAATGAGGCCGGTGTCGCCGATGGCAAGTTCGGCGGCGCGCTGCAGGTAGGCCTCGCGCTTCACGTCGTCCACCGTCTGCAGCGCGTCCTCGGTGAGCGCGTCGACCTTGCTGTTGGAGTAGCGGCCGCGGTTGGCGGTGCCGAAGCCCTTCTCCTTGTTGAACGTCATGAGCAGCGCCTTGAGCGATGACGACGACTCGCCCGTGCCCGTGCTCCAGCCCGCCTGCAGCACACTGAACTTCAAGTCGGTGGCCTGCGGGAAGAACGTGGCCGACGGCATCGCCACGACCTTGGTCTGGATGCCGCCGCGCGTCCACATCTGCGCGATCGCCTGCGCGATCTTCGCGTCGTTGACGTAGCGGTTGTTGGTGGCGTGCAGCGTGACCTCGAAGCCGTCGGGATAACCCGCCTCGGCGAGGAGCTTCTTCGCCCCTGCCGGATCGTAGGCCTCGACCTTGAGGTTCTTCGTCGCACCGAAGAGGAAGTCGGGCACGAGCTGCCCGGCAGGAATCGCCTCGCCCTCCATCACGTGCTCGACGATCGCCGGCCGGTTGATGAGCTTCGACAGTGCCTTGCGCACGCGCGCATCCTTGAGCGGATTGGCGGCCAGCGGCTTGCCATCCTTGGCGGTGACCGTGGGCGTGACCGCGCGATCGCTGTCCATGTGGATGTACATCAGGCGGTCGGACGTCTGCCGGAAGAGGGCGATCCTGCGGTCGCCCTTCAGGCGCGCGACGTCGGCGGTCGGCACCGCCTCGGTGACCTGCACGTCGCCGGCGAGCAGCGCCGCCACCCGCGCCGCATCCTGCGTGACGATGCGCAGCGTCACCTTCTCCCAGGGCGTCTTGCCGCCCCACCACGCATCGTTGCGCGCAAGCTCGATGCGGTCGCCCTTGGTGAACTTGACGAGCTTGTACGGTCCCGTACCGATCGCGGCCTTGCCCGAGTTGAAATCCTCGGTCGACGCGTTGGCGAACTGCTTGCTGATGATCGCCACCTGCGACATGTCCGACGGCATGAGCGGGTACGGCGTGGCCGTATGAAAGCGGATCGTGTACGGATCGACGACCTCGATCTTCTTGATCTGCTTGGTGTACGCGGTGAATGGCGACGGGCTGTTCGGAACCTTGGGCACGCGAGCGATGGAGGCGACCACGTCCTCGGCGGTGAATTCACTGCCGTCGTGGAACTTCACCCCCTTGCGCAGCTTGAACTCCCAGGTGGTGGGATCGATTGCCTTCCACTCCGTGGCGAGCGACGGCTGCGGCTGCGACTTCTCGTCACGCTGCACGAGATAGCCGTAGACGTGCGAGGCGACATTGTTGTTGGGCGTGAGATTGTGGTAGTGCGGATCGAGCGCGGTGACGTCCGTGGCGAGCGCGATGGTGAGGTTCGCGGCGAGGCTCGCGACGGCGGCGAGCGGTCCCGCGATCAGGGCAAGGAGTAGCGTCGTGACAAGGCGACGGCAGGCAGGCATGAGGGCTCCCGGGGAGGCACCGCGCCGGAAACAGCGCGACGAACCATGAAGAATAGCGCAGGAGCGCACCTGCTGCCTCCGCGCGCCTACCTCGCCGGTCGCTCCGCCCGCGTGAGACGCAGGCTCACGCGCTGCCCCAGTGCATCGGCAATGCTGACGAGCGCGTCGAGGGAAAACTTCGAGATTCGTCCGCGGAGCAGATCGTTCATCCGTGGCTGGGAAACGCCTGCAAGCGCCGCCGCTTCGACCTGCGTCCACCGGGCATGCTCCACGACCTTCGCGATCCCGCGCATGAGCTCGGCACGGGCGGCAAGGTTGGCGGCCTGCGCCGACGAGTCGGCGATGGCGTCCCACACGCTCACGAATCGCTCGATCTTCGGTGCCGCAACAGCTCCGCGTACCTTTGCCTGGCCAGTTCCAACGCCGTGCGCGGGGTGTCCCGCGACTTCTTGTGGAACGCGTGCAGGACGTACACCGCGTCGGCGAACCGCGCCACGTACAGCACCCGATACGTCCCTTCCTGCGTCCATATGCGAATCTCCCCGGCGCCCTTGCCGATCGCCGGCATGGCCTTGAAATCATCCGGCCGCTCGCCGCGCTGCAGCTTGTCGAGCTGGAATCCCGCATCTTGCCTTGCCCTCTGGGAAAGGCTCGCAGCGCATCCCGTGAATCCCCGACGAAGCGCAACTCCCTGGGAATGGGCATGATATCAGAATTGATATAAATCGGGAGGGCGCCCGCCTGCGGCATGCCGGGCGGCCCCGCGTTCGTGACCGTTGGCGATATCGCTCATCGTCGCTGCAGTGTTTCAACCGGTGGAACCACGGTGCGTCCGGCGCAATGGATCCCAAGTCGTGCGGCAGCCGACCGCGGCCAGGCCATTGAGCCGATGTCGTTTGCTTCGGCCTTGTCTATGGCCAGCCTCGTGTTGCAGGGCCCTCCGCGGATGTAACAAAACGCTACGACCGCAACCCTCGCGTCAACCACGCGTCGAACTTCACGTTGAAGGGAGCAAGCGCCGGCAGATCGCCGCCGATCGCCTCCGACCCAGCAGGGAGAACTCGATGAACCTCAAGTACACGTTCGCTGCGGCCGCCCTTGCCGGCAGCGCTGCCATGCTGCCCACCGTTGCCTTCGCCGGCAATGTCGCCTGGAGCGTCTCCATCGGCGGACCCGGCTTTGCCGTGAGCGCGGGAGCGCCCGCGTTCGCGCCGCGTCCGGTCTGGGGCCCCGCATGGGGTCACGCCTGGCGGCCGGCGCCCCTCCCGGTGATGGTGGCCCCGGCGCCGGTTTTCGTGCCGGCGCCTCGCGTGGTGGTGCCGCCTCCGCGGCGCGTTTTCGTCGCCGCACCAACGCCGGCGTTCGTCGCGGCACCCGGGCCCTGGTTCGTCGCTCCGCCGCCGCGCGTCGTCCACCGTCGCGTGGTGGCGCCGCGCGCGGTGGTCGTCACGCCCGCGCCGCGCTTCGTCGCACCCGTCCCGGTCGGGCGCTGGTAAGCATCGCGACGGAGTCCAAGGGATGCACACAGGAATCAAGCTGCTGGCAGCCACTGCCGCCATCGCCTGCGCGGCAAGCGCGTCGGCGCAGGTCACGTTCTTCCAGCATGAAGGCTTCGGCGGACGTTCGTTCACGGCAAATGCCCCGGTGCCGAACTTCGACCGCTACGGCTTCAACGATCGTGCCTCGTCGGTCGTCGTGCGAGGCGGCTACTGGCAGGTCTGCACACGCGCCGGCTTCGAGGGCAGTTGCGTCACGCTCCAGCCCGGCAGCTACGGCTCGCTCGGCGCCATGGGCCTCGACAATCGCCTCTCGTCGGTGCGACCCGCGAGCATGGCCGGCGGTCCGCCTCCTTCGTTCTCCTCCGGCAACGGCTACGACTACCGCAAGCGCAAGAACGAGCGCACGTACGAGGCGACAGTCACGTCGGTGCACGCGGTGATGGGACCGCCGCAACAGCGTTGCTGGGTCGAGCAGCAGGCGGTGCAGACGCCCGGCAGCAACATGAGCATCCCGGGCGGGATCGCGGGCGCAATCATCGGCGGCGTGCTCGGACACCAGATCGGCGGGGGACGCGGCCAGGACATCGCCACGGGCGTGGGCGCGGTCGGCGGCGCGGTCGTCGGTGCCAACGTCGGCCGCAACTATGGCACCGGCCCGCAGTACGGCACGCAGAGCGTGCAGCGCTGCGAGAACGTCCAGAACGGCCATCCCGCCTACTGGGACGTGACGTACTACTTCCGCGGCCAGTACCACCGCGTGCAGCTCACGGCGCCCCCGGGACCCACTGTTCTCGTCAACGGTCGCGGCGAGCCGCGCGTGTAGCAACGCTTCCCGGGGCTCGCTCGCAAACGCCCGACGCGACTCGCGCCGGGTAACGCTGCCGTCGGCTTTTGCGTCATGCGAGGCCGCGGCCCGGCGACTCGCGGGTGAGGCAACGCTTCTCGGGCTCACTCGCCAGGACGCCGCAGCCCGCCGGCGCGGCCGGGTGCCAAACCCGGTGCTATCCTCTGCCTTTGCGCAGAGCGAAGGTTCGCCATGAACGCGCCCACCCCACCTCGCGCCGTCCGCGCCGCGGCGGCGCCACGCGCCGAGGATCTGGCGTCGCTGCCGATGATCCGCAGGCTCGTGGCCTTCGACACCACGAGCCGTGACTCGAACCTCGCGCTTATCCACTGGGTGCGCGCGTACCTCGACGAGCACGGCGTCGCGTCCTCGCTCACCTTCGACGACACCGGCAGGAAAGCCAACCTCTTCGCAACCGTCCCCGCCCGCGACGGCAACACCACCCATGACGGCATCGTGCTGTCCGGTCACACCGACGTCGTCCCCGTCGAAGGCCAGCCCTGGACGTCGGACCCCTTCACCGTCACGCTGCGCGACGATCGCCTCTACGGCCGCGGCGTGACCGACATGAAGAGCTTCTCCGCGATCGGGCTCACCTTCCTGCCCCAGTTCATCGCGCGCGGGCTGCGCAAGCCGTTGCACTTCGCACTTTCCTACGACGAGGAGGTGGGCTGCATCGGCGTGCGCCGCCTCATCGCCGATGTCGTCGCGCGCGGCATCCGTCCCGCGGGCTGCATCGTGGGCGAGCCCACGGGCATGGAACTCGTGGTCGCCCACAAGGGCAAGAAGGCGTGGCGCTGCCGCGTGAGGGGATTCGAAGCACACTCGTCGCTCACACCCGCCGGCGTCAACGCCGTGCAGATCGCCTGCGAGATCGTCGCCTACATCGCGCAGCGGGCGCGCGCCTTCCGCGACGACGGCCGCCACGACGATGCCTACGACGTTCCCTACACCACCGCGCACGTGGGGGTCATCCACGGCGGCACCGCGCTCAACATCGTGCCGCGCGACTGCTCGTTCGACTTCGAGATCCGCCACCTGCCGTTCGACGATCCGAACGCCTTCCTGGCCGACGTGCGCGCCTTCGCCGCACGTTTCCTGCCGCAGATGCATGACGTCGATCCCGAGACGTACATCGAGTTCGACCATCTCTCCACCCTTCCCGGCTTCGACACGCACGACGACAGCGCGATCGCCGCGCTCGGGCGGGCCTGCAACCAGCATGGCGGCTGCGGCAAGGTGTCCTTCGGCACCGAGGCCTCGCTGTTCCACGCGGCGAACATCCCTGCCGTGATCTGCGGCCCCGGCCACATCGCGCAGGCGCATCAGCCCGACGAATGGTGCTCGCTCGAACAGATCGCGCGCTGCGAGGACTTCATGCGATGCCTGGTGGACCATCTCGCCGCATGAACATGGGCACGCCCGCCATCGAGGTCGACTTCCCCGACCTTGCCCGCTGGCGCGACGGCAACACCGGCATTCCGTACGTCTGGAGTTTCGCATCGCCGCGGCCGGGGCCGCAGGTCACCATCCAGGCACTCACGCACGGCAACGAGGTGTGCGGCGCGATCTGCGCCGACTGGCTGCTCGACCTCGGCGTGCGCCCCACACGAGGGACGCTCGTCGTCGTGTTCGCCAACATCGAGGCCTACGGGCGCTTCTCCCCCAGCGACCCCTTCGCGTCACGTTGCGTCGACGAGGACTTCAATCGCCTGTGGAGCGCCGACGTCCTGGATGGCCCGGGGAACTCCCGCGACCTCGCGCGGGCCCGCGAACTGCGTCCGGTGTACGACGCCACCGAGCACCTGCTCGACCTCCACTCCATGACCGATCCCTGCGCGCCGCTCGCGCTGGCCGGACGGCACGCCAAGGGGGTGGCCCTTGCACGGGCCATCGGCATTCCCGCGCACGTCGTGATCGACGCCGGTCACGCCGCAGGCAAGCGCCTGCGCGACTATGCCGCCTTCGACGATCCCGCCGATCCGCGCAGCGCGCTACTCGTCGAATGCGGACAGCACTGGGAGCGGGCGGCACCGGGAGTGGCGCGGCAATCGGCGTTGCGCTTCCTCGCCCACTTCGAGATGCTCGACCCTGCCGTGGCCCGGCGTCATCTCGACGCGGCACCCCCACCGCCACAGCGCGTGATCGAGATCACCGACGTGATCACCATCGAATCGGACGACTTCGCGTTTGCAGGGTCCGTGTCGGGACTGGCGGTCATTCCCGCTGCGGGCGCGCTGCTCGCCCGCGACGGCACCCGGAAGATTCGCACGCCCTACGCGGACGCGGTCCTCGTGATGCCCACCCGCCGGCCACGCAAGGGCGAGACCGCCGTGCGCATCGGGCGCTTCGTGAACTGAAACACCGGCGTCACTGAAGGCGCCGGCGTCCCGCGCCGAAGGCGCCTTACCACTGCTGCTGTTGCCGGTTTCCGCGAATGTTGCCCGCGATGCCGCCCGCCGCGCCGCCGATGGCGGCGCCCGTCCACGCATTGCCGCCGGAAATGGCGGCGATACCCGCACCGGCGCCGGCGCCGATCGCGGCACCGCTCATCGTCCCCTGCTGTGCCGGGGTCATGTTCGTGCAGCCTGCAACCGCGCCGATGGCCGCCGCGGCGATGATCCACTGGAATGTCTTCATCTCGTCTCTCCTCAACCGGCCTTGGCGAGGCCGGGCACCACGATCTCGAACCAGATCGTGTCGACGACCGGGCGCTTCAGCATTCCGGGATTCTTCGCATAGTAGGCGTCGAGTTGCGAACGCACGCCGTCGAGCGTCTGTCCGCGCATGCCCTTGGTGATTCGCGGCACGATGCTCTGCGCGTCGGTGGGCGGATTGGCCGCCTCGTAGGCGCCCTGCACCTGGAATGCATTGGAAAGTCCCACGAGATAGGCCTTCTTGACGTCGGCGCTCGACTGGGTCCACTGCTCGCCCGTCACCACGGGAATCAGTTGCTGCGCCTGCGCGGTGCCCAGTGCGGAGGCCATGGCCACCGCGGCGAGCAGTCCGCGCCACCTGGATCTGATCATCACTGTCCTCATTCGTTTCGAAGTAGAAGTGCGCTAGACCAACGCGCCATGCGCGAAGCGATTGTCTCACGCGCAACGATTGCCGCTGCCAGCCCCGTGCGAGCGTCCGCCATGGACGCTCGCAAGCATGCGCGCCGACGGCGCACACCAGACACGATAGTCGGTCACCCCGCAACGCGATATACGACGAAGGCTTACCGGGTGCCGCCGTCAGTCGCCGGCGGGTTGCGCCAGTAGCGCGCAGCGCGTTCGCGCGCGCCCTCCGCACCCCACGGCGCCCCCGGCGCGAAGGTGACGGTGACCGCCCCCGCCCGGTCGGTGCGCACGACCTCGACGCCGCGGCCCGTGTATCGCGCCACGATGTCCGGCTTGGGATGTCCGAAGCGGTTGCGGTATCCGCTCGCGACGATGGCAAGCGACGGCGCCACCGCGCGCACGAACGCCAGCGACGACGACGTGCGCGAGCCGTGATGCGGCACCACGAGCAGGTCCGCGCGCAGCCATCCCGGCGCCCGCCGCAGGAGCCGCGCCTCGCTGATCGCCTCGATGTCCCCCGCGAGCAGCGCGCTGCCGCCCGCACCGTCGATACGCAGCACGCAGGAGCGGTCGTTGGTCTTCATCCGCGGATCGTCGTACTCCGCCCGCGTGGGATGCAGAATCGTGAAGCGGACGCCGTCCCACGTCCATTCCTGGCCGGCGATGCACTGCACCGTATCGTGATCCCGGGACGAGAACGCAGTCACGGGATGGTCGGGCGGGAGCGACGACAGGAGCGATCCGAAGGGAATCGCCCGCATGAGCGAGAGGGCGCCGCCCGCGTGATCGAGGTCCTGGTGGCTGATCACGATGGCGTCCGCGCGCGGCAGGCCCGACGCCCGGAGGTACGGCACCACGATGCGGCCGCCGGCATCGGCGAGTTCGTGGAAGCCGGGCCCGGCGTCGTACACGAGCGTGTGCCGGCTCGTTTGCACGACCGCCGCGAGACCCTGTCCCACATCGAGCACGGTCAGGCGAAACGCATCCTCCGCGGGCGGCTGCGGTCGCGCGAGCATGAGCGGCAGCAGCCACAGCAGGCCCCATCCGCGGCCCGGCACGCCGCGCGGGGCGAGGAGCCAGAGCACGCCCGCCACGCCGGTCGCCACCGCCCATGCCGGGGGTGCGTGCTGCTGCCAGGTCGCGTCGGGCCAGCCGGCGAGCCACTCGAGCCAGTTCATCAGCGGCACCAGCACGGCGTGTGCCGCGACCGGCAGCCACGCGACGGGCAGCAGGATGGCCAGCAACGCGAGTGGCACCACGCCGAGCGTCACCATCGGAATCGCGATCGCGTTGGCGAGCGGCGCGACGAGCGAGGTCTGTGCGAACAGCGCCAGCGTCAACGGGGTCAGCCCCACTGTCACCACCCATTGCGCGTGCACGCCCTCGCGCAGCGCAGCGCCCGCACGTCCCCGGCACCCGGGCGCGGCCTCCGGCGCGAGACGCGCCGCCGACGCATAGAGAAGCAGCGCCACCGCGCCGTACGACAGCCAGAAGCCCGGCGTGAGCGGCGCCCACGGATCCCACGCGAGGACGCCGGCCAGCGCCCACAACCAGACCACGCCCGCGGTTCCGGGCCGCCCCAGCCACAGCCCGGCGGCGGCGATGGCCAGCATGGCAAAGGTGCGCACCGCGGGGATCTCCGCACCGGCCAACGCGGTGTACGCCGCGGCGCAGGCCATCCCCACGCCCACGGCAAGCTTGCGCGCGGGAACCCGCGAGGTGATGCCCACGCTGCATCGCCCGAGCGCGAATGCGAGCGCACCCGCGAGGGAGGCGAACACGGTGACGTGCAGCCCCGAGATCGACACGAGATGCCCTACGCCGGTCCGGTTGAACACCGTCCACTGCGCATCGGGAATCGCCCGCTGGTCGCCGATCGCGAGCGCGACCACCACGCCCGCGTACGGGGCACCCGCGAGATCGCGCAGGAGCCTGTCCCGCACCACCTCCCGGGCACGCGCGACGACGTCGCGCGGTCGCCCGGCGAAGGCGTCCACTCGCGCGTTGGCCGCGTCGCGAACGACATGGCCGGTCGCCCCCAGGTCGTGTTGCAGCAGCCACGCTTCGAGATCGAAGCCACCCGGGTTGACGGTGCCATGCGGGCGCTTGAGACGCGCGCGCAACGTCCAGCGCTCGCCGGCTCGCAGCGGGGGGACCGCGGCCGCGTCGTCGTCGCTGCCGGGATCCGGAAACCACGCCAGCGATACGCGCGCCGGAACCCGCGCGTTCGCCGGAGCCACCGACTCGACGGCGAACGCGAAGCGCGTGCCGCGTTCGCTCGCCGCCGGCAAGCCGTCGATCACGCCGGTGACGGTCAGCACCGCCCCCTCCCATTGCGGATCGAGCGCATCGGCCAGGCGTGCTTCGGCACGCCACGAGGCGGAAGCCACGCCCAGCGTGATTGCGCCCATCGCGACGGCGAGCGTGCCCGCGCGTCCCCGCATACGCCACGCGAGCGCGAGAAACAGGCCGGCGCCCGGCACGAGCGGCGCTGCCGCCGGCACCAGGACCGGACTCGCCTGCAACAGGCCCGTGCCGATCGCAAACGCGGCGAGCGCGACGCAAAGCTTCGACCGCATCCTCGTGCCCCTGGCAGCGAAGGGAAGCCACGAGCCTGCGGAAAGCGCGGGCGACGGGATATCGGCCGTGCGGCCGACTTCAGGATGCGGGTTCGGAGAGCCGGGTGAGGAGCGCGTCCGTCGCCGCGAGCGCGAGGCGGACCACGAGATCGAACGCCTGCGACGAGCCGTAGTAGGGATCGGGGACCTCGGCGTGACCCGCCTGCGGCGCCAGGTCCATCAGCAGGCCGAGATGGCCCTGGTAGTCCGGGGGCCGCACCTCGCGCAAGGCCCGCAGGTTGGCGCCATCCATGGCGAAGATCCAGTCGAACCTGCTGAAGTCCGCCGCTTGCACCTGCCGCGCCCGATGCCCGATCGGCGCGACGCCGTAGTCCTTCAGAGCAGCGACCGCACGCGGATCGATGCGCTCACCAAGATGGCCGGCGTGGGTGCCCGCCGAGTCGATGCGCAATGTCCGCGCCAAGCCTGCTCGCGTGGCCGCATCATGGAAGACCGCTTCCACCGTCGGCGAGCGACAGATGTTCGCCGTGCAAACGAAAAGCACACCCCGCCGCGTGCGAAAGAATCCCACCGTCGATCAACGCGCGGCGTATGCCGCGCCCCGTGCGACAGGCGCGCGCGCGCCCACGGCGCACGAGGGCGCACGCGTTGGACGACGGGTCAGGGATCGCCGGTATCGCGGCTCATCTGCAACATGCCGAACGTCACGAAGCCGAGCACGAATCCTATGCAGACGCAGATCAGGATCCACAGGAAATCCATCAGGACCCCCATGTGCAACGCCCGAAGGCTCATGATCCCATTGAAGACCACGAAGCGCTCCTGCACAAGGGTGCGAAGTCCGAAAGTACGGTCGGACGCCCTCCGACGGCCTGCTGGCGGCGCGTCCATCGCGCGTGGTCCGCGGCCTGCCGGCCACCCCCATCACGCCGGCAGCGCGGTCGGCCCCGCGAATGGGGCCGTCGGGAGTCTTCGCCAGATCGCCGCGCATGCTGGCAGCACGGACTACTTGCGCGGCCAGAGGACCATCTGCGTGCAGCGGAACATCGCGATCAGGCGGCCGTCGGCCTTGCGCGAGACGTGGGCATCCCACACCTGCGTCGCATTGCCCAGGTGCACGGGGCTCGCGCTGGCCATGATCGTCCCTTCCTGCGCGGTGCTCACGAAGTTCGCCTTGAGCTCGATGGTCGTGAAGTTCTCCGCCCCCGGCGGGAGATGCGCGAGGCAGCCGAAGCCTGCCGCCGTGTCGGCGAGCGCGATCACCGTTGCCGCATGCAGGTAGCCATTGGACGCCAGCAATTCGGGGCGGATGTCGAGTTCGGCGCGAAGCAGGCCGTCGCCGAGTTCGACGATGCGAAACCCAACGAGACCGGGAAGGCGGCCATCGCCGCGGCGCTGGAGGTTCTCGAGGGAGAGGTCGGGACGCAGGGGCATCGAATGGGACAGGAACGAAAGGCCGTCAAGTGTAAGCGAGGAGCCGCCCGCAGAACACGACCCCGATCCAGAGCAGGATCGACAGCGCGGCAGCGGCACGCACGCGCGGCGGCGGCAGCGCCATGTCCCATTGCGCCGCGTGGCGCATCGCGCCGGCGTGCAGGAGACCCGCATTCATGCCGGCGAGCAGGATCAAGCCCATCTTGATCATGAACACGCGATTGGTGAGGAAGTCCTCGGCATGTGCGGTGAACATGAGCAACCCCGTGAGCCCGACCACGCAGAATGCGCCGAGGGTCCACGGCAGGGCGTGCCGCGCCAGGCGCGACACCGGCAGGTCGCGCGACAGCCCGAGCAGGCGCAGGTCCACGATCACGATGGACCCCACCACGACGGCAAGGCACAGGATGTGCACCGCCTCGACCATCGGATAGGCCCACAATGCCTCGCGCATCCAGCGCGCGACGGCGGTGGTCTCGATGGCGCCGGCGGGAGTCATCACCACAGGACCGGCGGATCCGTCAGCGCAGCTCGACGGTCTTGCCGGCGATCGTGATGCGCTCGGCGCGCATCTCGTCCGGCTTGTTCCTGTTCTGGTACCCCACGACGGTCGCGATGGCGCCGGGCTTCAGCATGTCCCGCGACAGGCCGCGCGAATCCATGCGCGACGGCGGAGCGAGCACCGCGATCCACGTCTTGCCGGGGGTCTCGATCCTGATGTGACCATGCGGATGCTCGTAGCCCGCCTCCCGGATGGTCCCGGTGAGCGTCAGCGTGGTCGTCTGGTCGTACTCGCTCCAGCCGTGGTGGGCGAGTGCGACGGCGGGAAATGCGAGCGCAGTCGCGATGAGCGCCGCGCGGGCGCCGCGAAAGCCGGGATCCTGTCTCATGCATGCCTCCGTCGGGTGGGGCTGGCGCGCGGCGCCGCCGGCGACCTCGTGCGAGCTCCGCACGATAACCCAGGATTGCGCCGCGCGCAGCAGGATGTCCGGCGGACGCCGTCGGCGTCACAACAGGCGAAGGCTCACCAGGTCGCGGCGAAGCTCGGGCGCCGACGTGAAATGCAGGCCATGGAGGCCCAGGGCCGATGCGGCCTTCGCGTTCGCCGGGTTGTCGTCGATGAACACCGACTCGTCGGCACGCAGCGCATAGCGGTCCAGCAGGATGCGAAAGATCCGCGGATCGGGCTTGATCACCTTCTCCTCGCCAGAGACCACGATGCCGTCGAACCAGTCCATGAAGGCGAAGCGCCGGCGCTGCGACGGGAAGGTCTCGTGCGACCAGTTGGTGAGGGCGTACAGGGGCACGCCGCGGTCCTTGAGCTCGCGTGCGATCGCCACCGTGGCGTGCAGCGCGTCGGGAATCATCTCCGCAAAGCGATCGCGCCAGGCGAGGATCAGCGGGAGCTTGTCGCGATGCTCCGGCATGAGCGCCGCCACCGCATCGTCGAAATCGCGGCCCGCGTCCTGGGCGAGGTTCCACTCGGCATGGCAGACCTCGCGAAGGAAGACATCGACGGCACGCTCGTCGCCGTCGAAGAGCTTGCGATAGAGGTACCGCGGATTCCAGTCGAGGAGCACGCCGCCCAGATCGAAGATCACCGCACGCCGCGCGGACTGCACGGCGGCGGACTGCACGGCGGCGGACTGCACGGCGGCGGGCTGCCCCTGTGCGGGCTGCACGGTGGCGGCCCGCACAGGGGCGGCCCGCGCGACGCCGTCGTCGTGCGTCTTCGTCCCCTCACCTGCGTTGGATGCGGCATCCTCTTGCATCGTCGTCTCCCGTGAATGGCGGACGCGGCGCCCGCGTCACGGCCGAAGGCTCGTGCCGGCGACCTCGCGCAGGTCGGCGGCGAAGGCGTCGACCACCTCCGGCGTGCTGTCCCAGCTCAGCATGAGCCGGATGCCGGTGTCGCCCACGAACTCGTGGAACTGCCAGCCGCGCTCGCGCAGCGCGGCGATCACCGCCCGCGGCACGTCGACGAACACACCGTTGGCCTCGACGGGCGCCAGCAGTCGCGTGCCGGGCACTCCGGCGATGGCGTCGCGCAGGCGACACGCCATGGCGTTGGCGTGCGCCGCGTGCCGCAGCCAGGCGCCGTCGTGCAGGACGCCGAGCCAGGGTGCCGCGAGGAAGCGCATCTTCGACGCGAGCTGTCCCGCCTGCATGCGGCGGCCTCCGAATTCCTCGCCGAGCGCGCGATCGAAGAACACGATCGCCTCGCCGAAAGGCAATCCGTTCTTGGTGCCACCGAACGACAGCGCGTCGACCCCGGCGCGCCACGTGACGTCGGCCGGCGAGCACCCGAGCGACGCGATCGCGTTGGCGATGCGGGCGCCGTCCATGTGCAGCCGCATGCCCCTGCCGTGCGCGATGCTCGCGATCGCGCGAACCTCGTCCGGCGTGTAGACGGTGCCGAGTTCGGTGGCCTGCGTGAGCGACACGGCGCGCGGCCGTGCCGCGTGCACGTCGTGCGGCGTCCGGCACAGCGCCTCGACCGCCTCAGGCGTGAGCTTGCCCAGCGGCGTGTCGGCGGTGAGGAGCCTGGCTCCCCCGCTGAAGAAATGCGGGGCGCCGCACTCGTCGACGCTGACGTGCGCGTTCGCGTGACAGACGATCGCGTCGGTGCCGCGGACCAGCGCGGCGAGTCCCACCGAGTTCGCGGCGGTGCCGTTGAAGACGAGGAACACCTCGCAGTCGGTCGCAAAGACGTCGCGGATCGCCTGCGTGGCAGCGGCGGTCCAGTCGTCGCCGCCGTAGGCCGGTGCATGGCCGGCATTGGCACGGGCGAGCGCGTCGAAGGCTTCCGGGCAGATGCCGGACCAGTTGTCGCTCGCGAACTGCGGCGACAGGCCCTTGGGCGCGTTCATCGGCGCCCGCCCGACAGTCGCGTCAAAGGCGCTGTTCCACGAAGTCCCGTACCGACGCAAGTGCCCCCGGCAGCGCGGCGGGATCGCTGCCGCCGGCCTGCGCCATGTCGGGACGGCCACCACCCTTGCCCCCGACCTGCGTGGCCACGTGGTTCACGAGCTCGCCCGCTTTCACCTTGGCGGTGAGATCGTTGGTGACGCCCGCGATGAGCGTGACCTTGCCGTCGGCGATGCTGCCGAGCACGATGGCCGCGGACTTGAGCTTGTCCTTGAGCTTGTCCATGGTCTCGCGCAGCGCCTTCGCATCGGCGCCTTCGAGCGACGCGGCCAGCACCTTCGCACCCTTCACGTCGATCGCATCACCCGCGAGATCGTCGCCGGCGCTCGCCGCGGCCCGGGCCTTCACGCGGGCGAGTTCCTTCTCGGTGGCGCGCGCGCTGTCGAGGAGCTGCTGGATGCGCACCTCGACGTCCTGCACCGGCGCCTTGATCGCCTGCGCAGCCGCATTGAGCCTTGCTTCCTGCGCCTGCACCCAGGCGAGCGCACCGCGGCCGGTGGCGGCCTCGACGCGACGGATGCCGGCAGCCACGCCGCTCTCGCCGGTGATCTTGAAGAAGCCGATGTCGCCGGTGCGCGCGACGTGCGTGCCGCCGCAGAGCTCGCGCGACGTGCCGATGTCGAGTACGCGGACCTCGTCGCCGTACTTCTCGCCGAAGAGCATCATGGCGCCGAGCTTCTGCGCGTCGTCGATGGGCATCACCCGCGCGGTCGTGGGCTGGTTGTCGAGGATCTCGGCATTGACGATCTCCTCCACGCGGCGGATCTCGTCGTCGGTCAGCGGCGCGTTGTGCGCGAAGTCGAAGCGCGTCCGCTCCGGGTCGACGAGCGAGCCCTTCTGCTGCACGTGCGCGCCGAGCACCTCGCGCAACGCCTTGTGCATGAGGTGCGTGGCGGAATGATTGCGCACGGTGCGGCCGCGCGCATCCCGGTCTACCTCGGCGGCGACGACGTCACCGACCTTGATCTCGCCGTTCTTCATCTCACCCACGTGCCCGAAGACATCGGGCTGCACCTTCTGCGTATCGTGCACGGCGAAGAGCGTCAGGCACACGCCGCTGCGAGAGAGCTCGCCGCGGTCGCCCACCTGGCCGCCGGATTCCGCGTAGAACGGCGTGCGGTCGAGGACCACGATGCCCCGCTCGCCGGTCACCAGCGAATCGACCCGGGCGCCATCCTTGTACAGCGCGACCACGCGGGCCTCCTCGCCGAGCGACTCGTAGCCGCGGAAGGCGGTCTTCGGGCCGTCGTACTCGATGGAAGCGCCCATCCGGAACGACGACGCAGCGCGCGCGCGCTCGCGCTGCGCGTCCATCGCCGCCTCGAAGCCCGCCTCGTCGACGGTCACGTCGCGGCCGCGCGCGATGTCGGCGGTGAGGTCGAGCGGAAAGCCGAAGGTGTCGTAGAGCGTGAAGGCGGTGGCGCCGTCGAGGGTCTTGCCGCCAGACGCCGCGAGGGCGTCGAGCGCCGCGCCCAGGATCTTCATCCCGTTCTCGAGCGTCTCGCCGAAGCGCACTTCCTCGGCCTCGAGGACTTCGGCCACGCGCGCCTTGTCGCGGCGAAGCTCGGGATACGCCTCCCCCATCTCACGGTCGAGATCGTCGACCAGCCGGTGGAAGAAGGGCTGCTTCTGTCCCAACTGGTAGCCGTGCCGGATCGCGCGCCGGATGATGCGGCGAAGCACGTAGCCGCGCCCATCGGACGACGGGATCACGCCGTCGACGACCAGGAAGGCGCAGGCGCGGATGTGATCGGCGATGACCTTGAGCGAGGGATTGTCGAGGTCTCTGGCACCCGTCTCGCGGGCGGCCGCCCGGATCAGGGAGGCGAACAGGTCGATCTCATAGTTCGAGTGCACGTGCTGCAGCACCGCCGCGAGACGCTCGAGCCCCATGCCGGTATCGACGCAGGGCTTGGGCAGCGGCGTCATGCTGAACGATCCGTCGGCCGTCTTCTGGCGGTCGAACTGCATGAACACGAGGTTCCAGATCTCGATGTAGCGGTCGCCGTCGGCATCGGGCGATCCGGGCGGACCGCCCCACACGGCGGGGCCGTGATCGTAGAAGATCTCGGAGCACGGGCCGCACGGACCCGTGTCGGCCATCTGCCAGAAGTTGTCGGAAGCGTACTTGGCGCCCTTGTTGTCGCCGATGCGCACCACGCGCTCGGGCGGCACGCCGATTTCCTTCGTCCAGATGTCGTAGGCCTCGTCGTCGTCGATGTAGACGGTGGTCCACAGCTTCTCGGGCGGCAACCCGTAGACGGTGGTCAGCAGTTCCCACGCGTACCTGATGGCGTCGCGCTTGAAATAGTCGCCGAAGCTGAAATTGCCGAGCATCTCGAAGAACGTGTGGTGGCGGGCGGTGTAGCCCACGTTCTCGAGATCGTTGTGCTTGCCGCCGGCGCGCACGCTGCGCTGCGCCGTGGTCGCGCGCGTGTAGGAACGCTTGTCGGCACCCAGGAACACGTCCTTGAACTGGACCATCCCGGAGTTGACGAAGAGCAGCGTGGGGTCGTTCGCCGGGACCAGCGACGAGCTGGGCACGTGCGCATGCCCCTTGCCTACGAAGTAGTCGATGAAGCGGCGGCGGATGTCGGCGACTTGCATGGAGGTCGTCGCGCTTGCTGCATGCGCGACCGGAAACGGTCGACAGGCGAAACGAGGCGCGGAATCAAAAGCTTATATTGTAGCCTGCGAGGATGCGCCGTGCCGGGCGCTTGGCGGGCGAATCCCGCCTACCGCCCTTGACCGTCCTGTCCCGGGGTTTCGTCGATCGGCGCACCGGCGCGCCGCAGCACAGTGAGCGCTACCGACAGCGGATAGCCGCGCGCCTGCAGGTACCGCACCTGTCGCGCCTTCTCACGGTCGTCGGCGGGTGGAGTGCCGAAGCGCCGCTGCCAGAGGTCGCGCGCGTCGTCGACCTCGTTGCGGTCGCGAAGCGGCGCCATCGCCTGCTCGACCTCAGCCGGCGCGACCCCGCGTTCCTTGAGTGCCTGCACGATCGCCCGCTTGCCGTAGCGGCCGGCGCGTTGCGTGACGACCGCCTGCGCGTAGCGGGCATCGGACAGGTATCCGGCGGCAACGAGTTCGTCGAGCGCACGATCGACGGCCTCCCTGCCGACGCCGCGCCGGAGCAGGCGCGTGGCGAGTTCCGCGCGGCTGTAGTCCCTGCGCGCGAGCCAGCGAACGGCGAGGGCCCTGGGTGACGGCGGTGGCGTGTCCACCGCCGAATGCCGGCGCGACCCGGCGCGCACCGTCAGACGCTTACTCGTCGCTCGCCGGCGCGGCCCCGGCCTTTCCGGGTAGCGGCACGCCAACGGCCTCGCGGATGCGCGCCTCGATCTCTTCGGCGATCTCCGGGTGCTCGCGCAGGAACTCGCGGGCGTTGTCCTTGCCCTGGCCGATCTTGTCGCCCTTGTAGGCGTACCAGGCGCCGGATTTGTCGATGATCCGGTGATTGACGCCAAGCTCGATGATCTCGCCCTCGCGCGAGATGCCCTCGCCGTAGAGGATGTCGAAGAGCGCCTCCCGGAACGGCGGGGCTACCTTGTTCTTGACCACCTTGACGCGCGTCTCGTTGCCTACGACCTCCTCGCCCCTCTTGATCGAGCCGATGCGACGGATGTCGAGGCGCACCGAGGCGTAGAACTTGAGCGCGTTGCCGCCGGTGGTGGTTTCGGGATTGCCGAACATCACGCCGATCTTCATGCGGATCTGGTTGATGAAGATGACGAGCGTGCCCGCACGCTTGATGTTGCCGGCGAGCTTGCGCAGCGCCTGGCTCATGAGGCGCGCCTGCAGGCCGGGAAGCTGGTCGCCCATCTCCCCCTCTATCTCCGCCTTCGGCACCAGCGCCGCGACGGAATCGATGACGATGACATCGATGCCGCCCGAGCGCACGAGCATGTCGGCGATCTCGAGCGCCTGCTCTCCGGTGTCGGGCTGCGAGATCAGGAGATCGGCCACGTTGACGCCGAGCTTGCCCGCGTACACGGGATCGAGGGCGTTCTCGGCGTCGATGTAGGCGGCGACCCCGCCGGATTTCTGGATCTGCGCCACCGCCTGCAGGCAAAGCGTGGTCTTGCCCGAGGATTCGGGGCCGTAGATCTCGACCACCCGCCCGCGGGGCAAGCCGCCCACGCCCAAGGCGATGTCGAGCCCGAGCGAGCCTGTAGAGACGACCGCGAGGTCGTTGGCGATCTGGGCTTCGCCCATCTTCATGATCGAACCCTTGCCGAACTGCTTTTCGATCTGGGCGAGGGCGGCGGCGAGCGCCTTGCTTTTCTGGTCGTCCATGGGGGCGTCGAGGGGCATGTCTTTGGTCTCCGAGTGTAGCGCCCGGCGGCCTGGCGGCCGGGAAGGCGGGCGAATCACTGGAGGCGATGATGGCATAGAACGATCGTTCGGCGCAAGTCGGCCAGACGGCTTAAGCCGCTCGGCCGAAGGGGCCGTCGCGCGCCGTCCTTGCGAGAAGCCGACGGCGCCCCGACGGCCCCGACGGCCCCGACGCCCCCGACGCCCCCGACGCCCCCGACGACGCGGCGAGCGACCGGCCATCGGCACATGGCGGCGCTACGGCATCCGGGCCGCTTCGAGCAGTCCCTCGAGCGCCGCCTCGACGGAGGCGAGCCGCACCGCCCGGCGATCGCCTTCGAAATGGCGGGTCAGCGCCCGCGTGGGCGCTCCGGTGGTCGCCCATGCGAAGCAGACCATGCCCACCGGCTTGGCGGCGCTGCCGCCGCCCGGTCCGGCAATGCCGGTGATGGCGACCGCGAAGGCCGCGCGGCTGCGCCCGAGCGCGCCCTCGGCCATCGCCCGCGCAACCGGCTCGGACACCGCGCCGTGGATCGCCAGCAGGTCCGGCGGCACGCCAAGCAGCTCCTGCTTCGCTTCGTTCGTGTAGGTCACGAAGCCGCGGTCGAACCAGCCCGAGCTGCCGGCGATCGTGGTGATCGCGCCGGCCACGAGTCCGCCGGTGCACGACTCCGCGGTGGCGCAGGCGAGCCCGCGCCCGGCGAGCACCGCACCGAGTTCGCGGGCGAGCGTGTCGATCGCAACCTCGACGCCTGCCGGGACGCTGGTCATCGCCCGCCCCTCACGGACCCAGGACGCGCTGGCCGATCGCGAACACGAGCAGTGCGTAGCCCGCTGCGACGAGATCGTCGAGCATCACGCCTGCGCCATTCTTGACCGCGGCGTCGACCTGGCGGATCGGCGGCGGCTTCACGATGTCGAAGAAGCGGAAGAGCACGAAGGCGATCGCGATCCGCAGCGGCGTCACGCCGGTGAAGAACAGCACGATCAGGAATGCGGCCACCTCGTCGATGACGATGCTGCCGTGGTCCGACGCCCCGAGCGCGCGGCCGGTCACCTGCGATGCCCATGTCCCCACGACGAGCGTCGCCGCGATCACGGCGAGGAAGGTGCCGTCGCCGGCGTAGCTCCTGATCGCGACGGCGATCGGGATCGCCACCAGCGTGCCGAAGGTGCCTGGTGCGACGGGCGCTAGTCCGCTGCCGAAGCCGAGCGCGATGAAATGCGCCGGGTGGTGGAGCATGAATGCGAGCGTGGGCTTCGTCATGCGGAGAAGTGGTCGAATGCCGCTGGCAGGGTGCGTAACGGCACGCCGCGTTCGTCGTGCACCCGCAGTCCTGCGTCGACGGTGATGCTGCCGATGCGGGCGACGGCGATGCCGGCCTCGCCCGCCGCGCGCGCGACGTCGTCGCGCCGGGATGCAGGCGCCGTGAAGCAGAGCTCGTAGTCGTCACCGCCGGCCAGAAGGCAGGCGAGCGCCGTCTCGCGCCCGCCACCGCCGAGCAGGTCCGCGAGCGCGGCGCTGCGCGGGATCGCCGCGAGGTCGAGCGTGGCCCCCACTCCCGACGCCTCGAGGATGTGGCGCAGGTCGCCGGTGAGGCCGTCCGAGACGTCGAGCGCCGCGGAGGCGGCACCGCGCAGCGCGATGCCCAGCGCGACGCGCGGCTCGGGCCGGTCGAGGCGACGCCGCAGGGCGGCGAGCACGCCGTCCGCCATCGCGATGCGCCCGTCGATGGCTGCCAGCGCCAACATGGCGTCGCCGAGCGTCCCGGAGACGTACACGTCGTCGCCGGCCCTCGCGCCGGCACGCGTGATCGCCGTTCCCGCGGGCAGCTCGCCGATGGCCGTCACGCAAAGGGCGCGCGGGCCGCGCGTGGTGTCGCCGCCGATGAGCGTGACGTCGAAGCGGTCCGCCAGCGCGAAGAGGCCACGCGTGAACGCCGCGAGCCAGGCCTCGTCGGCATCGGGCAACGCGCCCGCCAGCAGGGCCCAGCGCGGACGCGCCCCCATGGCCGCGAGATCCGACAGGTTCACCGCCAGCGTCTTGTGGCCGAGCGCTTCCGCATCCGTACCGGGCAGGAAGTGGCGCCCTTCCACCAGCATGTCCACGGTGAGAGCGAGCTCGCAACCCGGCGACGGCGCGACGATCGCAGCGTCGTCGCCCACGCCGAGGCGCACCGCGGCGTCGCGCGGTGGCCGCCGGAAGTAACGGTCGATCAGCGCGAATTCGCTCACGGCCACGGCGGCTCAGCGCAGGACATCGCCGATCTCACGCTGCCAGCGCGCGAGGAGCCGCTTGCGCTCGGCGGGCTGGCCGAACCGGATGGGATCGACGTCGAGGGTCGCCGCCTTCGCGAACTTCGCCGCCTCGGGACGGATCGTCGCGCTCGCATTCGCCGGGATGATGAGGTTCCGCGTCTGGTTGGCGAGTTCCTGCGCACCGCGGGTGAGCGCCCAATCGTAGAACGCGCGCGCCTCGGACGGGTGCGGAGCACCGGCCACGATGCCCATGCCGCCCAGGGCCGCCCCGGTGCCCTCGCACGGAATGGCGATGTCCACCGGGAAACCCGCGAGCTGCTGCGTGACGAACTCGTGCACGAACGACACGCCCACGGCCACCTCGCCGCGGGCGACCGACGGGCCCTGCGCGGTCCCCGATTGCGTGTAGCGAACCACGTTCGGCGCGAGCTTCGAGAGGAAGCCGAACGCGCCGTCCTCGCCGTAGAGGGTGACCAGCGTGGCGAGGATCGTGTAGCCGGTGCCGCTCGTCACGGGATTGGAGAGCTCGATCTCCCTTCGATACGCGGGGGCGGTCAGATCGGACCAGCAGCGCGGTGCCGCGAGGCCCTTCTTCGCCAGCACCTCGCGGTTGGTGCCGAAGCCGATGATGATCTCGTAGATGGCGGCCACCCGGTAGCCGCTGCGCTCGGTGACCCTGCGCGCCCAGGGCGCGAGCTGATCCAGGTTGGGCGAGCGGTACTCGGCGAGCAGGCCCTCGCTGGCAGCCTGCAGGAGCGGGTCGATGGTGCCGCCATACCACACGTCGGCGCGCGGGTTGTCGCGCTCGGCGCGCAACTGCGCGTAGTACTCGCCGGTGGCCTTGCGCGTGATCGACGTGCGAATGCCCGTCTCGCGCTCGAACGTCCTTCCCGCGAGCTCGCAGGCGTCGGCGTCGTGGCTGCAGTAGACGACCACCGAGCGCGGCTGTGCGACCGACGCCGCGGGGACGATCCATGCCGCGCCCAGCGCGAACAGGCAGACGGCGAGCGGTCGCACGAACCGCGTCAGCGGGCGAGAGCGGCGATCTCCGCCGCCCGCGCCTCCGCTGCGAGCCTGTCGAGCACGCCGTTGACGAAGCGGTGGCCGTCGGTCCCGCCGTAGGTCTTGGCGAGCTCGATCGCCTCGTCGATCACCGCCTTGTACGGAATCTCGAGTCGATGGACGAGTTCCCACGCGCCGATCACGAGGATGGCGCGCTCGATCGGGGACAGCTCGGCCGGCTTGCGCGAAAGCAGCGGCGCCACGCGCTCGAGGAGCGCGTCATGCTGGCTCGTGACGCCGGCCCACAGTTCCTCGAAGTACGCCTGGTCGGCGCGCGCATAGGCGGGTCCCGCCGCGAGATCGCCGCGCACGTCGTTCGCGGCATTGCCGCCGACCTGCCGCTCGTACAGGCCCTTCAGGACGAGTTCGCGCGCCGCGTGCCGCGGACTCGCCGCCGCCGCGCGGCGCGGACTGGCCGCGGGCTCGCGCCCGGGCCCGGCCGCAGGCGCGCCTTCGGGCTTCGCGGCGCGCTCGCGCCCGGAATCTGCCACGGCTTCACGGCGCCGCTTCGCCGCAGCCGCGCGGCTAGTCGTCGCCATCGATCGCCCGCAGGAGGTTGGCCATCTCGAGGGCCGCCTGCGCGGCCTCGTAGCCCTTCTGGTCCATGCGCGCCTCGGCCTGCGCATCGGTATCGCAGGTGAGGATGCCGTTGCCGACGGGGATGCCGAACTCGAGCGCGACACTCGACACGCCCGCCGCGGACTCGTTGCTCACGATCTCGAAGTGATACGTTTCGCCGCGGATCACGGCGCCGAGCGCGACGAGCGCGTCGTAGTCGCCGGTCTGCGCGAGCCCCTGCAGCGCAAGCGGCGTCTCGAGCGCCCCGGGAACCGTGACCACGGTGATGCGATCATCGCTCACGCGCGACTCGCGCAGCGCGCGCAGGGCGCCCGCGAGCAGCCCCTCGCCCACCTTCGCATTGAAGCGCGACTGCACGATGGCCACGCGGAGGCCCTCGCCGGCGAGCGCGGGATCGATGTGCCTGATGGACATGCCCCTTCCCCTACGATGCCTTGCGCGGGGGCATCTCGCTCTCGTAGCCCGTGACCTCGAGATCGAAGCCCGCCATGCTCGGCATCTTGCGCGGCCGGGCGAGCAGGCGCATGCGTCCCACGTTGAGGTCGCGCAGTATCTGCGCGCCGATGCCGTAGTTGCGCAGGTCCATCTTGGCGGGAACCGCCGGCGCATCCGACATGGCCCGGCGCCGCAACTCGGCGGCGCTCTCGGGACGGTGCAGCAGCACCACCACGCCGCGTCCGGCCTCGGCGACCGCGGCGAGCGCGCCGGGAATGGTCCACGAGTGCGTCGCACTGTCGGTGTCGAGCAGGTCCATGACCGACAGCGGCTCGTGCACCCGCACCACGGTCTCGACGTCGGGCGCGATCGGCCCGCGCACCAGCGCCAGGTGGGTGGCGTCGGTGACCTTGTCGCGGTAGACCACGAGGCGGAAGGCGCCGTGCGCGGTATTGAGCGGACGCTCGGCGATGCGCTCCACGAGCCGCTCGGTGCGGCTGCGGTAGTGGATGAGATCGGCGATGGTGCCGATCAGCAGGCCGTGCTCCTGCGCGAAGCGCTCGAGGTCGGGCAGCCGCGCCATGGTGCCGTCCTCGCGCATCACCTCGCAGATCACGGCTGCCGGCGTGAGGCCCGCGAGGCGCGCGAGGTCGCAGCCTGCCTCGGTGTGCCCCGCGCGGACCAGCACACCGCCGGGCTGCGCCATGATCGGGAAGGTGTGTCCGGGCGTGACGATATCCTCGGGCTTGGCATCGGGCGCGACCGCCACGCGCACGGTATGCGCGCGGTCGGCGGCGGAAATGCCCGTCGTGACACCGTGCGCCGCCTCGATGGATACGGTGAAGTTGGTGCCGTGGCCGGAACGGTTCAGCGCCGTCATCGGCGTCAGGCCGAGCCGCCGGCAGCGCTCTTCCTCGAGCGTCAGGCAGACGAGGCCGCGCGCGTGACGCGCCATGAAGTTGACCGCCTCGGGGGTGACGTGGTCCGCGGCGATGATGACGTCGCCCTCGTTCTCGCGATCCTCTTCGTCGACGAGGACCACCATGCGCCCGGCCTTCAGCTCGGCGATGATCTCGGGAACGGTGGCGAGGCCCATGGCAGCTGGCTTTCGTGACAGCGAGAGAGGAACACGATTCTACCGTAGGCGTCGCGCGCACCGCCGGCGCTGCGCCTTCACCGAGCCCCCCGCCCGTTCCCGGCCGCGATCGTTCCGTTCCACAGCGCCAGGAGCGCACGATCGAGATCCGCGACGAACGCATCGGGCAAGGCCGCATCGCCGTCCGCGGTGGCGGCGTGCTCCCGCAAGCCCGGCCGCCCCGACAGCTGCCAGAGCCCGAGGATCAGGGCGTAGGTACGGCGCAGCAGGGCGACTCCATCGCCTGGCGCAAGGTCGCGGAAGTGACGCTCGAGCCCCGCTCCCGCCGCATCCAGTCTGCCGGCCATCCGCCGCCTGAAGGCGAGAGCCGCCTCCATGGACACGCCCTGTCCCATGAATCCCAGGCAGCGCGCGGCGAGCGGTAGGAACAGCGGCGCAGCGACGATGTGCTCGCGGGCGAGCGAAAGCACCTCCCTGGCGGCGAGCGGCGCCGTGACCGCAAGCTGCTGCTGCAACGCTTTGAAGAAGGCGTCGATGCCGCGCTCGTGCACCGCCAGCAGCAACTCCTCCTTGCTCGCGAAGTAGAGATAGACGGTGCCCTTGGCCAGTCCCGCTTCGTCGGCCACGTCGGTCATGCTGGCGATCTGCCCGGGCGAGCGCTCGAGCAGCCGCGTGGCCGCGTCGAGGATGGCCTCGTGCCGCACCTGCTTGTCCTCTGCCTGCATCGCGCGTTGCCGGATGATCATGTCCGCCGCAAATGACCAAGAGTCACTTGATGTCGAAGGGTAAGGGAAGCCCCTCGCAAGCGTCAAGGAACACGGACCTCCTGCATACTTTCCCGCAACGTGAGCCTTTCGCTTCGACGACCCAGGAACAGCCAGGCATGTTCGATTCGGTCCGGAAGCGCGCCGCCTCCCTCTCAGGCGACAGTGCGCCGCTGCGGCGCTTGATCGCGAGCTGCCGCAAGCTCCTCACCGCGCGCGGCGAGGTCGCCGGCGTCTCGCTCGCCCGCGCGACGCTGGACCTCTACGCCGGGCTGGACAGGAAGGACCAGGCACGCTTCCTCGCGGCCTTGCTCGTCGGGTTCTCGCCCGACCCCGACGAGGTGCTCGCGGCGTCGCAGGCCTACGCGACCGAGCCCTCGGCAGCCAATCTCGCGCGGCTGAGCGTTGCCGCCGAGCCGCCGCGGCAGGAGCTGTTGCGGCGCCTCAACCGTGCGCCGGGCGGCACCGCGGCGATCCTGCGCATGCGGGAGCGCCTGCTGGAGCTGCAATCGGCGGAGCGCGAGCTCGAGGCCGTCGACCGGGACTTCCGGCATCTGCTGTCGTCGTGGTTCAACCCCGGCTTCCTCCAGATCACCCGCGTCGACTGGCGCACGCCCGCGTACCTGCTCGAGCAGATCATCGAGCACGAAGCGGTGCACGAGATCCGCGACTGGAACGACCTGCGCCGGCGGCTCGACGGCGACGGCCGCTGCTACGCTTTCTTCCATCCGGCGCTGCCCGACGAGCCGCTGATCTTCGTCGAGGTGGCGCTCACGAGGCGCATGGCCGATGCGGTTGCGCCACTCCTCGGCGCTCACGACGGACCGAGCGATCCCGGCCGTGCGACGACCGCCGTGTTCTATTCGATCAGCAACTGCCAGCCCGGCCTTCGCGGCGTGTCGCTCGGGAACTTCCTGATCAAGAACGTGGTGGACGTCCTCGCACGCGAGCATCCGAGGCTCGAGGTCTTCTGCACGCTGTCGCCCATCCCGGGATTCGTGGCCTGGCTCGAGCCGCTCCTGCGCGAAGGTAACCGTCCGCAGGCCACGGGGATGGCACAAGCGCTCGAGGACACGGCCGCGACACTCGGCACCGACCTCGGCAAGTTCGTCGCCGACCCCGCCAGCGCCGTGGAACGGCTGGCAGCCCTGCAGTTGCCGTTGCTCCGGCTGTGCGCGACCTACCTGCAGCAGATCGCCGAAGTCGGAGAGCCGGTGCGGGATCCCGTCGCGAGGTTTCACCTCAACAACGGTGCCCGGCTGGAGCGGATCAACTGGCTCGCGGACACGTCCCGGAAGCGGCTGCGCCAGTCGCTCGGCCTCATGGTCAACTACGTGTACGAATCGAACGCGATCGAGGAGAACCACGAGAAGTTCGTGGGCGGCGAGATCGTCGCGTCGCGGCGAGTGCGCAGCCTGGCGTTCCCGAAGACATGATCGCCGGGAACAGCGCCCTTCAGTTCAGAACAGCGCGAGCAGTTCGCGCGTGAGCGCGCTGTCCGCGTGCGCGTGCTCGAGCACCACGTCGAAGTGATGCTTGCCCGGGATGAAGAGCGGGCCCGCCGCCGGAAGGCGATGACGCGGCCAGGCATCCCACATGAGCTGCGACTGGCGCAGGAACTCGCTCGTTTCCGCGCCGCCGCAGGCGACCATGAGCGGCACGTCCGACCGCGGCGGCATGAAGGCGGGGGACAACGCTGCCGCCTGCGCGGCGTCGAGCCGGATGTCCGCGTTGTACGAAAAATGCAGGAGCGGCGTCAGGTCGTGCACGCCTGACAGCGAGAGCGCCCCGGTGAGCGGCGGACGCTCGAGTCCGAACGAGGTCCAGTCGGTCGCCACCATCATCGCCGCCAGGTGGCCGCCCGCGGAGTGACCGGCCACCACGACGCAGCCGGGGTTCGCGCCGTGCCTCGCGCCTTCGCGCGCGATCCACAGCATGGCGCGCCGGCATTCCTCCACGATCGTCCCCACCGACACCTTCGGTGCGAGGTCGTAGTCGAGGACCGCGCACGCGATGTTCTTCGCGAGCATCGGCGCCGCGACGAAGGAATAGTCGTCCTTGGACTGCGCCCGCCAGTACCCGCCGTGGATGAACACCAGCGTGCCCCGGGCAGGACGCGCCGGCACGAAGAGGTCGAGCACCTCACCCGCGTTGGGACCGTAGCGAAGGTCGCGCACCGGCCGGAACGCATCGCGCGACTCCTTCGCCAGCCGCGCACCTTCGGCGATGAAGCGCGGATGCTCGGGCACCGCTTCGCGGTTGTTGTAGCCGCGCTCGATTTCCTCGGGCCCGAGCGTCACGGGTGCTCCTTCGCGCTCACGCGCTCCCGGTCACGTCCGCCCAGGGCGGCGCTCCGCACGACGATCTCCATCACGACCATCTCCATCACGACCATCTCCATCACGCCATTCTCCATCACGACGTTCGCCCTCACGAGACGATCTCGATCACGAGCGGCGTCAGGCCCTCCACGCGACCTTCCAGGCGATCGCCGGGGCCCACGGCCGCCACGCCTGCGGGCGTGCCCGTGAACACGAGGTCGCCGGGGAGGAGTTCGTAGAACTTCGTGAGGAAGGCGAGGGTGTGCGGCACGTCCCAGATCATGTCGGCGAGGTCGCCACGCTGTCGCGAGGCCCCGTTCACCTCGAGCGTGATCGCGCCCTTCGCGAGGATGCCCGTCTCGCTCACGCGATGGATCGGCGCGATCGGCGCCGCCTGCGCGAACGACTTGCCGATGTCCCACGGACGCTTCTTCTCGCGCATGTCGTTCTGCAGGTCGCGGCGCGTCATGTCGAGACCCACGGCGTATCCGAAGATGCACTCGCTGGCGCGTTCAGGCGTGAGGTCGACGGCGCTGCGGCCGATCGCCACCACCAGCTCGAGCTCGTGATGCAGGTTCGCCGTGGCCTTGGGGTAGCGGATGCGGCCCACGTTCGGCGGCACCACCGGCACGATCGCGTCGGCCGCCTTGGTGAAGAAGAAAGGCGGCTCCTTCGTCGCGTCACCGCCCATTTCCTTCGTGTGTTCCGCGTAGTTGCGTCCCACGCAGAAGATGTGGCGCACCGGAAAGCGCTCGTGGGAGCCGGCGATGGGAACGCTCGGAGGATCCCACAGGGGGATGGCGTAGGTGGTGGCAGGCATGCCTGGTGGTGTCCCTTCGGTGAAATGCGATCGTTCAGGTCCCGGCATCCGGCTGGCGGGCCGGCGCCGCGGCGGCGAATGCCGCCAGCGCGTGACAGTTCGACTCGATGCGGGTGAGCGTCGGGTACGGCGCCAGGTCCATCCCCGCGCGACGGGCATTGGCGAGCTGCGGCACGAGACAGACGTCGGCCAGCGTCGGCGCATCGCCGTGGCAGTAGCGGCCAGTGGCGGAGTCGCGCGCGAGCGATCGCTCGAGCGCTTCCAGTCCCACGTCGATCCAGTACTTGTACCACGCGTCCTTCTGCGCCTCTTCGGCGCCGAGCGTGTGGAGCAGGTAGCGCAGCACGCGCAGGTTGTCGAGCGGATGGATGTCGCAGGCGATCGACTGGGCGATGCCCCGAACCCGCGCCCGCCCGGTGGCGCCCTCCGGCAGCAGCGGCGGCACGGGAATCGTCTCGTCGAGGTACTCGATGATGGCGAGCGATTGCGTGAACACGCTCCCGTCGTCGGTCACGAGCGCCGGCACGAGCCCCTGCGGATTCACGTCGAGATAGTCGGCCTCACGCTGCATGTTCCTGCGCAGATGGACGAACACGCGCTCCGGCGCCACCCCCTTCAGGTTCAGCGCGATGCGCACGCGGTAGGCGGCGGAAGAGAAATGGTAGTCGTAGAGCTTCATGGCGTCGGCCCTGGAAGCATGATTGTGCGCCCGTTCGACGCCTGCGAAGCCGATACCTCGCGAATGCTGCCGCAACCAGGGATGTGCCCGCCTACGGCAAGGGCGTCGGCGCCGGAAGCACGATCATCGAATCTCGACTTCGACGTAGCTTCCAGACGACACGCGATCGATCGCGCGAACAACGGAACCCTTCGCACGTTGCATTCGAGTGCGCGCCATCCTCCAGATTCTCGAAGAGCGCGGACACGGGAACGCGGGTACCGCCAAACACCCACGCTCCACCCACGCGCTCGGGATCCCGCTCAACGGCCTTGCAAGTGGACCAATCGATCATCGGAAAATGGTAGCACCTTCGGATAACTCCTCGAAGCTCACCCCGCGTAGCGCATCGCCGGCAATCCCGCCACCGGCGCCCGCGCCGCGAAGAGCGCGCCCGCGTGCGGCTGACTCGCCCGCTCCTCCGCGGTGAGCTTGAACGACGACGTGGTGACGTAGAGCGTGCGCAGGTCGGCGCCGCCGAAGGTGAGCGAGGTCACGCGGCTCACCGGCAGGGACCAGGCGCCGAGCATGCACCCGTCGGGACCGTAGCGCACGACGCGCCCCGACACCACCTCTGCGCTCCACAGGCAGCCGTCGGCGTCGACCGCGGCGCCGTCCGGACGGCCCGGCCCGTTGCGCAGGTCCGCGAAGCTGCGCTCGCCGCCGAAGGCGCCGGCATCCGCGTCGTAGTCGTAGGCGCAGATCACGCGCTGCTCGGTATCGGCGAAGTACATGCGCGTGCCGTCGGGCGAGAACGCGAGGCTGTTGGGAACCGCGATGCCTTCCTTCATCGGGCGGACGCTGCGGTCGGCATCGAGACGGAAGAGCGTCCCCGACGGCTCGCGCACGACGTCGTTCATGGTGCCGGCCAGGAAGCGTCCGCGCGGATCGCACTTGCCCTCGTTGAAGCGATGCGTCGGCCGGTCGCGTTCGGGCTCGGCAAGCGTGGTGAACGTGCCCGCGGCCGGATCGAAGAAGTGCAGCCCCGCCCGGAGCGCGACCACCATGCCCTCGCCCTGCGCACGGAAGGCGAAGCTGCCGATCGTCTCGGGCATCGGCCACGTCGAGAACGCGCTGCCGTCCTCCGCGCAGGCATGCAGCGCGGGAGCGCGAATGTCGACCCAGAACAGGCGTTGACGTCGCTCGCACCACAGCGGGCTCTCGCCCAGGACGTTCGCACAGGGGAGGAGAACGTCGAAGTCCATGGTGGCGTTACCGCGCACGGGGGACGTCGCGAAGCTGACGGCCGGTTTGGGCCCTGGCCGCGACCCCGGCGAGCACCCCCGGGCGCCGCGCCCCTCAGAACGCCGCGATCCCCGTCTGCGCCCGCCCGAGGATCAGCGCATGGATGTCGTGCGTGCCCTCGTAGGTATTCACCGTCTCCAGATTCAGCACGTGACGGATCACGTGGAACTCGTCGACGATGCCGTTGCCGCCGTGCATGTCGCGTGCGGTGCGCGCGATGTCGAGCGCCTTGCCGCAGGAGTTGCGCTTCATGATCGAGGTGATCTCGGGCGCAGCGATCCCCTCGTCCTTCATGCGGCCGAGCCGCAGGCAACCCTGCAGCCCCAGCGCAATCTCGGTCTGCATGTCGGCGAGCTTCTTCTGCACGAGCTGGTTGCTCGCGAGCGGGCGGCCGAACTGCTTGCGATCCATCGTGTACTGACGCGCCGCCTGCCAGCAGAACTCCGCCGCGCCCAGCGCCCCCCACGCGATGCCGTAGCGCGCGCTGTTGAGGCAGCCGAAGGGCCCCTTCAGCCCCTGCACGTTCGGCAGCAGGTTCTCGTCCGGCACGAAGACCTCGTCCATCACGATCTCGCCGGTGATCGACGCCCGCAGCGAGAACTTGCCCTCGATCTTCGGTGCCGACAGCCCCTTCATGCCCTTCTCGAGGATGAAGCCGCGGATGATGCCCTGGTCGTCCTTGGCCCAGACGACGAACACGTCGGCGATCGGCGCATTGCTGATCCACGTCTTGGCGCCCGACAGCTTGAAGCCGCCGGGTGCCGCGCGGGCGCGCGTCTCCATCGAGCCGGGGTCCGAGCCGTGATTGGGCTCGGTCAGGCCGAAGCAGCCGATCCATTCGCCGCTGGCCAGCTTGGGCAAATACTTCTTGCGCTGTGCTTCGGTGCCGTACTCGAAGATCGGATACATCACGAGCGAGCTCTGCACGCTCATCATCGAGCGATAGCCCGAGTCGACGCGCTCGACCTCGCGTGCGATGAGACCGTAGCAAACGTAGTTGAGGCCCGCCCCGCCGTACTCCGCCGGCAGCGTGGCGCCGAGCAGTCCCAGCGCGCCCATCTCGCGGAAGATCGACGGGTCGGTCGTCTCGTGGCGGAAGGCGTCCCGGATGCGCGGCAGGAGCTTGTCCTGCGCGTAGCCATGCGCCGTCTCGCGGACCATGCGCTCCTCGTCGGTGAGCTGCTGGTCGAGGTGGAGCGGGTCGTCCCACTTGAAGGTGGGTCGGGAGCTGCGGGCAGGGGCGTTCATGGGGGCTCCGGCGGTGGGGCGGGGAAAACGAAGATTATGCCGGAGGGTGCACGGCAGTCATTGGCGCGAAGGCGTCCCGGCGTGCTTGGTGCCGTCAGGCGACTCACCGCACCGGCCCCCGCACCGAATGGTCGCGGGTGACACCTCGCCCGTCGCAAAGGGCGTAGCGATCCCCGGCGCCCGGATCATCCGAATGGCCAGTGGGAGAGGGTGGGCCAACGCTCCTACGGTCGGGCTTTCCTCACGAGGAGCCCGTCATGGAATCCGATCTGCCCCGCGGCTTCACCCTGGTGGAGTCCGTCGTAGCCCTGGCGGTCGCTGCCGCGCTCCTCATGCTGGCGGCGAGTGCCTATCGGGACTGGATCGAGGATGCCCAGGTGATGAATCACGCCCGCCTCCTCCTCACGACGATGAACGAGGCCCGCGCCGAGGCGATCAAGCGCGGCCATCGCGTCAACCTGTGCAAGTCGGCCGACGGGCGGCAGTGCACGGAGTCCGGACGGTGGGACCAGGGCTTCATCCTTCACGACGACCACGACCGCACCGGCGCCGTTGACGGTCCCGATGCGGTGATCCGCGTCGAGCCTGCGCCGCGCGGCATCGTCGTCGATGCCAATCGCCCGCTTTCCGACTACGTCTCGTTCACCTCGTTCGGCCAGGCGCGGCTGTTGAGCGGCGCCCTGCAGATGGGAACCTTCACGGTCTGCAAGCCGGGACGGCGCACGATCCGTGTCGTGCTCGTGGCGAGCGGCAGGGTCCGCCTCGAACGGACGCGGGTCGTCTGCCCCTGAGCCGGCCACGCCCCACGCGTACCCGAATGCGACGCGTAGTCAAAGGTTTACACCGTCCGTTCCCGTGCCCGCACCATTGGTCAGGACCACGTTGCGACGCCCCCTGCGCCCTCCGTACCATCCGCCGCAAGGAGCCCTTCCATGCCCATCGCCTGCCCCAGCTTGCCCACGCGGTTCATGTGCCGATCATCGCATTCAGGGTTCACCCTGATCGAGGTCATGATCGTGGTGGTGATCGTCGGCATCCTGGCCGCGATCGCGTTGCCGAGCTACAGCAACTACGTGACGCGCAGCAAGCTGCTCGACGCCCATACCAAGCTCGGCGACCTGCGGGTGCAGATGGAGAAGTACTTCATGGACAACCGGAGCTACGTCGATGGCAGCGGCGCCTGCGGCATCACGACCACGGCGCTCGCCAATGCCAATGCCGATCCGGCGCGCTCCTTCGACTTCGATTGTCCCTCGGGATCCGCCTCGGACACGACCTACTCCCTGACCGCCACCGGGCGTGCGGCCAGCGGCATGTCCGGCTTCTCATTCAGCGTCAACCAGGCCAATGCGAAAGCGTCGAGCGGCCCGGGTGACTGGGGCACCGCCACCAACTGCTGGCTCGTGCGCAAGGGCGCCGACTGCACCTGACCATGGGACGCGAACGCGCAGCGGGCTTTACCCTCATCGAGCTGATGGTCGCGCTCGCGATCGCCGTGCTGCTGCTCGTGCTTGCCGCCCCTGCTTACTCGACCTGGATCGCCGATCAGCAGATTCGTGCGGCAACGGAGTCGATCGCGTCGGGACTGCGGCTTGCGCACGCCGAAGCAATTCGCCGCAACTGGCAGGTCGAGTTCGTCGTCACACCCACCGGTGCATCCCGCGGATGGGCCATCACCCAGGTGGGCAGCGGCACGCCAATCCAGGAGGGGCACTTCGTCGAGGGTGGGGAGGGCGCGCTCTTCACCATGACGCCCGGCGGCGCCACGACGGTCACCTTCAATGGCTTCGGAGGCATCGTCGCGACCAATGCCGACGCTTCGGCGGTACTGCGGGAGGTCGAGGTCACCCACGCCGCCAGCGGATCCCGCACGCTGAAGGTGCTAGTCGGCGGCGGTCGCACAGGCATCAGGATCTGCGATCCGGATCCGACCCTCCGGCCAGAGGTAGTGACCCGCTGCAACATCACTCCGTAAATCCATGTCCACTAGCCGCCGCCTTCCGCGCCAGGAACTGGGGAGCTTCCTCCTCGAGACCCTGATCGCCGTACTCATCGTGGCGCTGGGAATCCTGGGACTCGTGGGCCTGCAGGCGCGCTCGATGGAAAACACGCAGGACTCGCAGTACCGCAGCGAGGCTGCCTTTCTAGCCAACGATCTCCTCGGCCAGATGTGGCTGCACGACCAGGCCACGCTGCAGGCCGACTTTGCGACCGGCGGCGGGGCGGGCACCCCCTACGACAATCTCAAGAACATGGCCGAGCTGCGCCTGCCCGGCGCCAAGATCGCGGGCAACGAGCCGACAGTGACCGTCACGCCACGCTTCGGCGATCCCACGATGGGTTACGACGTGGTCATCACCCTCTTCTGGGAGCCTCCGGGAGCGGCCACGCCGGGACACAACCGCCACCGCTACCAGACCTCCGCCACCGTCAAGCTGAACTGATGAGCCTCCGCCCCCCGTATCCACGACGACCGGCCGCTGCGCAACGCGGCGTGGGCATCGTCGAGACCATGGTCGGCATCCTGATCGGGATGGTCGTCGTGCTCGTGGTCTACAACACGCTGATCCTCGCCGAGGAGCACAAGCGCGCGAACATCGGCGTGGCCGATGCGCAGATCACGGGGCAGCTGACGCAGTTCATCCTCGGACGCGAGGTGGCCAACGGCGGCGCCGCGCTGATGATGGGCGTCGAAGAACTCGCATCCTGCAGCGACTGGCGGCTGAAGCCGTTGCCGGTGGCAATACGGGCAGGCGCCACCGCCAACGACCCGGACGACCTCACGATCTTCTACAGCACGTCGCCGCGCGTGGTCCACCCCGTGCACATTTCGGGCACGATCGCCACCCCCGCTCCGCTCGGGGTCGACAGCCCCAACGGCTTTCGCGTCGACGACTGGTTCCTGGTGACCAACCGCGCCGCTGATTGCTCGATGGGGCGTGTGACCGCCATTACGCAGTATCCGTCGGGCGATCCCTGGCCGCCCGCGGCCCCCGGCGGGCGCGTGCAGCTCGCCTACACGCCGCCGTCGGCCTTCAACTTCAACACCAACGGACGCGTGCTCAACCTAGGGCCGCAGGTGATGCGGGTGCATTACACCGTCGACCCGGCCAAGGCGCAACTCAACAGCGAGAACGTGAACTGGATGGATCCAGGATTCCCGCTGCCGATCGTGCCGCTGGCACAGAACATCGTGCTAATGAAGGCGCAGTACGGGGTGGATACCAACGGCGACAACCTCGTGGATTGCTGGACGCCGGCGGACAACGCGAATACCTGCGGCAACGGTGTCGACTACACGGGGCCCTCCGATCCGGCAACACTGGCCGGTGGAGCGGGCAGTTTTTCGGCGACCGCGAACGCGGCGCAACTCCGATCAATCAAGGCCGTGCGGATGGCCATCGTCGTGCGCAGCGACGACAAGGCTCGCGAGGATGCGTCAGCGGCGCACCTCGTGAACCAGACGTACTGGCTCTTCAACTGCGGCGCCAACGACGCGACCTGCCAGGGACGCATACAGATCAGCGGAACGGCGAACACCGGTGCATTACGCGACTACTTCCGCTACCGGATCTACGAGACCGTGATCCCCTTGCGGAATGCCCTTTGGAATCAGTCATGATCGCCGCGACTTCAAACCGATCCACCCCCTCGCGCCAGCGCGGTGTCGTGCTCTTCGTGGCCTTGATCGGCATGGTGGTCCTCGCCCTCGCCGCCGTGGCGCTGATGCGCGCCGTGGACGCGGGCACCTCGATCGCCGGCAACCTCGCGTTCAAGCAAGCGTCGATCGGCCCCATCAATCACGCGATCGAGGCCGCCAACTATGCGCTATTCGAGGGGCCCGCGGCCTCGCGGATTACGGATCCCTTCAATCACGCGCCCACGCTCAACTACTACGCGAACCTGCAGGCCGGCGAGAGCCCCAGCGGCGTGCCTGCGGCTCTCTACGGGCCATCGTATTCGTACCCTTCGGGATTTCAGAGCTTCACCGATCCCGTGACCGGCTACGAGGTGCGCTGGGTCATCGAGCGCATGTGTCAGGGCACCGCGCCGGCACCGGGCCCCTATTTCGGCGACCCTCTGACCGGAGACGGACTGCAGGCCTGTGACCTCCTGGTGCCCAAGGTGTCCCTCGGCAAGACCACGATGAAGCTCAAAGGCATTCCCGTCCCGCCGGTCCCCCTGTACCGCGTGTCCGTCCGCGTCGACGGGCCCGCCAACACCGTGACTTACGCCCAAGCGACGCTTCGCTGATCGCACGCACGCTGATCGGTCCTCATGAAAACCACCCGCCACTCTCCCCTGCGCCGATCGCTCGCTGCCTTCGTCGCGCTCACCCTGGCCCTCGGTCCGATGGCGCCCGGCGCCTACGCCGCGACGACCACGCTCACCGACCAGCCGATCGCCGCCAAGGTTGCCGCCAAGCCCAACATCATCTTCACGCTCGATGACTCCGGGAGCATGGCGCTCGACTACAGCCCCGACTATGTGACGAGCACCAACCCCATCAACACCCCGCCGGGCTACTGCCGCCACACCAACGGCACCACCAACCAGGCCTGCGGCGTGTCGGCCGGCATGGCCGCGATGGATCGAGGCTTCGACGAGCCGATGTTCGCATCCGAGTTCAACCGGATGACCTACAACCCCAACATCACCTACGCACCGCCCATCGACGGCAACGGCAACCAGGCGACGGATGCATTCCCGAACGGCGCATGCGGCCCCAACTTCCTCACTTCCTGCACGACGGCGTTCAAGATGATGGACGCGACGAACACGCTGAACTGGACACGCGTACCGCAAGACATGTACCTCACGCCGCCGTCCTATGCACCGCCGGCGACCCTGCCGCTGCCGTCGTCCCCCTCTGGGGCCTACACGAACCTCGCGGCGAAGGTCAGCACGCCGGTGTTCTGCAATACCGACTGGCCGCGAGACCTCACCGCCGCCGAGGTCGGCAACACCAACGGCGAGTACTCCGCAACGGCTGGCGCCGACTGCCGCATCAACGGCACGTCCTACGATTCCATCGACTCCGCACCGCCGATCGACATTGCGGCCGGAGACACGGGATACAACTATCCATGGCAGCGGTCATCGGGGGGCTACGACCCGAAGTACTTCTATCGCCGTGGCGGCAACCGGGCGATCTATTGCGACACCTCGGCCATCGGCTGGCCGAGCAGCTGCGTACCCAATTACGTGTCCTGCTCGGGGACGATCATCCCCACAGCCCCCGTGCCGCAAACCTGCAATTTCGTGAGCAATCAGGTAACCTCCGGGCCCCCGTACACGTATGGCCCGACGGGATGCGAGGCGGACCCGGTGACTTACCAGTTCACCTGGAGCGGTGCGCCTGCCAGTTGTGTCGGCACGATCGGGGTGGAATGCCTTGCGTGCAACCGCACCGGCACCAACACGGTGACTGGCAGGAACGGCAGGTGCAGCGTCACGAACGCCGCCTGCAACTGCTCGGGCGCCGGCTGCGCGCTGCCGGCGTGCCCCATGTACGACCCGCCCGATACCTGCTCCGGAGGGGCCTGGAGCCAGACCTGTACGGCCAACGGCAGCGCGAACTGCAACTCCAAGCAAGGGGGCAGCGGTTCGGCGGGAAGCCCCAGTCTTCTCGACGATGCCAACGGGGCCGGGAACATCTGCCGCCACAACAACATGGTCGGGGCCTACGTGTCCGGGCGCGCCACCTATCCGGCCGGTGCCTTCACCAAGCTCGTGAACGACTCGAGTTGCGGGAGTATCCCGAGCAACGCGAGCATTCCCCGCTACTACTACGTGGCCTCGTCCGTCGAGTTCTGCGACAAGCAGATCGTGCAGTCGGGCGCTTCCGCCACGAGGGTCGTCTCCGCGAACGACCAGTGGCGCGGCTTCGGCACCGGCACCTGCCAGGCCAAGAACGATCTCGCGACGCACATCTACGTGAAGTACGGCCAGTTGAAGCGCGTGGGCCTCGTCAACGACGGACGCACCTACGGCTACACCGATCCGTTCACCGGAGATACGGGAACGCGAACCTACGCGCAGGAGATGACCAACTACGCGAACTGGTTCGCGTACTACCGCACGCGCGTCCTCACCGCCAAGACCACCACCGCGATCGCCTTTGCCAACGTCGACAAGACCTATCGCGCGGGGCTGCACACGATGAACCTGCGGCTCCCGGCGGCCAGCCCCACCACGGCGGAGTGGCTCGACATCGCCGACTTCACGCCGGCGAATCGCCTGACCTGGTACAACAAGCTCTTCTCGATCGCGATCGTGGCCGGCCTGCAAACGCCGACGCTCGATGCCATGATCCGCATCGGCAAGGTGGTGAAGGACGGTGCGAGCGGGGTCCCGGGACTGCCGTCGCACAGCGATCCCTTCCCCACCAATCCCGCCACCGGCACGCCGGTGACGTGTACCAACAACTACCACGTGCTGTTCACCGACGGCGAAACGAATCAGGCCACGTTGCCGACGATCGCGGGCGAGGTCGACGGCGCGGCGATGCCGGCGCGCGTGGCCAACGGAACGCTGCCCCCCGATCCGGGGCCCACTCGGCCCGAGCGAACCCTCGCCACGCTGACCGCCGGCGCCAACTGGCCGGTCCCCTATCGCGACGTGGCATCGCCGACCGCCAACTCGCTCGCCGACGTGTCGCTGTACTACTGGATGCAGGACCTGCGTCCGACGCTCGAGAACAACGTCCCAGCCAGCGACGGACGCTCGGGCAAGGATGTCGACTGGAAGCGCAATCCCGCCTGGTGGCAGCACGTGAGTTTCTCGGCGCTGTCGTATGGCTCCGACGGCCTGCTCGATTCGAAGGACGCGAGTGGCATCGTCGACGTCGCGTCGCGCACCGACCAGATTGCGGCGGGCTCGGTGCCGTGGTTCACGGCCCCCAACTATCCGAGGCCACCCAACCGGCCCAACAATCCGGTCCAGTCGCCGCAAACGCGTCCCGCCTCGGCCATCGACGACCTGTGGCACGCCACCGTGAACTCGCGCGGCACCTATGCCTATGCGGAAACACCGATCGAGATCGCCTACGGTTTCGGCAGGATCATCGCCGGCATCGGCAACAACCCGAAGGCGCGTGCGGCAACCGCGTTCGCGTCCCAGCAACTCCACGTAAGCACCGGCCCCGGCGATCCGATCCCGACCAACGACTTCATCTACGCCGCCACCATCGAGGAGGGCTGGTCCGGTGATCTCAAGAAAATCACCGTCGACACCGTCACCGGAAGCCAGGGCGCAGTTCGCTGGTCCGCCGGCGCGAAGCTCGATGCGCTGCTCGCCACCCCCCCCGCGGGGACCTCGCCTGTCCTCGACACCGACAATGCGTGGTACGCCGATCGGCGAGTCGTGACCCGCAACGTCGATTCGGGCGCGTTCGTCCCGTTCCTCTACGGCGACGTGGGCACCACCAACCTTGGGCGCCTCGGTGCCACGACGACGCTCCAGCAGCGAACCATCGCATACCTGCGCGGCGGCTCGACGTTCGGAGCGGGCCCCACGCCAAAGACGATCGAAGGCATCGGCATCGGCCAGTTCCGCCAGCGCACGAGCAAGCTCGGCAACATCAGCGACTCCAAGCCGGTCATCGTGGGCCCGCCGGTCGCCGACTTTACCGACCTCGACGACTGGGGCTACGAAGCGTTCAAGGCGACCCATGCCAGTCGCGCCCTGCGCATCTACGTGGGCGCCAACGACGGCATGTTCCACGTGTTCGACGGCTCCGACGATTCCGCCACGGGCGGCACCGAGGTCTTCGCCTACGTGCCGAGCGGCGTCATCAACAGCAAGGTCGACGAGGGCGGCAAGCTCAAGGGCATCCGCGCGCTCACCTTCCAGGATGGCGGGTCGCCCATCTTCAAGCATCACTTCTACGTGAATGCGTCGGCGCAGACCATGGACGTCGACTTCGCGAACTGCGGCACCAACCAGGCCTGCTCGCCGGACTGGCGCAGCATCGTGGTGGGGGGCCTCGGCAAGGGCGGCAACACCTACTTCGCCCTCGATGCCACCGTAAACGACGTCACCACGGAGGCGAGTGCCGCCGCCAAGGTGCTTTGGGAGTGGCAGCTTCCGGCGAGCGAGTTCTCCTATGGCAAGCCGATCATCGCCAAGACGCGTGCCGATGGCTGGGTCGTGGTCATTGCCTCTGGCTACAACAACACCGATGACGGCAAGGGCCACCTGTACTTCCTGAAGGCCTCGGACGGCACGCTGATCCGCAAGCTCGACACCACGTCGGCGGATGCGGGCACCGTCGCGAATCCGAGCGGTCTCGCGCAGATCAGCGGCTTCACCAAGGACTCGCGCAACCAGATCATCGAGCAGATCTACGGCGGCGACCTCAACGGGCGCGTGTGGCGATGGGACGTCTCGGATCCCGATCCGTCCACATGGGCTGCCAAGACGCGACTGCTCGCCACTCTCTCCGCCCCCGGCGGAGGAGGCGCGCAGCCCGTCACCACGAATCCGCAGGTCGAGATCGACCTCAACAACGGCGTCGACCGCTTCGTGTTCATCGGGACCGGCCGGCTGCTCGATCCGAGCGACCTGACGGACCCGAGTCCGGAGCAGATCCAGACGATGTACGCCATTCGCGACGGCACGCTGGAGACCCCGAGCTACACGGGCCTGCCCATCGACACGCGGGCCACGCTGGCATCGGCGTCGGGTGTGGCGGGGGTGGGTGCGGTGGCTCCCAACGGCTGGTACAACGATCTACCCCTGGGTCAGCGCATCGTGAACGACCCCCGGGCCGATCTCAATCTCGTCGCCTACGCCGCCGTTTCGGTGCAACCCGACCCGTGCCTGACCTCGTTGCCTGCCTACGTGTACGCGCGCGACTTCACCACCGCCGAGTCGCTCGTCTACACGGGTGGCGCCGTCCAGCCGTACTATTACTCCGAAGCGGGGGCGGTGGGCCTCGAACTGGTGGCGCTGGACAGCGCGACCTCGTCCTTCCCCAAGCTGGCGATCGTGCTGACCAACGAGACGAACGCGGCGATCCAGCCCGTGGAGGTGAAGCCGAAGGCCTTCGGCGGGGGTCACCGGCTTTCGTGGCGAATACTCGGAGAGTAGCCCGCGCCACGCGGACGTTCGACGGACGTCGACCCGCCACCGCCCACCGCAGCGGACACCCGTCGCGGTCGCGGCGGCGGGTTTCCTCGCCTGGATGGTAGCTGCCGTCGCAACCTTTACCGCCGCCGACCCCGGCGACCGCGGGCGCAGGCTTCCGCTCGCGCTCGTCGCATCGACGCTGCTCCACGCGGCGATCGGCATCGGGCTCGCGCTGTGGCTCGTCCCCGGTCAGCAGTCCTCGCTGCCACCCGGCGACGCTCCACTGGCCGTCACGATCAGACAGGTCGACGCGCCACCGGCAGCGGTATCACCGCCGGGCACTCCCGAACCGGGAGCCAAGCCCGAAACGCGCACCGCCCTGACCGCCGCAACCGCATCCGCGACGTTGCTGCAGCAGGGCAGCGTCGTCGCGCCGGTCGCCGCTCCTACGGCGGAGCCTCGTGACTCGTCGCCCGTCGCGCCCTCCGGCGTGGCAGGTGCCACCAGCACTCCGTCCCTGCCCGCCGCGAAGACCGGGACCGTCAACGCCCCACCGGCGCCGGCGGTGGCTACGGGGACGGCCACGCTCGCGATCGACTCGGCGATTCCGGCCAACGTGGCATTCGCCGCGCTCGCCCGGTCCGCTTCGGGGATGGAGTTCCCCGTCGAGGTCAGCAAGCCGGTGCACATTCGCAGCGCTCCCGCGGTCACCTATCCCTCGGGCGCCCTCGCACGGCAGCAGGAGGGTTCGGTCCTCGCCGTCGTGATCGTGGACGAGCGCGGAATGCCCTACAGCATCTCGCTCCTGGAATTCGACAAGGCGTTCGTCGAGTCCGCGGAGACGGCAATCAAGGAAACACGCTTCACGCCGGCCGAGGACATGAACGGGAAACCGATCATGTTCCACACGATGGTGCGCATCCGGTTCGTAAGGACGACGCCCGGAAACGCCGGACCGGGACGCTGACGGAAGTTCAGGAAACGGGAAGTTCCGGAAACTGGAAGTTCCGGATCAGGCTTCCGAATACGCAACCTTCAGCCCAAGATACTTCGAAAACGGCAGGAAGTCCCGATCCGCGTGGAGAAGCGCCAGCCCGTCCTCGATGCATCGGGTAGCGATGAGCGTGTCCATGGTCTTCCTGATGGTAACTCCGACCGCTCGCAACGAGCGATAGTTCTCGGAGGCCTTCACCGCGAGGTCATAGCCGACGAGATCGATGTGTTCGAACGCATCCAGGATCTTCTTGACCCGCTTGTATTCGTGCTCCTCCCGGACGCCTTGTAGCACCTCCGCCGCGATCAGATCACCCACTGCCAGCGGACTGCGTCCCAGGAAGGAGTCCAGGAGGGCCACCTGTGGCGTGTCCGCCGAATTGAAGTAGGCGATCCACACGCTGGAATCGACCAGAATCACCTATCGGTCCTCATGGCGTCCAGGTCGCCTTCCCAGGTGATCTTCCCCTTGAGGTCCCGCGCCTTTTCCTGCGCCCGAAGCCGCACCAGTGTCCTCAATCCAAGTTCGACCGCTTCACGCTTGGTCCTTGCCCCGGTAGCCTTCAAGGCCTCTTTCATGAGCTTGTCGTCGATGTCTATGTTCGTCCGCATGATGTGTATACCTTAGAGAACGTCTACACATCGTAGCACGCCCGGTCAAGCATGACCACCGAGCCTTTCTTGTGCCTGCGTCGCGGCGTATCCTGAAACAGGTTCAACCGTTGAACGGAGCACGACCATGCCCCCCAGCATCTCAGACCTGGAGGCGGAAGTGCTGAAGCTGTCGCCCGAGGAAAGGGCTTACCTCGCAGACAGGCTGCTCACCAGCCTCGTCGCCGACCCCGCGATCGATGACGCGTGGGCCGTCGAAGTGGATCGCAGGATCACCGAGCTGGAGTCTGGCGTCGTCCACGAGATTCCGACCGAAGATCCAAGTGCAACGCGGGGATGGACAATGACCTGATGCGGCGTTGCGCCATCAACGAGATTGTCGAGGACGACCCGCCCTACCCCATCATCGGCATGTGGAACCCCGGTGCCGCACTTCCATCATCCGGCCACCGGGTCGTCACCGTCTTCAGCCGCGTGTAGAACCGCACCCCATCGGTCCCGTGCACGTTGAGATCGCCAAACAGCGACGCCCGCCACCCGCCGAACGAATAGAACGCCATCGGCACCGGTACCGGGATGTTGACCCCCACCATCCCCACCTCGATCTCGGTCTGGAACGTGCGCGCGGCGTGTCCCGAGCGCGTGAATATCGAGGTGCCGTTCGCGTACGGGTTGTCGTTGATGAGCGTGATCGCATCGTGCAGCGAATCGACGCGCACCACCGACAGCACGGGGCCGAAGATCTCGTCGCGATAGATGGCCATCGACGTGCCGACGCCGTCGAAGAGCGTGGGCCCCACGAAGAAGCCGTTGTCGTGACCGGGAACGCGAAGCGGGCGGCCGTCGACCACGAGCTTCGCACCGTCGGTCACGCCGCTGTCGATGTAGCCCTTGATGCGGTCGCGCGCCGCCGCGGTGATCACCGGGCCCATCTCGACCTTCGGAGCATCGCCCGCGCCCACCGCCACGCGCCGCGCGCGCTCGGCGAGCCGCGCCACCAGCGTGTCGGCGACCTCGCCCACGGCGACGACGGCGGAGATCGCCATACAGCGTTCGCCGGCGGAACCGTAGCCGGCGCCCACCAGCGCCTCGACCGTGAAGTCGAGGTCGGCGTCGGGCAGCACGACCGCGTGATTCTTGGCGCCGCCCAGCGCCTGCACGCGCTTGCCGTGCCGGGCGCCGGTCTCGTAGATGTACTTCGCGATGGGCGTGGAGCCGACGAAGGACACCGCCTTCACGTCGGGATGCTCGAGCAGCGCGTCGACCGCTTCCTTGTTGCCGTGCACGACGTTGAACACGCCGTCGGGCAGGCCGGCTTCCTTCAGCAGCTCCGCCATGCGATTCGAAAGCGACGGGTCGCGCTCCGACGGCTTCAGCACGAAGGTGTTGCCGCAGGCGATGGCCACCGGGAACATCCACATCGGCACCATCGCCGGGAAATTGAACGGCGTGATGCCCGCGCACACGCCGAGCGGCTGGCGCAGCGAGAAGCTGTCGACGGCGGTGCCCACGCTCTCGCTGAACTCACCCTTGAGCAGGTGCGGGATGCCGGTGGCGAACTCGATCACCTCGATGCCACGCGTGACCTCGCCTTCGGCATCGGCCAGCGTCTTGCCGTGCTCCTGCGTGATGATGCGCGCGAGATCCTGGCGCTGCGCCTCCATGAGTTCGCGGAAGCGCATCAGGATGCGCGCGCGGCGCAGGGGTGGATGCGCGCGCCAGGCGGGGAACGCCGCATGCGCAACGCGTACGGCGGCCTCGATGTCGCTGGCGTCGCCGAGCGGCACGTGGCGCACGACCTCGCCCGTGGCGGGATTGGTGACTTCGCCGTAGTGCGTGGTCCTGGCGGTGACAGGCTCGCCGCCGATCCACATCGGCAGCCGTTCGGTTACGTTCATGTCCATCGTGTCCTCCAGCGCCGGTGTCGCGCGCATGAGATGCCCTTCGCGCCGATGCGCTCCGGGCCGAATTCGCGGTCGGGGCGGCCCGCCGCGTCGATGAGCTTGCCCTTCGCGCCGGCGCACTCCGGGGCCTCGCGCTCCGGTGCCTGTTCGTCTCGGAAACGGCTGTCCGGCATCAGGCGACAGCGCCCTCGAGGAGTCGCGCGACGTAGCGCGCGAGAAGGTCGATCTCGAGGTTGACTCGCTTGCCGTGGACCAGCGATTTCAACGTCGTGACCGCCAGTGTATGCGGGATCAGGTTGACGGCAAAGCGTGCGCCGTCCACCTCGTTCACGGTCAGGCTCACGCCGTCAACGGTGATCGAGCCCTTGGCGGCGATGAAGCGCGCGAGATCGGCGGGGGCCTCGACCACCAGGGCCTGGCTGCCGGAAGGATCGTCCACGACCGGCGCGAACGACACGACCGTGCCCACGCCGTCGACGTGCCCGCTCACGAGGTGTCCGCCGAGGCGGTCGCCGAAGCGAAGCGCAAGTTCGAGGTTCACCTCGGCCGCGCGATCGAGGCCGGTGGTGCAGCGCAGCGTCTCGGCCGACACGTCGAAGCTCAGGAGCGCACTCTTCTGCGCGACGACGGTGAGGCAGCATCCGGCCACCGCCACGCTATCGCCCAGCGCCACGTCGTGCACCGGCAGCGTATCGGTGTCGACCACGAGACGAACGCCGTCGCCATGCGGGTCCGCCGACACGATGAGACCCACCGCCTGCACGATGCCGGTGAACATCAGGCCGTCAGCTCCTGCGCGCGCCGCGCGATGACGCGCAGGTCGCGGCCGATGCGCCGCGCATCGCGCCATTCGAACCGCGTTGCGTCCGCCAGCGACGGGAGACCGTGCACGCGCCCGAACATGCCGCGTGCGGGGTCGCCGATCACGTCGGGCGCGAGGTAGGCGACGATCTCGTCCACGAGCCGGGCATCGAGGAAGGCCGCGTTCAGGCGTCCGCCCGCTTCCACGTGCACCTCGTTGAGGCCGCGCTCGCCGAGCAGGCGGAGGAGTGCATGCAGGTCGACGCGGCCCTCGCCATTGGCGAGGACCGCCGTCTCGACCGCGGCGGGCCACGCCGGATTGCGCGCGCCCGCGGTCACGACGAGCGCACCACCGCCGGCGAGCACGCGCGCCTGTGGCGGCGTGCGCGCATCGCGATCGACGACGATGCGCAGCGGCTGCCGCGGCGTATCCACCGCGCGCACGGTCAGCGCGGGGTCGTCGGCGAGCACGGTGCCGATGCCGGTGAGCACCGCGCAGGCGCGCGCGCGCCACGCGTGGCCGTCGGCGCGCGCTTCCTCGCCGGTGATCCACTGGCTCGTGCCGCTGTCGAGCGCCGTGCGGCCGTCGAGGCTCGCGGCGATCTTCATGCGCACCCACGGCGTGCCGCGCGTCACGCGCGACACGAAGCCGATGTTGAGCTCGCGCGCGGCGCCCTCCTCCACCCCGAATTCGACCTCGATGCCGGCGGCACGCAGCCGATCGGCGCCGCCGCGCGCCGCGGGATCGGGATCCGCCATCGCGATCACAACGCGCCTCACGCCGGAGGCAACGACGGCGTCGACACAGGGGGGCGTGCGCCCGTGGTGCGCGCAGGGCTCGAGCGTGACGTACAGCGTGGCGCCGCGCGCGTCGTGTCCGCGGCGGCCCGCATCGGCGAGCGCGTTCACCTCCGCATGGGGCTCGCCGGCGCGCGCGTGATACCCCTCGCCGAGGACGCTGCCGCCATGCACGATGACGCATCCCACGCGCGGATTGGGCGTGGTGGTGAACAGCCCCCGCCCGGCGAGCGCCAGCGCGTGAGCCATCCAGGCCCGGTCGGCATCGCTGGCCACGGACGCGCCCTGGACCCGTCCTAAGGGGCCGCGCGGCGGGGACGGCGCGTGACGGGCGGCGGCGCCTCCACCTCGCGCAGCGCGTCGCGAAAGTCGGACACGTCCTGGAACGAGCGATACACCGAGGCGAAGCGGATGTAGGCCACCTTGTCGAGCTTGTAGAGCTCCTGCATGACCATCTCGCCGATCTGCCGCGACGGGATCTCGCGCTCGCCCAGCGCCAGCACCTGCGCGACGATGCGCTCCACCGCCGCGTCGACGTACTCCGTCGGCACCGGCCGCTTGTGCAGCGCGCGGGCGAAACCCACGCGCAGCTTCTCGATGGAGAAATCGGAGCGGCTGCCGTTGGTCTTGACGACCTGCGGCAGGCGAAGCTCCACCGTCTCGTAGGTCGTGAAGCGCTTCTGGCATTCCTGACAGCGGCGGCGGCGGCGGATGGAATCGCCCGCCTCCGACACGCGCGAGTCGATGACCTGCGTCTCCGCGCTGGCGCAGAACGGGCACTTCATCGCAGGGCTCGTTCCGGCGTCAGTGGCGGTAGACCGGGAATTTCCTGGCGAGCGCCGACACGGCCGACAGCGCGCGCTTCTGTACCGACGCATCCGCCGGCGCGTCGAGCACGTCGGCGATGAGGTGCGCGAGTTCCTCGCATTCGAGCTCGGTGAAGCCGCGCGTGGTGATGGCAGGGCTGCCGAGGCGGATGCCCGAGGTGACGAAGGGCTTCTCGGGATCGTTGGGGATCGCGTTCTTGTTGACCGTGATGTGCACGCGGGACAGCGCCGCCTCGGCGTCCTTGCCGGTGATGCGCTTGCCGCGCAGGTCGACGAGGAACATGTGGCAATCGGTGCCGCCCGACACGATGCGCACGCCGCGGTCGGCGAGCACGCGCGCCAGCACGCGGGCATTCTCGAGCACGCGCTCCTGGTACACCTTGAAGTCACGCTGCAGTGCCTCGCCGAGCGCCACCGCCTTGGCCGCGATCACGTGCATGAGCGGGCCGCCCTGCAGGCCGGGAAACACAGCCGAATTGATCGCCTTCTCGTGCTCGGCGCGCGACAGGATCATGCCGCCGCGCGGACCGCGCAGCGTCTTGTGCGTGGTGGTGGTCGTGTAGTCGGCGATGCCCACCGGCGTGGGATAGACCCCGGCGGCCACCAGCCCCGCGTAGTGCGCCATGTCGACCATGAGCGGCGCGCCCACGGCGTCGGCGATCTCGCGGAAGCGCTTCCAGTCGATCACGCGCGAGTACGCCGAGGCGCCGGCGACGATCAGCCTGGGCTTGTGCTCGTGCGCGAGCCGTTCGGCCGCGGCGTAGTCGATGAGCTCGCTCTCGGCGTCGAGGCCGTAGGCGACGACGTTGAACCACTTGCCCGACAGGTTGACGGGGGAGCCGTGGGTGAGGTGCCCCCCATGCGGCAGGCTCATGCCGAGGATGGTGTCACCCGGCTTCAGCGCGGCGAAGAACACGGCCTGGTTGGCCTGCGCACCGGAATGGGGCTGGACGTTGGCCGCGTCGGCGTGAAAGAGCTTCTTCGCACGATCGATCGCCAGCTGCTCGACGACGTCGACGTGTTCGCAGCCGCCGTAGTAGCGCTTGCCCGGATAGCCCTCGGCGTACTTGTTGGTGAGCTGCG
>CAYTOT010000022.1:0-68447 GCA_964439475.1 uncultured Alcaligenaceae bacterium
TCTTGCCACTGTCGCTCTTGCCACTGTCGCTCTTGCCACTGTCGCTCTTGCCACTATCGCCTTTGCCGCTGTCGCCCTTGCGGGGCTCGACCGGCGCCGACTCGGTTTTCGCCGATTCAGCCTTGGGCGACGCGGCCGTGGTGTCCTCGATCGACGGCGCGGCAGCACGCGGCTCCTCGACCTTCGGCGCTTCGCGGGAAGAACGGGCCGCACCGTCGGCCCCGGCCTTGGGCGCCTCGCTCTTCCCCTCGGTCCGTGTCTCCATCCGGGATGCGGACTTCGCCGCGTCCCCCTTCGTCGATTCGGCGCCGCCCTTGTCGGACAGGCGGCTCACGAACTTGCCATCGTCCACCGGCGGGATCTTCACCGCCACGTCTTCGCCGAGCGGCTTGGGATCACTCTCGAGGAGCATCGGCACCACCACGGCCACTACCAGTGCGAGCACGATCGCACCCACGAGGCGGCGCCGGGCACGGCGCTTCAGGTCGTCCAGGTTGACGTCGTCGGCAGCGGTCATGGCGAGGGGACAGGCTCTTCGTCGCGGTCCGCGCGCCCCCCGGCAAGGAACTCCCTGGCGGCGGCCACGGTATGAAACGATCCAAACACGACGATTCTATCAGCCTCCCCTGCCGCATCGCGCGCTGCGCCGAACGCCTGCGCCACCGTATCGAAGCTGCGGATCGCCGCCGGCGGTACGCCCGCCGTGAGGAGTGCGTCGTGCAGGCGTTGCGAGCCGCAGCCGCGCGCACCGGCGAGTCCGGCGATGAACCAGCGGTCGATGCGCGGCGCGAGCGCGGCGGCCACGCCGGCCATGTCCTTGTCGGCGAGCATGGCGCACACGGCGATGGTCTCGGGATGAAAGCCCATGCTGCCGAGCGTCGCGGCGAGCGCCCGCGCCGCGTGTGGATTGTGCGCCACGTCGAGCACCGTCGTGGGCCTGCCGGGAAGCACCTCGAAACGTGCCGGAAGCGTGACGTGCACCAGCCCCTCGCGAATGGCCTGCGCGCTCACTGGCAGGCGCGCCTGCAGCAATCCGATCACGGTCAGCGTCGTGGCCGCGTTGGCCAGCTGGAAGGCACCACGCAGCGCGGGCACCGGAAGGCCGAAACGCTCGCCATGCGGTCCGCGGAAGCGCCACTGGGTACGCTCGTCGACGTAGTCGTAGTCCTTCCCGAGCACGAGAAGCGTCGCGCCGACGGACGCTGCGGCGTCGATCACGCTCCGCGGCGGATCGCGATCGCCGCACACGGCGGGCCGGCCCGCACGGAAGATCCCGGCCTTCTCACGGCCGATGTCCTCGCGCGTGGGCCCCAGATAGTCGACGTGATCGATGTCGATCGCGGTGAGCACGGCAAGGTCGGCATCGACGATGTTCACCGCATCGAGGCGTCCACCCAGGCCGACCTCGAGGATCGCCACGTCGGGTGCAGCATGCGCGAAGAGCCACAGCGCGGCGAGCGTGCCGAACTCGAAGTAGGTGAGCGCCACCCCGCCCGCGGCGATGCGCGCGTCCTCGACCGCCCCGAAGCCCGCGAGCAGGTCTGCATCGTCGACCTCGCGGGCATCGATGCGCACGCGCTCGTGATAGCGCAGCAGGTGAGGCGAGGTGTAGAGCGCCGTGCGATAGCCCGCGCGGCGCAGGATCGACTCCAGCATCGCGCAGGTGCTGCCCTTGCCGTTCGTGCCGCCCACGGTCACGACGGGACACTCCAGCCGGGCGTCGAGGTGCGCGTGCACCGCGCGCACGCGTTCCAGTCCCAAGGCGATCGGCGTCGGGTGGAGCGTTTCGAGGTAGGTCAGCCAGCCACCGACCGTGGCGGGTCGCTCCACGACGTGCGGCGCCGGCGTGCTACGGCGTCGGTTGCCGGGTCAACAGCGCGAGCAGGCGAGCGAGCTCGTCACGCAGCTCGCGGCGGTCGACGATGAGATCGAGCGCGCCCTTCTGCAGGAGGAACTCGGAGCGCTGGAAACCCTCGGGCAGCTTCTCGCGGACCGTCTGCTCGATCACGCGCGGTCCCGCGAAGCCGATGAGCGCACCGGGTTCGGCGATCACGAGGTCGGCGACGAAGGCGAACGATGCCGACACGCCACCCATGGTGGGATCGGTGAGGATCGAGACGTAGGGCAGCTTCGCGCGATTGAGCTCCTGCAGCGCGGCGGTGGTCTTGGTCATCTGCAACAGCGAGCTCACCCCCTCCTGCATGCGCGCACCGCCCGATGCCGAGATGCTCACGAACGGGATCCGGTTCTCGTAGGCCACGCGCACGCCGCGCACGAAGCGCTCGCCCACCACCGATCCCATCGAGCCGCCCATGAACTCGAACTCGAAGGCGGCGAGCACCAGCGGGATGCTCTTCACGCTGCCCTGCATCACCACCATGGCATCGGTCTCGCCAGTGTGCTCGAGCGCGGCCGCGAGCCGGTCAGGATACTTCTTCTGGTCCTTGAACTTGAGGCTGTCGACCGGCAGCACCTCGGAGCCGATCTCGAAGCGGCCCTCAGGGTCGAGCAGCTGCTCGATGCGCTCGCGTGCCGTGACGTGCGCGTGGTGTCCGCACTTCGGACACACGTTGAGGTTCTTCTCGAGATCGGTGCGATAGAGGACAGCCTCGCACTCGGGGCACTTTACCCACAACCCTTCGGGCACCGGCGTGCGGCGTTCGCCGGGCGTGCGCTGGATGCGCGGCGGCAGGAGCTTTTGCAACCAGGTCATCGGGATCCCTCCGCCATCGTGCTGCGCGCGTCGAGCGCCGCGCGAATCGTGCCGAGCCAGGCACCGGCGCGCGCCGCCGCCTCGCTCGCCGGCCCTGCCTCGATCTCCTGGATGATGCGGCTGCCGATCACCACGGCATCGGCGTGCGCCGCGATCGCCTGCGCGCTCTGCGCATCGCGGATGCCGAAGCCCACGCCGACGGGAATGCGCACGTGGCGGCGAACCTGCGCGAGCTTGCGCGCCACGTCGGCCGTATCGAGGTGCCCCGCGCCGGTGACGCCCTTCAGCGACACGTAGTAGACGTAGCCGCGCGCGAGGCGGGCGATCTCCGCGATGCGCGCTTCCGGCGTGGTGGGTGCGAGCAGGAAGATCGGCGCGATGCCGCGCTCTTCCAGGATCTGCGCGAAGGCCCGTGCTTCCTCCGGCGGGTAGTCAACCACGAGCACCCCGTCGACGCCCGCGGCGCCGGCACGATCGGCGAATGCTGCAACGCCCATCGCCTCGACCGGATTGGCGTAGCCCATGAGCACGACGGGGGTCTTCGCATCGTCCCGGCGGAACCGGGCCACCACTTCGAGCACGTTCGCGAGCGACACGTGCTGCGCGAGTGCGCGCTCGGAGGCGCGCTGGACCACCGGCCCGTCGGCCATCGGATCCGAGAACGGGACACCCAGCTCGATCACGTCCGCGCCTGCATGCACGAGGGACGTCATGATCGGTACGGTGGCGGCGAGCGATGGATCGCCGGTGGTGACGTAGGGAATGAGGGCGGTGCGGCCCGCAGCCCTGAGCGCGGCGAGGGTGGTGTCGATGCGATTCACTTCGAGGCGATCCGTCGTCTGCGCTGCCGGCCGGGTTGCATGCTCAGCGCTTTCGCGCGTCCTGCTCCGCGACCGTGGCCATGTCCTTGTCGCCGCGGCCGGAGAGGTTCACCAGCAGGATCCTGTCCTTGGCCAGCGTGGGAGCGAGCTTGCACGCGTAGGCCAACGCGTGCGACGACTCGAGCGCGGGAATGATGCCTTCTATGCGGCAACAGGCGTGAAAGGCGGCGAGCGCCTCGCGATCGTCGATCACCACGTACTCGGCGCGGCCGCTGTCCTTGAGCCATGCGTGCTCGGGACCCACGCCGGGATAGTCGAGCCCGGCCGAGACCGAATGGGTCTCGATGATCTGGCCGTCGGCGTCCTGCAGGAGATACGTGCGGTTGCCGTGCAGGACCCCGGGGCGTCCGCCGGTGAGCGATGCCGCATGACGCCCGCTCGCGAGGCCGTCACCGCCCGCCTCCACGCCGATGAGCCGCACGTCGCGGTGCGGAATGTAGGGATAGAAGATCCCCATCGCGTTGCTGCCGCCGCCGACGGCGGCGATCACCGCATCCGGCTGGCGGCCGGCGTACTGGGGCATCTGCGTCATGCACTCGTCGCCGATCACGCGCTGGAAGTCGCGCACCATCATCGGATACGGGTGCGGTCCCGCCACCGTGCCGATGATGTAGAACGTGGTTTCAACGTTGGTCACCCAGTCGCGCATCGCCTCGTTCAGCGCATCCTTCAGCGTCTTGCTACCGGATTCCACCGGCACGACCGTGGCGCCCAGCAGGTTCATGCGATAGACGTTCTGCGCCTGGCGCTTCACGTCCTCGGACCCCATGTAGACGATGCACTCCATGCCGTAGCGCGCGGCGATGGTGGCGGTCGCCACGCCGTGCTGGCCGGCTCCCGTCTCGGCGATCACGCGCTTCTTGCCCATGCGGCGTGCGAGGAGCGCCTGTCCGATCACGTTGTTGATCTTGTGCGCGCCAGTGTGATTGAGATCCTCTCGCTTCAGCCAGATCTGCGCACCTCCCAGCTCCCGGGACCAGCGCTCCGCGTGATACACGGGCGACGGCCGGCCGACGTAGTGCAGCAGTTCGCGCGCGAACTCCGCCTTGAACTCTGGATCGTCGCGGTACTTCGCGTATTGCGCCTTGAGGTCTTCGAGCGCTGCCACCAGCGTCTCGGCCACGAACAGGCCGCCGTACGGGCCGAAGTGACCGCGCTCGTCCGGCAGGTCCGTGCCCACGTCAGGGGGAAGATCGGTCATCCGCATTGCGAACTCCATCGATGAACGCAGCGATGCGCGCGGGATCCTTCAGGCCACGGCGCGGCGCCCCGCTGGCGTCGCGCTCTTCGACGCCACTCGATACGTCGACCGCCCACGGCGACACGGCCCGGATGGCGGCGGCGACATTGTCGACGCTGAGCCCACCCGACAGGACCACGGGCGATGGCAGCCTCGCCTGTACCGCACTCGACAGCCGCGACCAGTCGAACGACCGTCCCGTGCCTCCCGGCAGGTCGCCCGGCGCGTAGGTATCGAAGATCAGGCCGGAAGCGTCGCCATACAGCGACGCGTATTCTACCAAATCGACCCCCTCCTTCATGTGCACGGCCTTGAGGTAGGGGCGGGCAAAGGCCCGGCACAGGCCGGGATCCTCCGTTCCGTGGAACTGCAGCATGTCGACGGGTACCGCCGCGAGCACGGCGTTCACCTCTGCCGCCGACGGATCCACGAACAGCCCCACCCTGGTCACGAACGGCGGCAGCGCGTCGGCGATCGCGCGCGCGCGCGCGACGTCGACCACGCGCGGCGTTCCGCTCCAGAAGACGAGGCCGATGGCATCGGCGCCGGCCTCGCTCGCGGCCAGGCCATCGGCGACGCGGGTGATACCGCAGATCTTGACCCGTGTGCGCCTCATGCGAACCCTTCGGCGACGGGCGAGGGTCGCGCCGCGCAGTTGCTGGCGCCTCCTGCAGCGGGACGGCGCCCCGGAGGCTTCGCCATCATGCCAGGATGACGTCGCGCCGCGTGGCCGGCAGACCGAACCTCGCGTCGTAGTCGACACCCGCGAAATAGAGCCCTTCGGCGCCACAGGTGGGCGCGCCGCGCGTGCGATCGCGCGCGGCGAGCAGGTCGGTCATCCACGTCACGGCCTGTTTCCCTGCCCCTATCGTGACCAGCGCGCCGACGATGTTGCGGACCATGTGATGAAGGAAGGCATTGGCGGTGACGTCGATGCGCAGGACGTCGCCATGCACGGTCACCGCGATGCGGGAGAGCGTCTTCACGGGAGATCTGGCCTGGCATTCGGCAGCGCGGAACGACGTGAAATCGTGGGTGCCGAGGAGCGTTTGCGCGGCAATGTGCATGGCGTCGGCGTCGAGCGACCGATGGTACCAGCCGACGCGCCCCGCAAGGAGCCCGGGCCGCTCGGGCCGGTTGAGCAGCAGGTAGGCATAGTGGCGCGCGGCCGCGCTGAAGCGCGCGTGGAAGTCAGCCGCGACGGGCTGCGCGAAGAGCACCGAGACGGTGGGCGGCAGATGCGCATTCACGCCCCGCACCCACGCGCTCACGGGCCGCTCGGAACCGGTATCGAAGTGCACGACCTGCAATGCCGCGTGCACGCCGGCATCGGTGCGCCCCGCCGCGATGACGGTGACCGGATGTCCGGCGATCGCCGCAACGGCGCGCTCGAGGGCGTCCTGCACGCCGCAGCCTGTTGGCTGCGACTGGAAGCCGCAGAACGATGATCCGGCGTACTCGATGCCGAGCGCGACGCGCAATCAGCCGATCTTGGTCAGCAGGGACTTGGCTTCGGCCTTCTGCTGGTCGTCGCCCTCGTGCAGGACCTCCTGCAGGATCTCGCGCGCTCCCTCCACGTCGCCCATCTCCTGGTACGCCTTGGCGAGATCGAGCTTGGTCGCGGCATCGTGCCACTGGCCGTCGAGCACCGACGGGGTGGGATCCTCGAACGTGGTGCGCTCGGGATCGAAGGAGAGATCGAGCTTGTCGAGTTCGAGCGCGGCCGCGGGACGTGCCAGCTGTGCCGGCGCCCCGGCGGCACCCGGCGCGACGTGCGGCGCAACGCCGACGGCGGCCGTCTCGAGCAGTGGCTCCGGGCGCACCGGCTTCGTGAGCAGCGCCGGCTTCTCGGCATCGTCGAGGTGGAAATCGAGATCGAACTTGTCCTCGATCGCCGCGACCTTGTCGTGGATCGACTCCTTCGCCGCCTCGGCCTTGTCGTGGATCGATTCCTTCGCCGCCTCCACCTGGTCGCCCATCGCATCGCCGACGGACTCGACCTTGTCACCGAGTGCTGCGTGCAGGCTGTCGCGCAGGCCGTGTCCCTCGCTCGCCGCGCGCGCGGATACCGCACCGGCGATCGTGGCTCCTGCGGCGGGCAGCACCATCGTCTTGTCGGGATCGAAATCGCTCGTCGACAGGCGCGCGGTCTTCTCGAGCTCCGACTCGGCACCGGCGAGGATGTCGGCCGGCGACTTCGCCTTGGCGCCGGACGTCGGCGAGATGGAGATCTCCTCCTCCATCTTGAACTCGAGACCCGCATCGCGCGGAGCATCGATGTCGACACTGTCCATTGCCGCGAGTGGCGTGGACGCCCGCGGCGCCTGGATCGAGCCTTCCGCGAACATCGGATTGGCCGGATCGAGCTGGCGCCCAAGCGCAACCGCCTTCTGCCACACCTCGCCCTGGCCGTGACTCACCGCGTACAGCTCCGAGGCGACGGTCTCGAAGGCGGACGGCTTGTTGTGCTGGGCGTGGATTTCGAGAAGCTTGAGATAGATCTCCTGGCGCTGAGGATCCTTCTTGAGGGCGTCCTTCAGGATCTCTTCGGCCTGCGCATCGCGGCCGTAGGCGAGGTACACCTCCGCTTCGGCGATCGGATCGACCTCGTCGGTATCGATGTTGCCCAGGCCCTCGCGGCTGAAGTCGCTGGCGAGCGAGTTGTCGCCCGTGTTCACCACACCACCGCCGGTGGAACCGAAGACCGTGTTGGTCTTGATGTCCGTGCCGGAGATGATGCTGTCCTCGAACTTGGTGGTCTTGCGACGGCGTGCCGCGAAGAGGGCGACGAGGCCCGCGATGAGTGCGAGGATTCCGGCGCCGATGGCCCAGCCCGGCGTACTCGACAGGAGATCGTCGAAGAACCCCGGAGGCTCCTTGGCAGGCGCCTTGGGCGCGGCCTTCGGTGCGGCGGACTTCGGCGGCTCCACGACCTTGGGGGGCTCGGTGACCTTGGGCGCCTCCGCGGCCGGAGGCGGCGTCGGCGCTGCCGGCTCGGCCTTCGCGGGTTCGACGGCCTTGGGCGGTTCGACCGGCGCAGCGGCCTTGGGGGGCTCCGGCGCGACGGCCTTGGGCGCTTCGGGAGCGGCCTTGGTCGGCTCGACCTTGGCCGGCTCGACCTTGGCCGCCTCGGCGACCTTCGCGGGCTCGGGCGCCTTGGGCGTCGCGGCCGGCGCGGGCGCTGCCGCAGGTGCCGTGCTGATCGGTGCCGGAGGCGTCGCCGGCGCACCCTTGCCCTGGGCTTGCAACTGGGCCATCGTCGGATTGCGCATCTCGAGCAGGCGCTGCATGTCCTTCAGCGACTTCTCGAGATCGGCGATGCGGCTCTGCGCTTCGCGGAGTTGCGCAGCCTGCGCCGCGCCGTTTTCGGCCGCCGCAGCCGCGCCTCGCGCGCCGCCATCCTTGGAAACGCGAAGCTGGTCGCTTCCGGCGCGCGCCGCCGGCGTGCGCTCCTGAACGGCCGTGCCAATGCGGCCTTCCGCCGCCCGCGTGGTGGGCTCCTCGGCGGCCGCCGGCGCCGACGCGGCCACGCGGTCCCGATAGGTGCGCCAGTCGCTGGCCTGGACCTGCACGGTGCGCGTCGCTTCCTCGGGCGAACCGGCACTGCTCGTGACCTCGGCGGCGCTGGGGATCGTGACGATCGCGCCGCTGCGCAGGCGATTCATGTTGTTGCCGTCGAACGCATTGGCGTTGCTCTTGAAGAGCGCGACGAGCATCTGGTCGAGCGTGGCGGTCTCCGGCTTGTGCTCCTTGGCGATCTTGGAGAGCGTGTCGCCGCGCTTCACTTCATAGCTGTCGCCGCGCGCAGCAGGGGCCGCCGCAGGGGCGCGTGCTGCCGCGGAAGGCGCGGCAGCCGCCGGGGCGGGCGGCTGGGCACGGGCGACAGGCGCGGTGCCCTGCCGTGCCGGAGTGACCGGCTCGACGCTCGCGAGCGCAGCCCCGGGTGGATCGAGCAGGAACGTGTAATCGCGCACCACGCGCCCGGCGGCCCAGTTGGCCTCGACGAGCAGGTCGAGATACGGCTCGGTCACCGGCGTGGGCGACGTGACGCGGAGGTACATGCTGTCGCCCGGACCGCGCTCGAGCGTCACGCGGGCGCGGGACAGGGCGCCCTGGTATTGCAGGTTGTTCTGGCGGTACAGCGCGGGATCCGCCACCCGGGCGGAGAGGGTGTCGAGTTCTTCCTTGGTTGCCGAGAGGAGTTCGATGCGTGCCGACAGCGGCTGTCCCACGTATGACTCAACCGTCAGGCGGCCGAGTCCAAGCGGCCACGCCGCCGCAGGCAGCGCGAGCGCGCTGGCGACGAGGCTCACCTTGATGATGGGTTTCAAGCGCATACCGCCCCCTTCGGAAACGCCGATTGGCTCAAGCTAACATAACATCATGGATTTAGCGGCGCAAGCTAAACCCCGGTATTAGCTCGTGTCGTGACGGGAGCATTCAACAAGTATCGGACAAACCTGCGCCGACGCGCTGACGACCGCACCGCGACTGGCGAGGCGTCGCCGCGTCGCGCTGCAGGACCCGGTGGCATCCATCGCCCAGACCCGTGTTGCGCGCCGACCGCAGGCGCATGCTCCACGCCCGGGCGTCGAGGTACACGCGCCCAAGCCGCTCGATCACCGCAACGGCGGGGTTCGTCTGCTTCCATCCGCCATGAGACAAGCAAGAGCCGCGCCAGCCACGCTGCCGTGTACATCATGACCGCCTTCTCGCCACCGTAGCCTCGGCGATCTCCCGCGGCGGTCATGATGTCATGCGGTCGCGCGTCGGCGCACCCGCTCGGTGGCAAGCACCGGTCAGCGGCGCTCGAGCACGATGCGCAGCATGCGGCGCAACGGCTCGGCAGCACCCCAGAGGAGCTGGTCGCCCACGGTGAACGCGCTGATGAACTGCGGCCCCATGGCGAGCTTGCGGATGCGACCCACCGGGACGTGCAGCTTGCCGGTGACCGCCGCCGGCGTGAGCTCGCGCATGCTGTCCTCGCGCCTGTTGGCCACGAGCCTCACCCACTCGTTCGCCCCGCCGATGATCGACTCGATCTCGGGCAGCGGCAGGTCGCGACGCAGCTTGATGGTCAGCGCCTGGCTGTGGCAGCGCATCGCACCGATCCGCACGCACAGCGAATCGACGGGGATCGCCTCGGCAGCGCCGCGGCCCAGGATCTTGTTGGTCTCCGCGCCGCCCTTCCATTCCTCGAGGCTCATGCCGGTACCCATGTCCTTGTCGATCCACGGGATGAGCGAGCCGGCGAGCGGCACGCCGAAGTGCTCCTTCGGGAAGCGGCTGTCGCGCAGGATGCCGGCCACCTCGCGGTCGATGTCGAGGATCGCCGACTTCGGATCGTCGAGCAGCGCCTTGGCCGCGAGGTGCGTCTCGCCCATCTGCTGCAGGAGCTCGCGCATGTTCTGGGCGCCGGCGCCGGAGGCCGCCTGGTAGGTCATGCAGGTCATCCACTCGATGAGGTCGCGCTCGAAGAGCCCGGCAAGCGCGATCATCATGAGGCTCACCGTGCAGTTGCCGCCGGCGTAGTCGCGCACGCCCCTTTCGAGCGCTGCGTCGATCACCTTGCGGTTGACCGGGTCGAGGATGATGACGGCGTCGTCCTTCATGCGCAGCGTCTTGGCCGCGTCGATGAAGTAACCCCTCCATCCGGCCGCGCGCAGCTTGGGATGCATCTCGGTGGTCCAGTCGCTGCCCTGGCAGGTGATGATCGCGTCGTTGCGCACGAGGGCGGCCACGTCGCCCGCGTCCTGCAGCGCCGCGGCGCCCTTGCCCACGTCGGGTCCCTTGCCGCCGGCGGCGGACGTCGAGAAGAACGTCGGGTCGATGTGATCGAAGTCCCGCTCTTCACTCATTCGCTGCATGAGGACCGAACCCACCATGCCGCGCCAGCCTACGATGCCTACCTTCATTTGCTTTCTCCACCTGCTCGTTTGACGTTGCTGCTGTCCTGGAATGCTCCGATTCGCATCGCGCCCTGCCTTCGGACGCCAGGCGGTCGCGGTCCCGGCCGCCGTCGCATCGCGCGGCGATGCGCGCCGATGTGACTCCGCATGCCCGCCGCTAGCGCTTTCGCGCGGTCTTGGTGGCCTTGCGCTCGCCGCGTCGCGCCGCGCCTCCCGGGGCCACGCTGCCTGCGCTGCGCAGCCGCGCCATCGTGTGCGCGTCGACGAAGACTCCGTCGCGCAGCGCGTACTCGCGCAGCGTGCCCGCCTGGGCGCGAGGCGCCGCCATCGTCGCGCACAACGCCTCGGCGTCGCGCAGTTCGGCGCGGCGCACCACGATCGGCGGGGGCTGCGCAGGCATCACCCGCCCCGCAGTGCGGCGACGACGGCATCGCCCATCGCGCGCGTGCCGATCGGCTGCTCGCCGGTCAAGGCAATGTCGGCCGTGCGAAGACCCTGCGCGAGCACCCCACGCACCGCGCCTTCGATGCGGTCGGCGATGTCGGCGCGGGCGAGCGAGTAGCGGAAGAGCATGCCGAGCGACAGGATCGTCGCGAGCGGATTGGCGAGGTCCCGTCCGGCGATGTCGGGGGCCGAGCCGTGGATCGGCTCGTACAGGCCCTTCTGCTTCGCATCGAGCGACGCCGACGGCAGCATGCCGATCGAGCCGGCGAGCATCGACGCCTCGTCGGAGAGGATGTCGCCGAACAGGTTGCCGGTGACGATCACGTCGAACTGCTTCGGATTGCGCACGAGCTGCATCGCCGCGTTGTCGACGTACATGTGGGACAGCGCTACGTCCGGGTATTGCGATGCGAGCCGGGTGACCGTCTCCCGCCAGAGGATGCTCGTATCGAGCACGTTGGCCTTGTCCACCGAGCAGAGCTTCCCGCTCCGCTTGCGCGCCGCCTCGAAGCCCACGCGCGCGATGCGCTCGATCTCGGGCACGCTGTAGTGCATCGTGTCGAAGCCCTCGTCGTGACCGTCGGCGCTCTTGCGCCGCCCGCGCGGCTGGCCGAAGTAGATGTCGCCGGTGAGCTCGCGCACGATCACGATGTCGAGGCCCGACACCACCTCGGGCTTGAGCGTGGACGCCGCCGCGAGCTCGGGAAACAGGATCGCGGGACGGAGGTTGGCAAAGAGCGACAGCGCCTTGCGGATGCGCAGCAGGCCCTGCTCGGGACGCTTCTCGCGCGGGAGCGTGTCGTACCTCGGGCCGCCCACGGCGCCCATGAGAATCGCGTCCGACGACTTTGCGAGCGCGAGCGTGGCCTCGGGCAGTGGGTCGCCCGCCGCGTCGTAGCCTGCGCCGCCGATCGGCGCCGCCTCGGTCGTGACCGCGAGTCCTTCTCCGCGCAGCACGTCGATCACGCGCTGCGCCTCACCCACGATCTCGGGACCGATGCCGTCGCCCGGCAGGATTGCGATCTTCATGTTCTCGATGCTCCAAAGCAAAGAAGCGGCGCCGGTGGTCCCTGGCGCCGCTTCCCGTGTTCAGGGAAGGTCAGAGCCAGGGACTTTCCGCCAGCCGTTTCGTCTCGAAGGCGCGAATCGCGTCCGCGTGCTGCAGGGTGAGGCTGATGTCGTCGAGCCCGTTCAGCAGGCGGTGCTTGCGCGACGGATCGACATCGAACGCGAAGGTGACCGCGCCGTCCGGCGTGGACAGCGTCTGCCGCTCGAGGTCGATGGTGAGCTTGAAGCCGGGGAAGGCCGCAGTGTCGGAGAAGAGGCGATCGACCTCGCTCTCGCGCAGCACGATCGGCAGCAGTCCGTTCTTGTAGCAGTTGTTGTTGAAGATGTCGGCGTACGACGGCGCGACGAGCGCGCGGAAACCGAAATCGTGCAGCGCCCACGGCGCGTGCTCGCGCGAACTGCCGCAGCCGAAGTTGCGGCGCGCGAGGAGGATCGTCGCACCCTGATAGCGCGGCTCGTTCAGCACGAAGCGCGGATTGAGCGCCCGCTTCGCGTGGTCCATGCCGGGCTCGCCATGGTCGAGGTAGCGCCACTCGTCGAAGAGGTTGGGCCCGAAGCCCGACCGCCGGATCGATTTCAGGAACTGCTTGGGAATGATCGCATCGGTATCCACGTTCGCGCGGTCGAGCGGCGCGACGAGCCCGGTGTGCACGCGGAAGGCTTGCATGGCGGCCGGTCCTCAGTGGAGTCGACGCACGTCGACGAAGTGCCCCTCGACGGCCGCTGCGGCGGCCATCGCCGGGCTCACCAGGTGCGTGCGTCCGCCCGCGCCCTGCCGGCCCTCGAAGTTGCGGTTCGACGTGGAGGCGCAGCGCTCGCCCGGCTCGAGCCGGTCGTCGTTCATGGCGAGGCACATCGAGCATCCCGGCTCGCGCCACTCGAAGCCCGCGTCGCGGAAGATCCGGTCGAGGCCTTCCGCCTCGGCCTGTGCCTTCACGAGCCCCGAACCCGGCACGACCATGGCGAGCTTGACGTTGCTCGCCACGCGCCGGCCGCGCGCCACGGCCGCCGCCTGGCGCAGGTCCTCGATGCGCGAGTTGGTGCACGAGCCGATGAACACCTTGTCGACGCTGATCTTCGTCATCGGCGTGTTGGGGGCGAGGCCCATGTAGGCGAGCGCACGCTCGATGCCCTCGCGACGCGTGCTGTCGCGCTCCTTCTCCGGATCGGGCACCTGGCCCTCGATCGACGTCACCATCTCCGGCGACGTGCCCCACGTGACCTGCGGCACGAGCTGCGACGCGTCGATCACCACGGTGGTGTCGAACGCGGCGCCCTCGTCGCTCACCAGCGTGCGCCACTGCGCGACGGCGCGATCCCAGAGTTCGCCCGACGGCGAGAAGGGCCGCCCGCGCACGTAGTCGAGCGTCCGCTGGTCGACGCCGACCAGGCCGGAGCGCGCGCCGGCCTCGATGGCCATGTTGCACATCGTCATCCGCGCCTCCATCGACAACGCGCGCACGGCCTCGCCGCCGAACTCGATCGCGTAGCCGGTGCCGCCCGCGGTGCCGATCCTGCCGATGATCGCCAGCACGAGGTCCTTCGAAGTGACGCCGGCCGGCAGGCGGCCGTCGCAGCGAACGAGCATCGACTTGGCCTTCTTCATCATCAGGCACTGCGTCGCCAGCACGTGCTCGACCTCCGACGTGCCGATGCCGAAGGCGAGCGCCGCGAAGGCGCCGTGCGTGCTCGTGTGCGAGTCGCCGCACACCACGGTCATCCCGGGCAGCGTCGCCCCCTGTTCGGGGCCGATCACGTGCACGATGCCCTGGCGGCGGTCGCGGAACGGGAAGTAGGCCTTGGCGCCGTAGTCGTGCATGTTGGCGTCGAGCGTCTCGACCTGCGTGCGCGAGATCGGATCGGCGATCCCCTTGTTCCAGTCCTTGGTGGGCGTGTTGTGGTCGGCAGTCGCCACCACCGAATCCACGCGCCACGGCTTGCGACCGGCGAGCTTCAGCCCCTCGTAGGCCTGCGGGCTCGTCACCTCATGCACGAGGTGACGATCGATGTACAGGAGCGCCGTGCCGTCCGCCTCCTCGCGGACCACGTGGCTGTCCCAGAGCTTGTCGTAGAGCGTGCGTGCCATTCGTGAAAGCGCCAGACCGCGAACGAGGGTCTGGCGGGATTGAGATTATGGCACAGCGACCTCACCCCCTCCGGCGCAGGACGCCCGCGCTCGAGGCGGCCACGAGGATCGCGAGCAGCGCCAGGGCGAACTCGCCGAGCGTTGGCACGGGCTGCGTAGTGATCGGTACGTCCGGCCCGTTGACGAGGCCGTAGGTCACGCCGGCCACACCTGCCACCGACGCCGCGGCGGCATAGCGCCCCGCGACGCCGTTGGCGATCACGAGCGGCGACGTCGCCACGCCGTCGGCACCGGTCACCACGACCGCGACGAGGCCGCCACCGGTGAAACTCCCCGAGGGGCCGGCCGACGGCAGGGTGAACGTGACCGGCACGCCCGGCACCGGGATGCCGGCGGCAGCCACTGTCGATGCATCGCCCCGCAGTCCCGCGGCAAGCGTGGTGACGGAGGCCACGAGCGGTTTGCCGAACGGCGTCCCCACGACGGTGACCTGGTCGCCGCCGCCCGTTGCGGCCAACACCAGCGCCGTCACCGTGATCTGCGCGCTCGCGGCAGGCGCGTTGCCCGCCAAGGTCGCGAGCGCGCTCGTCGTGTTGGTGAGCGTGCCCGCCGTGGCCGAGGTGACCTCGACGACGATCGTGCAGCCCCCGACCGGAATCGTGGCGCCCGCGGACCAGGTGATCGCATCCGCAGCCACCGTCGCGCCCGCGCAGGTGCCGGTGTTGCCGCCGCTCGTGACGAGGCCCGCCGGCATGGCGTCGGCAAAGCCGGCGGACAGCACCGCCGGCGTGGAGCCGCTGTTGCCGAACGTGAGGGTGAGCGTCGCCGTGCCGCCCTGCACGATGCTGGCCGGCGCGAACCGCTTGGCGAGGGACACGCTCGACACCGCCCCCGTGACGGTCAGCGATGCGCTGGCGGCAGCTGCGGTGCCCGCCTGCGTGACGAGCGCCGAGGTGGTGTTGACCACCGTGCCCGGCGTGCCGGAGGTCACGCTCACGACGATCGTGCAGCCGCCCGCCGGGAGGGAGCTGCCCGCCGGCAGCACTACCTGCGTCGGCGTGACGGTCACGCCCGGGCAGGTGCCGCTGTTCGTCCCGGAAGTGCGCAGCCCCGCCGGCAGGGCGTCGGTGAACATCTGCGCGACCGTCAGCGCGACGGGGTTCGGATTGCCGAGCGTGAGGGTGAGCGACGTCTTCTCGCCGGCCGCAATCGTCGCTGGCGCGAAGGCCTTGGCGAGGGTGGCGTTGCGCAGCGTGTTGGTGAGCGTGAACGTGGCCGGCGCCGCGACGCTTGCAACCGTCGCGCTGGCGGCGAAGCTGCCGACCGTGGCATTTGCCGTCACGATCGGCGACGTCGCCACGCCCGACGCATTCGTCGTTGCCGTGGCCGACAGCACGTTCCCGGGGAAGGTGCCCGAGGCACCCGGGGCCGGCAGCGTGAAGGTCACGCTCGCCCCCGCGACCGGCGCGCCGCCGCCATCGCGGACCGTCGCACGAAGCGGCAGCGCAAAGGCGGTGGTGACGGTCGTCGACTGGTCGCCGCCCGCCGTAGCGGCGACCGTGGTCGGCAAGCCCAGATTGGTCAAGTGGAAGTCGGTGGCGGCGAGTCCGGGAGCGGTGGCGGTGACGACGTAGACCCCCGGCGTGCCGTTGGCCGTCGCCGTAACGCTCGCCACGCCGTTGCGATCGGTGAGTACGGTCACGCCCGACAGGGCCGCCGATGCACCCGAGCCCGGCGCCGCGAACGTCACCGGAATGCACGGCAGCGGCGCACCGCCGGAATCGCGCGCCATCACGGCAAGGGGCGCGGCGAAGGCGGCGTTCGTCGCAGCCGACTGGTTGTCGCCGCCGCTCACGCTCGTGGCCTGGAGCCTGCCTGCGCCGATGCCGGCCCAGTGGCTCGTGTAGGCGCTGCCGAAGTTGTAGGCCTGCATGATGCTGCGCGTCCACTTCGTGGGCGGACCGAACGAGCTGTCGTCCTGCTGGAGGTTGGTCTGCAGGTGCACCTGCGTGCCGCCGACGTAGTAGCGAAGCTCGCTGCCGGTGAAGGCGATGCACACGTCGGACCACTGGTCGTAGGCGACCGGCACCGGCAGATCCACGAAGCCGACGTTCGTGTCCCACACCCGCATGCGACCCGCGCCGCCGGCGCCGAGTGGGTCCGATGGCGAGGCATTGCTGAAACCGACGATGGGAAAGAGATTGCAGGCGGAAGCCGGGCAGCTGTCGCCGCCCGTCGGGGGCGACAGCACACCCCACAGCTCCGTACGGTGATTGAGGGCCGCATCGCCGGGATTGGTGGTCGCCCACGCCGCCGGGATGTAGACGCTCCCGTAGATCACGCTGTAGGCGGCGTTGTCGTGCTGCATGCCGCGACCCTGCGTGTTGTAGTAGGCGGCGCTGAAGTTGGGCGGACGGCTCGTGGGGCCGTCGGCGGCGGAGAGCTCGATCGCGAGGGCGTTCGGACGTCCGTTCACGTTGCCCGCATTCGAGAAGCCGGCTGGGGGATAGCGATCGATCTCCCACACGCCGGGGCCGCTGCCCGTCGGATACGTCGGGAACAGTCCGGCCTGTGCAACGCCTGCGAGGAGCAGCAGGCCGGCTGCCAGCATGCGCAGGCCAGGGCCGCGCGAAAAGCGGCATTCAGGGATCATCGCTTGTTGTCGTTCGTGGCAGTGGACTCGCGCGCCGCGTGCAACGCGCTATCGAGATACGCAAGCACCGTGCCCGGGTCGCGTGCGTCCTCCGGCGTGAAGTGCCGCGCAGGGGTTGCGCGCAGCCAGGTGAACTGGCGCCTCGCGAGCTGTCGCGTGGCGGCGATCCCCTGGTCACGCAGCGCGCGGGCGTCGATCTCGCCGTCGAGGAAGCGCCATGCCTGCCGGTAGCCGACGCTGCGCATGGACGGCAGGGTGGGGTCGAGCGCATGCCGGGCTCGCAGCGCACGCAATTCGTCGACGAGCCCGGCGGCGAGCATCGCTTCGAAGCGTTCGGCAATCGCGGCGTGCAGGGCGGCCCGATCGCCAGGCACGATCGCCAGCGCGACTGCGGGTCGCAGGCCCTGTCCCGCGGGCGCGTGGCGGCGCTGCAGCTCCGACAGCGGCACGCCGGTGAGTGCATGCACTTCGAGCGCGCGCTGGATGCGCTGCGCGTCCGCCGGGGCCACCCGCGCCGCCGTCGCCGGATCCACCCGCGCGAGTTCGGCGTGGATGGCCGGCCATCCGTGGCGCGCGGCGCGAGCGGCGATCGCGGCCCGCACGGCGGGATCGGCCTGGGGCAGCGACGAGAGCCCTTCGGTGAGCGCCTTGAAGTAGAGCATCGTGCCGCCGACCACGATGGGAACATGGCCGCGCGAGCGGATCGCCGCGATCGCGGACACGGCATCGGCCGCGAAGCGCGCCGCGGAATAGGCTTCGGTCGGCTCGACCACGTCGATCAGGTGATGCGCGATCCGTGCCCGTTCGGCTGCCGTGGGTTTCGCCGTGCCGATGTCCATGCCGCGATAGACCTGCGCCGAATCGGCCGATACGATCTCGCCGCCGAGCGCTTCGGCGAGCGCCAGCGCGAGCGCGCTCTTGCCCGACGCGGTCGGGCCCATGAGCAGGATGGCAGGATGCACGGCGCCGACCCCGGGCGGTCAGCGACCGCGCATGAAGAGCCGGTCGAGGGCCGAGAGCGGAAACTCGTACCAGGTGGGACGGCCGTGATTGCACTGACCGCCGCGCTGCGTGGCCTCCATCTGCCGCAGGAGCGCATTCATCTCCGGCAAGGCGAGCGCGCGACGGGCGCGCACGGCGCCGTGACACGCCATCGTCGACAGGAGCTCGTCGCGGCGCGCCGCCAGGGCCTGCGTGCCGCCGAACTCGCGAATGTCGTGCAGCACGGCGCGGGCAAGCGCGGCGGGATCGGCGTCGGTCAGCGGCGCGGGCACGCCGCGCACGGCGAGCGTCGCCGGGCCCAGCGCCGACATGGCGAAACCCAGCGCCGCCAGCGCCTCGCCGTTCTCCTCCACCGTGGCAACCTCGAGCGGCTCCGCTGCGAAGGTGGCCGGCACGAGCAGCGGCTGCACGGGGAGCTGCGCGTCCTGCGCGGACTTCAACCGCTCGTACACGATGCGCTCGTGCGCGGCGTGCATGTCCACGAGCACGAGTCCGTTCCGGTTCTGGGCCAGGATGTAGATGCCGTGGAGCTGCGCGAGCGCGAAGCCCAAGGGGTGCGGATCGTCGTCGCTCCATGCGGGCGCAGGAATCTGCGCACCTTGCGCGCCGAAGAGGCGCGCATAGAACGCGGACGGTTCGGTCGCGTCGATGGGAAGCGGCGCCTGCGCGGGCCAGGCTGCCCCGGCGGCCGGGCCGGAGGCGGACGCAGGTCCTGCACGCGACCAACCTGGCGGGCCTTGCGCGCCCGCGGCGCCGTAGCCCGGCGCCGCGGAGCCCGCCCCGACTTGGCCGGCCCCCGCCCCGACCTGGCCGGCCCCGGCCCCGCCAACCGGCGGCAACTGAGCCGCCGCCACGCCAAGCCGGTCCGCCGCCGATATCGCCGGCTGCTCGGCTGCCGTGGCGGCCAGCGCACGCTCGACCGCGCGGCGCACGAACTCGTGGATCGCGCCCGAGTCGCGAAAGCGAACCTCGGTCTTCTGCGGATGCACGTTCACGTCGACGCGCCTTGGCTCGACCTCGAGCCACAGCGCGTACGCGGGCTGGCGGTCGTGGTGCAACACGTCGCGGTAGGCCTCGCGCAAGGCGTGCGAAAGGACGCGGTCGCGCACGAAGCGACCGTTGACGAAGGCGTACTGTCCGCCCCCTTTCGCGGCGTACGCGGGTCGCACGGCGAAACCGGCGAGGCGCGTATCGCCCGCGGAGACGTCCACGCGCGCGGCGTGCGCGACGAAGTCGTCGCCCAGGATCGCCTCCACCCGCGCCTGCCGCCCCCCAGCCTGCAGGCGGTACACGGCGCGGCCGTTGTTGTGCAGGGTGAAGCCCACGTGCGGATGCGCGAGCGCGATGCGCCGGAACGCCTCGTCGCAGTGACCCCATTCGGTGGCGTCGGTGCGCAGGAACTTGCGGCGCGCCGGCGTGTTGAAGAAGAGCTCCTCGACCGTCACGCTGGTGCCCGATGCGAGCGCCGCGGGCGCGACGGGCGTTGCCGTGCCGCCCTCGACCTCGATGCGCCACGCGTGCAGCTTGCCCGCGGCGCGCGAGGCGAGCCCCACGCGCGCGACCGAGGCGATGGAGGCGAGCGCCTCGCCACGAAAGCCAAGGGAGGCGATGCCCTCGAGGTCGGCGGGCGTGTGGATCTTCGAGGTGGCGTGCCGGGCCATCGCCAGCGGCAGCTCCTCACGCGCGATGCCGCCGCCGTCGTCGACCACGCGGATGCGCTTCACGCCGCCTCCGGCGACGTCGACCTCGATGTGCGTGGCACCTGCGTCGAGCGCGTTCTCGAGCAGTTCCTTCAGCACCGCCGCGGGACGCTCGACGACCTCGCCGGCGGCAATCTGGCTGACGAGGAGGTCGGGCAGCGTCTGTATCGACGCCATCAGCGAGCCGCCATCAGCCCGCAAGACCGCGGGCCCAGCGCGCGTAGATGCCATCGGCCACCGCGCCGAGAGCCTCGAGGCGCCCGTCGAGGTCGCTCATGATGTCCGCCGCGCTCTGGCGATTCGCGCTGCTGCGCGCCGGCAGCTCGTCGGCGGCCTGCCGGCACCAGGTCTCGACGAGATCTCGCGTCATCTCCACGTGACATTGGAAGCCCACGTGACGATCGTCGATGACGAAACCCTGGTTGGCGACGAAGTCGTTGGTGAGGATGCGCGTGGCCATGGGCGGCAGGTCGAAGCCGTCGTAGTGCCACTGGAAGGCGGCAAAGCGGGGCCGGCCGCCGAACCACTCGCGGCGCGCATCGCGATCGGCGACGTCGACGTGGAACCACCCGATCTCGGGCGCAGGCATGCGTGCGACCTTGGCGCCGAGCGCCTTGGCCATCAGCTGCCCGCCCAGGCAGTGGCCGATCACCGGCGTGCCCTCGGAGATGGCGTCGCGCAGCAGGCCGCACAGCGGCGCGATCCACGGCAGGTCGTCGTTGACACTCATGGGGCCGCCCATCATGCCGATGCCGGCGTAGGACTCCGGGCTCGACGGAACGGTCGCGCCGTCGTCGAGGGGAACGAGCTGCCAGGGGATACCTTGGCTCGTGAGCCATGCGCCGAACCGTCCCGGGTGCTCGGTCTGCGAAAACCGGAAGACGGCGACGGGTTTCATCGAGCGGATTCTAGCAGCGGCAAGCCGGCGCTCGCGCGCCGGCCATGGCGCGCCGTCACCGCCTGTCCTGCGCGCCTCGCACCCGCGGTTCACAGGCGCGTACCTCGGGGCCGCCACCCGGCGCCAGGCATGGCTGCCGTGAGCTACATCCCCCGCGCGATGCGCGCGTACGCCGAATGATTGTGGATCGACTCGAAGTTCTCGGCTTCGACGCACCACGCCGAGAAGCGGCTGTCCGCGGCCAGCCGGCCGGCCACGCCGCGCACCAGATCCTCGACGAAGCGCGGATTGTCGTAGGCGCGCTCGGTGACGTACTTTTCGTCGGCGCGCTTGAGGATTCCGTAGAGCTCCGAGGATGCCTCCTCCTCCGCCACACGCAGGAGCTCGTGCACCTCGACCGGGGCTTCGCTGCGCACCGCGATGGTCACCGTCGAGCGCTGGTTGTGCGCGCCATAGGCGGAAATCTCCTTCGAGCACGGGCACAGCGACGTGACCGGCACCGCCACCGTCACCGTCTTCGTCACCACACCGTGCGCAAGCTCGCCCACGAGCCGCACCTCGTAGTCGAGGAGGCTCGCCACGCCCGACACCGGCGCCGTCTTGCGCACGAAGAACGGAAAGGCGAGCTCGATGCGGCCGGCCGGCGCGTCGAGGCGCAGCACCAGCTCGCGCAGCAGCGCGTCGAGGCCCGCCACCGTGAGCGGCGCCGACGACGCGGCGCGCTCCTCGAGCAGCATCACGAGGCGCGACATGTGCGTGCCCTTGCGATCCTCGGGGAGCGCGACGTACACGCTGGCCGTGGCGATGGTGGGCTGTGCGGCGCCGCCCCCATCGCTGAAGGCGAGCGGGTAACGAAGGCCGCGGATGCCGACCTGGTCGATGGCAAGGTGACGTTCGTCGGACGCCGACTGCGTGTCGGGGATCGGGATCAGCTGGCCGGGTTGTTCGGGTCGGTTCATCGGGATGGCGATTGTAACGGATCGGTGCGGGGGGCCGCGGGGCTCGCCCGGAGGCCGGTCAGCCGGCGGAGCCGCGGCGGTGCACCCCGTGCGAGACCATCAGGCGGCGGGCTTGACGCGCTTGCCGGCGAGCCGCGCCGCGTGCGTGCGCACCGCCGCCACGATGCCCGCGGCATCGAGGCCGACGTGGCTCAGCAGGAAGTTGGGGTCGCCATGATCGAGGAACAGGTCGGGCAGCCCGAGATGGACGATCGGCACGGTCACGCCCGCGGCTGCCAGCGCCTCGGCGACCGCGCTGCCCGCGCCTCCGGCGACCACACCTTCCTCGACGGAGACGAGCAGGTCGTGCTCGCGCGCGAGACGCAGTACGAGCTCGGTGTCGAGCGGACGCACGAAGCGCATGTTGGCCACGGTGGCGTCGAGTTCGTCGGCCGCGGCGAGCGCCGGCGCCAGCAGCGGGCCGAAGGCCAGGATCGCCACGCGTTGCGCCGCACGTGCCGCCTGCCGCCGCAGCTCGCCCTTGCCCACCGGCAGCGCGCGCATGTCGCGCTCGATCGGCACGCCGGGTCCGGCGCCACGCGGGTAGCGCACCGCCGCGGGCGTGCCGAGCGTGACCGCGGTGTAGAGCATCTGCCGGCACTCGTTCTCGTCGGCCGGCGTCATCACCGTGGTGTTGGGGAGGCAGCGAAGATAGGAAAGATCGAAAGCGCCGAGGTGCGTGGCGCCGTCCGCGCCCACCACCCCGGCACGATCGATGGCGAACACCACGGGCAGGTTCTGCAGCGCGACGTCGTGCACCAGCTGGTCGTAGGCGCGCTGCAGGAACGTCGAGTAGATCGCCACCACCGGACGCATCCCTTCGCAGGCGAGCCCCGCCGCGAAAGTGACCGCGTGCTGCTCGGCGATGCCGACGTCGAAGTAGCGCGTCGGATGCTCCTGCGAGAAGCGCACGAGGCCCGAGCCCTCGCGCATCGCCGGCGTGATGCCGACCACCCGCGGGTCGCGCGCGGCCATGTCGCACAGCCAGTCGCCGAACACCTGTGCGTACGTGGGCCTCGCCGCCGGCTTGCTCACGATGCCCACGGCCGGATCGAACTTGCCCACCCCGTGATAGAGGATCGGGTCCTCCTCGGCGCGGGGATAGCCGTAGCCCTTCTTCGTGAGCACGTGCAGGAACTGCGGTCCCGACAGGCTCTTCACGTTGGCGAGCGTGCGCACCAGCGAATCGACGTCGTGGCCGTCGATGGGTCCGATGTAGTTGAAGCCGAACTCCTCGAACAGCGTGCCCGGCAGCACCATGCCCTTCATGTGCTCCTCGACGCGCCTCGCGAGATCGTGCACCGGCGGCAGCCTCGACAGCACCTCCTTGCCGCCGCGGCGCACCGTGTTGTACATGCGGCTCGACAGGATCTTCGCGAGGTAGCCGTTGAGCGCGCCGACGGGCTCGGAGATCGACATCTCGTTGTCGTTGAGGATGACGAGGATGTCGCTGCCCTGCGCATTGTTGAGCGCCTCGAAGGCCATGCCGGCGCTCATCGCGCCGTCGCCGATCACGGCGACCACGTGCCGCTTCATGCCCTTGAGACGCGCCGCCGCCGCCATCCCGAGTGCGGCCGAGATCGAGGTCGACGAGTGCGCGGTGCCGAAGGTGTCGTACTCCGATTCGTCGCGGCGGGGAAATCCCGACGGACCCTGCCACTGACGCAGCTTCGCCATCGCGGCGCGACGTCCGGTCAGGATCTTGTGCGCGTAGGTCTGGTGCCCGACGTCCCATACGATGCGGTCGTCGGGAGTGGCGAACACGTAGTGCAGCGCGATCGTGAGCTCTACCGTGCCGAGGTTCGACGACAGATGGCCACCCGTCTGCGCGACCGAGTGCAGCAGGAACTGGCGAAGCTCGCGTGCGAGATCGCGCAGCTGTGCACGATCGAGCCGGCGCAGGTCGGCAGGGGAGTCGATCGTCTCCAGGAGGGGGTACGTCGCCATCGCTGTCAGTGGTCCCGCTGGACGATCCAGTCCGCGATCTCGCACAGGCGCCGGCCGCGGGCGCCGAAAGGAGCTAGCGCCGCGAGCGCCTCCTCGTGCAGGGCTGCGGCATGGCGCCTGGCTTCGGCGAGACCGAGCAGCGACACGTAGGTGGGCTTGTTCTGCGCGGCGTCCTTGCCCGCCGTCTTGCCGAGCGCGGCGGCGGAGCCCTCGACGTCGAGGATGTCGTCGACCACCTGAAACGCGAGACCGATGCTGCGCGAGAACGTCGCGAGCGCCGCCTCGGTGCCCTGCGCGGCGCGGCCGCATTGCGCACCGAGCAGGATCGCCGCGCGGATCAGCGCGCCGGTCTTCATGCGGTGCATCCCTTCGAGCGCGGGCAGTGCCATCGCCTTGCCCACGTGCAGGAGATCGATGGCCTGGCCACCGGCCATGCCTCGCGCACCCGCGGCATGCGCGAGCAGCCGGCAGGCTTCGGCCGGATCGGCCAGCCGCGTGGACTGCAATGCCGCGAAGGCCTGCGCCTGCAGCGCGTCACCGGCCAGCAGCGCCATCGCCTCGCCATACTTCACGTGGCAGGTGGGCTTGCCCCGGCGGAGGACATCGTTGTCCATGCACGGCAGGTCGTCGTGGACGAGCGAGTAGGCGTGGATCATCTCGACGGCCGCCGCCACGCCGTCGACCGCGTCGGATGCGGCCTGCGCGAGCTCGCCCGCGGCATAGGCGAGGAGCGGACGCATGCGCTTGCCGCCGCCGAGGGTGGCGTAGCGCATCGCATCCGTGAGCTCCGTGGGTACGCCGGGCGCGGGGGTCAGCACGCGTTCGAGCACGGCCTCGATGCGCCGCTGCCGCTCGGCGGCCCAGGCGGCGAACGGCGCGACCTCGGGCGCGGGCGAGAGGGCCTCAGGACGCATCGTCGCCGTTGCCCGGCACGAAGGGCTTCAGCACGCCCTTCTCCAGGATCTCGATCTGCTGCTGCGCGTCCTTGAGGGCGTCCTGGCAGAACGCCACGAGCTCGGCGCCGCGCCGGTACGCCTCGAGTGACTCCGCGAGGGGCATCTGCCCGCCCTCCATGGCCGCGACGATGCCCTCGAGTTCGGCCAGCGCCGATTCGAAATCCTTGGGGACGGTGGAGGGGGAGTTCATGGCGGCGAAGGAACAGTGACGCGCTCGGCGAGCGTTCGGCAACCTGCGCGCGGCGAACCTTTGAGCGCCACGCCGATCCGACCCTTGGCGCCGGGGAACGCCCGAAGCACCGGCAGCGCGGCGAGTCCGGCCGGTGCCGACGGCAGCTCCGGGCCTTGCCCGTCGGGCGCGGGTTTGCTCGTAAGGTCTTGACCTGATTGCAGAAAGCCAAATATAATATCACGATTGACGATGCGGCCAGCAACGAATCCTTTCGTGCGGCCGACTTAGCAAAGCGGTCCGGGGCGGCAGTAGGCTCGCCGGGCGCAGTGGTGGTCATGGTGCGGTGACAGCCGCCCGCGACGCGACCCCTGTTCCGAGAGCCACGCCGTAAGCGTCCCGGGTTGTTGGGTTGGGTTGGTTGCAAGCAACCATTTGCTACGAAAGGGTAAGGCCGATGTCCGACCTCGCCGCTGCGGGGCGTTTGCGTCCTTCCACGACGCAGTTTCCCGTTTCCTGGTATTGCGATCCGCAGGTGCTCGCTGCCGAGCGCGAGCACCTTCTCGCCGCCGCCCCGGGCTATGTGGGCCACGAACTCATGGTCCCCGAGACGGGGGATTTCCAGGTGCTCGCGTCCCGGCGGGACGCCCAGATGCTCGTCCGCAACGCAGGCGGCATCGAACTGCTGTCCAACGTCTGCCGCCACCGCCAGGCCATCATGAAGAACGGCCGCGGCAACGCTGCCAACATCGTGTGCCCGCTGCACCGCTGGACCTACGACCTCAAGGGCGAGCTCCTGGGCGCGCCGCACTTCGAGTCGAGGCCGTGCCTCGATCTCGCGCGCTCGCCCCTGCAGAACTGGAACGGCATGCTGTTCGACGGCCCGCGCGACGTCGGACGTGACCTGGCGGCCCTCGGCGTGAAGGACCTCGACTTCTCGGGGTACCGCCTCGACCGCATCGAGACGCACGCCTGCAACTACAACTGGAAGACGTTCATCGAGGTCTATCTCGAGGACTACCACGTGGGCCCGTTCCATCCGGGCCTCGGCCAGTTCGTGACCTGCGACGACCTCCGATGGGAGTTCGGCGAGTGGTACTCGGTGCAGACCGTCGGCATCAACAACAGCCTCGCCAAGCCCGGCTCGCGCACCTACGAGCGCTGGCACAAGGCGGTGCTCGATTTCTACCGCGGCGAGCTGCCCCGCCACGGCGCGATCTGGCTTACCTACTATCCGAACATCATGCTGGAATGGTATCCGCACGTGCTCGTGATCAGCACCCTCGTGCCGCAGGCGGTGGACCGCACGCTCAACGTGGTCGAGTTCTACTACCCGGAGGAGATCGCCCTTTTCGAGCCGGAGTTCGTGCAGGCCGAGCAGGCGGCGTACATGGAGACCGCCCGCGAGGACGACGAGATCGCGGAGCGCATGGACGCAGGCCGCATGGCGCTCTACGCAAGCGGCCGCAACGAGGTGGGCCCCTACCAGACGCCGATGGAAGACGGCATGCAGCACTTCCACGAGTTCTACCGCCGCATCATGGAGTCGCACGTCGCGTATCTGTAAGCCGGCGTGCGGTGCACGTAGAATCACGCGATGCTCCGCACGCTCGTTTCCACCGATGACCTCGAGGCCCGGCTGGCACGACCGGGCCTCGTCCTCCTCGACGTCCGGCACGACCTCGCGAAACCCGACACCTGGGGCCCGGCGCAGTACGCCGCCGGCCACATCCCGGGCGCGGTCTTCGTGGATCTCGATCGCGACCTGTCGGCACCCAAGACCGGGCGCAACGGCCGCCATCCGCTGCCCACACCCGAGGCCAGTGCCGCTGCCTTCGGCATGCTCGGGATCGGCCCCGGCAAGGAAGTCGCCGTCTACGATCAAGGTGCGGGCGTGTTCGCCTCGCGGGTGTGGTGGATGCTGCGCTGGCTCGGCTTCGTCGATGTCGCCGTGCTCGACGGAGGCTACGGCAGGTGGGCCGGCGAGGGCCGCGCGGTGAGCATCGAACCCGCCCTGCCCGTGCCGGCGAACTTCGCGATCGGCACCGTCGCCCCCACGGTCAACGCCAACGGCGTCCTGGGCAGCCTGCCGCGTCACACACTGTGCGTCGTCGATGCGCGCGCCCCCGAGCGCTTCCGTGGCGAAACGGAGCCCATGGATCCCGTGGCCGGCCACATTCCCGGCGCGCGCAACCGGCCGTATACCGAAAACCTGGGTAGCGGCAACACGTTCAAGCCCGCGGCGGAACTGCGCCGCGAGTTCGAGGCATTCCTGGGTGACGCCGCCGTCGACACCGTGGTGCACAGCTGCGGCTCGGGGGTCTCGGCCTGCCACAACATCCTGGCTATGGAGGTGGCGGGACTGACGGGAACGCGCCTGTATCCCGGGTCGTGGAGCGAGTGGTGCGCCGATCCGTCGCGGCCGGTCGCCAGGGGACCCTGACCGGTCAGCGGCGCCGGGCCGCCCCCAGCCCCTGACACGCACTGCCCAAGGGAAGGGAGCGAGGCGGTAGCTTCACCTTCAGCCTTCGAGCGGCCACTCCGCGAGCGTCGTATGGATCGGCCCGTCGGCGGTCAGCTCCGAGCCGATGAGGCAGAGCTTGCGCACCGCCCACGTGATCGGCGCGATCGGCGCGCGCGGTTGCGGCTGGACGCAGCGCCTGGCGAGCGTCACGTGCGGCCGGAACGGACGGCCCTCGACGTCGAAGCCGGTATCGCGCAGGGACTGGTTCAGCGTGGCGTGCAGGTGCACGAGCGGCTCCGGGAGCGTCGACGGCGCCACCCACGCCACGCCCGAAGCGCGCCAGGCACCGAGCGTGTCGAAATCGAGGACGGCACCGGCACGCGGCAGGTGGTCGCCGACGTCGCGCAGGTCGGGCACGCTCGTGAGCGGAACGTCGCCCAGGAAGGCCAGGGTGAGGTGGACGTGCTCGCCGGAAATGGCACGGCCGCGTGAGCGGCGCGCGACCTCGCGGGCGAGGGCCAGGAAGCGCAGGCGCACCTCGTCGCCGGGAACGAGCGCGAAGAAGGTGCGCACCATGGTGGCCGGTCTCGCGTCGTGAGCCGCCGCCGTGCGTGTATCGATGGAGGGGACCATACCCCTCCGACCTGCGAACGCGTGCAGTAGTTGCACGCCAGCTTCGATGAAGCGCCGCGCCTGGGCGCCGCGCCTCATCGGTGACGGCGACGCCTATCCGTTGGCAACGGCCCGCCCGGCGCCGGCCCCGTCGAAGAACTGCTCGTCCTCCGTCGAGTTCCGCAGCGCCGTGGTCGACGCCTGGCTGCCCTGGATCGTGGTGGTGACGGCATCGAAGTAGCTCGTGCCGACCTCGCGCTGGTGCTTGACGGCGGTGAAGCCGCGCGACGCAGCCGCGAACTCCGCCTCCTGCAACTCGACGAACGCACTCATGTTGTTGCGCGCGTAGCCGTGCGCGAGGTTGAACATCGAGTAGTTGAGGCTGTGGAAGCCGGCGAGCGTGATGAACTGGAACCGGTACCCCATCGCGGCCAGTTCGTGCTGGAATTTCGCGATCGTCGCGTCGTCGAGGTTCTTCTTCCAGTTGAACGACGGCGAGCAGTTGTAGGCGAGCATCTTGCCAGGGAACCTGGCGTGGATCGCATCCGCGAACGCCCTGGCGAACGCGAGGTCGGGCTTGCCCGTCTCGCACCAGATGAGGTCCGCATAGGGGGAATACGCGAGGCCGCGCGCCACGGCCTGATCGAGGCCATTGCGGCTCTTGTAGAAGCCCTCGATCGTGCGCTCACCCGTGAGGAAGGGGCGATCGATCTCGTCGATGTCCGACGTGACGAGGTCGGCGGCCTCGGCATCGGTGCGGGCGAGGATGATCGTGGGCACGCCCATGCAATCGGCCGCCAGGCGCGCCGCCACGAGCTTGTCGACGGCCTCGCGAGTAGGGACGAGCACCTTGCCGCCCATGTGACCGCACTTCTTGACCGAGGCGAGCTGGTCCTCGAAGTGCACGCCGGCAGCGCCCGCGTCGATCATCGACTTCATGAGCTCGAAGGCGTTGAGCACGCCCCCGAACCCCGCCTCCGCATCGGCGACGATCGGCGCGAAGAAGTCGGTATCCCCCGTGCCCTCCATGTGCTGGATCTGGTCGGCGCGCTGGAAGGTGTTGTTGATGCGCTGCACGACGCTGGGCACCGAGTTGACCGGATACAGCGACTGGTCGGGATACATCTCGCCGGCGACGTTGGCGTCGGCCGCCACCTGCCAGCCGGAGAGGTAGATGGCCTTGAGTCCCGCCTTGACCTGCTGCAGGGCCTGGTTGCCGCTCATGGCGCCCAGCGTGTTCACGAAGGGCTCCTCGTTGAGCAGGCGCCACAGCTTCTCGGCGCCGCGGCGGGCCAGGGTGTGCTCGATGTGGATCGAGCCGCGCAGGCGCACGACGTCCTCCGCGGTATAGCCCCGCTTGATGCCCTTCCAACGCGGATTCTCTGCCCAGTCCTTCTTGAGTCGTGCTGCTTCGAGGTCGTAGTTCACTGCGGATGCTCCTGCGGGTCGATTGGCGGATGCGCGGGCGTCGTTGTCGGGGATGCCGCGTACGATGACTGCAAGGCCGACGCTAGCAAGCCGGGATCCGGGTCGCAATGGGTTTTGGCGCACCGCACCCAAATATTTTCCGATTTGAAACAGATGTTTAGAAACATATTCCATCTTGCGGAAAAAATCGTCGTCGCATCCCCTGTCTTCGTGCTGCGAAGCAGGAGTATCTTATATAAGATATAAGTCACAACCATTCACGATGCCTCCGTAACTGACGGAATTGGAAGATTATTTTCCATGCGCTCCGCGAGAAGGTCGCCCCATCCCATCCTCGAACGGATGGAATCAATTTCCATGACGGCTGCGGGGCGGTCTGCACGACCCGAGACGCGGGGACGGTCGTGGCGGCGGGGCGCACCCGGGCGCGCCGAATGTTTGACGTCGCGCATCGAGTGACGCGCGCCCTTGGGCGCACTATGCTGTTGCCTGCGGGTTCACCCTAGGATCCAACCCCTACAAGCAGAGGAGGAACAAGTGCGAACATCCATCCTGGCCGTCGCGCTCGCGGTGGCAGCGCCCGGCCTCGCGCAAGCGCAGAGTGCCGATCCCGACTTCGGACGCAACATCGCCGCGGCGTGCGCGAACTGCCACGGCACCAACGGCGTGAGCAAGGGCGGGACGAACTCGCTCGCCGGGCAACCCAAGGCGGAGCTTGCGCGCAAGATGCAGGACTACAAGGCGGGCCGCCTCGCCGGCACCATCATGCCGCAGCTCGCCAAGGGATACTCGGATCAGGAAATCGACATCCTCGCGGGCTGGTTCGCCGCCCAGAAGCCATGAGCAGTAGCGCCCGCACCATGACCTCGCACGATCGACGCGGCTTTCTCCGGACGGTCGCCGCCGCCAGCCTCGCGGCGAGCCCACTGGCGGCACTCACCGGATGCGCCATCTCGCCTTCCCGCAGCGGACCACGCGTCGTGGTCATCGGCGGCGGCTACGGCGGCGCCACGGCGGCGAAGTATCTCGACCTGTGGAGCAACGGCACCCTCGACATCACGCTCGTCGAGGCCGACCCCACCTTCGTGTCCTGTCCGCTGTCCAATCTCGTCCTCGCGGGAAGCAAGACGATCGGCGATATCACGGTCGCCTATGATGGCCTGCGCAAGCGCGGCATCAAGATCCGGTTCGACACCGCACAGGGCGTCGATCCCGTCCGCGGGACCGTGCGCATCTCGAACCAGGAAGACCTCCCCTACGATCGCCTGATCCTCTCCCCGGGCGTGGACATGCTCTACAGCGAGATCGAGGGTCTGCGCTCGCCGGAGGCACAGGCGAAGGTCCTCCATGCGTGGAAAGCGGGGCCCCAGACCGTCGCGCTGCGCCGCCAGCTCGAGGCGATGCGCGACGGCGGCGTGTACGTGATCTCGATCCCGCGCGCGCCGTACAAGTGCCCCCCCGGCCCCTACGAGCGCGCCTGCCAGGTGGCATGGTACTTCAAGCGCTCGAAGCCGCGCAGCAAGGTCATCATCCTCGATGCCAACGAGGACGTGACCTCCAAGAAGGGGCTCTTCATGAAGGCCTGGAACGAGGATTACAAGGGCTTCGTGGAGTACCGTCCCAACCAGCAGGTCACCGGCGTCGATGCAGCCACGCTTACCGCCAAGCTCGAGTTCGGCGACGACGTGAAGGCCGATGTCCTCAACGTGATCCCGCCGCAGCGCGCCGGGGCGATCGCCGCGCAGGCGGGCGTGATCACCGCGAACAACAAGTGGTGCGAGGTCGACTTCCGCTCGTTCGAGTCGATCAAGGTGCCCAAGGTGCACGTGCTGGGCGACGCGATCCAGATCGCGCCGCTGATGCCGAAGTCCGGCCACATGGCGAACCAGCATGCGAAGGTGGCGGCGGCGGCGATCCTCAATGCCTTTGCCGGCCGGCCGCCCAACCCGACGCCGATCATCAACAACACCTGCTACAGCTTCATGTCGGACCGGACCGCGGTCCACGTGTGCTCGGTGCACAAGTACGACGCCGACAAGAAGACGTTCCTCAGCGTGCCGGGATCGGGGGGCCTGTCGCCCGGCCCCACGGACATCGAGGGGGCGTATGCCTTCGCATGGGCGCAGAACATCTGGGCGGACACGCTGACCTGACCGGGGCGCCAGGCGAGGATAGAACCGCCCGAGGCCAGGCAGAGGTGCGGGGAGGCTCGCACCGTCACCGGTATCGAGACGAAGTGCAAACGGCGCCGCGAGGCGCCGTTTGCATTCGGGCTGCGCCGGTCGAATCGCTACGCGACGGGCTCCGCTTCCGAAGCGCTGGACTCCTTCGGCGTCTCCTCGAAGGTGAGCTTCACCTTCTCGTCGGCGTCGATGTCGATCATGACCTTGCCGCCCGACACCAGGTGGCCGAACAGGAGCTCGTCGGCAAGCGCCTTGCGGATCGTGTCCTGGATGAGGCGGGCCATGGGGCGCGCGCCCATCTGCGGATCGAAGCCCTTCTTCGCGAGGAACTCGCGAAGTGACGCGGAGAACGAGGCGTCGACCTTCTTCTCGTGCAGCTGGTTCTCGAGCTCGAGCAGGAACTTGTCCACCACGCGCAGGATGATCTCGTGATCGAGGGCCCCGAACGAGATGGTGGCGTCGAGGCGGTTGCGGAACTCCGGCGTGAACATCCGCTTGATCTCGCCCATCTCGTCGCCGGCCGCCCGGGTCTGCGTGAAGCCCATCGACGCCTTCGAGAGTTCGGCTGCGCCCGCGTTGGTGGTCATGATGATGATCACGTTGCGAAAGTCGGCCTTGCGCCCGTTGTTGTCGGTGAGCGTGCCGTGGTCCATGACCTGCAGCAGGATGTTGAAGATGTCGGGATGCGCCTTCTCGATCTCGTCGAGCAGCACCACGCTGTACGGATGCTTGGTCACGGCCTCGGTGAGCTGGCCGCCCTGATCGAAGCCGACGTAGCCGGGAGGCGCCCCGATCAGGCGCGACACCGCGTGCCGCTCCATGTACTCGGACATGTCGAAGCGAACGAGCTCCACTCCAAGGCAGTACGCGAGCTGGCGCGCCACCTCGGTCTTGCCGACGCCGGTGGGACCGCTGAAGAGGAAGTTGCCGATCGGCTTGCGCGGATTGCCGAGCCCCGAGCGCGCCATGCGGATGGCGGATACCAGCGCGTCGATCGCCTTGTTCTGGCCGAAGACGACGTTCTTGAGATCGCGGTCGAGGGTCCTCAGCGAGTTCCGGTCGTCGGAGCTCACGTTCTTGGCGGGGATGCGCGCGATCTTGGCCACGATCTCCTCGACCTCGCTCTTGCCGATGACCTTCTTCTGACGTGACTTGGGAAGGATCTTCTGCGCGGCCCCCGCCTCGTCGATGACGTCGATCGCCTTGTCGGGCAGGTGGCGGTCGTTGATGAAGCGTGCAGCGAGCTCGGCGGCGCTGGTGAGCGCGGCCGGGGCGTACTTCACGCCATGGTGCTGCTCGAAGCGGGTCTTGAGCCCCTTGAGGATCTCGATCGTTTCCGGAATCGAGGGCTCGGGCACGTCGACCTTCTGGAAACGCCGCGACAGGGCATGGTCCTTCTCGAAGATCTGGCGGTACTCGTTGTACGTGGTGGCGCCGATGCACTTCAGCGCGCCGCTGGACAGCGCGGGCTTCAGCAGGTTCGAGGCGTCGAGCGTGCCGCCGGAGGCCGCACCCGCGCCGATGATCGTGTGGATCTCGTCGATGAAAAGGATCGACTTGGGGCTCTCGGCGAGTTGCTTCAGCACCGCCTTCAGCCTCTGCTCGAAATCGCCGCGGTACTTGGTCCCGGCGAGCAGCGCACCCATGTCGAGCGAGTACACCTGATGCTCCTTCAGGAGCTCGGGAATGTCGCCCTCGTTGATGCGCCGCGCGAGGCCCTCGGCGATCGCCGTCTTGCCGACCCCTGCTTCACCCACCAGCAGCGGATTGTTCTTGCGGCGGCGGCAGAGCACCTGGATCACCCGCTCGAGCTCATGCTCGCGGCCGATCAGCGGATCGATCTTGCCGGACTTCGCGAGCGCGTTGAGGTTCTGGGTGTAGGCGTCGAGCGCGCCTTGCGACTCGTTGCCGCCCTCCTCCTCGCTCTTGCTGTCCTGCTTGTCCTGCTTCTGCTGCGGGGTCTTGGTGATGCCGTGGGCGATGTAGTTGACCACATCGAGCCGGGTGACCCCGCGCTGGTTGAGGAAATAGACCGCGTGCGATTCCTTCTCGCCGAAGATCGCCACGAGCACGTTGGCGCCGGTGACCTCCTTCTTGCCGGAAGACTGGACGTGCAGGATCGCGCGCTGGATGACCCGCTGGAAGCCCTGCGTGGGCTGCGTGTCGGCATCGGAATGCGGCGCGAGACGCGGCGTGTGCTCCTGGATGAAGTCCGAGAGCACCCCCCGCAGCTCGTCGAGGTCCACTCCGCACGCCTTGAGGACTTCGGCGGCCGAGGGATTGTCGAGCATCGCCAGCAACAGATGCTCGACGGTGATGAACTCGTGCTGCTTCTGCCTGGCCTCGACAAAGGCCATGTGGAGGGAGACTTCCAGTTCCTGCGCAATCATCGACCTACCTTCGTCCTTTCGGCACCCGCGGAAAGATTCCGCACTGTGACTATAACGCCTACGTCTCCTCCATCGTGCACTGCAAGGGGTGTTGATGCTTGCGCGCGATGTTGATTACCTGTTCGACCTTCGCCGAAGCCACCTCGCGCGTGTAGGTGCCGCATACGCCCATGCCTTCGCGATGAACCTGCAGCATGACTTGCGTGGCCTTCTCGCGGCTCATGGCGAACACAGTTTGCAGGACGACCACGACGAAGTCCATCGGCGTGTAGTCGTCGTTCAGCAACATGACTTTGTACAGCGGCGGCGGCTTTACCTTGGCTTTCTCGGCCTCGAGAACCGTGCCGCGCTGCTCCTGGTTTCGCATGTCCCCTAACGATACTCCGGATCAACTTGGGGTCAATGTTTGATGAATGCAACAGTTTTCGCAACACCGCCCGGCTACCAGGCCCATGTCCTTGACGCTGCGGCAAGTTTGCGCGTAGAAAGCGCATGTTTGGCGAACTTCGGTCAGCCTGTCCGGGCTTCGGGCCCGGCGCGAGCGACCGCCGGAGGAGCGGCGACCGCCCAAAGGCTTCGAAGCCGCCGGACATCCGTTCAAAAACCTAAAGGAACAGGCGGTATGGCAACCGGTACGGTCAAGTGGTTCAACGATGCAAAGGGCTTCGGGTTCATCACGCCGGACGGCGGAGGAGAAGACCTGTTCGCCCACTTCTCGGCGATCAACATGCAGGGATTCAAGACGCTCAAGGAGGGCCAGAAGGTCTCGTTCGACGTGACCCAGGGTCCGAAGGGCAAGCAGGCGTCCAACATCCAGGCGGCGTAACACGTCCTGTTGCCGGCGGCCGGCGTATGCCGCCGCCCACGCAAATTGCCAGGGCCCGCCCACCGGCGGGCCCTTTTTCGTCGCTTCCCGCCGTGCGGTGCCCGGCACCGTGGCGGCCGCGGAGGAGCGCCACCGGGCGGCGGCGCCCTCCAGGCGCACGCCGTCGCCGCCTGCGCGCGGGCGGCGCCCGGATCCTGCCACCGGGCGCCTTGGGACGACTACATCCTCTCGATCATCGCCTGCCCGAAGCCCGAGCAGGAGACCTGCTTCGCGCCTTCCATCAGGCGCGCGAAGTCGTACGTCACGACCTTGTCTGCGATCGACTTCTCGAGGCTCGCGATCACGAGCGCCGCGGCTTCCTTCCAGCCCATGTGGATCAGCATCATCTCTGCGGAGAGGATCTCCGAGCCGGGGTTGACGTAGTCCTTGCCGGCGTACTTGGGGGCCGTGCCGTGCGTGGCCTCGAACATCGCGACCGAGTCGGACAGGTTGGCCCCGGGGGCGATGCCGATCCCGCCCACTTCGGCGGCGAGCGCGTCGCTGATGTAGTCCCCGTTGAGGTTCAGCGTGGCGATCACGCTGTATTCGGCCGGCCGCAGCAGTATCTGCTGCAGGAATGCATCGGCGATCACGTCCTTGACCACGATGTCCTTGCCCGTCCTGGGGTTCTTGAGCGACATCCACGGGCCGCCGTCGAGGAGCCTGGCGCCGAACTCGCGCTCGGCGAGCGCATAGCCCCAGTCGCGGAAGGCCCCCTCCGTGTACTTCATGATGTTGCCCTTGTGCACCAGCGTGACCGACGGCTTGTCGTTGTCGATCGCGTACTGGATCGCCTTGCGCACGAGGCGATCGGTGCCCTCGCTCGACACCGGTTTGATGCCGATGCCGGACGTCGCCGGGAAGCGGATCTTCTTGACACCCATCTCCTTCTGCAGGAACTCGATGAGCTTCTTCGCCTGCGGCGAGTCGGCCGCCCATTCGATGCCGGCGTAGATGTCCTCGGAGTTCTCGCGGAAGATCACCATGTCGACCTTGTCGGGCGACTTCACCGGCGAGGGCACGCCCTTGAACCAGCGCACCGGGCGCAGGCATACGTAGAGGTCGAGTTCCTGGCGCAGCGCGACATTGAGGGACCGGATGCCGCCGCCGACCGGCGTGGTGAGCGGACCCTTGATCGAGACGACGTAGTCCTTCAGGATCGCGAGCGTCTCCTCGGGCAGCCATACGTCGGGACCGTAGATCTTGGTCGACTTCTCGCCCGCGTAGATTTCCATCCAGTGGATCCTGCGCTTGCCGCCGTAGGCCTTGGCCACGGCCGCATCGACGACCTTGATCATCACCGGCGTGATGTCGAAGCCCGTGCCGTCACCTTCGATGTAGGGGATGATCGGATTGTCGGGGACGTTGAGGCTCGAATCGGCGTTGACGGTGATCTTGGCGCCACCGGCGGGCACCTTGACGTGCTGGTAGGTCGACATGGAAGCTCCTGCTGTGAAGGGGGTGCCCGTCGCGCCGCGAGACGGGCGCGCGTCGACACTCTGGGAATTCCCGGAGTCCGGCGAGCGATCCCTTGGAATCGTCGGACGGCAAGCGTCCGGTGGCGCCGGGCGAAACTCCTCGATTATCCGTGATTTCGACCCTTCCCGCCACGATCGACCTCGCGGCTCGCTTGCGCGATGGACGCGCCTTGATGCTGCTCAACAAGCCCTTCGGCATGCTCTGCCAGTTCACCGGCGACGGCGGGCGCGCGACGTTGCGCGATGCGGTGCCGCTGCCGGAGGTCTATCCCGCAGGACGCCTGGACGCGGACAGCGAGGGTCTCGTCGTACTGACGGCGCACGGCCCCTTGCAGGCACGCATCGCGCACCCGCGACACAAGCTCGTCAAGACGTACTGGGCGCAGGTGGAGGGGGTGCCTTCGGATGCCGCACTCGGGCGCCTCGCCGCCGGGGTGGAACTCAACGACGGCCCGGCGCGGGCACTCGCCGTGCGGCGCGCGGAGGCCCCGACGTGGCTGTGGCCACGCGTGCCGCCGATACGCGAGCGGCGGGCCGTTCCCACGGCCTGGCTCGTGCTGCAACTCGCCGAGGGTCGCAACCGGCAGGTGCGGCGGATGACGGCGGCCGTGGGCCTGCCCACGCTGCGCCTCGTGCGCAGCGCGGTAGGGCGCTGGACCCTGGACGGACTCGCGCCGGGCGAGTGGCGCGTGGCCCCCGTGCTATGATCGCGCGCCGTTTTCCGGGGCATGGGCCATGCATCGCCGCGCGGCCTGCACGTCCCGTCCGCGCCCTGCCGACCCTCCATCACGCACTCCGTCCGCCCGTCGCCCTCCCGCAATGATTCGCAGCTTGCTCGCCCGCCTGATTCCCGGCCGGTCGTCGCGCGTGCCGCGCATCTACCCCGCGACCGCGCATCCGGTCCGGCGCGACCAGGTGTCGCGCGGCGCGCGCACCGTCACCGAGAGGCTCCAGGAGGCCGGTTTCCGCGCTTTCGTGGTCGGCGGCGCCGTGCGCGACCTGCTCCTCGGCCTCACGCCGAAGGACTTCGACATTGCGACCGACGCCACCCCGGAGCAGGTGAAGCCGCTCTTCCGCCGCGCCTACATCATCGGCCGGCGCTTCCGGCTCGTGCACGTGCACGTGGGCGGTGAGGTGCTCGAGGTGTCGACCTTTCGCGCCGCGCAGAAGTCCGAGGACGCTGCAGACGAGCACGGCCGGCTCCTCTCCGACAACGTGTACGGCTCGCAAGACGAGGACGCCGTGCGCCGGGACTTCACCATCAATGCGCTGTACTTCGATCCCGCCACCGAGGAGATCTGGGACTACGTGGGCGGCGTGACCGACTGCCGGGCGCGCCGCCTGAAGCTCATCGGTCCGCCGGTGACGCGCTTTCGCGAGGATCCGGTGCGCATGCTCCGCGCCGTGCGCCTCGCCGCCAAGGCGGGACTCGCCATCGATCCCAAGACCGCGGCGCCCATTCCCAAGCTGGCGGAACTCGTGCAGAACGTACCGCCCGCGCGGCTCTTCGACGAAATGCAGAAGCTGCTCCTGTCCGGCCATGCCACCGAGACGTTGCAAAGCCTGCGCGCGCACGGCCTGTCGCACGGCCTGCTTCCCCTGCTCGACGTGATCCTCGAGCAGCCGCTGGGTACCCGCTTCATCGAAGTGGCGCTCGCCGGCACCGATGCGCGCGTGCGCGACGGCAAGGCCGTGTCGCCCGCATTCCTCTTCGCGACCCTGCTCTGGCACGAGGTCCTGCAACAGTGGACCGCGGCGAAAGCGCGCGGAGACAAGCCCATCCCCGCGCTCTACGACGCGATGGACCGCGTCCTCTCGGCGCAGGCCGAGCGCATCTCCGTGCCGCGCCGCTTCGAGGCCAACATCAAGGAGATCTGGGGCCTCCAGCCGCGCTTCGAGCAGCGCGCGGGTGCACGCCCGTACCGCCTGCTCGAGCATGAACGCTTTCGCGCGGCGTACGACTTCCTCGCCCTGCGCGGCGCCTCGGGCGAGGTGCCGCAGGAACTCGTGGACTGGTGGACGCGCTTCCAGGACGCCACGCAGGCCGAGCGCGAGGCGATGCTGCGGCCCGACGAGGCGCCGAAGAAGCGCCGCTCGCGCGGACGGGGACGCAAGCGTCGCGAGGACCCGCCCGCCACCGGTCAGGACGGCGGCGCCCCGACGCCGGAAGGCTGACCGCGTTCTTCCGTGGCGATGGAACTCGCCTGCATCGGCCTCGGGAGCAACCTGGCGCATCCCCGCCGGCAGATCGCCCGGGCGGTGCGCGCGCTCGCCCGCTTGCCCCGGACGCGCATCGTGCGCGTGTCGCGCAACTTCGCCACCGCGCCCCTCGATGTCCCCGGCCCGCAGCCGGAGTACGTCAACGCGGTCGTCATGCTGTCGACCGCGCTCGCGCCGCGCGCGCTGCTCGCGCAACTGCATGCCATCGAGGGCCGCCAGCGGCGGCGACGCGATGCCGGCACCCCGCGCAACGCCGCGCGGACGCTCGACCTCGATTTGCTACTATTCGGGCGCCGTCGCATGGCCGTGCCGGGTCTCGTGGTGCCGCATCCGCGCATGCACCAACGCGCATTCGTGCTGCGGCCGCTGGCCGGCATCGCCCCGGCGGTGACCATTCCGGGGCAAGGCCTCGCCCGCCGTCACCTGCGCGCCGTGCGCAACCAGGCGGCCTCGCCCACCCGCTCGCATCACCCGCACTAGGAAGCCCCCGGCCATGGACCTCGGCCACTGCCGCTACATCGTCGTCGAAGGTCCGATCGGCGCCGGCAAGACGAGCCTCGCGCGCCAGCTCGCCGCGCAGCTCGATGCCGACGCGCTGCTCGAGCAACCCGACGACAATCCCTTCCTCGCCCGCTTCTACGAGGACATGCCGCGCTTTGCCCTGCCGACGCAGCTCACCTTCCTCTTCCAGCGCGTGGACCAGCTCCGCGCGCTGGCGCAGCTCGACATGTTCCGACGCCCCACGGTGGCGGACTTCCTGCTCGACAAGGATCCGCTGTTCGCGCGGCTCAACCTCACCGACGACGAGTACACGCTGTACGAGAAGGTCTACCGCCACCAGAAGCCCCAGACACCGACGCCCGATCTCGTCGTGTACCTGCAGGCGCCGGTCGATACGCTGCTCGCGCGCGTGCGCACGCGCGGCGTGCGCTTCGAGCAGTCGATCCCGGACGAGTACCTCGCGCGACTCGCCGACGCGTACGCGCGCTTCTTCTACCAGTACGAGGACGCCCCCCTGCTCATCATCAACAGCGAGCGCCTCGACTTCGTGCACGATCCCGCCCATTTCCGGATGCTGCTCGACCGCGTGGCGAGCATGCGCGGGCGGCGCGAATTCTTCAACCTCGGACAAGGCTAGCCAGGAGCACGACACATGGAGATCATCCACACCGGCGCCGAACTCGCCAGGCGCCTCGGGGACGCGGGCCGCGTGGCGTTCGTGCCCACCATGGGCAACCTGCACGCCGGGCACTACACGCTGTGCCGGATGGCCCGCGACCACGGCGACGTCGTCGTGACGAGCATCTTCGTCAATCGCCTGCAATTCGGCCCCAACGAGGACTTCGACCGCTATCCGCGCACGCTGGAGGTGGATCGTGCCGGCCTCGAGCGCGAAGGCGTGGATGTGCTGTTCGTGCCGCACGAGCAGGAGATGTATCCCACGCCGCAGGTGTACCGGGTGCAGCCTCCTGGGCTCGCCGACGAGCTCGAAGGTGCCTTCCGGCCGGGCTTCTTCGGCGGCGTGTGCACGGTGGTGCTGAAGCTCTTCAACCTCGTGCAGCCCGACGTCGCGGTCTTCGGCAAGAAGGACCGCCAGCAGCTCAAGATCGTCCGCGGCATGGTGCAGCAGTTCAACATGCCCATCGAGATCGTCCCGGCGGAGACGGTGCGCGCGCCCGACGGCCTCGCCCTCTCGTCACGCAACGGCTACCTCACGCCGGAAGAGCGCGTCGAAGCGCCCAACCTGTACCGCGTGCTGCGCGGGATCGCCGACGCCATCGCCGAAGGCCGCCGCGACTACGCCAACCTCGAGGCCGCCGGACGCGCGGAACTCGCCGCCCGGGGCTGGAAGGTCGACTACATCGCCATCCGGCACGGCCTCGGCCTGCGCATTCCCCATCCCGAGGGCTTCGACCATCCGAACCTCCTCGTCGTGCTGGCGGCGGCCAGGCTCGGCGTCACGCGCCTCATCGACAACGTGGACGTGGTGCCGCAATATGGACGCGACTAGCCGCCCTGCGCCAACGATGGCGCCCGCCGCCCGGCCCGGGCGGGCACCCGCGTGCACTGTCACGCGCCCGTCACGCGATCGCGGCATGCTCGTTTCCCCGCACGCCGGCGCCCCCGCCCACGTGACCCTACCCTGCCCAACGACCATGAAGAACATCGCCCGCCTCCTGCTCGTCGCACTGGCCGCCTGCCTCACCCCCATCACTTCCGCGCAGGACTATCCCGCGAAGCCGATCCGCCTCATCGTGCCCTTCTCGGCGGGCGCGGGCACCGACACGGTGGCGCGCTTCGTGGCGCAGAAGCTCGGCGAATCGATGAAGGCGTCGATCGTGGTCGACAACCGCACGGGTGCGGGCGGGGCCATCGGCGCGGCCGAGGCCGCGGCGGCGCCGGCCGACGGCTACACACTGCTCTTCGTCGCCTCTCCTTTCACGACCGTGGCCGCCGCCGCGAAGAACCCCGGCTACGACCCGATCCGGCAGTTCGTGCCGGTGGCGCCCATCGCCTCGGGGCCACTCGCCTTCGTCGTGAACAAGGACCTGCCCGTGAGCTCGATGCGTGAGTTCGTCGCGCTCGCCAAGGCGACACCCGGCAAGCTCAACTACGGGTCGGCGGGCGCGGGCAGCGTCAACCACCTGGCGCTCGAGCTCCTCAACTCGCGCGCGCACATCGTCGTGGTGCACGTGCCCTATCGCGGCATCGCCGACGCGACCAAGGACCTTCTCGGCGGCTCGATACAGGCGATGACCGCGTCGATTCCTGCCACGCTGCCGCTCGCTGCGGAGAAGCGCGTGAAGGTGCTCGCCGTGACGGGCCCCCGGCGCATTCCGCAGTTGCCCGACGTGCCGAGCTGGCAGGAGGAAGGTGTGGAGCAGGCCGCCGTGATCAACTACTGGGGCATCGTCGCACCTGCCGGGACACCCGCACCGGTGGTGGCGAGGCTCAATGGCGAGATGCAGAAGGTGCTGGCGCAACCCGACGTGAGCGAGCGTCTCGCGCGCGAAGGCGCGGAGGTGATCCCCGGGCCGCCGCAGCGCCTGGGCACGCTCATCGAGGGCGATCTCGCGCACTGGAAGAAGCTCATCGTGGACGCCAGGCTCTCGTTCGAATGACACCTGGGGCGGCCGGCGCCCCGCGCGGTCCGCGCTCCGCTCATGCGGCGTCCAGACGCACCTGCACCCGCGGCGCGCCGATGCACTCGCGCAACCGCTCGGCCTCCGCCTCGAGCTCGCGACGGAAGCTCCGTTCCCGCGGCGCGCGCTGCGCGAAGCGCACGCCGACGTCGAGAACGTCGTTCGCGACGGCGGCATTGGCCCACCCCACGACCTCGTCGCGCCACAGGACCGGCAGGGCGTAGTAGCCGAAGCGCCGCCGGGCCGGTGGGGTATACGCCTCGAGGCGGTAGTCGAAACCCCAGAGCAGCGCGAAGCGGCGGCGATCCCAAACCACCGGGTCGAAGGGCGCGAGCAACCGCACGCGCGCCTCGATCCCGTGGTCGGGAGCGGAGTCCGCAGGCCGCAGCCATGTCGCACCCGCGGACGGGAAGCGCTCGATCGCAGGATCACGGCGCAGCGCCTCGAAGGCGCGTGCCTTCCGCGCGGACGATATCGAGCTCTCGGTGATCATGCGCAGGAGCTGGCGCAGCGTCGACTCGTGCAGCGGCGCGTACAGGGCGACGAGCAGGTGCAGCAAGGCGCGGGCGCGCGCCGCGGCAGGCAGCGTCTCGCCCGGCGGATGTGCGAGCGCGTAGACCCTGACTCCGTTGACGCGTCGCGACACCCGCAGCTTGCCGCGAAAGTGCAGCGCCTCGAGAATGCGCGTGGTGACGCTGGATTCGCCACCCCAGGCATTGGTCGTGCGGTGGCCACCGATGCCGTCGAGGTCGCGCGGATGCGTGTCGCCATGCTCGGCGACGTGCGCGAGCACGCGTGCGGGCAGTCGCGGATACTCCCGTTCCACCCGGTACCGGTGGCTCGCAGGACGCGGATGGAGGAGGTCGCGCACGGTGCGCGGCATCACGCCGTACACGTGCAGGCAGTCCTCGGCGAGGTCGTGTCCCGGATACAGGCGGTCGAGATCGCCGGCGCGATAGTCCGCCACCCGCTGGCGCAGCACGAGGTCCGCCGCGCGCGCCGGTGCGCGGATCGGATCGAGCTGGAGGAAGCGCAGCGCGGCGACGGCGGCGGGCACGCCGGCCGCAGGACACAGCGACCGCTGCACCGCCTCGGCGCGCAGCGCGCGGATGTCAGGATCGGAGGTGAAGCCGGGTCCGCTCATGCCGCGGGCGCGCGGTCAGGATCTTACGCCGCGCGGAGCGCGTCGACGATGGACAGGCGGGCCGCGCGCGCGGCCGGCAGGAAGCCGCCGACGAAGCCCATGCACAGCGCGAAGCCGAGCGATGCCGCCACGATAAACGGCGTCAGCGTGAACGTGAAGGCGATCTCCGCGAACGTCTGGAAATTGGTGGTGGAGATGGGCACCATCTGCATGAACGATGCACCGATGAGTCCCGCGATCCCGCCCACGAGACCCAACAGGAGCGCCTCGCCGAGGAACGCGAGGAGTATCGACGAACGCGGGAAGCCGAGCGCACGCAGCGTTCCGATCTCCGCCGTGCGCGAAGCCACGCTCGCGTACATCGTGATCATCGCGCCGATGACGGCGCCTATCGAGAAGATGATCGAGATCGTGGTGCCGAGATACGAGATGAACTTGGCGAGCTGCTCCGACTGGTCGGCGTAGAACTGCTGCTCCGGCTTGACCTCGAGACGCAGGCGCTGGTCGCCTTCGATGTTGCGCTTCATCGTCTCGAAGGCGGACGGATCCTGCAGGCGGAAGATGATCGCCGAGAAGCCCTGGCGGCGGAATGCCTGCAGGAGCTGCTCAGCGTCGCCCCAGATCTCGGAGTTGAACGCCGTCTTGCCCGCGTCGAACACGCCGACGATCGTCCAGTCCTGCTGCGCGAAGCGCAGCGTCTCGCCGATCGAGGCGCCGCGGAAGCCCTCCGCCACGCTGCGGCCGGCGATGATCTCCGATGTGCCCGGCCGGAACATGCGCCCTTCCACGATCTTCACCTGCGGGCGCAGCGTGAGCCCGTGAGCCGTGACGCCGCGGATCACCACGTTGGCGGCGCTGCCCGTGTCGCGCTTGGGCAGGCTGATGAGCACGACCGGCTCCTTGGAGACGAGCTTCTCGCCGTCCTCGCCGGTGGCGATGCCCGGCATCGACTCCACGATCGCCGCCGAATCGCGGTCGATGCCGCTTTGCACCTCCGTCTGGGAGCCGCGCCGGATCACCAGGACGTTGTCGGGCTGTCCCGTGGCGACCAGCGTCTCCTTGAGCCCCGCGGCCAGCATCAGCACGGTGGCGAACACGTAGACGACGAGCGCCATGCCGCCGGCGGTGAGGACGGTGGTGAGCTTGCGCGCGAAGAGATTGCGCGCGACGTAGGAGATCGGGATCGTGGTCATGCCGACGCCCCCGCCGCGTGCGTCATGCCACGGCCCGCAGGCCGTCCACGATGCGCACGCGCGCCGCGCGCCACGCGGGAATCAGCGCCGCGACCACGCCCACCACCAGCGCGCACCCCATCTGCATCAGGATCGTCTCCCGCGCGACCTGGAAGACCGGAAAGAGCGACGACAACGCGCTCCCGAAGGCGTTGGCCACGGGGAACGTGAGCGCGACGCCGATGACGCCTCCCAGGAGCGCGATGCCGAGCGACTCCGCGAAGATCAGGAGCGCCACGAAGCCGTTCGAGAAGCCGATGGCCTTCAGCGTGGCGTACTCGGAATAGCGCTCCCGCGCGGTCATCGCCATCGTGTTCGCCATCACCGCCATGATGATCACGATGATCACGAACGACACCGCCTGGACCGCGACGAGGATGGTCTCCGTCATCGCCACGAAGCCGAGCTGGAACGCCTTCTCGGTCTCGGTCAACGTCTCGGCAAGCGAGTTCCTGAAGGTGGCGTCGATCCGTTGCGAGATCTCCGCCGCCCGGGCCGGCTGGTCGATCTCGACCACGTACACGCCCACCGAATCGGCGCGGCGCGGATAGATCTGCTTGATGCGCTCGTTGAGGAGCTTCCAGTGGAAGAAGAACTGCGTCTCGTCGACCTTGGAGTCGGCGCCATCGTAGATGCCGCGCAGCGTGAACGTCCACGTGCCGGGGTAGATCGTCCCGCGCAGCGGGATCTGGTCGCCGATCTTCCAGCCGAAGCGGTCGGCCAGCTTGCGGCCCACCACCGCGCCCTGGCGGTCGAGCAGGAAGGCCTTGCGTTCGGCCTCGGGCAGCCTGTACTCGGGGTACATGTCGAGGTACGGCCCCGGATCAATCGCGAACTGCGGGAAGAAGTTGCTCTCGGTGATGTAGACGCCGCCGAACCAGTTGGCGGACGCGACGCCCGTCACGCCGGGGACCTGGCGGATCTTCTGCGCGTAGTTGAGCGGCAGTGGAAAGACGAGCGAGATCGCGTTGCGGGTGACGAGCCGCGCCGACGACGTCGCATCCGCGCCCGCGTACCACGCGTCGACGATGGTGCGCAGAAGCCCGAAGGCCACGATCGCCACCACGATGCCGATCATGGTGAGCGTGGTCCGCAGCTTGTGGCGGAAGGCATTGCGGAAGACGAGGAAGGGAACGAACACGGTCGCGCGCGCGTCACGATGGTCAGTCGACCAGCACGCCCTTCTCGAGGTGGATGAGGCGGCGGGCCCGGCTCGCCGCCTTGGGGTCGTGCGTGACCATCACGATCGTCTTGCCGAGCTCGCGATTGAGGCCGCCCAGGAGGTCGAGGATCTCCTCCGCCGTGGTGCGGTCGAGGTCGCCCGTCGGCTCGTCGGCCACGATCAGCGTGGGATCCGCGATGAGGGCGCGGGCGATGGCCACCCGCTGCTGCTGGCCGCCGGACAGCTCGTTGGGGTAGTGCTCTGCACGGTCGGACAGCCCCACGAGCGCCAGCGCCGTGTCCACGCGCTCGTGGCGCTCACGCCGCGACAGTCCCGTGAGTTGCAGCGGGAGCTCCACGTTCTGGAATGCGGTGAGCACGGGCATGAGGTTGTAGAACTGGAAGATGAAGCCCACGTGCGCGGCGCGCCAGCCCGCGAGCTCGCCGTCGCCAAGTTGCGCGATGTCGATGCCGGCGACCTCGATCTTCCCGCTCGTGGGCTTGTCGATCCCCGCGACGAGGTTGAGCAGCGTGGACTTGCCCGAGCCCGACGGCCCCATCAGGGCGACGAAATCGCCGAGGGCCACGTCGAGGTTGATGTCGACGAGCACGGGGATCACCTGGTCGCCGCGCACGTAGCTCTTCGACAGGCTGCGGATCTCGACGAGCGCGTCTGACGGGGCGTCGTTCATGGTCATGCGGTCCTGCGTGGGTGCGCGAACCCCGGCTCCCCGCCGGGCGGCCGCTACCGGATGGCGATCTTGACGAGGGCACCCGGCGCGAGCGTGTCCGGCGGATGGACCACCGCCTTCTCGCCGCTCTTGACCTCGCCGGTGATCGCGGTGACGTCGCGGATCCGGATCCCCGGGGTGACCGGCACCATCGCCGCCTTGCCGTCGCGGACGACGAAGACCACGCTCCTGCCGTCGCGCTGCACGATCGCATCCGGATGCACCGCGAGGACGGGCCTCTGCTGCTCCGGGGTCACCTCCTGCGAGAGGAAGCTCACCTTGGCGCTCATCTCGGGAAGGATGCGCGGGTCTATCTCGTCGAACTTCACCTTCGTCATCACCGTGGCCTTGGCGCGGTCGATGGTGGGCACCATGCGACTGATGCGGCCGCGGAAGCGCGTGTCGGGCAAGGCGTCGAGCAGGATCTCGGCGGGCTGTCCGACCCTGATCTTGCCGAGGCTCGATTCGGAAACGTCGGCCTCGACCTCGAGCGTGCTCATGTCGGCCATCGAGACCACGGCGCCCTTTGAGTCGGTGGCGTTGGAGAACGGCGTCACGAGGTCGCCCACGTTGGCGCTCTTCGACAGGATCACGCCATCGAACGGCGCGCGGATGATCGTGTAGTCGACCTGCACTGCGGCGTTGCGGGCAGTGGCCTCGGCAGCGGCGATGTTCGCCTTCGCGTTCGCCACGGCAGCGCTGGCACGGTCCGCGCGTGCCTCGGCGGTATCCACCGACGCCGCCGACACGAACTTCCGTGCGAGCAGGTCCTGCGCGCGCTTCAGCTGCGCCTTGGCGTCGGTCTCTTCCGCCTGCGCCTGAACGAGCGCGGCGCGCGCGGCACGCACGCTGGCGGCAGCGCTCTCGCTCTGCGCGATTACGTCGCGGGCATCGATGCGGGCGATGATGTCGCCGGCCTTCACTCGCGAGCCCTCGGTCACCCCGAGCCACACGAGACGGCCCGTGGCCTTCGACGAGATCGCGGCCTTGCGCTGGGCCACGACGTACCCGGTGGCATTGAGGACCACGTACTGCTGCGAAGGGAAGGTGGTGACGATGGATGTCGCGGCCACCGTCGCGATCCTCGGCTGCATCGCATACCACCCCCCGGCGGCGGCAGCGAGCAGCAGCAGGATGCCCCAGAACACCCAGCGCCGGCGCCGCCGGGAGCGGACCGGGGCGAGGTCGCGATTGATCTTGAGCTTGGAAAGGTCCGGCGCAGGGGTCTGCGTCATAGGCGATGCGGCACGGCGGGCGCGTTCGAAGCTGGGCGGCGCCCAGGAGCCGCGCATTCTACCTTGCCATCCTGATCCGATCCTGAGCTTCCCGGCCGGCGTCGGCCGGACCAGCGAGTTCTCCGGGAACTTGACGGGGCCATGCCGCGAGGGAAGCCGGGGCGCCGGGCGCGGCGGCGGACACCTGGGCAGAGGATGGGATGGCTGGCGCGGCGGGTGGCGCGGGGTCGCGGAAGGTGGGCAGCGGGGTGGTGGATGGCGGAGGCCGGGTGTCCGAAGACGGCGAATCACCTTCGCATCGCAAAGGTCAACAAGAATCATTTGCATTTGACGATCGGCAGTAGTACGCTTGGCAACACGTCCGAACCCCGCCTGGCGCCGCCGCCAGCACTGCCATGTACGTCTGCGTGTGCAATGCCATCACCGATCACGAGATCCGCTCCGCGGCGGAACTCGGCGCACGTTCGCTCGACGACCTCTCGGCCTGTCTCGGCGTGGCGACGTGCTGCCGCCGGTGCAGCGACTGCGCCCGCAAGGTCCTGTCCGACGCGCTCGCCGATACGGCCGCGTGCAGCGGCGCGGACTAGCCGGCCCCCCTCCACCCAGCGCGGCGCGCACAGCGGACATGCGCAGGAGGTAGCGCCCCTCGCTGCGCACGATTGATTCTCGTTCCTGACGCACCCCGCGGTGCGCGTTAGACTTCGTTACCGTCAGTTTTCGCGGAGGCGTCATGAAGGGCGACAAGGAGGTCATCCGTCACCTCAACGCGGTGCTCAAGAACGAGCTCACCGCGATCAACCAGTACTTCCTCCACTCGCGGATGTTCCGCAACTGGGGCCTGTCACGCCTTGCCGATCACGAGCATCACGAGTCGATCGACGAGATGAAGCACGCCGACAAGCTCATCGAGCGCATTCTCTTTCTCGAGGGGCTGCCCAACCTGCAGGATCTGCACAAGCTGCTGATCGGCGAGGACGCGAAGGAAGCGCTCACCTGCGACCTGCAGTTCGAGATGGCCGCGCATCCCGCGCTCAAGGCCGCGATCGCGCACTGCGAGAAGGTGGGCGACTACGTCAGCCGCGAGCTCTTCGAGGACATCCTCGAATCCGAGGAAGAACACATCGACTACCTCGAGACGCAACTCGAACTCATCGGCAAGGTCGGGATGCAGAACTGGCTGCAATCGCACATGGGAGACGGCACGCCGTCGTAGCCACACGCGGCGCGCCTGGCGGCGCCGCGCGCCGGTATCAACCCCCTTCGAGCGGCGTGGGCACCAGCGGCGACGTGGCGGCGCGCCGGCTGGCGTAGTAGCCGTGCACCGACACGATGACGAGCCCCGCGCCGATGCACGCGATGCCGCACCACTCCGTCGCGCTGAGCCGCTCGCCGAAGAACGCCATGCTCGACAGGAGCGCGATCACGGGGATCGCCATCATGTTGAGGGATGCGGTGCCCGCCGGCAGGTAGCGCAGTATCGCGATCCACAGCAGGAAACCGAGCGCGATCGCCAGCGCGCTCACGTAGAACAGGATCAGCGCATACGCGAGGCTCCATTGCGAGGGCCCGAGCCCCAGCGTGAACGGGAGCAGGGTCAGCGGCAGCACGCCCGCCGCCATCTGCCACGCGAGATAGTTGAGCGGGTCGAATGCCCGCTCGCGCTGGAAGTATTTCGTCGCGACGGTGCCGGCGGCCCAGCCGAATCCCGACAGCACGGCCCACAGCTTGGGCACGAGGCTGCCCGACCAGTCCCAGGGCTGAACCACGAGCAGCAGGCCCGTCAGCGCCATCGCCACGGCGATCCATTGCGCGCCGCGCACGCGCTCGTGCAGCACGGGCCAGGCGATGAGGAGCGTCCAGAAGGGCATCGTGAACACCAGCACCGACGTGCGTCCTGCCCCGCCGTCGGCGAGCGCCATCGTGGTCGATCCGAAATTGAGCGTGATCTGGAAGAAGCCGGTGACGATCACTGCGGGCCAGGACTCGGGGAGAAGCGGCCGGCGCTGCACGATCAGGAGCGCGAAGAGAAGGACGGCCGCGAGCCAGGTGCGCTCGACGTTGAACACCACAGGATGCGACCGCTCGAGGCCGAGCTTCATCGCCATCCAGTTGAAACCCCAGACGAGGGTGAGCGCGACGAGAGCAACGTAGGCGCCGCGCCGCGAATGCACGGTGAAGCGCGATGCCGGAACGACGGGACGCTCCGCACGCGCGGGCCCGGAGTTCACTGCGCGATCCTTCGTGCCGCGCGCGCCGTGGTCCATGCGCCGGCGGGGCTGCCTCCGGGGCTCATGCAGCGGCGATCGTGAATTCCTCGATGAGCCGGGCGACCGCCGCCGGCTGGTCGTGGTGCAGCATGTGGCCGGCGTCCTCGACGTGCGCGAGGCGTCCGCGCCGCAGGTGAGCGAAGCGCTCCGCGATCTCGGCTTGCGCATCGCCGCCTTGCGCGACCCACGCGGGGATGTTCGACTGCGCCGCCACGACCCAGAGCACCGGCACCTCGATCGCTGCCCACAGCGCGTTCATCTCCTCGCGGCGCGCGAGCGTGGGAAACGGCCGCTTGTGCCGCGGATCCGCGCGCAGGCGCGCACTCCCGTCGGGGAGCGTCTCGGCCCAGTGCGCGGCGAGGAACTCGGCCTTGTCGCGCGTGAGGCGGTGATTCGTCTTCTGCAGCCGGTCGGCCACCGCGGCGAGGCTCGCATACGGCGCGAAGCCGGGCGGGTCGCGCAGCGCGTCGAGCCACCGGCGAAGCTTCGCCGGCGCACGATCGGCCGGGTCGGCCGGAATGCCGAAGGCGTCGAGCGAGATCACGTGCGACGCCCGCGCCGGCCGCGCGCCCGCCCACGCGAGGGCCACGTTGCCGCCCAGGCTGTGCCCCGCCACCACCACGGGTTCGTCGCCGGCCAGCGCCTCGACGAGCGCATCGAGATCGGCGACGTAGTCGGCGAACCAGTAGCCCTCCTGCGGAGTCTGCGTGAGGCCGAAGCCGCGCCAGTCGGGCGCCAGCACCAGCCACTCGCGCGCGAGCTGGTCGACCAGGAACTGGAACGAGGCGGAGACGTCCATCCATCCGTGCAGCAGCAGGAGCTTGCGGGCACCCGGCGCGCCCCACGTGCGCACGTGATAGGCGAGGCCGCGGATGTCGAGGAACTGTGCACGCGAAGGTTTCATGGGGCGGGTGTCGTCATTTCGCCTTGCATTGAGCGGCGCCGTCCTGCCAGCCCACGCGATAGTTGCCCTCGTTGCCGAAGCGCGTGACGTCCTTGCGCGCGGTGCCGCGCGCGGTGGAGCAGCCGTCGCCGAAGCCCTGGCGGTAGGCGAGCGGGAAACCCTGCAGGTTGACCGGCGGCGGGGGAGGATCGGCGAGCGGTGGCGCGGCAGGCGCCGCGGGCGCTCCGGATGCCGCGGGCAACGGCGCGGTTGCACAACCGGCGATCGCCATCACCAGCGCGATCGCTGATGCGCCACGCAATGCGCTGTTTGCGGAGGTGATCGTCAGCGCTCGCAACGCCGCGCAACATGATTCCGTGGCGCTCATATCGAAGTAGAATTGTAGCAGTCCGCGACCCCTCGCTTTCCTCGCTCCCACCGCGCCCTTCCGCGCTCCGCTGATGCCGGCTCCGTCGTTCGTTCATCTGCGCCTGCACAGCGAGTACTCGGTCGTCGACAGCACATTGCGCATCGACGACGCGGTGGCCGCAGCCGCGGAGGACGGGATGAGCGCCCTTGCGCTCACCGACCTCGCGAACGCCTTCGGGCTCATCAAGTTCTACAAGACCGCGCGCGCCAGAGGCATCAAGCCGATCGCCGGCTGCGACCTGTGGATCACCCACGACGCGGAGCGCGACTCTCCGCATCGCGCCATCCTGCTCGCCGCCGACCGCGGCGGCTACCTGCGCCTGTGCGAGTGGCTTTCGCGTGCGTATCGCGGCAACCAGCATCGCGGTCGCGCCGAGATCCGCCGCGAATGGTTCGACGAAGGCACCGACGGACTCATCGCGCTCTCCGGGGGCCGTCACGGCGACGTGGGCGCGGCGCTGCTCCAGGGCAATGCGCGCGCTGCCGAGCGCGCAGCGCTCGCCTGGTCCTCGTGCTTTCCGCAGCGCTACTACCTCGAGGTGCAGCGGGCGGGCCGTCCCGACGACAATGCGCTGGTCGCGGCCACCGTGGCGCTCGCCGGCGAGCTCGCCCTGCCGGTGGTCGCCACGCATCCGGTGCAGTTCGCGAAGCAGGACGACTTCCGGCCGCACGAGGCCCGCGTATGCATCGCCGAGGGTCACGTGCTTGCCGATACGCGGCGGCCGCGGCGCTTCACCACCGAGCAGTACTTCGCCACGCAGGCGGAGATGGCGCAGCGCTTCGCCGACCTGCCGGAGGCGCTCGCCAACAGCGTGGCGATCGCCCAGCGGTGCAACCTCACCATCGAGCTCGGCAGGAACTACCTGCCCGCCTTCCCCACGCCCGAAGGCGTGACCATCGACGAGCACCTGCGCAACGAGGCCCTCGCGGGCCTCGACCGCCGTCTCGCGAGGCTCTATCCCGATGCGGACGTGCGCGAGCAGAAGCGTCCGGAATACGTCGCGCGCCTCGACTACGAAACCGCGACCATCGTGCAGATGGGCTTCGCCGGCTACTTCCTGATCGTGGCCGACTTCATCAACTGGGCGCGCAACAACAGCGTGCCGGTGGGCCCCGGACGCGGCTCCGGTGCCGGCTCGCTCGTGGCGTACTCGCTCGGCATCACCGACCTCGACCCGCTTCGCTACGCCCTCATCTTCGAGCGCTTCCTGAATCCCGAGCGGGTGTCGATGCCCGACTTCGACATCGACTTCTGCCAGGACGGCCGCGACCGCGTGATCGACTACGTCAAGGGCAAGTACGGCGCCGACTCGGTATCGCAGATCGCCACCTTCGGCACGCTCGCCGCCAAGGCGGCCGTGCGCGACGTGGGCCGCGTGCTCGACCTGCCCTACTCCTTCGTCGACGGCATCGCCAAGCTCATCCCCTTCCAGCCCGGCAAGGTGGTGACCTTGAAGCGCCGCGAGGGCGACGGCGAGTCCAACGTGATCCACGCGCGCGAGGCCGAGCCCCTCATCGACGAGCGCGAGGCCGCCGAGGAGGAGGTGCGCGAGCTCCTGCAGCTCGCCGAACAGCTCGAAGGCCTGCCCCGCAACGTGGGCATGCACGCCGGCGGCGTGCTCATCGCGCCCGGCAAGCTCACCGACTTCTGCCCGCTCTACGTGCAGCCCGGCGCCGAGGCGATCATCTCGCAGTTCGACAAGGACGACGTGGAGGCGGTGGGCCTCGTCAAGTTCGACTTCCTGGGACTCACCACGCTCACGATCCTCGACTGGACGCTGCGCTACCTGCGCATGCTCGATCCGTCGTCGGCGATCGACCTCGACTCGCTGCCGCTCGACGACCAGAAGGCGTTCTCGATCTTCCGGGCCGGCAACACCACCGCCGTGTTCCAGTTCGAATCGCGCGGCATGCGTGAGCTTCTCAAGCAGGCGCCGGTCACGCGCTTCGAGGACATCATCGCGCTCGTCGCGCTGTACCGTCCCGGGCCGATGGAGCTCATCCCCGACTTCGTCGCGCGCAAGTCCGGCCGCGAGAAGGCCGCGTACCTCGATCCGCGCCTGGAGCCCATCCTCTCGTCCACCTACGGGGTGATGGTCTACCAGGAGCAGGTGATGAAGATCGCGCAGGAGATCGGCGGTTACACGCTGGGCGGCGCCGATCTTCTCCGGCGGGCGATGGGCAAGAAGAAGCCCGAGGAGATGGCCAAGCACCGTGGCATCTTCGTCGAGGGAGCGGGGAAGAACGACGTCCCGGAGGCCAAGGCCACGCAGCTCTTCGACCTCATGGAGAAGTTCGCGGGCTACGGCTTCAACAAGTCGCACGCGGCGGCGTATGCGCTCGTCGCCTATCACACGGCGTACTTCAAGGCGCACCACCCGGCAGCGTTCATGGCCGCGAACCTGACGCTGGTGATGGACGATACCGACAAGGTGCGCGCCTTGCGCGACGACGCGCTCGCGCAGGGCCTCTCGATCCTGCCGCCCGACATCAACGCGTCGAACTACCGTTTCGAGCCGGTGGACAGCAAGCGCATCCGCTACGGCCTGGGCGGCGTCAAGGGCACGGGGCAGGCGGCCATCGAGGCGATCGTCGAGGCGCGGCGCGCCGACGGCCCGTTCCGCGACCTCTTCGACTTCTGCAGGCGCATCGACAAGCGCACGGTCAACCGGCGCGCCATCGAGGCGCTGGTGAAGGCCGGCGCCTTCGACGCCATCGAGCCGCGGCGTGCCGCGTTGCTCGCCACCGTCGGGATCGCGCTCGACGTCGCGCAGCGTGAACAGGCCACCGCCGCGCAGGTATCCCTCTTCGGAGAGGAGGAAGCGTCGAGCCCGGCGCGGTCGCTCGTCGACACCCGGGAGTGGACCGACGCCGAGCGGCTCACGCAGGAGAAGACGGCCATCGGCTATTACCTCTCGGGCCATCCGTTCCACGCGTACGCCGCCGAGCTTTCCGAGGTCACGCGGACCACGCTCGCCACCCTCGCGCCGCGCCCGGACAAGGTGTGGGTGGCCGGCATCGTCACCCAGGTCCGCGTGCAGGCGAGCCGGCGCGGCAAGATGGCCTTCGTGACGCTCGACGACGGTCACGCCTCGCAGGAGCTGATGGTCTACAACGAGGCGTTCGATGCCGCACGCCCGCTCCTGCGCGAGGACCAGCTCGTGATCGCCGAGGTCAAGGTGTCGCAGCGCATCGGCGACGACGGCGAAGCGCAGGGATTGCGCATCATCGTCGACAGCCTTCACGACATCGCCGCGGTGCGCCGCATGCGCGCAAAGCGCCTGCGCATCGCGTGCAACGGCGACGCGACCGCGGCGCGCCTCGAGGAGATCCTCGCGCCGCACCGTCCCGGCGACAAGCCGATCACGGTGGTGTACCGGAGCAACCGCGGCACCGTCGGCCACGTCGAGCTGTCCGGCGAGTGGCGCGTCAACCTCGACGAGACACTCGTGAGGCGGCTGCGCGAGTGGCTCGAGCCCGAGAACGTCGAAGTCGAATACTGAAAAGCGAGTGCCAACGCCATGACCCTGCCCTCCACCATGCAGCACATCCACTATCGCGAACCCGGGCCGCCGGAGGTGCTCACGCTCGCGCAAGGCGCCGTGCCCTCGCCCAGGCCGGGCGAGGTGCTCGTCGAGGTGGCGTATGCCGGCGTGAATCGGCCCGACTGCCTCCAGCGCGCGGGCAGCTACCCGCCGCCTCCCGACGCGTCGCCCGTGCTCGGCCTGGAAGTGGCCGGCCACATCGCCGCCACGGGCGAAGGCGTCACGCAATGGAAGGTCGGCGACAGCGTGTGCGCCCTCACGCCGGGCGGCGGCTACGCCGGGTACTGCACGACACCAGCAGGCTTCTGCCTGCCGCTGCCGCCGGGGCTCTCGCTCGCGCAGGCCGCGTGCGTGCCGGAGACTTGCTTCACCGTCTGGTACAACCTCTTCGAACGCGTGCACTTCGCAGCCGGCGAATCGGTGCTGATCCATGGCGGTACCAGCGGCATCGGCCTCACCGCGATCCAGCTTTGCAAGGCCTTCGGCGCGACCGTGTACACGACCGCGGGTTCCGACGAGAAGGTCGCGTTCTGCCGCAGGATGGGCGCCGACCACGCGATCAACTACCGGACCGAGGACTGGGCCGCGGAGGTCTGGCGCCTCTCGCAGAAGAAGGGCGTCGACGTCGTGCTCGACATGGTCGGCGGCGACTACGTGGCGAAGAACCTCCGCTCGCTCGCCGCCGAGGGCCGCCTCGTGCAGATCGCCTTCCTGAAGTCGAGCACGGTGGAGCTCGACCTGCGCGCCGTCATGATGAAGCGCCTCACCGTGACGGGCTCCACGCTGCGCGCGAGTCCGGCCGCGCGCAAGGTGGCCCTGGCGCAGGCGCTGCGCGACAAGGTGTGGCCGCTCTTCGCGGCCGGCAAGCTAGAGGTGGTGATGACGAAGACGTTCCCGCTGGCAGACGCCGCGCAGGCTCACGCGCTCATGGAGTCGGGCACGCTCATCGGCAAGATCGCCCTCGAGGTGCGCGGCGGCTGAAGCTGGCCCCGAAGCGAGCTACGCCCGCCTCCCCCGCAAGGAGGCGGCGCCTTGGGCGGCCCGGCGGGCTTCAGTATGTGGCGCGCCCGCCCGACAGGTCGAAGACGGCGCCGGTCGAGAACGAACACTCCTCGCTCGCGAGCCAGCAGATCATGGCCGCGATCTCCTCCACGAGGCCGAAGCGGCCGACCGGAATCTTCGACAGCATGAAATCGATGTGCTGCTGCGTCATCTGGTCGAAGATCGCGGTGCGCACCGCGGCTGGCGTGACGCAGTTGACGCGGATGTGGGTGGCGGCGAGTTCCTTGCCGAGCGACTTGGTGAGGCCCATGACCGCCGCCTTGGACGCGCTGTAGGCCGAGGCGTTCGGATTGCCCTCCTTGCCCGCGACCGAGGCGACGTTGACGATGCGGCCGTAGTGCTTCTTCTTCATGACCGGCACGACCGCGCGGTTGCACAGGAACACGCCGTTCACGTTGACGTCGAAGACGCGCTTCCACTCCTCGATGGGATAGTCGGCGAGCGGCACGTTGGGGCCGGTGATGCCGGCGGAACAGACCAGCACGTCGATGCCGCCCAGGGCGGCCGCAGTGGCAGTGGCGGCCGCTTCGACGCCGGCGGGGTCGGTCACGTCGACACCGTGAACGTGCGCCGCATCGCCGAGCGTCCGCCGCACCGCGTCGAGGGCGCGCTCGTCGCGGTCCCAGAGCGATACGCGTGCGCCGCTCGCCACCAGGCGCTGCGCCACGGCGAGTCCGATGCCTTGCGCACCGCCGGTCACCACGGCGGCGCGTCCTGCGAAGTCGAGAGCGTTCATGGGTGCCTGTCATCCTTCGTGTCGTCCGAACCTGCGAGGATAGCAAGGCCTGCACGGATCCCGAAACGCGGACGTTCGCCCGCGCTGGCGTCGCACGAGGAGCCCGATGCCGAGACGATTCACCAGCGGAACGCCGGGACCACGTAGGCGGGCGAGACCGCGGCATCGGCGACCCATGCTGCCCAGCGCTTCGCATCGGGCAGTTCGCCCGGCCCCACGCCCAGCGCCTCACGGTGGATGCCGCCCGCCACCAGCACGGAGGCGATCCCGGCGCCGTGCGCACCGACGACGTCATGCGCCATCGAGTCGCCCACCGCCACCGCGCGCCGTGCATCGACGCCGAGCCGCGCCATCGCCAGCGCGTAGATGCCGGGATGGGGCTTGCCGTGGTAGCGCACCTGCCCGCCCATCGCCTCGTAGCGCCGCGCAAGGGCGCCTGGCGCGTCGACCACGGCACCCGGTTGCACGACCACCACGTCGGGATTGGCGCAGACGAGCGGCAGGTCGCGGGCGCGTGCGGCAGCGAGCAGCGGCTCGTAGTCGCGCACGCTGCGACGGTCGTCGGGCAGGCTCAACACCAGCACGAGGTCGGCTGCCGCGACGTCGTGCACGGGCGTGACGCCGAACTCGCCCGCTGCGAGCGCCACCTCTTCCTCGCGCGCGACCACCAGCGCGCGCCGGCCCAGCGCGCGATGGAACCGGTCGCTGCGCGAGCGGAAGGCCTCTCGTGCTGCATCGCCGGCGGTCACGACGGCGTCGTAGAGGCGCGGCTCGATCCCGAAGCGCAACATGCTGCGCGCATTGCCATCACCGCTGCGCCCCGAATTGGACAGGACCACCACGCGCTTGCCCGCCGCGCGCAGCCGCGCGAGGCAGTCGATCGCGCCAGGCAGCGCCTCACCCCCATCGTGCAGCACGCCCCACTGGTCGATCAGGAACCCCTCGTAGCGCGCAGCAAGCTCGCGCATGCCGGCGAGCATCGTCGTCATCGGGTCCGCACTCCAATCAGGAGATGCGCGAGCGCACGTACGCCGAGAGCGCCTCGCTCGCCAGTACGATCACCGAAGTCGCGACCAGGATCACCGTCACCTGCTGCCACGCGAACTGGTTGATCGACGCGTAGAGGTACAAGCCGATGCCGCCGGCGCCGACGAAGCCCAGCACGCTCGATTCGCGCACGTTGATGTCCCAGCGGTAGACGGCGGTGCCCACCAGCACCGGCAGCACCTGCGGCAGGATGGCCATCAGCCAGACTTGGGGCGTGCGCGCGCCGGTCGCGGCGATCGCCTCCACCTGGCCGACCTGCACCTCCTCGATCGCCTCGGCCACCAGCTTGGCGAGGAAGCCCACCGAGCGCGCGGCGACCGCACAGATGCCCGCCACCGGGCCCGGCCCGAATACCGCCACGAACACGAGGCCCCAGATCACCGTGTTGATCGAGCGCGACAGCACGAGGATCCCGCGCCCCAGAAGCCAGGTCGCGCGGTTGGCCGTGGTGTTGCGCGCGGCGAGGAACGCCACCGGGAGCGCCAGCAGCACGGCAATCGCGGTGCCGAGCGTGGCGATGTGGATGGTCTCGACCAGGGGGTGCAGGATCTTCGGCAGGTAGTCCCAGCGCGGGGGCCACATCCGCCCCAGGAGGTCGGCGGCCTGCGCATGCGCGTCGCGGAAGAACGCCCATTCGATGTCCAGCGCGGAAACCGACCACGCGGTGACGAAGGCGGCCGCGGCGAAGGCGAGCCAGGCGCGCAGTGTCTCGCCGGGTGTGCGGCGACGCCAGGTGCGAAGCGACCTGTGCTCGCCTTCTGCCGAAGGGGGGCGCGCGCCTTGGGGCGGCCCGGCGGCGCTGGAAGGATCCCCCCGAACGGCGCTGCGCGCCGCGCCCCCCGGGGGGCGCGCGCCTTGGGGCGGCCCGTCGGCGCTGGAAGGATCCCCCCGAACGGCGCTGCGCGCCGCTCCCCCCGGGGGGCGCGCGCCTTGGGGCGGCCCGGCGGCGCTCATCGCAACCGCCTGCGCACCCAGTCGCTGAACCATTCGCCGATCGCGACGAGGGCGGCGATGGAGAGCAGGATCGCCGCGCTGAAGTCGTAGTCGTAGCGGGTGAACGAGGCGGCGAGCGTCTGGCCAATGCCACCCGCACCGACGATGCCGATCACCGTGGAATGGCGCAGGTTCGCGTCGATGCGATAGATGAACACGCCCAGCGCCCGCACCATCACTTGCGGCACGACCCCGAACGCCACCACCTGGCCGAAGCTCGCACCGGTGGCGCGCATCGCCTCCACGGGGCCGGGGCGCACGTTCTCGATATCCTCCGCGATCATCTTGCCGAGGAATATCGCCGACGAGAACGCGAGGGTGAGCATCCCGGCGACCGCGCCGAATCCGAAGAGCTTGACGAAGAGGATGGCGACGATCACCTCGTGGAACGTGCGGCCCACGACGATCAGCGCACGCGCCACGTAGTACACGGGAGCCGGCGCGAGGTTGCGCGCGGCGCACAGCGCCAGCGGCACGCAGAGCACCGCGCCGGCCACGCTGGAGGCTATGGCCATCTGCACGCTTTCCAGCATGCCCTTGCCGAGAAGCTGCCAGCGGCTGAAGTCGGGCGGCCACATGCGCGCCAGCATCTCGGCGGCGCGGCCGAAGCCGCGCAGCACGCGCGCGCGGTCGATGGGCAGGTCGCTGATCGACCACACGCAGTAGGCGGCGAACAGCAGCAGCAGCACGAGCCGCTGGCGGGGGCTGCCGAACATCGACGACGGCCGCCAGCCCGGCCGCGCGACGGCCGTCGCGCTCATCCCGCCACACCCGCATCGTCGCCGAACACCACGCCGCGCGCCGCCTGCGCAGCGGGCCGCGCGGCCACGTCATCCTCGTCGGGCGCGTTCCAGTCCTCGCCACCATAGATGTGCGCGAGCGTCGCGTCGTCGAGCGTCGCCGGATCGCCATCGAACACGATGCGGCCGGCGCCGAAACCCACCACGCGGTCGGCGAACTCGCGCGCCAGCGCAACGTCGTGCAGGTTGACGATCGCCGGTGTGGCGCGCTCGACCGCGAGCTCGCGGACGAGGTGCATGATCTGGCGCGCGGTGCGCGGATCGAGGCTCGCGGTCGGCTCGTCGACCAGCAGGAGATCGGGGCGCTGGATCAGCGCGCGCGCGATGCCCACGCGCTGGCGCTGCCCTCCGGACAGCGCGTCGGCGCGCCGGTCGTGGAAGCCTTCGAGGCCCACGCGGGCGAGGAGCTCGAACGCCGCATCGACGTCCTCGGCCGTGAACCGGCGGCGCAGCGTGTCGAAAAGGCCCACGTGCCCCAGGCGCCCGGCGAGCACGTTCTCCATCACCGTCAGCCGCTCCACCAGGTTGAACTCCTGGAAGATCATGCCGATGCGCCGGCGCGCGGCGCGCAGTCCGGCGCGATCGAGCGCGACGAGGTCGGTGCCGTCGAGCAGGATGCACCCGGAGGTGGGCTCGACCAGGCGATTGATGCAGCGGATGAAGGTGCTCTTTCCCGCACCGGACGAGCCGATCACGGCCACGAGTCCGGGGCCGCGAAGGGCGAAGTCCACACCGTCGAGCGCCCGCTTGCCGGTGACGTAAACCTTCGTCAGGCCTTCGACGCGCAAGCGGTCACGCGAATCCGCGGCGCCGTCCGGCGACGGCGCCTTCACGTGTTCCATCCCGCGCTATTCCTTGGTGCCGAGCTTGGACAGGCTGTCCTGCGTGTAGCGGATGCCGGACTGCGACTGGATGAGCCGCACGTCCTTCCACCCGCCCGCGTAGTCCACCGCCTTGAAGCCGGCGACGTCCTTGAACTCCTTGGCGAGCGCCGAACCCTTGAAATCGAAAGTGAGGAACGCTTCCTTGATCTTCGCCTGCAGTTCGGGCTTCAGGTTGTACGCGACGCCGTAGGCCGTGCGCGGGAAAGGCTGCGACTCGTAGACGACCCGCAGCGCATCGGGCTTGAACATGCCGCGTTGCTGCATCCGGTCCTTCACCGACGAGGCGATGGGCGCGGCGTCGTAATCGCCATTGACCACACCCATCACCGAATTGTCGTGCTTGCCCGAGAACACGACCTCGTAGTCCTTGCCGGGTTCGATGCCGAACTGCTTGAACAGCACGCGCGGGGCGGTATCCCCCGAGTTCGACGAAGGCGAGACGTGCGCGACACGCTTCCCCTTGAGGTCGGCGACCTTGGTGATGGGGCTGTCCTTGCGCACGATGAGCTGCAGCGTGTAGCCGATGGTGCCGTCGGCGTGCTGCATCGCCACCAGCGGAACGAAGCCGGCCAGGTTCACCGCGTAGGGAGTCGGCCCCGCCGCTACGCCCGCGATGTGCAGGCGACCCGACCGCATCGCCTCCACCTGCGCCGCATAGGACTCGGCGGGGAACCACTTGACGCGCTTGCCCGTGAGCTTGGCGATGTGCTGCATCAGCCCGTCGAACACGTTCTCGTACACCGAGGGGTCCTCGACCGGCGTGTAGGAGAACACCAGCGTGGCGGGATCGAGCCAGTCCTTGGGGTCCTTCGGCGTGTCGGCGACGAGATCGCGGTTGTCATCGCAATAGCGCGCGTCGAGGTCGCCACGGTTGCCGCAGGTCTGGGCGGACACGGGCAGGGTGAAGATCAACGCCGACGCGACGAGCGCAAGGGCGCGAACAGCGATCGAACGCAACGGCATGGAGTTCCTCCGGTGACGGGCGTTATGGTCGCCCTCGGGGCCCTGGCCGGAGCGCAATGCGCCGGTGAGCCGATTCGTGATTCTAGACCGCATCGGTGCCGCCTGACACGACCGGGACCTGCCCGACGGGTCGATCGCGTGCGATCGCCAGCGCGCCGATGCACCTTGCGAGCTCCGGACGGAACCTGGTGACAAGCCTAGTGAAACAGCGTCGCCACCCCGAGCACGAGCGCCGCCAGCGCCAGGATCCCCAGCACGCACAGGAGACCGAACATCGTGTTGCGGGTGTCGCTCTGGAACGTGAGCATGTCGTCCATCATGTCGGTGATCTGGGCGTTCGTTGCCCACGCTGCATCGGCGGCAGCCGCCGCGGTGACCGGTGCCGTCGCCGGTGCGTCACCGGCGACGTCGAGGGGCAGGATCATCACGAAGTGCGTCACGGGCAGTACGCGGAACGCCGCGTTGTCCCAGAGCTTCTCCCGGCCACCGCCGCGCACGCGATAGGCGATGCCCTCGGTGCCGTCGCCCCCCACGTCGACCATGAAGCGCGTGGGCATGCGGCCCGCGTTGGCCGCGCGCATCAGGTGCGCGAACTTGTCGGCGGCCATCGTGACCTCGAGCTGGAACTTGGCGGCTCCCCCGCTCGCGCCATCGCTGCTGGCGGGAACGTGGGTGAGCGAGCCGATCTTCGGACGGCCGCCGCGCGTGGTGCCGTTGCCGTTGCGCGGCGAATCACCATTGGCCTCGCGAATGCGCAGCACGCCGCCGAGATCGGCGAGCGTGCCACCGGTGACCAGTGCAACGATGTCGTCGTCGAGGGCGACCTTCAGGACGAGCACGCTCGAGCGCGCGTTCTCGACGACGAGGCGCGCCTTGGTCGGCCGGAAACCCACTAGCGGCATGCCCCGAGTCCCGTCGCGCTCCGCGTCGTTTCTCACCGCCTCGCGGCGCGAGGCTGACTGTGGGAAATGCGTGTCGCGGCGGATATTAAGGCATTTCTCCCATAAAATACATGCTTTGTGTCGCCTACAACACCGTGTTGTCGCTCACGAAGTTAGCATTTTCAACCTCCCCGGCCTGTCTCTCACATGCCATTGTCATTTTTGCGACATTCGGCGACAATCCTCTCCCGGCATCGCTCCCCAGGATTCCCATGCAGCACTGCAAGCGTGCACTGGTCACCCTCGCAACGCTCTGCGCACTCGCCGCGCCGGCATCGGCCGCCCCCCCGGCACGCGACGGGGCGACCAAGCCGCCGCGGATCCAGCCGCGCATCGGCTCGATCAATCCGAGCACCGACGCCGCCCAGCTCGCAGCGCTCCTCGCGGGTCCTGGCGTCGTCATCGCCAACGCACGGCTCGTCGGCGACGCGCTCGCCGCGGGCGCGTTCGTCAACGCGCAGGCCGACGTCGGCTTCCCCAACGGCGTCGTGCTGTCGACCGGGCGCGTGACGGACCTCGACGGACCCAACCAGTCCGACTCCACCAGCACGGACTTCAGCCTGCCAGGCGACGCCGCGCTCGACGCACTCGTCGCGCCGGACCTCACACAGGATGCCGTGATCCTCGAGTTCGACGTGACGCCGGCGTCGGGCACGATCGCGGTCGCCTACGTGTTCGGATCCGAGGAATACAACGAGTTCGTGAACAGCCAGTTCAACGACGTCGTGGCGATCTTCGTCAACGGCGTGAACTGCGCCAACGTGCGCGGCCTCCCGGCGAGCGTGAACAGCGTCAATGCCGGCATGAACGCGGACCTCTTCGTGGACAACGGCCTCGACGGACGCGACACCGAGCTCGACGGCCTGACGCAGCCGCTCGAGTGCGTGGCGACGGTGATTCCCGGCGCGCCGAATCGCGTCCGCATCGCGATTGCCGATACTGCCGACGGCTTCTACGACGCCGCGGTGTTCCTAGCGGCCGGCGGGATCAGCTCCCCGGCGAGCGGTGCGCCCACGACGAGCATCCTGAGCAAGGTGGTCGAGTACCACCACGCGGAGTTCGACCACTACTTCATCACCGCGAGCACCGACGAGATCGCCAAGCTCGACAACGGAACGTTCGCCGGATGGAGCAGGACCGGGCGAGCCTTCAACGTCTTCGTGTCGGGCACGCCCGGCACCGTCGACGTGTGCCGCTTCTTCAGCACGTCGTTCGCGCCGAAGAGCTCGCACTTCTACACGCCGTTCGCCACGGAATGCGACAAGGTCACGGGCGACCCCAACTGGCAGTTCGAGGACCGCGTGTTCAACATGGTGCTCGCCGACGAGGCGGGCATGTGTCCGGCGGCCACCACGCCGCTCTACCGTCTCTACAACGACGGCCAGGGCGGCGCGCCCAACCACCGCTACACGACCGAACTCGACGTGTTCGACGCGATGCGCGAGCTCGGATGGAAGCCGGAGGGGGCTGGCGTGGGCGTCATCGCCTGCGTGCCGCTGTAGGGTTGCCTGCGAACCGCGCCTGGTCCCGCTTATCGATGCGAATCACCTTCGCCGGGCGATGCCGCGGCGGATCCTGGTGTCGATGATGCATGGTGGCTTGTACAGCCCGGATTGCCTGCGTACCATATCGAACGAATGTTCGACGCGCTACGCCCCTTGCCTCCCTTCGACATCATCGCATCTGCCTCCCCTGCCGGTGACCCGGCGCTCACCGACGCCCAGCATCAGGCGGTGGCGCACGGCGACACCCCGCTCCTCGTCATCGCCGGCGCAGGCACGGGCAAGACCCACACGCTGGCGCATCGGATGGCCCGCCTCGTGGCCAGCGGCGCCGATCCGGCACGCCTTCTCCTCCTGACGTTCACGCGCCGTGCCGCCGCCGAGCTCGAGCGTCGCGCGGGACAGGTCCTCGCCCGCCATTTCGCCCAGCAGGGCCTCGACGCCGCGATCGCGCTGCCGTGGACCGGCACCTTCCACAGTGCAGGGGCGCGGCTCCTGCGGATGTTCGCCGAGGACGTGGGACTCGCCGCCGACTTCACGATCCACGACCGCGGCGACTCCGAGGACCTGATGGCCCTGGTGCGCAGCGGCCTCGCGATCGACGTGACCGAGCGCCGCTTCCCGTCGGCGGCGACCTGCATGGCGATCTATTCGCGCTGCGTGAATGCCGAGGAGCGCCTCGGCGACGTGCTGCGCACGGGGTTTCCGCGCTGCGCGGAGTGGGAGCCCACGCTCGACGCGCTCTTCGGCGCCTACGTCGACGCCAAGCAGGCGCAGCACGTCCTCGACTTCGACGACCTCCTGCTCTACTGGTCGGCCATGCTCGCCGACGAGGCGATCGCCTCGCGGGTGCGCGGACTCTTCGACCACGTGCTCGTCGACGAGTACCAGGACACCAATCGCCTGCAGGGCACGATCCTGCGGCGCTTGAAGCCCGATGGCCGCGGCGTCACCGTGGTCGGCGACGACGCGCAGGCGATCTACGGCTTTCGCGCGGCCGAAGTGCGCAACATCCTCGACTTCCCCGCGTTGTTCACCCCGCCGGCGACCGTGGTCACGCTCGCCGCCAACTACCGTTCGGTGCAGCCGGTGCTCGACGCCGCCAACGCCGTCATGGCCAGCGCCACGGAGGGCTTCCGCAAGACGCTCGAGGCCATCCGCGGCGCCGGCGCGCGGCCGCTGCTGGTGAGCGTGCGCGACGAGACCGACCAGGCGCGCTTCGTCGCGGAGGACGTTCTCGCGCAGCGCGAGCAGGGTACCGCCCTCAAGGCGCAGGCCGTGCTCTTTCGCAGCTCGAGCCACAGCGCGCAGCTCGAGCTGGAGCTCGCGCGGCGCAACATCCCCTTCGTGAAATACGGCGGCCTCAAGTTCCTCGAGGCGGCGCACGTCAAGGACGTCCTCGCGATACTGCGCTGGGCGCACAATCCGCGCGACCGCCAGGCGGGCTTCCGTGCCATGCGCCTCATCGCCGGCATCGGCCCGGCCACGGCGACGCGTCTTCTCGATGCCGTCGACGCGGCGGTCGACGTGCCGGCCGCGCTGCGCGCGGTCGAGGTTCCGGGTGGCGCCGTCGAAGGCTGGCGCGGACTGGTGGCCACCGGCGAGGTGCTGCGCTCGCCGGCCAGCGGATGGCCGCGCGAGATCGACCACGTGCTCGCGTGGTACGAGCCGCAGCTTGCGCGCATCTACGACGATGCCGATGCGCGTTCCGGCGACCTCGTCCAGATCTCCCGCATCGCGGCCACGTTCGACTCGCGGGAGCGCTTCCTCGCCGAGATCACGCTCGACCCTCCGGCGGCAACGTCGGGCCGCGCCGGCCCGCCATCGGTCGACGACGACTACCTCGTCCTGTCGACGATCCACTCCGCCAAGGGCCAGGAGTGGCGCAACGTCCACATCCTCAACGCCGTGGACGGCTGCCTGCCGTCGGACATGGCCACCGGCAGCCGCGAGCAGATCGAGGAGGAGCGCCGGCTCCTCTATGTGGCGATGACGCGTGCGCGCGACCGACTCGCGGTGATCGTGCCGCAGAAGTTCCATGTGACGGCGCAGCCGCGCAACGGCGACCGCCACGTCTATGCGTCGCGCAGCCGCTTCCTCACCTCGTCGGTGTGCGCGCAGTTCGAGGAAATCGCGTGGCCGCCGGCCGCCCCCTCGACCGCGTACCCGGCATCGGCCGCCGCAGGGACCGGGAGCGTACGCGTCGACCTCGCCCGCTCGATCCGTGCATCCTGGGGCCGTCGCTGAGCGTGGGCACCCGTCCTCTGCGCCCGATCACGATGACGGGCGGGACGGGGCCGCGAGAAATGGTGCCGGCACCAGGATTCGAACCCGGGACCAACGGTTTACAAAACCGCTGCTCTACCAACTGAGCTATGCCGGCGAAGCAAGCCCCGAACGGGCTTACTTGATGACCTGCAGGTGCGGTCGACGCGGCTTGCGCTTGCCTTCCTTGGAATCGCCCTTGCCGGGGTCGAGCGGCGCGGTGGCCGCTCCGAGCGACGCGACCGGATCGGCGGGTGCGTTGAAGGCGAAGCCGTAGCCGGTCTCCTTGGCGAAGATTCCCGATACTGCACCGATGGGCACCGCGACTTCCTGCGACGCGCCATTGAAGCGGGCCGTGAACTGGATCCACTCGTTGTCGATCGTGAGCTTGCGCGTGGCGGTCGTGCTCACGTTGAGCACGATCTCCCCATTCTTCACGTAGGCCGTGGGAACTCGCGTCTGTTCGTCGACCTTCACGGCGAGGAACGGTGTGAGCGAGTTGTCACCGCACCATTCGCAGATGGCGCGGATGAGGTACGGCTTGGCGGATTGCTCGGACATGGACCCAGAATACTACGCAGCGCCGACAGCGCGTCAAGTCGGGGGCCGGTGCGTCTGAGCCGGCGCGGCTCGCCTCCCCCGGCCCGGGCCGGCCGGCTACCTGCGCATGCCCCTTTCGGCCGACGTGAGCGCCTCCGAGAATGCCGGGCGAGCGAACAGCCGCTCGGCGTACTTCATGAGCGGTGCGGCCTGCTTGGGCATCTGGACGCCGTAGTAGTCGAGCCGCCAGAGCAACGGCGTGATGGCCACGTCGAGCATCGAGTAGTCCTCGCCCAGCATGTGCTTGTGCTTCGCGAACACCGGCGTGATCTGCAGGAGCGCGTCGCGCACCAGGCCGCGTGCCTTCTCGGCATTCTTCTGGTTGTTGCCCTCGAGCGCCTCGATGTGGATGAAGAGCTCCTTCTCGAAGCGATGCAGGAACAGCCGCGCACGCGCGCGCATCACCGGATCCGCCGGCATGAGCTGCGGGTGCGGGAAGCGCTCGTCGATGTACTCGTTGATGATGTTGGACTCGTGCAGCACGAGATCGCGCTCGACGAGCACCGGCACCTGGTTGTACGGATTCATCACCGCGAGGTCCTCGGGCTTGTGGTCGAGGTCCACGTCGATGATCTGGAAGTCCATGCCCTTCTCGTGCAGCACGATGCGGCAGCGCTGCGAGAACGGGTCGGTCGTCCCCGAGTAGAGGGTCATCATGATGTGTCTCCTTGGCGCGCTTTCGCGTTGCGCGGGTCACGCTTGCGGCGGCGCCATGGGTGAAGCGCCGCATCGCGGGTTTGCGCGACGGCGGGTGCCCGTCGCGAGCCGGTTTCGGTGCGGGCGTTCTAGTGCGGAACGTTCTTCCAGTACAGTCGCTTCAGCGCATAGACGAGCCCGAACAGCACGATGAGGTACATCAGCACGGCGATTCCGAGGCTGATGCGCTTGTTCTTGGTCGGCTCGGCGATGAAATCGAGGAAGTTCACGAGATCGGCGACGAACGCACGGTACTCCACGGGTGGCATCGTGCCGGGGGCATCGGGATCGGCGCCCACCTCCTGCACGATCCACTTGCCGCCTTGCGTGGGCTCGACCTTGGCGAGGCCCTTGATGGCGATCGCGGCGGCCGCGGCCTTGGCGTGATCCTCGAACTCGTGCTCGACGAGCTTGCCGGGCCCGGAGAGCTGCCACAGCGCATGCGGCATCCCCACGTTCGGAAACACGAGGTTGTTCCACCCGGTGGCCGACTTGCTGTCGGCGTAGAAGCCGAGCAGGTAGTTGTACAGCCAGTCGGCGCCGCGGACGCGCGCGATCACCGACAGATCGGGCGGCACCGTGCCGAACCACGCCTTGGCATCGGCGGGTGACATGGCAACCGTCATGGTCGAGCCGACCTTGTCGGACGTGAACATGAGGTTGTCCTTGATCTGCTGCTCCGTGAGGCCGATGTTCTGCAGCACCTCGTAGCGCATGTACTTGGCGCTGTGGCAGTTGAGGCAGTAGTTCACGAAGTTGCGCGCGCCGCGCTGCAGGGACTCGGCGTCGAGGCGATGCACGGGTGCGGGGGCCAGGCGCAGGTCGGCGCCGCCGGAGGCGGCAGCCGGCACGCCGGCGCCGGCGAGCAGGACCGCAACGAGGGTGACGATGGTCTTCTTCATGTCTTTCAGTGCACCCTTTCCGGAACCGGCTTCGTCTTGTCCCGCGCCGTGTACCACGGCATCAGCAGGAAGAAGAGAAAGTAGACGACGGTGAGGAGGCGCGCGAGCACGGTGGCCTTGTCGGCGCCGCCCAGGATCGGCCAGCCGTCGGGGAACTGGCCCCAGACCGTCACCGGCACCACGCCGAGGTAGCCGAGGATGAGGAACGCGATCACGAACGCGGCGAGCCAGGACTTGTAGAGGGTGCCGCGATAGCGGATGGACTTCACCGCGCCGCGGTCGAGCCACGGCAGGAAGAAGAACAGCACCACGGATGCGCCCATCGCGAGGACGCCCCAGAACTGCGAGTTCAGGAACGACGGCACCGCCCGCAGGATCGCGTAGTAGGGCGTGAAATACCATACCGGCGCGATGTGCTCGGGCGTCTTCAGCGGGTCGGCGGGAATGAAGTTGTTGGCCTCGAGGAAGTAACCGCCCATCTCGGGCATGAAGAAGACGACGATCGAGAACACGATCAGGAATCCCACCACGCCCACGAGATCCTTGATCGTGTAGTACGGGTGGCTGTAGATCCCGTCCAGATAGAGCCCCGTCTTCGGATCCTTGGGCTGCTTCTTGATCTCGATGCCGTCGGGGTTGGACGAGCCGACCTCATGCAGCGCCATGAGGTGCGCCGCCACGAGCCCGATCAGCACGAGCGGCAGCGCGATCACGTGAAAGGCGAAGAAGCGGTTGAGCGTGGCGTCGGAGATCGTGTAGTCGCCGCGGATCCACACGCCCAGGCCCTCGCCGATGAACGGAACCGTGGAAAAGAGGTTCACGATCACCTGCGCGCCCCAGTAGGACATCTGGCCCCACGGGAGGAGGTAGCCGAAGAACGCCTCGCCCATCAGCGTGAGGTAGATGAGGCAGCCGAAGATCCACACGAGCTCGCGCGGCTTGCGGTAGCTGCCGTACATCAGGCCGCGGAACATGTGCAGGT
>CAYTOT010000023.1:0-68285 GCA_964439475.1 uncultured Alcaligenaceae bacterium
CCGTGCCTGGAATGAGCACCACGATGAGGGAGGTGACGAGGAACTCGGTGGTGATCACGCAGGATGCTCCGGTACTGGCGCAGCGCGACATGCGCAGGCCTTCGGACGTGCTCGATCGGTCCTGGATCCGGGCGGCGCAGATTGGACCTTCACGGCTGGTTGATTTTCCCGAACGAGATGACGCGGACTCAGAATCGCTCGTCGCGGCGGAGGTAACGCCACTGCCCGACGGGGAGCGGCCCGAGCGACACGCTGCCGGTACGCACGCGCTTCAATCCGGTGACAGCGAGGCCCACGAGCTCGCACATCCGGCGAATCTGCCGTTTGCGTCCCTCGCGCAGCACGAAGCGGAGCTGGTCCTCATTTTGCCACGACACGCGCGCCGGCTTGAGCCGGACGCCGTCGAGTTCGATCCCGTGCTGCAGGAGCTTCATGCCGGCGGCGTCGAGCTTCCCTTCCACGCGCACGAGGTACTCCTTCTCGACCTCGGAGTCACTGCCGATGAGTCGCTTCGCCACGCGCCCGTCCTGCGTGAACACGATGAGGCCGGTGGAGTCGATGTCCAGACGCCCCGCCGGCGCGAGGCCGCGAAGGTGCGCCGGCTTGAAGCGCGTGCCGGAAACATCACCGGCCCAGTGGTTCTCGGGCGTGATCAGCACGGACGCCGGCCGGTATCCATCCTCGGCCTGTCCCGACACGTAGCCCACGGGCTTGTGCAGGACGATCGTGACCTGCTCGCTCTGCTGCCGCGTGGCGGCCTTCGTCACCTCGATGCGCGCATGCGACGGTACGCGTGTGCCGAGCACGTCGACGACCTTACCGTCGACCCTGACCCAGCCGCTGGCGATCCACTCGTCCGCTTCGCGACGCGAACACAAGCCGAGGTCGCTCATGCGCTTGGACAGGCGTGGGTCGTCGGGATTGGCGTGCCGCGACGGGCGCGCGGGCTGGGCTGCCGCAGCGCGGTCCCGAGCGGGGGGCGCAGCCTTCGCCGATGCCGCCGATGCCGCCGATGCCGCCGATGCCGCCGATGCCGCCGATGCCTCACGACGCCTGCTGCGGTCCGTGAGCGGACGCGCCTCGGCGGCTGCACGAGGCGCCGATGCCGTGCCGGAGGGCGCGCGCGGCACTTGCGGAGGTGCCGCTGGCGCCGCGATCACCGGCGGCTTGTGCCGCTGGCTCTGCGCCTGCGCCCGTTTGGCGCGCGACGACAAGGGCTTCGCCGTGGCATCGGACGCGACGGGTTTCCTGGCAAGCGTGAGAGTGATCCTGGTCATCGGTCGGATGGCGTCGGCCGCTGCCGCGCCGCCTGCATCATAGCGGACGGGGACCCGCGGCATCCGCTTCGCGGGCGCGCCGCCATGCGCCGGGCGGCTGCCCGACCTCGCGCTTGAACGCACGCACGAACGCGGCCTCCGATTCGTAGCCCACGTCGAGGGCGATCGCCGCGACGGGAGCGCGGGTCTCGAGCAGCAGCCGCGACGCCGTCTGCATGCGCCACTGCACCAGGTACCGGATCGGTGGCATCCCGACGAGTTCCACGAAGCGATCATGCAGCGCCGACCGCGACATGCCCACCCGATGGCCGAGCTCGTCGATGGTCCAGTCGTGCGCGGGCTTCTCGTGCAGCAGGCCCAGCGCACGGCTCACGAAGCGATCACGCAATCCTGCGAGCCAGCCATCGCTCTGCTCGGGGAGGTGGTCGACGTGCCGGCGGACGGCATCGACGAACAAGGTCTCGCTCATGCGCGAGAGCATGGCCTCGCTGCCTGGACGCCCGGCACGCGACTCTGCCACGGCCCGCTCCGCGAACTTCACGCCCCAGCCGCCGTCGTCCTCCGCATGCAAATGCAGCATGCGCGGCAACGCGGCAATGAGGGGATTGAACGGCTGCCGGTCGCAGCCGATGAAACCACAGATGACCGTGGTGTCGGACGTGCACTCGGCCAGCGCCATGTGCAGCACGTTGTCGCCCTCGATGGCGATGCGCTGCGGCAGCGGGCCGAGCGCGGGACTCGCGAACCAGTTCACGCCCGGGTCGCCGCGCATGCCGGGTCCGCTCGCGACGACGTGCGCGTCTCCATGCGGAAACATCACCACGTCGCCGGTGGCGAGGCGTACCGGTGCCTCGCCGGCGATGCCGGCCCAGCAACTGCCGTTGGCCACCGCGTGGTACTCGATCACGTGATCGAGGCCGCGCATCACCAGAGGGGCGAGGTCCTTGCCGGGCGGGGCTTCTGCCGCCCAATCACCCCGGGCGCTGACGTAGAAGAAGACCGCGCCCCGGAGGCGGACGCCGCGCAGGACGTCGGACAGGATGTCTAGGCTCATCTCGAACGTGTGGATCCGATGCCGTGGCTCGCAAACGCTCGCGAACGACTCCGCCGGGTCACTCCCGCGGTGTCGCGATCAACCCGCGCGGATGCAGGATCAACCGGGCCGCCGCGGCAGACCGGACTCCGGAAGGCGGATCAAGTGCCGCGGATTCCCGGTCAAGCGCTGCGAAGCGCGCGATCCGAGAATGGGTCACCCGATCGGAGCAATCGCCCAACGTTGCAGCCGATCCAACCACGACTGGACTTCGCCATGACGCAACTTACCTACGTTACTCTGGACAGGGACATACGGCAACTGCGCACGCCCGACGTGGCCGCATTCGCCTCCCGGATCAGCGGCGGCCTGCTCACCGCCGCGGATCCCGCCTACGACGACGCACGGCGGGTGTGGAACGCGGCCGTCGATCGTCGTCCCGCCCTCATCGCGCGCTGCCTCACCGAAAGCGACGTCCAGGCGGCCGTCGGCTTCGCCGTCGAGCACCGGATCCTGCTCAGCGTCCGGGGCGGCGGCCACCACATCGCGGGCAACGCGGTCGCGGAGGGCGGGCTCGTGATCGATCTCGCCGGCATGCGGACCATCTCGGTGGACGCCGCAGGGCGCAGCGCACGCGTCGGCGCGGGCGCGCTCCTCGGCGACTTCGACCGTGCCGCGCAGGCTCACGGACTTGCGACACCACTCGGCATCAACTCCACCACGGGCGTGGCGGGCCTCACGCTCGGCGGAGGCTTCGGCTGGCTCACCCGCCGCTACGGCATGACCGTCGACAACCTTCGCGGTGCGACCGTGGTCACCGCCGACGCTGCGGTCCATCACGTGTCCGCGGCATCGCAGCCCGATCTCTTCTGGGCACTGCGAGGCGGCGGTGGGAACTTCGGCGTCGTGACGTCGTTCGACTTCGGGCTGCACCCCGTGGGCCCCGAGGTCCACGCCGGCCTCGTCGTGTATCCGTTCGCCCAGGCGCGCGAGGTCCTGCGCGCGTGGCGCGACTTCAATGCCGGCGCCCCGGACGACCTGAGCGTCTGGGTCGTGCTGCGCAAGGCACCGCCGCTGCCCTTCCTTCCGGCATCGGTGCACGGCACCGAGGTGGTGATCCTGCCTCTCGTCCATTGCGGCGACCTGCGCACCGCCGAGCGCGACAGTGCCCCGGTGCTGCAGTTCGGCAGCCCCATCGCAAGCGCCGTCGGCCCCACGCCCTACGCGGGCTTCCAGACCGCATTCGACCCGCTGCTCGCGCCGGGCAGCCGCAACTACTGGAAGTCGGTCAACTTCGGTACGGTCACCGACGCCGCTCTCGACGTCGTCATCGGCGCCGCATCACGACTGCCCGGGCCCGCGTGCGAGATCTTTCTCGGCCAGCTGGGAGGGGCCATGGGCCGCGTGCCGACGCCGGCGACGGCCTTCGCAGGACGCGACGCGAACGTGATCATGAACGTGCACGGCCGCTGGTCCGACAGCGGCGACGACGACCGCGTGCGCAGCTGGGCGCGCGACGTCTTCGAGCAGACGGCGCCGCACGCCACAGGCAGCGGCTACGTCAACTTCCTGACCGAGGACGAGGCCGAGCGCGTGAGCGCCACCTACGGCGAGAACTATCCGCGCCTGCAGGAGATCAAGCGGCGCGTCGACCCCGACAACCTGTTCCGCATGAACCTCAACATCGTTCCGGCTCGTGCTGCGCAGCGGCCGCATCCGGGAAGAGACGCCGAAGGAGCCACTGCGCATGGCGCAACCAGGAAAGTATCCTCATGAGCATCGTCGACCTCCACGGCTTCTCACTCACGGGCGCCACGCCGGAGGCGCACGGCGCATACGAGCGCGCCCTTGCCGCATTCCGGCGCTGGCACGTCGGCGCCGACGCCGGCGTCGACCTGGCCCTGCGTGACGCCCCCGCGTTCGTGATGGCGCACGTGCTGCAGGCATGGCTTCTCGTATGCAGCCGCGATCCTGCCCAGGCCCGGTCGGCGCGCGCGGTGGTCGCGCGTGCCACGCCGCTGCCCGCGAACGAGCGCGAGCGCGCACATCTCGCGGCCATCGCGGCCGTGCTCGACGACGACTTCGAACGCGCGCGCGCCTGGCTCGCAGACGCGCTGCGTTCGCGTCCGCTCGACCTGCTCGCGCTGCAAGTGGCTCACGTGCTCGACTACTACCTCGGCGACACCGCGAGCCTTGCCGATCGCGCGGCGAGCGTGCTGCCGGCGTGGTCCCGCGAGGTGCCCGGCTACCACGCGGTGCTCTCGATGCATGCCTTCGGACTCGCGGAGAATGGCGCATACGGCCGCGGCGAGGACGCCGCGCGCGCCGCACTCGAGCTCGACCCGCTCGATGCGCGCGCCCATCACGCGATGGCGCATGTGTTCGAGATGAGCGAGCGGCCGGACGACGGCGCCCGGTGGCTCATGGAGCACGCGCCGGCCTGGAGCGCGGGGACGGTCGTCGCGACGCACTGCTGGTGGCATCTGGCGCTCTTCCGTCTCGCCCTCGGACGCACCGGCGACGCCCTCGCGACGTACGACGACCACGTCCGTGCACGCCGCTCCGGCGCGCTCGCTGACCTCATCGACGCCGCAGCGCTGCTCTGGCGCATGGAGCTCGCAGGCGGCCACGCAGGCACGCGATGGAAGGAGCTGGCGGCGGCCTGGCAGCCGCACATGAACGACGCCTACTGCAGCTTCACCGATATCCACGCGATGCTCGCTTTCGTCGGCGCGCGCGAATGGACCAACGCACGGCGCCTGGAGCGCAGCCTCGTCACGGCACAGGCGAGGCCCACGCGTCACGCCGCGACCACGCGGCAGCTCGGCCTTCCCGCCTGCCGCGCGCTGATGGCCTACGGCCGCGGCGACGATCCGCAGGTGATCCGCCTCCTCGCGGGCGTGCCGGCGCACGCACATCGCCTGGGGGGCAGCCACGCGCAGCGCGACGTCCTGCATCTCACATTGCAACGGGCGGTGGAGCGGATGCGGAGGCCGCAGGGCGCACGCGCGATCGTCGGACAGGTGCGGGCACTGCTCCCGGCCCGGGGCGCGGGCGGCGGCGTGCCGCGTCCCGGTGGCGATCGCCTCGCCCCTGCTGCGTACCCCTCGTGACGGCGACGCAGGCGGCGGTGCGAAAGCGCCCCTGCCTGGGTGCGCAATGATCACGTGACGCACGGAGGTCCGTCGCCGACCTTACGGACCCCGGGTGCGATTGCTATGCCACGACCAGCGAGGCGAGCGGCGCATGCTGCTGCGCGCCGTAGACGTCGCGGTCGAACATCGAGCAGCTGCCGCGCGCTCCGCTCGTGCGCGGCATCGTGACCGACATCGTGAAGTTCGACGGCAAAGCCGCCGTCGCCGGCGTCGAGTTCCATCAGGTGATACACGCTGAACTCGAATACGGGGCCGGCGGCGACGTCCGACGGGGAGAACGGGAACGCGAGATTCCCCGCGGTCGAGCGCCGTCCGGGGAACGGGCAGTGCAGGAACGACCGGATGCTGCCGCCTCACGATCGTCGCGCTTCGTGGTCGACGACGCGCTCCGGCACGTGGCGCGCCCCGTATGCCAGCAAGACGGCCGCCAGCACGACCACGCCGAGGGCGAGCGGCAGCGAGGCCACCGTCGCGATGCCGCCGATCAGCGGCGGCCCGATCATGAAGCCGCCGTAGCCGATCGACGTGACCGCGGCGATCGCGGCGGCGCGGCTCACGCCGGGCACCCGCGTGGCGGCGTTGAAGAGGATCGGCGCGACCGGCGCGAGACCCGCCCCGACCAGGGCAAAGCCCACGAACGCGATCCAGGGCTCCGCTGCCAGCAGCACGACGGTCATCGAGATCGCTGCCACGGCCGCGCCGGAACGCACCAGCACCTGCTCGGAAAAGCGGCTGCGCAAGGCGTCCCCGGCGAAGCGCGACAGCGCCATCGCCGCGGAGAACACGGCGTAGCCCGCAGCCGCCCACGCCGGAGACATCCCCACGTCCTGACGCAGGTAGAGGACGCTCCAGTCGTACATGACGCCTTCGGCGGTCATGCCTGCGAAGACCAGGATGCCGATCACGAGGAGGAGACCCTTCGGCCACGCGAAATGCACGACCGCTCCTTCCTCCCGTACCGGGCCATGTGACGGCAGCATGCCCCACGCGGCGGCGAAGGCGGCGAGCATGGTGACCGCGCATACCGCAAGCAGCTGGGTCATCGGCGCAACGGACTCGGCGAAGAGCCACGCGGCAAGGGCGGCACCGGTCATGCCCCCGACGCTGAACATCGCGTGCAGGTTGCTCATCACCGGGCGGCCCATGAGCGTCTCGAGTGCCGAGCCTTCGGTATTGATGGCCACGTCGAAGAGGCTCATGGCCGCACCGAAGATAACCATCGCGACGAGCAGGACCCCCACGCCGGGGAGATGGAGGGCGCTCGCCAGCGCGGCGCCCATCGCGAGCGCGGCGCCCGCGGTGACCGCGCGGGCGCCCACGCGGCCGACGACGCGTCCCGCCACCAGCAGCGACAGCACCGTTCCCGACGCCGCGGCGAACAGCACGAGGGAGAGCATTCCCTCGCTCAGCCCGTAGTGCGCCTTGACCGACGGCACGTGCGCCCCCCAGGTGCCAGCGAGCGTGCCCAGCGCCATGAACTCGATCCGCGTGGCGGAGCGAGCACGGGCGAGCACGGCTCCGGATCGGGACGGGTGGCGCATGGCGGGCACGACGCGCGTGGAAGCGATGCGTCCTCCGCCGTCCGGTGCAGGGTGTCGAAGCTGCGGTCCCGAATGCGCGACGCTATTTGAGGAACCCGCTCATCCTCGTCGTGGCCGAGCTCAATCGGTCGTTCTCGGCGTCGTCGATGGCGAGGACGCGACGCTGCAACGGCGTCAGGGCGGCGATCGTCTCGGGACGCAGCAATGCCTTCTGGTACTGCTGCTGCGGCTTGTCGTCGCGCGTGTAGAACGCGTGCAGCGCGCGCCGGCAGCGATCGGTGCGGTTGGCCGTGCCGCCGTGCCACATGTGCGCGTTCATGATGACGACGGTGCCCGCCTTGCCGGTGGCGAGCTCCTCGCCCGGCAGCGGGCCCGCGTTGCCGGGCTCGGGCAGGCGGCGCCACGTGTGCGACCGCGGCACCATCCGCGTGGCGCCGTTGTCGGGCGTGAAGTCGTCGAGCATCCACACCGAGTTGCACACCCAGTAGCCGCGCTCGTCGGCGATGGCCCCCGTGTCGGCGTGCCACGGCTGCGCGTCGCCGTTGTGGGGATTGGTCGAGCGCGCGTTGAGACTGGAGAACTTGTAGCCCGGGCCGATCACGTGCTCCATGCACGCCAGGATCTTCGGCATGGTGACGATCTGCGCGAAGATCGCGCCCTTGTCGATCAGGTTGGCCAGGCGCCGGGTGCCCGGCTCGGCGCGAAACTCGGACCCGGCATCGTCGCCTTCCTGCTCCCACAACGCTTCGCAGCGATGGCGGAGATCGTCGAGCAAGGGTGGGGGAATGAAATCGGGAAGAACGAGATAGCCGAGCTCGTCGAGCTGCTGCTTCTCGTGTGGCGAAAGCATGGGAAACCTCCTCCGCGCTGCGTTGGTGGCGGCCAGGCCGATGGTATCAAACGAACCGGCACGCCATTGCCGTTGCCGGCACCGTGCCTTCCTTCACCTCCCCACCCACCCGAACAGCTCCCCTGCCCGCACGATCTGCCCGGGCGCGTCCGGTTCGTATCCCGCCACCGGCTTCATCAGCCGCTCGAACTCGGGTCCCCGCAGCAGCGAGCACAGTTCCTCCACTGCAGGGCTTGCCAGCGTCGCGTTCCGCCCGGTCAGCATGTAGCGCTCGCGCACGATCGGGATGAAGTCCAGCCCGAACTGCGCTGCTGCCGGCTCGATCGCCATTCCCACGTCGGCCATCCCGCTCGCCACGAAGGCCGCCACCGCCGCGTGCGTGAACTCGCCCCTCTCGTAGGCAGCGATGCGTGACCGATCGACGTGCTGCGCAGCGAGCAGGGAATCGAGAAGCACGCGCGTTCCCGATCCCGGCTGGCGGTTCACGAATCGCACGTCCTCCCGCGCGAGGTCGCGCAGGTCGCGGATGCGCTGGGGATTGCCCTTGGCCACGATGAGTCCCTGGGTGCGCCACACCATGCGCACGATTCCCTGCTGCCGCGTCCGGAAGTGGGGGGCGTACTGCTCCCACAGCACGGGTCCCAGGTCACCCTCGGGCACGTGAAAGCCGGCGAGCTCGCAGTCGCCGCGCGCGAGCGACGCCACGGCATCGACGCTGCTCATGTACTTGAGGTCCACTTCCACGCTGCCGTGATCGCGCGCGAGGTCGGGGATCTTCTCGATCGCGTAGCCGTGGCTCGCGTGGATGCGCAGCACGGTCGTCGCGCGCTCGCGAGCTTCCCGGATGGCCACGTTGAGCTCGTTGGCCACGTTCTCCAGTTGCGGAAAGAGCCCCGCCTCGGTGCGCTGTTCGGCCCACAACAGCTTCTCGCCGAGCGCCGACAGGCGAGCCCCGCGGCCGCGTTCCAGCACCACGAGCTCGCTGCCGAAGATCGCGTTCCACTTGCCGAGGAGGTTCCACGCATGGCGGTAAGACAGCCCCACCGACCGTGCCGCCGCGGTGAGCTTGCCGCTGTCGTGGATCGCGCGCAGAAGGCGGAAGAGCTGGGGCTCGAAATGGTCGCCCGTGTCCGACGAGAGCACCCACGCGGGCTTGATGACGATACGGCTCATGGCAGCTCACGCCCCGCCGCCGGGCCGTCCTTATATGCCGAATGATGCATATTCAATTTCCAATGGACCGATGCTAGTGTACCCAGCAACAAGGCAGACGTCACATGCCACATATGAAGGACTACGCATATTTTGCGCAAGCCCCCTTGGGAGGTCATCGTGGATCAGGCAGCCGCCGCCACCGTCCAATCCGCCATCGCCGCCGGCAGGCATCGCCCGGGCGCCCTGTTGCCGATCCTGCATGACATCCAGGACGCGCTGGGCTACATCCCGCGCGACGCCCTGCCCGTCATAGGCCGCGCGCTCAACCTCTCCCGTGCCGAGGTTCACGGCGTGGTCAGCTTCTACCCGCACTTCCGGCGCACGCTGCCGGGACGTCACGTGGTGCAGATCTGCCAGGCGGAATCGTGCCAGGCGATGGGCTCCACGCGGCTCACCGCGCACGCCCAGGCGAAGCTCGGCATCGGCCTGCACGAGACCACGGCCGACGGCGCCGTCACGCTGGAACCCGTGTATTGCCTGGGAAACTGCGCGTGCTCGCCGGCCGTGATGGTGGACGGCAACGACCTCCACGGCCGTGTGGACAACGATGCGTTCGACGCGATCGTCGCCGACTGCAGGGGTGGACGCCCGTGACCACGATCATCCATGTCCCGCGCGACGCCTCCGCGCTCTCCTGCGGCGCCGAGGGGGTCGCGCGAGCGATAGTCGAGGAGGCAGCCCGTCGCAACGCCGACGTGAAGGTCGTGCGCAACGGCTCGCGCGGCATGTTCTGGCTTGAGCCCTTGGTCGAGATCACCACGGCGGCGGGTCGGATCGCCTACGGGCCGGTCACGCCGCGCGACGTCAAGGACCTCTTCGACAGCGGCTTCCTCGGCGGCGCCGCGCACCGCCTCGCCCTCGGGCTCACGGACGAGATCCCGTACCTCAAGAACCAGGAGCGGCTGACCTTCGCGCGCGTGGGCATCATCGATCCGCTGTCGATGGACGACTACCGCGCCCACGGCGGGGGCAAGGGTCTCCAGCGCGCGCTCGAGATCGGCCCCGAGGCGACCGTCGAGGAAGTGATCAAGTCCGGCCTGCGCGGACGTGGCGGGGCGGCGTTCCCCACCGGCATCAAGTGGAAGACCGCGGCGGCCGCCAGGGCCGCGCAGAAGTACGTGGTGTGCAACGCCGACGAGGGCGACTCCGGCACCTTCTCCGACCGCATGCTGATGGAAGGCGACCCCCTCACCCTCATCGAGGGGATGGCGATCGCCGGCGTCGCCGCCGGCGCGACCCAGGGCTACGTCTACGTCCGTTCCGAGTATCCGCACGCCGAGGCCGCGATGAAGGCCGCCATCGAGGTCGCCCGGGCCGCGGGGCTCGTCGGCCGGCACCTGCTCGGCACCGACACGGCATTCGAACTCGAGGTGCGCCGCGGCGCGGGTGCGTACATCTGCGGCGAGGAGACCTCGATGCTCGAGAGTCTCGAAGGCAAGCGCGGGATGGTGCGCTTCAAGCCGCCGCTGCCGGCCATCGAGGGGCTCTTCGGCAAGCCCACCGTCATCAACAACGTCATCTCGTTCGCCAGCGTGCCGATCATCCTGGACCGCGGCGCGCAGTTCTACAGCGAGTTCGGACTCGGGCGCTCGCGCGGCACGCTCGCCTTCCAGCTTGCCGGGAACCTGCGCCATCCAGGGTTGGTCGAGAAGGCGTTCGGCGTCACCCTGCGGCAGATGCTTCACGACTTCGGCGGCGGCAGCGCCACCGGCCGCCCCGTCCGCGCGGTGCAGGTGGGCGGCCCGCTCGGCGCGTACATCCCAGAATCGCGGTTCGACATGCCGCTCGACTACGAGGCCTTCATCGCCGCTGGCGCGATGATCGGCCACGGGGGCATCGTGGCGTTCGACGACAGCGTCGACATGGCGCAGATGGCGCGCTATGCGATGGAGTTCTGCGCGATCGAATCGTGCGGAAAGTGCACGCCCTGCCGCATCGGCTCCACCCGCGGCGTGGAGGTGATCGACCGGATCGTGGCGGGCGACAACCGCGCGGCCAACGAGGTGCTGCTCCGCGATCTGTGCGACACCATGGTGAGCGGCTCGCTCTGCGCGCTGGGCGGCATGGCGCCGTTCCCGGTGCTCTCCGCCCTCGACCACTTCGCCGATGACTTCAACCGCGCCCCGCGGCCCGTGCCGCGTCCCGCGGGCCATCCCGTGAAGGAGCATGCCCCGTGAACAGCCTGCAGCCGATCGATTACGGCACCCCCGCCAGCAAGGCCACGAACACGGTCACGCTGGACATCGACGGCGTGACCGTGACGGTGCCCGCCGGTACGTCGCTGATGCGCGCCGCCATGGAGATCGGCACGAAGGTGCCCAAGCTGTGCGCCACCGACAGCCTCGAGCCCTTCGGCTCCTGCCGCCTGTGCCTCGTCGAGATCGAGGGCCGCAAGGGCTTTCCAGCGTCGTGCACGACGCCGGCGGAGAACGGTATGAAGGTGCACACCTTCTCGGACAAGCTCGGCAGGCTTCGCCGCGGCGTGATGGAGCTCTACCTGTCGGACCATCCGGTCGACGGCCTCACGAGCCGCGGCAACGGCAGTGAGCTGTACGACATGGCCGCGCTGGTGGGTCTGCGCGAGGTGCGCTACGGCACCGACGGCGCCAGCCATCTCGCGGCCGCCGAGGACGCGTCGAACCCCTACTTGTCGTTCGATCCCACCCGCTGCATCGTCTGCTCCCGCTGCGTGCGCGCCTGCGACGACATCCAGGGCACCTTCGCGCTGACCATCGACGGCCGCGGCTTCGCGTCGGTGGTGTCGCCGGGCATGGCCGAGACCTTCCTCGACTCCGAATGCGTGTCCTGCGGCGCCTGCGTGCAGGCCTGCCCCACCGGGTCGCTCCTCGAGAAATCCGTCATCGGCGCCGGCCGTCCCGAGCGCAGCGTGATCACCACCTGCGCCTACTGCGGCGTGGGCTGCTCGTTCCGTGCAGAGCTCAAGGGCAACGACGTCGTGCGCATGCTGCCCAACAAGGACGGCCATGCCAACCACGGACACGCCTGCGTCAAAGGCCGCTTCGCCTGGGGCTACGCGACGCACCAGGACCGCATCAGGAGGCCGATGATCCGCAAGGCGATCACCGATCCGTGGCGGGAAGTGTCGTGGGACGAGGCGATCGCCTACGCCGCGACGGAGTTGCGCCGGATCCAGGCGCAGCACGGCGCGGGCTCGATCGGCGGCATCACCTCCTCGCGCTGCACCAACGAGGAGACCTACATCGTCCAGAAGATGGTCCGCGCGGCGTTTCGCAACAACAACGTCGACACCTGCGCCCGGGTGTGCCACTCGCCAACGGGCTACGGCCTCAAGAGCACCCTCGGCGAGTCGGCCGGCACTCAGGACTTCGATTCGATCGAGGAAGCCGACGTCATCATGGTCATCGGCGCCAATCCCCCCGACAGCCACCCCGTCTTCGCCTCGCGCCTCAAGCAGCGCGTGCGCGAGGGCGCGAGGCTGATCGTGATCGATCCTCGCGCCATCGACCTGGTCAGTTCGCCGCACGTCAGGGCCGACTTCCATCTCAAGCTCCGCCCCGGCACCAACGTCGCCATCCTCGATGCACTCGCCCACGCGATCGCGAGCGAAGGCCTCATCGACGAGGCCTTCGTCGCGCTCCGCTGCGACGTGCAGGAGTTCGAGATCTGGCGCAAGTTCGTGCTCGAGCCGCGCAACTCGCCCGAGGCGCTCGAGGCCGAGACCGGCGTTCCCGCGGAAGTCGTCCGCGGCGCCGCGCGGCTGTACGCCAGCGGCGGCAATGCCGCCATCTACTACGGGCTCGGCGTCACCGAGCACAGCCAGGGCTCGACGGCGGTGATGGGCATCGCCAACCTCGCCATGGCCACCGGCAACATCGGACGCCGCGGCGTCGGCGTGAACCCGCTGCGCGGCCAGAACAACGTGCAGGGATCGTGCGACATGGGCAGCTTTCCCCACGAACTGCCCGGCTACCGCCACATCGGCAACGACGACGCGCGCTCGGCATTCGAGGCGGCGTGGAGCGTGACGCTGGATGCGGAGCCGGGGCTGCGCATTCCCAACATGTTCGACGCGGCGATCGAGGGCACCTTCAAGGGCCTCTACGTGCAGGGAGAGGACATCGCGCAGTCCGACCCCAACACCCAGCACGTCACCTCGGCGCTCACCTCGCTCGAATGCCTGATCGTGCAGGACATCTTCCTCAACGAGACAGCCAAGTTCGCGCACGTCTTCCTGCCGGGAACCACGTTTCTGGAGAAAGACGGCACGTTCACGAACGCCGAGCGCCGCATCTCGCCCGTACGCAAGGTGATGCCGCCGCTGCCGGGCATGGCCGACTGGGAGGTCACGATGGCGCTGTCGAAGGCGCTCGGTTATCCCATGCACTACAAGCACCCGGCCGAGATCATGGACGAGATCGCGCGGCTCACGCCGACGTTCGCCGGCGTGTCGTTCGACAAGATCGACCGTCTCGGCAGCATCCAGTGGCCCTGCAACGACCAGGCGCCCGAAGGCACGCCCACGATGCACATCGACGAGTTCGTGCGCGGCAAGGGCCGCTTCATCGTCACCGAGTACGTGCCGACCGAGGAGAAGGTCACGCGCCGGTATCCGCTGCTGCTCACCACCGGGCGCATCCTGTCGCAGTACAACGTGGGCGCCCAGACCCGGCGCACCGCCAACACCGCGTGGCACAGCGAGGACCGCCTCGAGATCCACCCTCACGATGCGGAGGATCGCGGCATCGCCGACGGAGACTGGGTCGGGATCGCGAGCCGCACCGGCGAGATCGTCCAGCGCGCCACGATCAGCGAGCGCATGCAGCCGGGCGTGGTCTACACTACCTTCCACTTCCCCGAATCGGGCGCCAACGTGGTGACCACCGAGAACTCCGACTGGGCCACGAACTGCCCCGAAAACAAGGTCACGGCAGTCGAGGTGGTGCGCGTGTCGCAACCGTCCGAGTGGCAGAAGCAGTTCCATCGCTTCTCCACGGAGCAGGTCGCGCTGGCGGGCCAGTCACCGTCGACGGAGGCCGCGGAGACGATCGCCCGATAGGCCCCGCACAACGTAGCGAGCCATGACCGACGACAGCAGCGCCGCGGCGCACGACCGCGCCGTCCTCCGCTACACGAAGGGCGAGGCGGCGCCTTCCCGCGAGGCGGTGGCCGAGGAAGCGCCGATTGCGATCGCGTACAACGGCATCTCGCACGCCGTGATGCTGGCGACGCCTTCCGACCTCGAGGATTTCGCGGTCGGCTTCTCGCTGTCCGAAGGCATCGTCGAATCCCTGACGGAGATCCACGATGTGGAAATCTCCGCGAGCGACAGAGGCATGACGCTCGACGTGACGATCGGTAACGGCCCCTTCGCGCGCCTGAAAGAGCGCCGGCGCACGCTCGCGGGGCGTACCGGTTGCGGCCTGTGCGGCGTCGAGAGCCTCGACCAGGTGCTGCGCCCGCTCCTTCCGGTGACGTCGACATTCACGATCGAGCCGCCCACGCTGTACGCGCTGGCCGGCAACCTCGCCGCCCGCCAGCCGCTGCACGCGCGCACCGGTACCACGCACGCCGCAGGATGGGGACGCGCCGACGGCTGCGTGGACCTCGTCCGCGAGGACGTCGGCCGCCACAACGCGCTCGACAAGCTGATCGGTGCCCACGTCCTCAGGCGCCTTCCCACGGACGACGGCATCGCGCTGCTCACGAGCCGCGCCAGCAGCGAGATGGTGCAGAAGGCGGCGACGGTGGGCATCCCGATCCTGGCCGCGCTCTCGGCGCCCACGGCGCTCGCCGTGCGCATCGCCGAGGGCGCCGGTGTCACGCTCGTCGCGTGGCTGCGCGCCGACCGCTTTTCCGTCTACACCCATGGCCATCGCGTGCGCGAGGCCGCGCTGGAGAACACGCGATGAAGGACAGGCACGAACGCCTCGTGAGCATGGCCAACCAGATCAGCCAGTTCTTCGAGTCTCGTCCGACCGAGGAAGAGCAGGTGGGCGGCGTGGCCGACCACATCACGCGTTTCTGGGATCCCCGCATGCGCCGCGCGATCATCGACTACGTGAACGCCGGCGGCGAAGGTCTGCGCGACAACGCCAGACGCGCCGTCGAACGGCTCACCGTGCCCGGGCAACCTGCCTGATAGCACCGCGGGCAACGGTCCACCCACGCCGCTCCGCCGCGGGCACACCCGCGGATCGGCTGCTCCCCGCCGCCGGATGTCCGGGGCAAGCATCGCAGCAATGCGCGTGCTACCGTGCCGTTCCGTCGCGTCTTGCGCGATACCCCATCCCGATGCAGAAGGAGACTTCGTGAGCCCCGCCTTCCCCTCGCTCGCCCGTCGCTGCCGCCGCGCAGCCGCAGGCGCCGTCCTCGCACTCACCGCCGCGGTTGCCGCCGCGCAGGCCCCCCAACTCGCCAATCCGGCCTCGCAGCATTGCGTGGCCAAGGGCGGCGAGGTCATGATCGAGAAGAATCCGCGCGGTGGTCAGTTCGGCGTGTGCATGTTCCCCGACAACATGCAGTGCGAGGAGTGGGCGATGATGCGCGGGCAGTGTCCGGCCGGTGGCATCAGGGTCACGGGCTACGCCACACCGGCGGCGCGCTACTGTGCGATCACCGGCGGCAGGTACACCATCACTGCTGCCAGCAACACGCCGCGGGAGCGCGGCACCTGCGCCTTCTCCACCGGCAAGACCTGCGATGCCGCCGCTTACTACGACGGAAGCTGCACGCGCGAAAACGCACCCGCCAGGACGGCCGACGGGCTCCCGGCGCGAGTCGAGGCGCTGTTCACCTGTGCACGCGGCAAGTCGATCCACGCCACGTTCATCAACACCGGCAACAGCCGCGTGCAACTCGCCCTCTCCGACGGCCGAAAGGTGACGCTGCCGCACGCGATGTCCGCCGACGGGGCGCGCTACGCCAACAAGGCGGAGACGATCGTCTTCTGGAACAAGGGCAATACCGCGTTCCTGCAGGAGAACGGACAGACGACGTACGCGGACTGCGCGGCGAAGCGCTAGCTTCGCTCCCGCTCGTCCACGTGCCGACGCTACTTCTTCTTCGCCGGCGGCAGGTCCGTGCACACCCCTTCGTACAGTTCCGCCGCCATCCCGATGGACTCGGCCAGCGTCGGATGCGGGTGGATCGTCTTGCCGATGTCGGTGGCATTCGCGCCCATCTCCACGGCAAGGCACACCTCACCGATGAGGTCCCCGGCGTTCGTCCCGACGATGCCGCCGCCGATGCAGCGGTGCGTCTCCTCGTCGAACAGGAGCTTGGTGAAGCCCTCGTCGCGGCCGTTGGCGATCGCGCGTCCCGATGCCGCCCAGGGGAACACCGCCTTGCCGTACTTGATGCCCTGCGTCTTGCACTGGTCCTCGGTGAGCCCCGCCCACGCGACCTCGGGATCGGTGTAGGCCACCGACGGGATCTGCCGGGCATCGAAGTACGCCTTCTCCCCGTGCGCCGCTTCCGCCGCCACGTGCGCCTCGTGCACGGCCTTGTGCGCGAGCATCGGCTGGCCCACGATGTCGCCGATGGCGAAGATGTGCGAGACGTTGGTGCGCATCTGCTTGTCGACCTCGATGAAGCCGCGATCGGTCACGGCAACTCCCGCGTTGCCGGCGTCGATCGCCTTCCCGTTGGGGCTGCGGCCCACGGCCACGAGCACGAGGCCGTAGGTCTGCGGTCCCGGCGGCGCGTTCTCACCCTCGAACGTGACCTCGATGCCCTTGGCGGTGGCGTTCGCACCGGTCGTCTTCGTCTTCAGCATGACCTTGGCGAAGCGGCCGGCATTGCGCTTCTCCCACACCTTGACGAGGTCGCGGTCGGCGCCGGCCATCATGCCGTCGAGCATCTCCACGACGTCGATCTTCGAGCCGAGCTGCGCATACACGGTAGCCATTTCGAGACCGATGATGCCGCCGCCGATCACCAGCATCCGCTCGGGTATCTCCTTCAACTCGAGCGTGCCGGTGGAGTCCACCACCCGCGCATCGTCGGGCATGAACGGCAGCCTGATCGCCTGGCTGCCGGCGGCGATGATCGCCTTGGCGAACTTCACCACCTTCTTCTCACTGGTCGTGTCGCGTCCGCTGCCGCTGGTGAGCGTCACTTCGAGATGATGCGGATCGAGAAAGCGTCCCACGCCGCGCACGGTCTCGACCTTGCGCACCTTGGCCATGCCGGCGAGACCCGTGGTGAGCTTCTTCACCACGCTCTCCTTGAAGCCGCGCAGCTTCGCGAGATCGACCTTGGGTTCGCCGTAGGCGATGCCGTGAGCGCCGAGCGACTTGACCTCCTCCATCGCGGCGGCGGTGTGCAGGAGCGCCTTCGACGGGATGCAACCCACGTTGAGGCACACGCCGCCGAGCGTGGCATAGCGCTCGACGAGGACCGTCTTCATGCCGAGGTCGGCGCTGCGGAAGGCGGCCGAATAGCCTCCGGGGCCCGAGCCCAGCACGAGCATCTCGCATTCGAGGTCGGCCTTGCCGGTGTAGGTCGCGGCCGCGAGCGCGGCTTTCGTCGGCGCGCCGGAAGCTCCCGTTGCCGCAGCACCCGCTTGGGCCACACCGCCCGCCGTTGCCGCCGCGGCGGGCGCAGTCGCCGATGCGGATCCGGGTCCCGCGCCGGCCGCGGCCGGCGATGTCGTCTTCGCCGGTGCTGCCGCGCCCTTCGCCGCTTCCGTTCCCGTCTTCGCGGTCCCGGCACCCGCAGCGTCCGTCTCCAGCGTCAGCACGAGCGAGCCCTGCGACACCTTGTCGCCGAGCTTGACCTCGATCTTGCCGACCACGCCATCGGCCGGCGACGGCACGTCCATCGTCGCCTTGTCGGATTCGAGCGTGACGAGGGACGCTTCCTTCGCCACCTTGTCGCCGGGCTTGACCAGGACCTCGATGACCGGGACGTCCTTGAAGTCGCCGATGTCCGGAACCCTCACTTCCATCGTCGATGCCATGCTTTCCCCCAATGTGCGCAACGCCGCGCGGACTCTCCCGCGCCGAACGCCGAAGGTGGCGGCTACAGCCGGTGCGACCGGTCGTTCCCGGCGAAATAACGCCAAACGATACCATCGTCGCGCGCCAGCACGAGGACCTTGAACAACTCGCCCATCTCGGCCGGCGACAGCAGGCGCTGCACGGCAGCGGCAGCGCGAATGTAGGTGGTCGATTCCGGTGCCCCCTGCGCCGCGAGCCGGTCGAGGATGCCCGCGGCCACGAGGAACGCCGCCTGCGACGTGAAGCCCGCCACCTTCAGTCCCGCCTCGTGCGCCACCGTGGCCATGGCGGTGAAGTCGACGTGCGCGGTAAGGTCGCTCAGGCCCGGCCAGAGCAGCGGATCGGCATGCACGCGATGGCGATAGTGGCCCACGAGCGTGCCGGTCGACCGCTGCGCAAGGTAGTACTCGGACTGTGGAAACCCATAGTCGGCGATCACGATGGCGCCGCCTTCGAGCCGGCGCGCCAGCGTGCCGACGAGCGCCTCAGCTGCGGGATTCACCTCGCTCTCGTAGTCGATGGCCGGCGGGAAGCGTGCGGCGGCGAGGCCGCGCAGCGTGGCATCCCGGAGCGGCCGGTCGACGCGCATCAATGCATGGGCGGCGGACGCAGCGTCGTGACCTGACTGCGCCACGTCACCGGAGTCGTTGCCTGCGACGGCCACGTCGCCGGGGCCGTTGCCTGCGGCCGACGCCGCTCGGCCATCGGCGTGTGCACCAGCGGCGTGGTGGTCGGGCCGCGCGCCCTCGCCCGCTGCCAGTGCGACGCCCCGTTCGAACCAGGCGCCGTCGCGCCGCGCCACGACATGCGGCGGCACCGCGTCGAGCACCTCGTTCAGCACGACCGCGCCGTCGATGGCGTCCGGCAGCGTTTCGCACCACGTCACGGGGACCGAAGCGCCGGCCAGCGCCGCGCGCTGCCGCGCTCTCAGCTCCGGACTCACTTCCACGATTCGATAGCGCGACACCGCCACGCCTGCCGCCGCCAGTGCGGCGAGGAGGCTCGCGGCCAGTGCGCCGCTTCCGGCACCGAGCTCGACGATCTCGCGCGCCCGGCTGCCGTCGAGGATGGTCGCGATGGGCGTGGCGAGCGCGGCACCGTAGAGCGGCGTCATCTCCGGCGCGGTGACGAAGTCGCCGTCGGCGCCGAGCTTGCGTGCACCGGCCACGTAGTACCCGAGTCCCGGTGCGTACAACACCTCGCGAAGGTAGCGTTCGAGCGGGATCCAGCCGCCCTCGTGCGCGATCACCTCACGCAGGTGCGCGACGACGCGCCCGCTGTGTCGACGTGCCGCCTCGTCGGGTTCGGGCAGCGCACCGGAAACGGAAGGATGCAACGACACGCGGAGCCTGTGCTAGATTGGGGCGCTACAGTCTACCGTTCGCGCGGCGCAGGAACGCACACGTGCAGGGAAAGGTCGTCCTGATCACCGGCGGCGCAAAGCGCGTCGGCGCCGCCATCTGCCGGCGGCTGCACGCTGCCGGCGCCGATATCATGCTGCACTATCGCGCGTCCGTCGGCGAAGCGCGACTGCTCCAGGCGGAGCTCAACCACGTGCGAGAGGGCTCGGTCGCGCTCATCCAGGCCGATCTGCTCGACACCGCCAAGCTGCCGTCGCTGATCGAGCAGACGGTGCGAACGTTCGGCAAGCTCGACGGCCTCGTCAACAATGCCTCGTCGTTCTATCCCACGCCGGTTGGAGACTTCACCGCCGACGCCTGGCGCGATCTCATGGGGACCAACGTGATGGCGCCGCTCTTCCTCGTGCAGGCCGCCGCGCCCGCGCTGCGCAAGGCGCAAGGCGCCATCGTGAACCTCGCCGACATCCATGCCGACCGCCCGCTCAAGGGCTACGTGATCTACTCCATCGCGAAGGCTGCGGTGGTGGGGATGACGCGCTCGCTCGCGCGCGAGCTCGCGCCCGAGGTGCGCGTGAACGCGGTGGCGCCGGGACCGGTCCTGTGGCCAGAAGACGATTCGTTCGACGAGCTGTCGCGCCAGCGCATCATCTCGCACACGCCGTTGAAGCGCGAGGGCTCTCCCGAGGACATCGCCGGCGCGGTGCACTTCCTGCTTGCGGAGGCGCCGTACGTGACGGGCGTGACGCTCGACGTGGACGGAGGGCGCAGCGTCACGATCTGACCCGCCGACCTGAGCGTGCCCGCGCAGCCGCTCGTCCATCATTCGCAACCGTGGCGACGCCGCGCCTCGTGATCTGTCCCATCAGCCGGCGATCAACACACGGTGGAGTACAACGCCACTGCCTCGACCCATGCGACGTTCGTGCTCGCAGCGGCACGGAAAGATGCTCGTCTCCGATGAAATCGGCTGCAGTCGCCACATGGTAGGAGTTCACGTGAATGCCGTCCTTCCAGGAAGCACCCGCCAAAGCCACTGTGCGCTCGACGCTCTCGAATGCCCGAACGATCTCTGCTTCGACCGATTCCGGGAACGCCTCCTCGTCGTCCAGCCCTTGGATCAGACCGCACGCTTCGCCAGCACGCGCTTGGCAACCGAGCCGACGAACGCTCGACCCAATTGCCACCGGCGATCCACTCTTCGGGAGAGATCTGGGCGATGCTGGCGAAGGAGAGCGGTTTCGTTCCGTCCCACTGACCAGGGGCCGCAACCCACTTCAACTTCCGTCGACTACGAGCGTCAACGCTATTGCTGTTGAGAGATCTGCAGTCTGCCCCATCAGCTCAGCAACGAATCGCCTGCAGAAAGGAAGTCCTTAGAGCCTAAAGTCAAGCCGAACCGCGTAGTGGAGCGGGGCATGGCAAGCTCTTATTGCCATGCCCCGCGGAACGAAGCGCCTTCGGCTTGAACGAATTGCTAGGCCGCGTGCTCATAGATGTTGAAGATACTCTGGGGCAGCACTCCAGCGGTCATGCATTCCGTCAACGTAGGTGATGGGGATGCGTGACAACTCCGCTTCCGAGACGCTTTCTAGGCACCCAATATTGACCCCATACATTTTGCCGATTGGGGTGTCATTGCCAACGCCGAACACGCGAACACCGCAGTGCCGACAAAAGAAGTGGTGGTTCTTTTCTGAGCCAAAGACGTAACGAGTAAGCTCGCTTTCGCCGGAGATGAGTCTGAAGTGGTCGGGCGTAGCGATGGCCGGCCAAAAACGACTGCGCCGGCAGATGGAGCAGTTGCATCGGAAGCTTGGCTGTGACAGATCAAGGTCTGCCTCGACTACCACGCGCTCACAATGACAGCTTGCTCGATGGGACTTCAGCATTTTGTGACCTTTCCAGAGCGGCCTGACCATTCATGATGATGTCTCCTCGCCCCCGAGCATGAAAGCCCTGTTGGCGAGATGATGGAGGCGGCACACGGGGCAATCGAGGTCGCAAGACGAACGAGGGCCCGACCCCGGCGCCTAACCGGACCGCTACGGGCTGGCTCGCACCCCCGACTGTGCGCGGCGCGACCAAGTCGCTTTGATCGCGCTGCAGGCATCTTCGATCTCCCGGATATGTAACGACCGCTTGTGCGGCGCGAAGCTGTGATGGCGAAAGCCCAATGTTCACTGCCGCGTGAACCGTCGGCGTAGGCCAAACTTCGCTTCGCCATCCGGATGTGCCACATGAACGTGAATCCGCGACTCCTCGCACGAGAAGAAGAACAGTCGGAAGAACCCAACTCGAGCGACGGTGGGCGACATTCCAGATGATTGTATCGGATGCCGCGATCGAGCGGGCCAGCGTGAAGCAGATCGCACGGCGGCGTGCGGAGCCCTCTGGACCGCAATTCCCCGTACCAGCAGCGCCGCTTCAGGAACCGGCGCCCCGCAGCGCCATCACCCTGGCCGCGATGCCTTCGAGGTACGGGTCCACGATACCGTGCGTGACGAGCGCGATGCGCGTGCGCTCGAGGTAATCGCGCGAGGTTCCGAATGCTCCCGCCGCGTGCGCGATGATCGCGGCCTGCGCATCGGGATCGAGGTCGCCGGCGTACTGCCGATGCGCGTGCCGTATCGTGAACGCGAGCGCCACCATGCGCCTCCCGTTGCGCGTGGTCACGTTCACCCATTTCGGTTGATAGGCGTTGGTGACCATCTCGCGCCGCCAGAGCAGATGCAACTCGTCGATGGCGAGCGGCCCAGGCAGACGATACGCAACCCCGGCGCACGCGCCGCCGCGGTCGAGCGCCAGCACGAGCCCCGGCGCCGTGGGCGTGCCGCGCGACGCCATCGAGTACAGACAGAAGCGGCGATGCAGCCCGCGCAGCGTGACCGGTCGCGCCTCGACGAAGGGGAAGAGCGGATTCCACAGCAGCGAGCCGTAGGCGAAGACCCACCAGCCCGCGCCCTTGGGTTTGGCGGCGAGCGTGGTCGTCAGCGACTCGGAGAGGGCGATGTCGTCGAGGGCCTCGCCCGGGCTGCCGAGAGCCTCGATGTAGAGATCGCGCATGCGCCCCGACTCGAGATCGTCGCGGCACAGTGTGGGAGGATCACATGGATTCCGGGTCACGGGCGAGCCTGCGTGCGGCGAGGTTCGCCTCGTGCCGCAACGCGCGCTTGGACTTGCCGTGCACGCCGCCCTTGCCGAGCAGCGGCGAGCGTGCCACGGGGTTGCGCACCTTGGGCAGCGGCGGCGGATGCTTCTTCGCGCGCTTCACGATGGCGTCATCAGATGGACGCGGGAACAGGCGCCGGCGGCAACGCCGACTCCGCCCACGCGGCAGCCTCGAGCAACGAGGCGTCGCGCCCCTGGGGGGCGGCGAACTGCAAGCCCACCGGCAGGCCGTCGATCACGCCGGCCGGCACCGACACGGCCGGGAAGCCCAGCAGCGACCACAGCGTGCAGCACGATGGATCGCCCGTCGTGCCGAGGCCGCGCGGCGCCACGCCCGGTGCAGCGGGGGCGAGCACGGCGTCGAACTCGTCGAGCCACCCGGTAAAGAAGGCGATCGCGCGCTCGCGCTCCACGCAGGCGTGGCGATAGGCCTCGACGGCGATGCCGCGTCCCTCGGCGATGGCCGCATTAAGCGCAGGCGTGAGCCTCGCGCGCTCGCGTGCCTGCAGGTCGCCCAGCACATCGAAGCCTTCGCGCAGCATGATGAGGCGATGCAGCGCCGCGGCGCCGTCCCAGGCGGCGGGCAGTTCGATGGGCACCACCTCGGCTCCCACCCCGAGCATGGCAACGGCGTCGGCGAGCACCGGCGCGGTCGCTGCGTCGGATCCGGTCCAGGGGAAGCGGGCAAGCCATGCGAAGCGCAACCGATGTGTCGGAAGCTCGATCCGCGACGGCACGCGCGCGTCGTCGGTGAGCGCGCCTGCGAGCAGCGCGGCATCGGCAACGCTGCGCGCGAACGTCCCCACGGTGTCGAAGGTGGGGCTGAACGGATGCACGCCGTGGATCGAAATCGCGCCCACCGTGGGCTTGTAGCCGACCACGCCGCAATACGCGGCCGGGCGGATCACGGAGCCATTGGTCTGCGTGCCGATGGCGCCCGCGACGTGGCCCGCGGCGACGGCAGCGGCCGACCCCGACGACGAGCCGCCCGGTGTGTGCTCCCGGTGGTGCGGATTGCGTGTGCGGGCGGGATCCATGAAAGCGAAGGGTGTGGTGACCGTCTTCCCGAACACGTACGCGCCGCATGCGCGCAGGTGCGCGACGCACGCGGCATCGGCCTCGGGGCGATAGTTCGCGTAGATCGGCGAACCCACCATGGTCGGCAGCTCGACCGTGGCAACGATGTCCTTGATGCCGATGCCCACCCCCGCCAGCGGGCCGCCGGGCAGCGCGGCGTCCGCCGCGGCCGCTGCGCGCTCGACGTGGACGCGGTCGAGCGTCTGCCATGCGCCGATTGCGTTCTCGGTGGCATCGACGCGCGCGAGTTGCTCGCGCGCGGCCGCCGTCGCGGTGGTGCTGCCGTGGCGGATCGCTTGCGCCAGATCGGTGAGGGGGTGGCTCATGGGTCGACAGGCGAGAGGGGATCGTTCATGGGTCGGCTCATCGCTCGACGCCCGTCGCCTCGAGGCGGGTGCGCGCCGGCTCGGACGCTCGCGAGTGCACCGGCAGGAAGAGCTCGAGGAGATCGTTCAGGAACCGGCGACCGAGCGGTGTGGGTTTCAGCGTCGCCGGATCGGCTTCGAGCAATCCCTTGCGGCTCGCCGCATCGAGCGCGCGCGCCACGAGCGACAGCGGATGTCCCGTGCGCTCCGCGAACCACGCCACGGGCACGCCGGCAGTGAGACGCAGCGCATTCAGCATGAACTCGAAGCCGATGTCGTCGCGCGACACGTCGTGGGCTTCCTGCAGCGGCTCGCCGGCGGTCACCCTGGCAAGATACTGCCGGGGCTGCTTCCAGCGAAGCTCGCGCACGATGCGATGCGGAAACGACAGCTTCGAATGGGCTCCAGCGCCAATCCCCAGATAGTCGCCGAACTGCCAGTAGTTGACGTTATGCCGGCACTGACGGTCGCGGCGCGCGTGGGCCGATGTCTCGTAGTGCGTGTACCCGGCGCCGGAGAGGGTAGCCTGCACCGCGCCTTCGATGTCGGCGCTCGTATCGTCGTCGGGCAGCGGTGGCGGCGACTTGAAGAAGAGCGTGTTGGGCTCCAGCGTCAGGTGATAGAAGGACAGGTGCGGCGGCGAGAACGCGAGTGCCTCCGCGAGATCCGCCAACGCGCCGTCGACTGTCTGGTTCGGCAGCGCGTACATGAGATCGAAGTTCACGTTGCCGAAGATCATCAGCGCGGCTTCCGCCGCGCGACGCGCCTCGTCCGCATCGTGCACGCGCCCGAGCGAGCGCAACTGCACGGGATCGAAGCTCTGGATGCCGAGCGAGAGCCGGTTGACGCCCGCGGCGTAGTAACCGGCGAACTTCTGCCGCTCGAAGGTGCCCGGATTGGCCTCCAGCGTGATCTCCGCCGTCGGCAGCAGCGGCAGGCGCGCGCGAATGCCGGAGAGCAGGCGGTCGACCGCAGCCGCCGAGAAAAGACTCGGCGTGCCGCCGCCCAGGAATACGCTCACCACCTTGCGGCCCCACACCCCCGGCAACGCGAGCTCGAGATCGCGCAGGAGGGCATCGACGTACGCCTCTTCGGGGATCTCGCCGCGGGCCTCGTGCGAGTTGAAGTCGCAGTAGGGGCACTTGCGCAGGCACCACGGCAGGTGCACGTACAGCGCGAGCGGCGGCAACACACGGAAGGAAGGGCCGCCGAGCGAGGCTGCGGCCACGCGCGCGGAACCGGCGTCACCGATGGTCACGTTATCGCCTGTCTGCACGGAGGCCGCCGGCGCCAGCATGCAGCGCGTCGCGGTGCTGCGCATCACCTTCCTGCGCATCGCCTTCCCGTGCGTCGCATGCCTGTGTCTCGCGCCCCGCCGTCTCGCATTGGCGCGCCCGTCGCAGTTGCGCGAGGAGCGACCGCAAGGCGATGCCGCGGTGCGACATGCGGTTCTTGCGATCGGGCGGCAGCTCGGCGGCGGTGAGGCCGCTGCCGTCGACCGCGAAGTGCGGGTCGTAGCCGAAGCCGCCGCTGCCGCGCGGTGTATCGACGATGCGGCCGTACCAGCGGCCCTCGGCCATGAGCGGCTCGGGATCCTCGCTGCGTCGCACGAGCACCAGCATGCAGGTGTAGTGCGCGCGACGATCCGCCTGGCCCTGCAGCGCCGCGACGAGCCTCGCGTTGTTGCGTGCGTCGGATCGGGGCTCTCCCGCGTAACGCGCCGATTGCACCCCCGGCGCACCGCCGAGCGCATGCACGCATATGCCCGAGTCGTCGGCGAGCGCGGGCAGCCCCGACTGCCTGCTCGCATGGCGCGCCTTGGCGAGTGCGTTCTCCACGAAGGTGACGTGCGGCTCGTCGGCCTCACCGATGCCGAGCTCTCCTTGCGCCACCACCTCGATGGAGAGCGGCGCGAGCATGTCGTGCAACTCGCGCAGCTTGCCGGCATTGCCCGACGCCAGCACCAGGCGTTCCATCACGCGACGACCCTGCGCGCTGCGCGCTTCGGGGTGGATTCGCCCTCGGGGCGGCCCTTCGGGCTCATGCTGCAAGCGCTGATTTCTGCGCCGCGACGAGGCGTGCGATGCCGGCCGCGCCGAGCGCCAGGAGCGCATCGAGCTCGGCGCGGGTGAACGGCGTGCCTTCCGCGGTACCCTGCACCTCGACGATGCCGCCCGAGCCCGTCATTACGATGTTCATGTCGGTGTCGCAGCCCGAGTCCTCGGCGTAGTCGAGGTCGAGCACCGGCGCGCCATCGACGATGCCCACCGACACCGCCGCGACCATCTCGCGCAGCGGTGCACCGGTGACCGATCCGCGCGCCTTGCACCAGGCAATGGCGTCGGCCACCGCGACGCAGGCGCCGGTGATGGATGCACAGCGGGTGCCGCCGTCGGCCTGCAGCACGTCGCAGTCGATCCGCAAGGTACGCTCGCCGAGCGCCGCGAGATCGGTCACCGCGCGCAGGCTGCGTCCAATGAGGCGCTGGATCTCCTGCGTGCGGCCGCTCTGCTTGCCCTCGGCAGCCTCGCGCCGCCCGCGCGTGTGCGTGGCCCGCGGCAGCATGCCGTACTCGGCCGTGAGCCAGCCCTCGCCGCGGCCTTTCATGAACGCGGGAACACCCTCCTCCACACTCGCCGTGCACAGGACGCGTGTGTCGCCCATCTCCACGAGCACCGAGCCCTCGGCGTGCTTGGTGAAGCCTCGGGTAAGGCGGAGGGGACGCAGCTCGTCGAAGCTGCGTCCGCCGGAGCGGGAAGGCATGATGTGGTGGGGCCGTAAAGCGTCGATTATAGCGGGGGCATCCGGCGCACGGCCGCGGCGAGCCCGGCGGCGAGCGACAGCGGCGGCGTCCACGCGAAGCGCGTGCGAAAGGCACTGGCGTCGACCTCGAGCGAGTCGACCAGCCGCGCGATGCGCGGACCGGCACCCGGCAGCGCCGTGGCGGCGCGCAGCAACGCCACCGGAAATGGCGCGATGCGCGGCGCGACATCGAGCGCCGCGGCGAGCGCTCGCACGAGATCGGGGGTGGACACGGCTTGCGCATCGGCGAGGAGATACGGCGTGAGACGGCCAGCCTCGGGGCGTGCGACTTGCTCTGGTGCTGCGGCTTGCTCCGGTGCCGCAGGTTCCTCGGGTCCCGCAGCTTCCTTGCCATCCGACTCCAGCACCGCGAGCAGCGCCGACGCGAGATTGCCCGTGGCGAGCAGGCTGCGGCGATTGACGATCGAGCCCACCGGCAGCACCACCCGCCTTTGCACCGCCCGGATCAGCGCGGCGAAGTTCGCCGTGGCACCCGGCCCATAGACCAGCGGCAGGCGCAGCGCCGTCACGCGCAGCCCCGTGTCCCGCGCGACGCCCGCGAGCCCTTCCTCGGCTGCGACCTTGCTCGCGCCGTAGGCATCGGCCGGCGCGAGAGGATCGCTCTCGCGCAGGCCACGGCCGGACGGTGAGGTCTCGCCGTGCACCTTCACCGAGCTCGCGAACACGAAGTGACGCAGCCCCGCCTGCGCCGCCGCCTGCGCAAGACGCACCGGAAACTGCGCGTTGATCGCGTGCAGCGCCGCATTCGCATCCGCCGAATCGACGAGCGGACGATGCGCTTGCGCAGCAAGATGGACGACGGTGCTGGCGCCGGCGAGCGCCTCGCGAAGCTGCGCGTCGGTCGCCCGCACGAGGTCACCCGTCGCACGCCAGTCCACGGCAGGCGACGCACCGTGGGCCGCCACGCGGACCAGCGCGCGCACACCGTAGCCGGCGCCGAGCAGCGGCGGCAGGAGCGAGGATCCGACGAAGCCGCCGGCCCCCGTCACCGCGACCACGTCCCGAGCCGTCACAGCCACTTCCACCCGTGGCGTCGATAGAAGCGGAATGCGCTCTTCGCGAAGAGCCCGATGTGCCGCACGCCCTTGCGCGCGGCATGGCCGCCATGGTGGCCGATCTGCACGCTCGGCACGTAGGCCGTCTTGGTCACGCGATTGAGACGCACGCTCCAGTCGAAGTCCTCGAAGTAGAGGAAGTAGCGCGGATCGAAGCCACCGGTGCGGTCGATCGCCTCGCGACGGACGAGCATGAAGGCGCCGGACAGCGCGGGGATGCCGACCACGTCCTTGTCCGGCGCCGCGGACAGCACGTCGCGCAACTCGTAGCGGTCGAGGCGGCGGCGGAACAGGCGGCGAACGAAGCCGGGCGCGAAGCCGCGCAGGAAAAGGTCGAGGAGCGCCGGATAGCGCTTGCACAGGTAGATGCGCTCGCCGCGCCCGTCGTGCGCCTGCGGCGCAAGCGCGCCCACCTCGGGGTGCCGGTCGAGCCAGGTGATGGCATTGGCAAGTGCATCGGGCGCGAGCTCGACGTCGGGATTGAGGACGAGGTGGTAGTCCGAGCCCGTCCCGTGCAGGACCAGGTTGTGCGCGGCGCCGTAGCCGATGTTGGCGTGTCCGTGCAGGTAGGTGACGTGCACGTTGGTGTCGCCGAAGCGCGCCTTGCCGAGGCCGATAACCGCGTCGGCGATCGCCTTGTCCTCGCTGTTGTCGATGAGCGCCAGATGCACCGTTCGCATCGCGCCTGCCTCGCGTCCCGCCGCGATCGCCAGCGCGAGCTTGCGCAGGCAGCGCTCGAGCAGCTTGAGATCGGGACGATAGGTGACGACGCTGATCTGCAGCGAGGAGGGGAGCACGATGGAGTGGGCGGTGGCGGGAGCGCGGCGAGGCGCGCGGTCGGCGCTGCGCTAGAATCGTGGGCGAACAACCCCCGCGGCGTCAACCGGGAGGGCGCACCAGCGGAGCGTAGCGGGGAACGCAGCGGGCATCTCGCCGGCGGCGATCCGATGCCCTTCCCCGAAGGATCCATGAGCGCAGCCCCCACCCACGCCACCCCCCGCTATCGCGCCGACGCGCTGGTCGACTTCGGACACGCGCTCCTTGCCGCCGCCGGCATGCGCGACGACATCGCACGCGACGTCGCCGCCGTCCTCGTCGACGGCGACCTCCTCGGCCACACCACGCATGGCCTGCAGCTCCTGCCCGGGTACCTCGCCGAAGTCGCGAAGGGCACGATGCGCAAGAGCGGCGAGCCGCAAGTCGTCAACCGTCGTCCCGCGGTGCAGGCGTGGGACGGCCAGCGCCTGCCGGGACCCTGGCTCACGCTGCGCGCCTTCGATGCCGCGATGGAGATGGCCGCAACCTATGGCACCGGCACCGTGGTGATCCGCCGCTCGCACCACATCGCGTGCCTCGCGGCCTACCTCAGGCGCGTGACCGACCAGGGCTACGCCGCGATCCTGATGTCGTCGGATCCGGCGTCGAAGAGCGTCGCGCCGTTCGGGGGCGTGTCACCCGTGTTCACGCCCAACCCGCTCGCGGCCGGCCTGCCCACCTCGGGCGATCCGATCCTGCTCGATATCTCCGCGAGCTACACGACCAACGGCCTCACGCAGCGCCTGTTCAACGACGGGCAGAAGCTCGCGCATCCGTGGGTGCAGGATGCGCAGGGCAACGCCACCGACGATCCGGCGGTGCTGTTCAACGAGCCCAAGGGAACGCTGCTCCCGCTGGGCGGACTCGAGGCTGGCCACAAGGGCTACGCGCTCGCCTTGCTCATCGAGTCGTGCACGGCAGCGCTCGCCGGCTTCGGACGCGCCGATCCGGCCGAGGGCTGGGGTGCTACGGTGTTCGCGCAGGTCCTCGACCCGGCCGCGTTCGGCGGTCGCGACGAGTACCTGCGACAGATGGACTGGCTGGCCGACGCGTGCCGCACCGCCACGCCGCGTCCCGGCGGACCCGCGGTGCGGCTGCCGGGCGAGAACGGCATGAAGCGCTATCGCGAGCAGATCGCGCAAGGGGTCGCGTTGTATCAGTCGATCATGCCCGCGCTCGCCGACGCAGCGGCTCGGCTCGGCGTGCCGGTGCCGGCCGCGCTGTGACGGTGGTGTCATTGGCGGCAACATCGGCGGCGGTGACGTCGTTGGCGACGAGATCGTTCGCAGCGGCAGCAGCGGCAGCGGTGGCAGCGGTGGCAGCGGTTGCAGCGGTGGCAGCGGTGGCGACGCGCGCTGCGCCGACGTCTTCGTTGCCGGTGCGCGCGCGTTTTCCCACAACCGGCGCTCTCGCACCTGCGCGACAGCGCACCTATCGAAGAGGAGTCGCCTGATGGCACAACGCACGCCCGGGCTCGAGGCAGCGCATGCTGCGCTCGGCGCCCTGTCCTCGCGATACATCGACGTTCCCGCGCTGGCGTGGCAGCCCACGCGCTTTCCCGGCGTGGAGATCAAGGTGCTGATGGAGGATCCCGATACCGGCCTGCAGACCGTGCTGACGCGCATGGCGCCCGGCAGCGAGCTGACCGATCACGAGCACGTCGAGATCGAGCAGACATGGGTGCTCGAAGGCAGCCTCGTCGATCACGAGGGCGAGGCGGTCGCGGGCACCTTCGTGTGGCGCCCGGCCGGCAGCCGTCACGTGGCGAGGGCGCCCCACGGCGCCCTGCTGCTCGGCATTTTCCAGAAGCCCAACAGGTTCTACTAGGAATGCCGCCGGGCCGCCCCCAAGGCATTCGCCCCCTTTGAGGAAGGCGAGCGAAGCTCGCTTCAACGGAGACGATCCACATGAAGTTCGGTGACTTCGCCAAGATCAAGGGCCTGTCGACGACCGCGGGATTTCGCGAGAACCTCGCGCGCCTCGGCATCGCGATGCCGTGCGACGACATCGTCGCCTCCGGTCCGGGCTCGCCGCTCGGCTCACCGCTGCATGCGGGAAAGCTCACCATCGGCAATCGCTTCGCGATCCAGCCGATGGAAGGCTGGGACTGTCTCGACGACGGCCGTCCCTCCGACAACACCGTGCGACGCTGGCGCAACTTCGGACTGTCGGGCGCCAAGCTGATCTGGGGCGGCGAAGCCGTGGCGGTGCGCCACGACGGCCGCGCCAATCCCCGGCAGCTCACCATGACGCCGGCCTCGGCGCCTGAGATCGCGCGCATGCGCGACACGCTGGTGGCCGCGCATCGCGAGGCGATGGGCAACGACGACGGCCTCGTCATCGGCCTGCAGCTCACCCACTCCGGCCGCTTCTGCAAGCCCAACGACGACGCGCGGATGGAACCGATGATCCTCTACCGGCATCCCATCCTCGATCGCAAGTTCCGCGTGACCGCCGGGCATCCGGTGATGAGCGACGGCGACATCCGCAAGCTGATCGACGACTACGTGGTGGCCGCGCGGCGCGCACGCGACGGCGGCTTCGACTTCGTCGACATCAAGCATTGCCACGGTTACCTGGGCCACGAATTCCTGTCCGCGAAGACGCGTCCGGGCGACTTCGGCGGGAGTCTCGAGAACCGCACGCGATTCCTGCGCGAGATCGTGGCCGGCATTCGTGCCGAGGCGCCCGGCCTCGACATCGGCGTGCGCGTGTCCGCGTTCGACTACGTGCCGTTCAAGCCCGACCCCGCCGAGCCCGAGGCCGACACGCTCGGTCACGGCGTGCCCGACGACTATTCGCAGTGCCTGCCGTACGTGTACGGCTTCGGCACCGACGAGCGTGAGCCGGTGAAGGAGAACCTCGCGGAGACCCGCGCGTTCCTGGCGATCCTGCGCGACCTCGACATCCGCCTCGTGAATCTCACGCTGGGCAGTCCGTACTACAACCCGCACCTTACCCGTCCCGCGCTCTATCCGCCGTCGGACGGCTACAAGCCGCCGGAGGATCCGCTGCTCGGCGTGATGCGTCACCTCGATCTGGTGCGCACGCTCAAGGCCGACTTCCCCGACCTCGTGCTGATGGGCAGCGGCTACACGTACCTGCAGGAATTCCTGCCCAACGTGGCGCAGGCGGTGGTGCGCGACGGCTGGACCGACCTCGTCGGGCTCGGGCGCATGGTGCTTGCCTATCCGGAATTGCCCGCCGACGTGCTCGCCGGCCGCACCCTGCAGCGCAAGCGCCTCTGCCGCACGTTCAGCGACTGCACCACGGCGCCGCGCAACGGCATGGTGTCGGGCTGCTATCCGCTCGACCACCACTACAAGAAGTCGCCACAGATGGCGGTGCTGGCGCGGGTGAAGAAGGCGGCGAACCTGCAGTGATGGCCCCGCGGAGGATGTGCGCGCTTAAGTCGAAAGCCTTCAGGAGCCTTCAGGTGGCCGCATGCATGGTCGATGACATCGACAGCACCTGCCTGATCATCCGGCCGGTCTCCCTGTAGTGCTTTGCCAGCAGCGCTGACGCTGCCTCGGCGTCCCTCGCGATCGCCGTGTCCAGCAACTGTCTGTGCTCGGCAGTCACATCCCGATCGAGCTTCCAGTAGGTCCGGTCGCGCAGGCTGGGCTGCCGGTAGCGCTCCGCTTGAGCATAGAGTTGGTCTGACAGCTCCAGGAGCGAACGCGATTCGCAGGCGGCTATCAAGGCCCTGTGAAAGCGATAGTGCCGCTTCTCCAGTTGCTCATTGGCAGGAACCGTTGAATCGCTGGCGTCCGAGCTTCTCTGCGTTGTCGCCAACTCCAACGCGTGAAAAGACGCAACGACTTCGACCTCCCAATCATCGCCTCCCCGCTTCAACGACCGCCGCAGGGCCGCACAGTCGATGACGATGCGGGTTTCGATCACATCCCACATCTCCTCTTCCGAGAAAGGTGCGACACGAAAACCCCGCGAGGGCGCGGACACCACGAGTCGCTTGCTCTGCAATCGATTCAACGCCTCCCTCAAGGGGGAGAAGCTGATGCCGTATCGATCCTTGAGATATTCGAGTCTCAGCGGCTGGCCGGCGGGAATCGCTCCGGAGATGATGTCTTGCCGCAGTCTGCGATGCGCCTCCTCGGCAAGCGTGAGCGCTTCCGCACCTTCGTCAGGAGCGTCCGCGAGGTCCATGGTCGACTTGCTGCTGCCCGTGCGGGGTCTCATGGATATCCCCAGACACAGGCGGAAGACGCCGCGGAACGCAGACGACCGGCCCCGAGCGGCTCTCGCCCCTCGGTCAAAAGCGACGAATCGCGGGAATGCATGGCGGAAATCATACAGTGAAATCAGGCGACTATCGCCAGTGGGACCGGGAAGCCGGAAGCAGGCAGGCTCGCCTCGACAATACCGGTCAGAACTTGCCGGATAGCAACGACCCGAATCCGGGAACCGACGTCGACAGCCCGAGCTTCTTGAGCATCTGGTACGTCGTCGCAATCGAAGACGAGATCACCGGCAGGCCGATGCGCTCCTCGATAGGGTGCACGGAAGGCAACGATGGCATCTGCACGCACGCCGAGGCGACAATGGCGTCGACGTTGGCCGTGTTCAGGCGCTTCGTGATCTCTATGGGTGCACGCGGGTCCTGACGACCAACCTCCAGGTTGTCCGGAATCTCCAGTGAAATGCTATCCACGACCTCGATGCCCTCGTGTTCGATGTATTCGATCACCAATCTGGTGAGCGGCTTCATGTAGGGCGCAAGAATCGAAACCTTGGTTGCACCGATGGCCTTGAGACCATCGACCAGCGCTCCCGCGCTGGTGACCACCGGGGCAGCCCCCCCGTTGTCCACCGTGCGTTGATGCAACCGGGCCTCGGAGACACGGTGGTATCCCAGTCCCATGCTCATGATGGCCACGAGACACGCGTAACCCAGGACATCCACCCGCGCATCCGAAAGCTCCAGAGCGCACCGATCACTGTCGGCGTCCATGGCAGCGAGCTCTTCCTTGGTCACATGCTTCATGCGCATGCGGCTGGAGTGGAACGTAAAACTCTCCGGGTGCTGCGCTTCGCGCGCACGCAGGATGGCCGGAATCTCGGTCTCCATCGTCGTGTTGGAAGATGGCACGATCTGGCCAATGCGGTAGTTGCGCCCGACATTCATGCTCTTGGCTCCTGGCTTGGCTCGAACGTGTCGCTCATGTCGAGGCTCTCGATCATCGGAGAATCGTCGAACCGCACGGCCAGCAGGGGCCGGCGATTCACGCGCAGGTCGAAGATGTCGAAGCGGTTGTAGTGACCCGCGATGTCGTGCATCTGCCGCGGCTGGATGCAGCGAGAGAGATCGATGTCGGCGTACACGATGCCTTCGTCATCGATCAGCGGCTGACCGATCGTTCGACCATCGGGACCAAGGATGCCGGAGAAGGCGCTGTTCTTGCGAGACAGGAGCTCCCTTGCCTTCGGAAAGTCGCCCTCCAGCGCACGGATGATCTCCTCGGATACGGTGGAACAGGATACGAGGGTGAACAGCTTGCCCTCGAAGCTGTGCGCTGCCGCGCGCACCTTGATCGCTTCGGCCATGTCGTAGTCGGGCGGCGCGACCGGCAGAGAAATGTAGCTGGCCACATGCACGAGTTCACCCTGCGCGACCAACGAGTAGCGCGCGAGCGTGTTGGTGTTCTCTCCACAGGCAAGCGCACCGATCGGGCCGATGGAGGTCTGGTGCACGCGAAGCGCCGAGGCGTCTCCCGGGGCCCAGACCAGTTTCTCTGCCCAGGTGGGCACGAGCTTGCGGTGTCGGCCCAGAATACGGCCATCATCCGCGATGGTGACTATGGTGTTGTAGATCGTGCCGATTCCATGCGGGTTGCGCTCGTTGACTCCAACGACCACATGTATCTTGTGCCGAGCCGCGGCACTTGCGATTTTCGCCACTTCCGGACCGGGAATCTCGATCGCCGAACGTACGAGTTTCTCGAACCAGGGGCTGCCTTCGACCGGGTTGCCGATCCAGCTCCAGTAGGGGTAGCCCGCAACGAACACCTCAGGAAACGCAACGAGGCGTGCACCATTGGAGGCGGCTTCGCCGATCAGGTGAACGACCTTCTCGACCGTAGCGTCGGTGTCGAGGAACACCGGGGATGTCTGTACGGCAGCCGCCTTGTACTTGGGCAGGTCTAGCATGTGCGAGGCTCCATCTCTTGGTCGCCCTGTTCAATGTCGAACAGGTTGAGCGACACGAGGTTGATCATGTGGCGCGGACGTCGCCTTTGCCGGCGATCGGGCGCACCGTACGGATCGTCGTCATGGCCTGCGCTCATCCCGGGTTGCCTGCGAAGGCGGTCTCGTTGCGAGATCGCGAGTCATCGCCGTCATATACCGAGATAGCGATGCGCAAGATCTTCGCGAGCCGCCAGCTCGGAAGGCGTGCCGGACCAGACGACCCTGCCCTTCTCGACGATGTGATGTCGGTCCAGCAACGTTGCCATCTCCCCCAGATTCTTGTCGATCACCACGATCGTCAGCCCCTCGCGCTTGAGGGCTCGCAGGCAGGTCCAGATCTCGTGACGAATCAACGGCGCCAGCCCTTCCGTTGCCTCGTCGAGGATCAGCAGTTGCGGGTTGGTCATCAGCGCGCGCCCGATGGCCAGCATCTGCTGCTCGCCGCCCGACAACGTTCGTGCCGACTGCCGGCGACGCTCGCGCAGGCGGGGAAACAGCGTCAGGACCCGATCCAGGGTCCACTCGTTGGCGCCTGTGCGCTTGCGCGCCGTGGCTACCAGGTTCTCCTCGACGGACAGCGACCCGAAGATGCGTCGTCCTTCGGGAACCAGGCCGATACCGAGCCGTGCCACGGAATGTGACGGAAGCGTCGTGAGCGGAGTACCTTGCAGCGCGACCCGGCCCCCGCGAGCAGGCAGCATGCCCATCAGGGTACGTACCGTCGTGGTCTTCCCCATGCCGTTGCGACCGATCAAGGAGATGGCCTGCCCCGAGCCGGCCTCGAAGTCCATGCCAAACAGCACCTGGCTGCCACCATAACCGCCGGTAAGGCCTTCCACCGTCAGCATGCTGCTTCCTCGCCCAGGTAGGCGGCACGCACCTCGGGGTGGCTGCGCACTTCGTCCGGCGTGCCCGTGAAGATGGTTCTGCCGTAGACCAGCACCGTGATGCGGTCGGCCAGCGCGAATACGGCGTCCATGTCATGCTCCACGAGCAGGATGGTGTAGCGTCGCTTCAGGCTCTGCAACAATCCGGTCATGCGTGCCGACTCCTCTGCGCCCATGCCTGCCATCGGCTCGTCCAGCAACAGCAATCGTGGCGAGCGCGCCAGTGCGACGGCCAGTTCCAGTTGTCGCTTCTCGCCGTGAGCAAGGTCACGCACGCTTACGTTCGCCCGCTCTCCCAGGCCAACTTCGTTGAGCCAGCGGGTCGCGGCCATCACCGCTTCGCCATCACGACGCGGGTCGGACCAGGCCCCGAAGGCGCTACCGTTCACCAACAGCAACGACAGCAGCGCGTTCTCCAGTGCGGTGTAATCCCCGCACAGCTCCGTGATCTGGAACGAGCGTGATAGGCCCTTCCGGGCACGTGCATAGGCCTGCAGCGGCGTCACATCCTCACCATCGAGGACGATCGTGCCTGAGTCCGGTTGCTGCTCGCCGGAGAGCTGCGCGATCAAGGTCGACTTGCCTGCCCCGTTCGGGCCAATCAGGGCATGAGTCTCACCTTCGATCAGCGCGAGGTCGACGCCATCGGTGGCTTGCACCGCACCAAACGCCTTGCGCAGGCCACGCACTTCCAGCAACGGCTGCTTTGGATCGTCAGCGGCCATGATGCCCGCCCAGCCAGCGACCAAACAGCCCATTGCGGCCGGCAAGCGCGATCAGCACGAGTATCGGCCCCATCACGATCATCCAGTGCTCGGTCCACGCGGCCAGCCCCTGCTCCAGCCCCAGGAAGACCGCTGCCCCGGCGATCGGACCAAGCAGGGTCCCCATGCCGCCGACGATGACGATGGCCATGAGCTCGCCGGACTTGGTCCACGACGCCATGTCGGGCGTCACCAGCCCGGCGAAATTGGCCCACAGCACACCCGCCAGCCCCGTTCCCATCGCCGACAACACGAACGCCGACAGGCGGTATGGCGTGGGTGCTGCGCCCAGGTTGATCGTGCGGCGCTCGCTTTGACGCAACGCCTGCAACACCATCCCGAACCGCGACGCCACGACGCGCGAACACAGAAAGGTCCACGCCACGAGCAGCACGAGGCACACGTAGTAGAAGACCACCGGCTTCTCCAGGTCGAATCCCGGCAGCACATTCCGCTGCGACATCATCAAGCCATCGTCTCCTCCGTACACCTTGAGCGACGTCAGCACGACGTAGACGAGCTGGCCGAATGCCAGGGTGATCATGATGAACTGCACACCCCGCGTCCGCAGCGCAAGGTAGCCGACAACCGCACCGAGAATCGCGCAGCACACTATCGCCAGCGGCCACACGACGATGGCCTGCATGGTGCCGCTCCAGCCAAAGAGGGGCCCGGCTTCCAGGCTGTGATGCGCCACGATGGCGACCACATATCCCCCGAGCCCGAAGAACATCGCGTGCCCGAAGCTGACCATTGCCCCGTAGCCGAGAATCAGGTCCAGCGAGACCGCAGCAAGGCCATAGATGAGAAAGCGGGTGGCCAGGCTCATCGCATATGGCGTTCCGAATGCAGCGGCAGCGACGGGCAAGAGGGCCAGGACGACGAGACCGACCATCACGATCCAGGTCCTTCGCGAGAGAGACTGGCTCGTGCTGGGGAGCATCGACGGAATGGTGGACATGTATCGTCGCCTGTTCGTGAACGTTGGGATGCTCAGGACTTCGCGGAGAACAATCCGAGCGGCTTCATGATCAGCACCACGACCATGAGCAGGTAGATGGAAGCCGAGGCGAAGCCGGCGGCGAGCGGCGTGGCGGTCTCGGGAGGCAACACCGCTTCGAGAACCTGCGGCAGGAACGCCCGCCCCAGGCTATCCACGACACCCACGAGCAGTGCGCCCGCGAGCGCGCCGCGCACCGATCCGACACCGCCGATGATGATGACCACGAACGTCGTGATGAGCACCCGCTCGCCCATGCCGATCTCCACCGCCAGCAGAGGTGCTGCCATCACGCCAGCGAGTCCGCACAGCAGCGCGCCGAGTCCGAACACCAACGTGTAGAGCCGGCGAATGTCCACGCCGAGCGCGCTGACCATCTCGCGGTCGTCTGCTCCGGCACGCACCAACATTCCCACGCGAGTGCGGTTGACCAGCCACCACAGGCCCACGGCCACCAGTGCGCCGATGACGATGAAGGCCAGCCGCACTACCGGGTACTGCAGGCCCGGAAGTAGCGTGACCGACCCTTGCAGGAGAGGTGGGATGTCAACCAGGGGCGGGCGGCGCCCGAACACCAGGCTCACCCCCTCGTTCGTGAACAGGATGAGCCCGAACGTGGCCAGCACCTGGTACATGTGATCGCGCTGATAGAGCCTGCGAATGACAGTGAACTCGATCAGCAGGCCGTAGGCCCCGGCGCCCAGCAACGCTGCCGCCACCGCCGCGGCGAACGAGCCCGTGTGCCCCAGCGCAAACGCGGCACAGAAGGCGCCGACCATGTAGAACGAGCCGTGTGTCAGATTGACCACGCCCATGATCCCGAAGATCAGGGTGAGTCCCGAGGCCAGCATGAACAGCATGGCCCCGAACTGCAACCCGTTCAACAGTTGTTCGACCAGCAGGATCATGACGGCATCTTGCAGTTCACGGCGTAGTCGTCACGGTCGTCGCTGATGAGCTTGCGCACCATCTTGGGCGCCAGCTCGCCGCTGGCGTTCTTCTCGATGCGCATCAGGTAGAGGTCCTGGATGGGGTGCTGGTTCGTGTTGAGCGCGAACTTGCCGCGCAACGAGGCGAAGTCCGCCTTGCGCATCGCGGTGCGGAAGGCGTCCGCCTTGCTCATGTCGCCCCCCACTGCCTTCAGCCCCGAACCGATCCAGTGCGCGGTATCGTATGCCTGCATCGCATAGTCAGTGGGAATGCGGTTGTAGGCAGCCTTGAAGTCCTGGACGAATTTCTTGGACGCGGGGTTGTCCATGGCCACGGACCAGATACCCGTGATGTAGGAACCCTCCGCTGCCGCACCGGTGGCTGCCATCATGCGCGCATCCATGGAGAAACCAGGCATCACCATGGGCACGGTCTTGCCCAGGCCCGAGTTGCCGTACTGCTTGGCGAAGTTGATGCCCGCGCCACCCGGGTGGAACTGGTAGATGGCATCGGGCGCGAGCGAACGCACCCTGGCGATCTCGACGGAGAAATCGGACTGGTCGAGCTTGGTGTAGATCTCGGCCAGCACCTGACCCTTGTAGGTACTCTTGAAGCCCGCGATCGCATCGCGTCCCGCCTGGTAGTCCGGCGCCAGCACTACCACGCGCTTGAACCCGAGTTCGTTGGCCGCGACGCCGCCGGCCTTGTGATACGCGTCGTTCTGATAGGAAGCCACGAAGTAGTTCGGGCTGCATTTTTCGCCGGCGAAGACGGAGGGTCCCGGATTCAGGCTCACATAGAAATCTCCGGCCTTGATGACTCCCGGCACTACCGCGGCCAGCACGTTCGAGAAGTTCACGCCGGTGAAAAGGTGAATGCCCGACTGCAGCATTCGGTCCGCTGCCTGCTTGGCGTTGGCGGGCTTGAGGCCATCGTCCTCGACGACCAGTTCCACGGGAACACCGCCGAGCTTGCCGCCACCTTGCTTGATGGCCAGTTGGAAGCCGTCACGCAAGTCTTCGCCGATGTAGCCGGCGGGCGTGGACAGGGTCGTGATGAATCCGATCTTGACAGGCTCTGCAGCGGCGGCGGTACCCGCGAGAGCACACGCCGCGGCGAAGAGCAGGAGACTTCTGAGCATGGGAGAACTCCAGGTTGGACGCGATTGCGAAGGTAAGCGTTCGAACGGATGAAATTGCGCTGACGATGCTTCGTCGGTGGTCGCGCGTGCTGCCGCGCGGACTCGCGACATCGGCTTCATGCACCCCTGCCTTTGCGCGGTTCGCCGCCGACGGCGACGACCGGGTTGCGCAGTGACCCGATGTGTTCCACATGGCTCTCGATGACATCGCCGGGCCACAGCCATTCTTGCGGCACCCGCCCGGCGCCGACACCCTCGGGCGTGCCCGTGGCAATGATGTCGCCAGGCTCCAGGGTGATGCCGGCGCTGATGTCGGCGATCAGAGTATTGACCTTGAAGAGCATGTGACGTGTGTTGGATTGCTGCTTGATCACGCCATTGACCTTCAGCCAGAGGTCCAGCACCTGCGGATCCAGAATCTCGTCTGCGGTGACGATCTGCGGACCGAAGGGCGCGTACGTGTCCTGCCCCTTGGAGTAGATCCACTGACCGGCGCGGCGACAGTCGCGTGCACTGATATCCACCATGAGGCTGTAGCCGAACACATGCTTCAAAGCGTCTGCTTCGCTGACTCGCGTGGCGCGTGTCCCGATGATGACCGCCAGTTCGACTTCCCAGTCGAGCTGGCGAGTGATCCCTTCGTTGTGCTCGACCGCATCACCGGGGCCGACCACGGTGGTTGGCGGCTTCGAGAAGATGACGGGTTGCTTGGGCAACTCCTTCGACGTGTCCAGCGTGCGGCTCGATTCAGTCACGTGCTCGACGTAATTCAGTCCGATGCCGAAGACGTTCTTGCGCGGGCGCGGAATCGGCGCCAGCAGCTTCACGTTGGCGAGCGGCTGCGCGATGCCGGCGGGCCACTTGCCCTTGCAGGCGGCGAGAAGTTCGCTCGCGGACCGAAGCGCCTGTGGCCCCAAGTCGATGAACCCGAGCATGTCGGCCGGCAGGGGCTCTCCGGCGCGCGCACCCAGATGAGCCAGGTCGACTACGCAATCATCCACCAACGCTCCCAGTCGCGCGGCAGCGCTCACCTCGGGGCGATATGTCACAAGACGCATGCAATTCTCCGATAGGAAACCGCCGCAGGGACGGTCAAGGTCAAACAGGAATGCAGGGAACGGAAGGACGCGAAGACCCGCCGGGCCGCCGTGGCCCGGGTACCCATGGACGCCTAGGCCGGCGTCGAGATCACCTGGTGCCCGCCGTTGTCGGCCAGCGCCTCTTCCCTGTAGAGGTCCAGCTTCTCCATCACGGGCAGATCGTTGAAGCAGAACAGGCACGCATCTTCGGATTGCGATGCATTGACGTGCTCATGCCAGGCCCAGGACGGCACGCAGAAGATGTCGCGCTCCTGCCAATCCAGACGCTGTCCGTTGATCACCGAGTAGCCCTTGCCCTTGGCTACCTGATACAGGAAGCTGCCCGTATGCCGATGCGCCTTGCTGGCGAACCCGGCCCGCAGCAACTGCATGCTCGCACCCATCGTGGCCATCACGTGGCCCCCGCTCTGCGGGTTGGTGTAGTGCATCAGGATTCCATCGAAGGGGCTGCCTTCGCTGACCGCTGCGAGCGCGCGCAGCGCGTCGTAAGTGGGCTCCCACTGATACTTGAACAGGGGTGAATACGGCTTGTTCCACCCGACCTGATGAGGACGCAATCCCGGCGCACCCCACAGGGCGACGGAGTCATTGACGGGATAGGCGACCGCCTGGTGCATGTCGGGATGCACGGTAAAGAAGCCCGCCTCGAGCGCGTTGACGAGCGGGATGTCCAGGCCGTCTTGCCAGATGCACGGCAGCCCGTCGGCCGCCACGCCATGCTCATGCCAGCAGCCATTGGGCGTCAGCACGAAATCGTTCGCCCCCAAGGTCATCTTGTGGCCATCGACGATGGTGTAGGCGCCGCGCCCTTCCATGATGAAGCGCAATGCCGAGCTCGAGTGCCAATGCGCCGATGCCGCCTCGCCGGGATGCATGACCTGCAGGCCGGAGTACAGCCAGCCCACGGCCGCCGCCACCTCGCGTCGCCCCGGGTTGTTGAGGTAGATGACACGTCGCCCAGCCTTCTGCGGCGTGACCAGGGATACCGAACGAAGCACATGCTCGCGCAAGTCCTGGTAGCGCCACAGCACCGGTACCGATTCGGACCTCGGCTCCCAGGGTTCGATCTTGTTGGCCACCGTCCACAGGGCCCCCGCTTTCAGGCGATCAAGCTCCTGGTAGTAGCGCACCAGTTCAGGCGTGTCCGCCACATCCGCCCTTCCTGCAACATTTTCCCGGTACTGATCGAACGTGGTGGCCATCACGATTCCTCCTTGCGAATTTCTGCATTATTTTATAAAAATTCCTCCCCTCATATAGGTGTTTACCCTAGTTTGTGCCCGATGTTCGTCGGAAGCACTCGGCTTTCGGCTACCCGCAGGCTCGGCCATCGCGGGCCGGTAGCCTGCGGCCGCCCGCCACACGGAAGATGCCCGCGAGGTCGCGTCGCACCGTGACGTCCTCGAAGCCCGTCCCCTCGAGCAGCGCGCGCACCGCCGCCGCCTGATCGTGGCCGTGCTCGACGAGCACCCTGCCGGCGGGTGCCAGGCGCGCGGCTGCTCCCGTCACGATCGTCCGCAGCGCATCGAGACCGTCGGCGCCGGCAACCAGCGCGGCGCGCGGCTCGAAGCGGACGTCGTCCTGACGAAGATGCGGATCCCCCGCTGCGACATAGGGCGGATTGCTCACGATGAGATCGAACGGCGCGCCGCCCACGCCCGCGTACCAATCGGACTCGACGAACGTCACGTTGTGCAGCCCGAGCGCCGCCGCGTTGCTGCGTGCGACCGCCAGCGCTGCCACGGAAGCGTCGATGGCCACCACCTCCGCCTGCGGACGCTCGCGCGCGATGGCGAGCGCGATCGCGCCAGAGCCCGTGCCGAGATCGAGCACGCGCGCCGGGCGATCGGCGGGCAGCCAGTCGAGCGCCAGCTCGACGAGCGTCTCCGTCTCGGGCCGCGGCACCAGCACCGCGGGCGAGACCTGCAACGACAGGCCCCAGAACTCACGGCTGCCCACGAGATACGCCACGGGTTCACCGTTGCGCCGGCGCCGTGCCAGCGCGAGGAACGTCGTCGCGAGCGAACGATCGAGAGGATCGTCGCGGTGCGCGACCAGCCAGGCGCGATCGCGACGCAGCACGTGCGCCAGCAGCACCTGCGCGTCGATCGGCGCGAGCCCGGCCTGCGCCAGGACGCGGCCGACGGTCATGCCGCTCATCGCGTCGCCAGGTGCGGATTGTCGGCAGCGAAGAAACGCAGCCGCTGGTCGTAGTAGCGCGCCCAGCCGCGATCGAGCAGGCCGGCCTTGAGCAGCACGCGCTGCGAGGCACGATTGCCGGGATGCGTGACGCCGATGATCCGGTACAGGCCGAGGTCGTCGAAGCCGTAGTCGTGCATCGCGGTGGCGCCCTCGGTGGCAAAGCCCTGTCCCCACGCCTGCGGCAACAGGCGATAGCCGATCTCGATGTCGGGGCTCTTGCCCGCGTACTTGAGCGAGAACCAGCCGATGAACGCACCGGTGTCGCGGCGTACCGTGTACCACGCGCCGAGATCGGGATAGCGATCGTAGTAGCGGGTGACGCGCTCGATCGTGGCGTGCGTCTCTTCCGGGGTGGCGGGCTTGCCGGTGATGTACTTCATCACCCGCAGGTCGCGGTCGAGGCGCAAGACGTCGGCATAGTCCTCGCGCACGAACCGGCGCATGGCAAGGCGCAGCGTGACGAGCCAGGGGACAGGTGCGTTCGCGATCGTGTTCACGCCACCTCCTCCACCCTGTTGCGTTGCGCTCTCCGGGCTTGTTCGCCCTTGGCGCGGCCCGTCATGCTCACTGGACTACCCTTCGCGCTGACAGGCTCCGGGGCTGATTCGCCCGCGAGGCGGCCCTTCGAGGTCACTGGACTACCCTTCGCCCGACAGCGCCGCCAGCTGCTCGGCCTGGAACTCCTGCGCGAGCGCCTTCACGATCTCGTCGAGCTCGCCGTCCATGATGGCGTCGATCTTGTAGAGGGTGAGATTGATGCGGTGGTCGGTCACCCGCCCTTGCGGGAAGTTGTACGTCCGGATGCGCTCGCTGCGGTCGCCGGAGCCGATGAGCGACTTGCGGTGCGCCGCTTCCTTGCTCTGCCGCTCCTGACGCTCGCGATCGAGCAGGCGCGAGGCGAGCACCGTCATCGCCTGCGCGCGGTTGCGATGCTGCGAGCGGTCGTCCTGGCATTCCACGACGAGGCCCGTGGGCAGGTGCGTGATGCGCACTGCCGAATCCGTCTTGTTGATGTGCTGGCCGCCGGCGCCCGACGCGCGAAAGGTGTCGATGCGGATCTCCGCGGGATTGATCGTGATGTCGGCAACGGGGTCGGCCTCGGCGATGATCGCCACCGTGCACGCCGAGGTGTGGATGCGCCCCTGCGCCTCGGTCTCCGGCACGCGCTGCACGCGATGTCCGCCCGACTCGAACTTGAGCGCCGAGTACGCGCCTTGCCCGACGATGCGCACGATCACTTCCTTGTAGCCGCCGAGCTCGGACGGCGATGCCGAGACGATCTCGGTGCCCCACCGATGCCGCTCCGCGTAGCGGATGTACATGCGCAGGAGATCCGCGGCGAAGAGCGCCGATTCGTCGCCGCCCGTGCCGGCGCGGATCTCGAGGAACACGTTGCGCTCGTCGTTGGGGTCCTTCGGCAGCAGTGCCCCCTGCAGCTCGACCTCGAGCGCGGCGATGCGCGCCTGTGCGTTCGTCCGCTCCTCGGCGGCGAAGTCGCGCATGGACGGATCGGCGGCGAGCTCGTCGGCCGCAAGAAGGTCGCTTTCCGCGGCCTGGAAGTCGGCGAAGCGCGCCACCACCGGGGTGAGGTCGGCGTGCTCCTTGGTCAGCGCGCGATAGCGGTCCATGTCGCGCGTGATGTCCGGCGAGCCCAGAAGCCCGTCGAGCTCGGCGAGGCGCGAGGACAACTGGTCGAGTTTGCTGCGCAGCGAAGTCTTCATGCGGTACGGCTTCCGGGAGGGACGGGAATCGCGCCTCAGACAGGCGCGAAGCGTGAAGGCGCTTCGGGCGCGCCCTTGGCCCCGGAGGCGACGCTAAAGCGCGTCGTCGCGAATGCCGGTGAGGCCGTACACCCGCTGCAGCGCGGCCACGAGTTCGGCACGCTCCGCGTCACCCGCGGCATTGAGCGCCGTCAGCGGCGCATTGAGCAGCTCGCGCGTGAGGCCATGCGCCAGCGCGGCCAGCGCCGCGTCGGGCGCGGCGCCCGCGGCGAGCATCGCGCAGGCGCGCGCGAGCTCGGTGGCACGCACGCCATCGTGATGGCCGGAGAGCGCCTCGATGGTCGGCACGATCGAGCGGCCGTCGAGCCAGCGCAGGAACGTCGACGCCTGATCGGCGATCATCGCTTCGGCCTGCTGCAAGGCATCCTGCCGGATGACCTGATTCTCGCGCACGATGACCACGAGGTCGTCCAGCGAGTACAGGAAGACGTCGTCGAGATCGGCGGCCTCCGCCTCCACGTCGCGCGGCACGCCCAGGTCCACGATGAAGATCGGCGCGTGCTTGCGCTGCTTGACCACGCGCTCGAGCATGCCCTTGCCGATCAGCGGCAGCGAACTCGCGGTGCAGGTGACGACGATGTCGAATTCGCGCAGGCGGTCGGGCAGCTCGTTGAGCGTCATCTCCGCGGCGCCGATGCGGCTCGCGAGGCTCCGTCCGCGTTCGAGCGTGCGGTTGGCCACCGTCACGGACTTCGGATTGCGCGCGACGAAGTGCTGCGCCGCGAGCTCGATCATCTCGCCGGAACCCACGAGCAGCACGCGCTGGGAGGAGATCGACGGAAAGATGCGCTCGGCGAGCTTGACCGACGCCGCCGCCATCGACACCGACGTGCTGCCGATGTCCGTTTGCGTGCGCACGTCGTGGGCGACTTCGAGCGTGCGCGTGAACAGGCGGTCGAGCACCAGTCCGAGCGAGCCCGCGGCTTCGGCCGAGCGCACCGCCTGCTTCACCTGCCCCATGATCTGCGGCTCGCCCAGCACCATCGAGCCCAGGCCGCTCGCCACCCGGAAGGCATGCGGCACCGCCTTCTCGCGCGGCAGCGTGTAGACATACGGGTCGAGCGACGACGCCGGCAGACCGTGGAAGCCCTCCAGCCACTTCGCGACGGGCCCGGGCTCCACACCCTCGAAGTACACCTCGGTGCGCGTGGAGGTGGAGAGGATCGCCGCCTCCTTCACGCGTCGGCCCGCGCTGAGGTCGCGCAGGGCCTCGCTCACCGTGTCCGGCGCGAACGCGACCTTCTCGCGCACGTCGAGCGGCGCGGAGGTGTGATCGAGGCCGAGGGTGAAGAGGGACATGGCGCGGCGATTCCGGCATCGGGCGGTGCGCGGGCCGGTGCCACACGGAACGCCGCCAGTGCCGGAGGTCGATTGTACCAACGACCGTCGGTTGGAGCCAAAACCCACCGCCAATGGATTGATTTGCCGCAAGAACCCGCGAGTCTGCGGCGGGCGGCATCGGCCGGGCCGGCTTCGGATCGGCCCGCGCCCGCTTCGGATCGATGAAACACCACTGCACCCTGCGCGCCCGCCACATGGTCCGCCAGCGGCGGCGACTCACGACCGAGCGCAGCCCCCCTTCACGCCTTGATGAACTCCGCCCGACCGCCCAGCCAGCGCACGAGATGCGCCTGCGCCGCCGCCGGCTCGCGGGCGAGCAGAACCTCGGCCGTCTCCTGCGCCGGCCCGATCAGCGCCGCATCGCGCTCGGGGTCGGCGAAGCGCAAGAGCGGCACACCCGATTGGCGGGCGCCCAGGAACTCGCCGGGGCCGCGGATCAGGAGGTCCTGGCGTGCGATCTCGAAGCCGTCGGTACTCTCGAAGATCACCTTGAGGCGCAGCTTGGCCACCTCGCCCACCGGCCCCTCGAACAGCAGCACGCACGTCGATTCCGCCGCACCGCGTCCCACGCGGCCGCGCAACTGGTGCAACTGCGCGAGGCCGAAGCGCTCCGCGTGCTCGATCACCATGAGCGATGCATTGGGCACGTCCACGCCCACCTCGATCACCGTGGTCGCCACCAGCACGTGGATCTCGCCGCGCGCGAAGGCATCCATGGTGGAGGCCTTGACGTCGGGCTTCAGCCGCCCGTGGATGAGGCCGATGACGAGATCGGGCAGCGCCGCGGTGAGCTCCGCGTGCAGCGCCACGGCCGTCTGCAGCTCGAGCTTCTCCGACTCCTCGATGAGCGGGCACACCCAGTACGCCTGGCGGCCTTCCGCGCATTGCTTATCGATCCACTGCACGATCTCGTCGCGGCGCTTCTGGTTGACGAGACGGGTGGCCACCGGCGTGCGTCCGGGAGGCATCTCGTCGATCACCGATACGTCGAGGTCGGCGTAGAACGTCATGGCGAGCGTACGCGGGATCGGCGTGGCGCTCATCATGAGCTGGTGTGCCTCGGAGTCTCCCTTGCCGCGCAGGGCAAGCCGCTGCGCGACACCGAACCGATGCTGCTCATCGACGATCGCCAGGCCGAGCCGCGGAATCGCAACGCCCGCCTGGAAGAGCGCGTGCGTCCCCACTGCGAAGGGAATCTCGCCGCTCGCAAGGCCTTCCAGCGCCTGGCGTCGCGCCTTGGCAGGCGACGATCCCGCAAGCCACGCCACCGGCACGCCGAGGCCGTCGAGCCACGCCGAGAGCTTGCGAAAGTGCTGCTCCGCCAGGATCTCGGTGGGCGCCATGAACGCGACCTGCATTCCGCTCTCGATGGCCTGCAACGCGGCCAGCGCCGCCACCACGGTCTTTCCCGAGCCCACGTCGCCCTGCAGCAGGCGCTGCATCGGAATCGGGCGCGCGAGGTCGTGCGCGATCTCGCGCCACACCTTCTGCTGCGCGCCGGTGAGTACGAAGCCGGCTCGCTCGACGAGCTTCCCGGTGAGCTCGCCGGTACCCGGCAACGCCGGCGCCTGCCGTTGCGCGCGCGCCTGCCGGTGCGCCTTGAGCGAAAGCTGCTGCGCCACGAGCTCGTCGAACTTCAAACGCGTCCACGCCGGATGCGTGCGCGCCTCGAGCGCGCGCAGGGTGACCTCGCCGATGCGCGGCGGCGGCGTGTGCAGGAAACGCACCGCGTCGCCGAACGTCCACAGCTTGCGCTGGGCCACGACCTTGGCGGGCAACGTGTCGGCGGTGAGGCTCGCGTCGCCCGCCAGCGCGCGCGTCACCAGCTTGCGCAGGGCCTCCTGCGCGAGGCCCGCGGTCGTGGGGTACACCGGCGTGAGCGTCGTGGGCAACGGCAACTCACCGGTGACGACCTTCCACTGCGGATGCACCATCTCCAGGCCGTGGAAGCCCGGGCGCGCGTCGCCGAACACGCGCACGCGAACGCCGGGCTGCAGCGCCTTCTGCTGGCTCGGATAGAACGTGAAGAAGCGCAGCACGAGCTGCGCACCACGGTCGTCGGGATCGGCGACGAGGCATACGAGCTGCCGCCGCGGCCGGTACTGGATGTCGGTGCCGACCACCACGCCTTCGGTCTGCACCGACAGCCGCGGCGCGAGCGACGCGAGCGGGGTGAGCTGCGTATGGTCCTCGTAGCGCAGCGGCAGGTGCAGCACGAGATCGGCATCGCGCGAGATGCCGAGGCGCGCCAGGAGATCGGGCAGGCCGCGTGACTTCGCTGCGGGCCGGGCACTCGCGCCCTTGCCGCGGGCGCTCTCGCCTACCGATGGCTTGCTGCGGGACGCCTTGTCCGGGCTCATGGGGCAGCCTGCGGGCGACGCCCTCCGGTGTCATCCGATGTCACGGATCGGCGTCCGTGAACCGCACGGGCGCATCCCTCGGATCACCGACGGCTATTGCCCCTTCGTCTGGTCGAAGGTCTCGCGCCAGCCGGTTTGCGGATCGACGGCAGCAGGGGCGACCGGTGTCAGCGCCAGGATGCCCTCGACCTCGATGAGCGCACCTCGCGGCAATGCCTCCACCTGATACGTCGCACGCGCCGGATACGGCTTGGCGAAGTAGCTCGCCATGATCTCGTTGACCTTGGCGAAGCCCCCCAAATCGACCATGAGCACCGACACCTTGACGAGATCGTCGAGCGACCCACCTGCGGCCACCGCCACCGCGCGAAGATTGCGGAAGACCTGATGCGCCTGCGCCTCGAGGCCGTCGACGAGCTCCATCGTGGCCGGATCGAGGCCGATCTGGCCGGAGAGGTAGACGGTGTCGCCGACGCGCACCGCCTGCGAGTACGGACCGATCGCGGCCGGCGCGTCGGGCGAGTGGAGTGCGAGCTTCGTCATGTCGTTGCGCTTTCGACTTTCAACGGCACGACTTTAGCACCGTTGACCTCCACCGCTTCCACCGGGTAGCCACCCGCTTTCCACGCGTCGATGCCGCCCAGCAGCGGACGCACACGCTTGAATCCGTGCTGCAGGAGCGCCTTGGCGACCTTGGCCGCCGTGTACTCGTTGGGACACGCGCAATACACCACGACCTCGTTCTCGGGCTCGACGAGCAGGAGCTCGACGTGCAGGTTCTGGGGATCGACCGTGATCGCCCCCGGAATGCGCCCGGTGAGCGCCTGCGACATCGGCGAGCGCACGTCGATCACCTTGCCGACACGCTTCGTGTCCATGAGGTCGCGCAGCTCGTCCACCGACACGCGATCCATGCGCAACTGCCACACGAAGAGCTCGCGCTGCCACCACCTGGCGGCGATGTAGAGGACGAACGCGCCTGCGATGAGCCACAGGCCGATGCGGCCGAGCGCCTCGAACACGCCGAGCACCTGATTGATCGCGCTGCTGAACACGTAGCCCAGTCCGATCGCGACACCCGACCAGAGCGCCGCGCCGATCGCGTCGAACACGACGAACTTCCATAGCGGCAGACGCACCACGCCCGCCATCGACGTCGCAACCGACGCGAAGCCCGGGATGAACTTGGCCACCGCCAGCGACCTCGCACCCCAGCGCGCGAAGATCGATTCGGTCTGCCGCACGCACGAGTCGGGCGAGAGCGAGACACGGCAGATCGTCTTGAGCACGCGGCTACCGAAGCGGCGCCCCGCCGCGTACCAGCAAAGATCGGCGATCAGCGCCGCCACCACCGCGACGCCGATGAGCCCCGGCGCGCCCGCGCCTCCCATCGCCGCCAGCGCGCCGGTGATGATCAGCGTGGGATACGCCGGGACGGGCAACCCGGCCTGGAGCACGAGGACGTTGGCGAAGACGAACAGCAGTCCGTACTGATGGATCAGGGTGAGGAGGGTTTCCATTGCGACGGGCGGTGGAACGGGTACGGTAGGTGGGGGGCGGCGGCGAGGAATCCAACCCTGCGTGGGGGCGCGGGAGGGTCGGGATTTTATGGGGGGCGGGTGCGAGTGGAGGGCTTGGGGCGGGTGCGGGGCGGGTGGGAGCAGCAGCGGGCGGCGGTGGTCCGTGGGCGGGAGAGCGGCTATAATTGCGGTCCTCGTGGGGACGTAGCTCAGCTGGGAGAGCGTCGCGTTCGCAATGCGAAGGTCGGGAGTTCGATCCTCCTCGTCTCCACCATTTATACGCGTTTGTGCCAACAGGCCCTTGATTTTGCAGCGATAGCTGCAGGCAAGGGCCTTAGTTTTTGGTCTGCGGGGGTACATTTTTGGGTACCTGCGCATCCGATGCCCCGGCGAAACCCCTTCGCGAGAGGTCACGATGCGCTACTGCACCCACCACAAGAATGGCTATCGGTTCCAGATTCGGGTCCCCGCCGCGGCCCGCCCGCGCTACGGCACCCTCATCCGCGTCGACCTGCAGACCGACGAGCCGAGAACCGCCAAACTCCTTAGCCTTCACCTTGCCGCCGAATGGCTGACCAAGTTCGCGGCCGCCGCCGCCCCGGATGACCCGGAACCGGCGCCAGCTCCGGTCCCGGACACCGCAACCGACAGCAGCGAGACACTGCATCTCACGGCCGCATTCGAGTACTGGCGCGCCCTCACCCCGAATCGGCCGCCACGCACCCTCATCGAGTTCGAACGGACCGCCGAAACGTTCGACGAAATCGTCCGCAAACCTCTGGCGTCGCTGGCCCGCCGAGACATCGCTCACTACCGCGATACGCTGCTCGCCGATGGGCTCGCGGCAGCGACGGTGAAGAAGCATCTGGGATTCGTGTCGACGCTGCTGCAAGCCCAGTACGACGCTGGGCATCTGCCCACCAATGTCGCGCGAGGACTTCGCGTTCCGCGGCGCAAGGTTCCTGACCTCGGGCGAAGCGGGTTCACTGAAGCGCAGCTTGAGTCCGTGTTCGCTTCCCCGGTCTACTCGCAGGGCCTGCGTCCGCGCGGCGGCGGCGAAGCCGCGGCATGGCTGCCCATACTTGCCTACGCGACCGGCGCTCGACTCGAAGAGCTCTGCCAGCTGCGAACCGCGGATGTCACGGAGCAGCGAGAAACGGGGCTCCTCATTCGCATCCACGACGACGGCAAGGACACGCGAGTCAAGACCGTATCCTCACGCCGCATCGTGCCCATCCACGCCGATGTCCTGGCAGCTGGCTTCCCTGCTTACGTCGCCCTGCGGCAGCAGCGCGGCGATGAGTGGTTGTTCCCGGACTTGCGTCGCGACACCTTCGGTAACCGCAGCGGCAACTGGTTGAAGTGGTGGGGTCGCTACCTCCGACACCCCCAAGGCTGCAACATCCAGGACCCACGGGTGGTCTTTCACTCGTTCCGCCACAGTTTCAAGACACTCTGCCGGGCACCCGCCGCGGTCGAGGGTGACGCTCACGGCGGGACTGTCATCAGCGAAGAAGTTCACGATGCACTCACCGGACACGTCGGAAGGACCGTGAGTCGACAGTACGGCGTTGTCCCTCTGGCAACCTTGGTGGCCGCCATGCGACGGTTGAAGCTCCCGGTGCGCATCCCCAGCGTGCCGGGGCGATAACGTGGCCGCACCGCGAACGTCGAGCGACGCATACCGTCGTCGCACCCTCGACGACTGGGTGGACGCGGTAGGAAGAACCGGCGCGACCTCTCTCACGCAGTGGGCAACGGTATCACGCAGCTCGTACAACGCCGCACGCGTGCTGGGCGTTCATCGGGATATCGCCATGGCACTGCGCTGGAGCAGCAAGTTGCCGAACGGCACCCTTGCCACGCTGCCACCGGAGGACTTCGCGCGCCGCTTTGTCGCCCGCGGTGCCAAAACGCCGTCGGATATGTGGCGCATCAATAATGCCTGGTGCAAAGTGCTGAAACGGCAAGGGCACTTCGACACGGTCCGGCAGCTCATTCAGGTCGAGTATGTCAGCCGACGTCATACGCCCACACTCGAGTACTTCCTGGAGCAATGCCGGCGGTACGATTTCGTCGAGGCGTGGACCTGCGCTGACCGGGTCGCTGCGGCCACCGCCCGTCGCCTGGGGCTGACCGAAGCCCTCCGCCAGCAGTGCCGCCAGCGACCGGCCGCCTTCGTCACGCGCGGCGGGTCCGTGACCAGCCTCGCAGCGCTGGTCGTCGCCAGATTGCTCGAGCACAGCGACGTTCCCTTTGCAACGGAGCCCGTGTATCCATTCAAGACGCCGGGCGCGCGAATGCATTCACAGCGTGGCGACTTCCTGCTCCCCGACAATCTGTGGGTCGAGGTTTGGATGCATGCCAACCACGACGCTCCGCGATGGCCTCGCGCCCGCCGCTATCTTCTTCGGAGGAAGCTTAAGACGCGCCTGTGCAAGCGACACGACCTTCGCCTTGTCAGCATCGAAGGGTCGCTGCTGCACCGGTCGAGTCTCGCTGTCTTTGTCGAGCATTGTGCGATTGTGCTTAAGGACACGGCGACACATGTCGTAACCGACATCGAGCCGTGCAAATTGCTTTCCCTTCAGGGCCTGCCTGACAAGCTCGCCGAGAGCACGAGCGCCCGCTCGTAGGTCGTCAAGCGACACTTCATCGTAGTGCCTCGCATGAATGTCTAGCGGAGCATGCCCCAAGTGAAGTCGACGAAGGTCCAAGTTGATTCCCGCTCTTCGGAGCGTTGGGCTGGCCGTGTTCCGCAAGCTCTCGAAGACGAGGTCCGTTTGATGTCCAAATGCCTCTTTCATGCGGCGATTGATACGCTGTCCTATGGCACTTGCCTTTCGACCCGCACTTGTCGTGCTGAGGTGCTTGAACAAGCTGCCCGGGCGCGCCTTCAACTCAATGAGCCGCTCGTGCAGCCCGGGAATAGCATCGACGCACACTGGGATAGTCCTTAGCGAATCGACACCCTTTAGTCCTGGGAGCGTGAATCCTTGCGGAAGCCATTCGAGCAATGCTTTCCGCTCATCATCAGAGAGCGCAATCGATAGGGACCACGTTTCACCGTCCCATGCGATGTCGCTCACCTGCAAAGAAGCGACTTCGTCGATGCGGGCGGATGTAAGTGCCGTCAGCGCGACGACGACTCTGTCATCCGGATGCAGCGATGTGTCCACGAAGACAGCGTGAAGGAAGGCTCCCAACTCCGACTGGGTCATGGGTCGGCGCTTCGTGCGCAGGACCTCGATTGCGTGCCTCGGAGGCCGCTTCTGCCTGAGAGCTTCCAGCGTCTCGGATGGGGCAATGTTCTTTGTGAGTGAGGCGAGCACCCCGAGCTTGTTCTCGATAGTGCCAACACCAAGGGCGCCATGGAGTACCTGAACGACTGGGCGGCCCTCGACAAGGGCTGGCTGCGCAAGTTCTACAAGCCCGGCACCGACGAGGCCCAGTTCGACCTGACGCCCGCTACCGAGAAGGCCATTGCCTGGCTGCTCTCGCTCACCGAGCGACCGTTCGTGGGCACCGAGTCGCGCCTGCTGACGCTGTTCGGGCTCCTCGAACAGATCAGCGCGGGCACTGAGGTCGATCCCCCTGCCCATCGAGCGCGTCTTCGTCACCGAGAACGAGACCAACTTTCTCGCCTTCCCGCCGGTGGCACGAGCCATCGCCGTCTTCGGTGCGGGCTACGGCTGGGAAGCGCTGGCGCGCGCCGGGTGGTTGCAGCGGTGCCGCCTGCACTACTGGGGCGACATCGATACCCACGGCTTCGCCATCCTCGATCGGTTGCGTGGCTACTTTCCGCACGCGACGTCATTCCTCATGGATCGGGAGACGCTGCTCGCGCATCGCTTGCACTGGGGTGAGGAGCCCGAGCCCGTGCGTCACGACCTTTCGCGCCTCACGACTGAAGAGGCAGCGGTCTACGACGATCTTCGATTCGATCGCCTGCAACCCGGGTTGCGGCTGGAACAGGAGCGAGTGGGGTTCGGGTGGCTGATCGCGCAACTCCGGTCGTCGCACGATGCCACCCCGCACGATGCCACCCCGTGAGCCCTGATGCAGCCCGTGCTACGCTAACCTTGATCCAGGTAAAGGCGAGGCGGCCATGGCGAGCGGCAAGATCAGCATCATCGTGGTGTCGGGCGCGCGCGAGCGCCTGCAGATGGCGGCCATGGTCGCATCCGTCGGGGCGGTGAGCGGCAACGAGGTGACCGTGTTCCTGTCGATGAACGCGCTGGCGCCGTTCGTACGGGGAGCGCCCGGCACGGCGGCCCCGGAGGGTGCATTCGGCGAGCTCATGGCGACCAAGAACGTACCGCCGTTCAAGACACTGTTCGAGCAGGCCGTCGAACTCGGCGACGCTCGCATTCACCCGTGTTCGATGGCCATGGACGTGATGCAGGTCGACCGGGCGGCGCTCGAACCGTGGCTCGGCGAGCCACTCGGCCTTACCAGGTTCCTCGACGATGCGCGCGACGCGCAGGTGTGGTCGTTCTAGGCGCCGGCTGCGCTCCTGTTGCATCACACGAAGGAAGACACGAGATGGCGGAGCACAAGGTGATCGACGCGCGCGGCAGCTTCTGCCCCGGACCGCTCATGGAGCTCATCGCCGGGTTGAAGCTCGCGCAGGTCGGCGACGAGATCGAGGTGCTGTCCACCGACAAGGGCTCGGCGGACGACATCCCGGAATGGATCCACAAGGTGGGCCACGACTTCCTTGGCTCGCGCGAGGATGGCGGCGTGTGGCACATCACCGTCAAGAAGAAGAAGTGATTCGATCAACATCGACGGAGGCACCATGAAGATCCTGATCATCGGCGGCGGCATGGGCGGCACCATCCTCGCGAACAACCTGGCGCGGCGGCTGGCGCCCGAGATGCGCAACGGCAAGGTCCGCCTGTCGATGCTGTCCGCGTCGGAGCGTCACTTCTACCAGCCGGGCCTCCTGTACCTCGCCTTCGGCCGCATCGCGCCCGACGAGCTCTATCGGGACCAGGCGAGCCTGCTCGAGCCCGGCATCGAGTTCAAGGTCGACCCGGTCGAGGAGTTCATGCTCGACCAGAACCAGGTGAAGACCAAGAGCGGCAAGGTCGTCGACTACGACATCCTGGTCATCGCGACCGGCTCGCGGCCGGTGCCCGAGCTGATTCCGGGGCTGGCCGAGAACTCGGAGACGTTCTACACCGAGGAGACGGCGCTCAAGATGTTCAAGCGGCTGCGCGAGTTCCAGGGTGGCCGCGTGGTGATCGCGGTGGGCGTGCCGCACAAGTGCCCGATGGCGCCGCTCGAGATCACCTTCATGCTGCACGACTACTTCAAGGACCGTGGCCTCTCCGACAAGGTGAAGCTGCACTACACCTATCCGATCGGACGCGTGCACAGCCTCGAGAACGTCGCCAAGTGGGCGGCGCCGGAGATGTCGCGGCTCGGCATCACCTACGAGACGCTGTTCAACATCAAGGAGGTCGACGGCAAGGCCAAGGTGGTGCGCAGCGAGGAGGGAACGGAGGCGGCGTACGACCTGCTGGTCTCGATTCCCGCGCACCGCGGCATGGAGGTGATCGAGAAGAACAAGCTCGGTGCCGGCGGCTTCATCCCCACGCACCGCCACCAGCTCAACATGGAAGGCCGCAGCAACGTGTACGTGTTGGGCGACACGACCAACCTGCCGATCAGCAAGGCGGGGTCGACGGCGCACTTCGAGGCCGAGGCGCTGGGCGAGAACATCGCCGCGATCGTCAAGCTCGGCGCCCCGGTGCGCGACTACGACGGCAAGGTCTTCTGCTTCATCGAGGCGGGCAAGGACCGGGCGACCTACGCCATGTTCGACTACCTCAACCCGCCCGATCCCAAGGCCCCCAGCAAGGCCATCCACTGGTTCAAGATGGCCTACAACAAGCTCTACTGGACGTCCGCCCGCGGCCTGTTGTGACGGAGGCAGCCATGGACCCGGAAACGAAGGACATGCAGGGCGTCGACGGCGACGTCCAGCGCGTGATGCAGGCGGCGCGCGATGCGCTCACCGACGAGATGGTCGAGCGCGTCGCCACCACCGTGGCGGAAGGCGCCGACCTCATGGACAAGGTCCACCGTTCCGGTCTCGGCAATGCGATTCCCGCCATTGCCGAGCTCGTGAACAACGGCGACCTCGCCCGCGTCGTCAAGCTGGCGCGCGTCTATGGCTCCGCCGAGGACGCGCTCACCGACGAGATGGTCGGCCGTCTCGCCACGACCATGGCGGAAGGCGCCGACCTGATGGACAAGGTCCACCGGTCGGGCCTGGGCGATGCGATCCCCGCGCTCGCTGAGCTCGTGCGCAACGGCGACCTCGGACGCATCGTCAAGCTGGCGCGCGTCTACGGCTCCGCCGAAGACGCGCTCACCGACGACATGATCGGGCGTCTGATGGACACCCTCGGCAACGGCCTGTCGCTGCTCGACCGCTTCAGCCGTGGCGGCGCCGAGCACGTCCTGTCCATCCTGGAGAGGCTCGACAAGAGCGGCGCATTGCAAAGGCTGTCCGATTCGATTCCCGACCTCGTGGACCGCATGGGACGCCTGCAGGCCATGGCGGGTGCCATCGATACCGCGGCGACGGCGAGCCGCACGCAGCCGCGTTCGCGCGGTGGCGCGGGCGGCCTGTGGCAGATGATGCGCGACCCCGAGACGCAGGACACGCTGCGCTTTCTCCTCGACGTGGGGCGGCAGCTGCGTTCGCTGCCGCCGTCGGCTTCGGCCCCGGCGGCACCCGGAGCGCGTCGCTGAGCCAGCGACCGCGACGGGTTTCCTTGCAGCGAGCCGCGACGATGCGCCGCCTCGCAGGACATGCCTCTGCGGCCGGAATCGCCGTGCTGCTGGCGATGGCCGCGGGCAGCGGCGTCGCTGCACAGGAGCTGCCGGATGCGCCGGACATCCGGATGGCGCGGACGGAAAGTCACGCGCCTCGCCCGGCGAGCTACGCCGAGGCGCTCGCACGCTGGAAGACCGTCGACGACATCGCGCGCCATGCCGGCGCGGCGTTCGTCTACGATCGCGCGCGCGCCCTGTCGCTCGCCGAATCGTCGACCGCCGCGGGCGCGACTCGCCGTCCCGCCATCCATGCGCCCGAGTCGTTCTACGCGAAGCCGCAGGGCGTGTGCCTCGACCTCGCGCGATTCGGTGTGGAAACGCTGGACAGGATCGATCCATCAGCGCACGCGCGCTACCTCATGCTGGAGTTCGAGCCCGTGGTCGTCGAAGGCGCCGTGCTGCGGCGCCACTGGATCGCCTCCTTCCAGCGCGACGGAGCGTGGTGGTTCTTCGCCGATTCGCGGCGCCCGGGACACGTCGCCGGACCGTACTCCACGATCGAGGCCTTCGTGGCCGAGTACGCGGCCTATCGCGGGCGTCCGATCGTCGCGTATCGCGAGCGCGACAGCCTCTTGCGTGAGACGAGAAGGGTCGCGCAGCGGAAGACCTGATCAGCGCGTAGCGCGAGGCGGCGACAACACGACCGCCTGCGTATCGGCCGCGCGCCCCCGCAGCAGAACGGGGGCGAGGCGCCAGGCAAAGATCGCCAGCGCGAGCCAGGCGAGCGCGCCTCCACAGACGGCGAGCGTGCGCATGCCGAGTGCGAGGCCGGCCATGAGGAGCAGCGTCCCGGCGTGCGCGAGGCCGAGCTGGGTCCACGCGATCCACCCGCCCCGGATCGGCGCGCCGGTGAAGCGCGGCAGCAGGTGTTCGCCGAGCCCGAAGGTGAAGAAGCCGGCGAAGCCCAGCCCGAAGGCGTGGATCGCCGCCCCCCGCCACGGCGCATCGGCCACGAGACCGCCACCGAACACCAGCGCGGCGCCTGCGACGAGCAGGTACAGTGCGGCCGAGACGATGCACCAGCCGCTCGTCGCTTCGAGCGTCAGTCCGACGTAGTGCGACGCGTCGCGCTCGCTGACGCGATCGGGGGCGGCCGCCACCAGCGCCATGGCCTCGCCCGGCGACGGCACGCCGATGTGGCTCAGTGCGCCATCGATCACGGTGGCAGGGACGGTGCGCAAGCCGACTCGCGCAACGACAGCGCGTCCTTCGGGCTGGCCCACGTCCAGAACCTCGAACGCGATCGCCTTCTTGCGGGCGACACCCTGCCACACCTCCTCGGCACTGCGGCAGGGCGTGCACCACTCGGACACCAGGAGCTGGACGCGCGTGTCAGATGGCGCCGGCATGTCGTCGCCCCGTCACTCCGAACAGCGCATGCACTGCAGCCCGTACTTGTCGATCCAGGCCTTGAGGGCGTCGATGGCCGCAGGTCCGCGGGTGAGACGGCGATAGGCCGCGTCGAGGTCGTCGGGGCGCAGCACGGCAAGCCAGGCGTCGGAATAGGGCGAGATGTTGACGAGCCCCGGATTGCTCTCGACCGCGGGATTGATCGCGACCAGCGTCGCATCGAATGGCGCGGGAACGCCCCCCACCCACTTCCCGGACTCCAGTGTGGCCACGCTGCGCCCCGCCGTGCGATGGCTGCCGACCTTGCGGAACGTCGCGGCCACCACGCGTCCCGCCATCGTCTGGGCAGGATCGGTCATGCCGACCACGAAGGTGCCGTCGTCGTTCGGCCGTGCCCACAGGTAGTCGAGGTCGTACCACAGATCCTCGGGCAACTCGCATCCCTGATACTCCGCCATCGCCTACCCCCGCCGTAGCCACGGCCGCACCGTGGCGACCACGTTGAGCGCGAACAGCGCGAGGCCCGCCCACAGCAGCGCGCCTCCGAAGCGGGCCACGCTCGCGAGCACGGCCAGCCAGCCGGCCACCATTGCGATCAAGCCGACGTTGACGAACGCGAACTGCAGATCGGCGATGCGCTCCGAGTAGAGCGAGCGCCCGGTGAAACGCGGCAGCACGTGCAGCCCCACGCCGAAGATCATCATGCCGATGAAGCCGACCAGCATCAGGTGCGCGTGTGCGCGCAAGGTGTAGGCGGGAAGCCGGTCGGGGACCGCGAGCCAGGCGAGCCCGAGCAGGCCGCCGGCGAGCGCATAGACGAGCGCGGCGGCGATGAACCAGCGATTGCGCGGCAACATGGCAACGGCAACGAGCGCGACGAGAAAACGGATTCTCCGGCTGCTCTCGATCGCTTACGCGAAGGGCGGGCATCGGAGGCCGGTCATTAGCGTATCAGCAATTCGTTCCGTCGTCGCGCAATGCGCGGCTACCTCACCACCTCAGCCGAAGCGCGCGAGGAGTTCGGCGATCTTCTGCGCATAGGCGCGACGCGCGGCGACGCCGGACGGCGGCTTGGCGCGGATGAGGCACGACACCATCGTGTAGAACGCGCGATCCAGCGCCTTGCGTGTGGCGGCGAGCTGGAGAGCGACCGACTCGCAGTCGCGGTCCTCGGCGATCATGCGCCGCACGGCTCGCACCTGTCCTTCGATGCGTGCAAGGCGCGCATCCATCGCCTGCTTGTCCTTGGGATCGTGCGACATGCCGGGGTCGTTGAGCATCGAGTCGTCGCGGAGCGGGTCGAGGGGCGCCCACTATACCCCCCGGAGTATGGTCGCGTAAGCCTCCCGGGGGAGCCCGGCCCCCGTCCTGCACCTGGCAACAGGGAGGCGCACCCGCCGGCGACGTACGGGGTTCCGGAGCCCCTGCTCGTATCCGTTGAAGGCCGCCGAGCCTCCGCCCTCACAAACCGCTTGCGCACATCCCCCCACCGGTACTACGATGACCCGACAACCTGTTCGCGGGGGGGCGCCATGGCAGCGGACTACGAAACCGCCAATCTCGACCGCCTGGTCGCGGAGCGGGTCGATGCGCTCCTCGAAAAGAGGCTCGACGCACTGCTCGAGGCGAAGCTCGCCGCGCGCGCGGCGGCCAGGACGCCGTCGATGACGATCATCGCCACCAAGGGCACGCTCGACTGGGCGTATCCGCCCTTCATCCTGTCGTCGACCGCAGCGGCGCTCGGCTGGAACGTGTCGATGTTCTTCACGTTCTACGGCCTCGAGCTTCTCAAGAAGGATCTCAAGGGACTGCGCGTGAGCCCGCTCGGCAATCCGGCGATGCCGATGAAGATGCCGATGGGGCCGGACTGGTTCCGCCAGATCCGCTGGAACATCCCGAACGCGCTGCAATCGATCGTCCCCGCATACGAGGCATTCGCCACGAAGATGATGAAGCAGACGATCAGCAACAAGGGGGTTGCCGAGATCGCGGAGCTGCGAAGCCTGTGCCTGGAGGCCGGCGTGAACCTCATCGGCTGCCAGATGACGGTCGACCTCTTCGGGTACGGGCGCGACGAGTTCATCCCCGAAGTCAAGGACTACGTCGGCGCGGCGACATTTCTGCCGATGGCCAGCGAATCCGAGGTGAACCTCTTCATCTAGTCATCGGCTGTCCTTGCGACGGCAAGGCACCGATCATGGCCGCCAAAAGGCGGCGCCGCTGTGCAGAATCCGGCGAGAGCCGGACACAAGGGAGGCGCAATGCGGATCAACCGGATCGTCGTATACGTCGCTGCCATGCTGCCGTTCGCCGCGCAGGCGACCGACGGCTACTTCGCCCACGGTTACGGCATGAAGGCCAAGGGCATGGGCGGCGCATCGATCGCCGTGGCGCAGGATCCGTTCGGCGGTGCCAACAATCCGGCGACGATGGCCTTTGCGGGCACCCAGCTCGCCATCGGCGTCGACCTCTTCAGCCCGCATCGCAATGCGGAGCGCTGGGGCGGCGATGCGTTCGGGCTGTCGGGAAGCGCCGAAAGCGGCAGCAACTACTTCGGCATCCCCGAGTTCGGCTACAACCGCATGCTGCGGTCCGATCTCGCGCTCGGCGTGACCGTGTACGGCAACGGCGGCATGAATACCGACTACCCGGGCGGGCAGCTGCCCTCCCCCGGGGCGTGCGGACCGGCCACCGGCCCCGGCACCGGCTTCAATCCCGCGCCCGGTCCCTACAACCTGCTGTGCGGCAATGGGGACCTCGGCGTCGACCTGTCGCAGCTCGTGGTGGCACCGACGCTCGCCTGGAAGTTCCATCCGCAGCACTCAGTCGGCGTGGCGCCGCTGTTCGCGTACCAGCGCTTCCGCATGGAGGGACTGCAGGCCTTCGACAACCCCTTCCTGTCGACGAGCCCCGGCAACGTGACCAACAACGGCTACGACAGCTCGACCGGATGGGGCGTGCGCGTCGGCTACTACGGCCAGCTGACACCGCAGATCGCGCTCGGGCTCACCTACCAGTCGAAGATCGACATGGGCAACTTCGACGACTATCGCGGCCTGTTCGCGGAGTCCGGTGGCTTCGACATCCCGTCGAACTGGGGCGTCGGCGTCGCCTTCCGGCCGACGCCCAAATGGCTGCTCGCCTTCGACTACCAGCGCATCGACTACAGCGACGTGAAGTCGGTGCACAACCGGAGCACGCTCATCTACAACTGTGCGGGCCAGGTCGACCCGTCCACCTGCCTCGGCGGCAGCAACGGCGCCGGCTTCGGCTGGCAGGACATCGACGTGTTCAAGCTCGGGGTACAGTACGAGATCAATGAGCAATGGACGGTGCGCGCCGGATACAACCATTCGGACAATCCGATCCAGCCGCAGGACGTCACGTTCAACATCCTCGCTCCCGGGGTCATCAAGGATCACGCCACGCTGGGCGCATCATGGAAATGGAATGCGCACAACGAGATCACCGGCGCCTTCATGTACGCATTCAACAACAGCGTGCAGGGGCCGAGCCTCATCAACGGCTTCTTCCCCCCGGGCGCCGCGAACATGCAGGAGAAGATCGAGATGTACGAGTGGTCGCTCGGCGTGCAGTGGGCCTACCGCTTCTGATGCGGGCGCGCGCAGGCACTCCCGACGCCGTGAGCGCTCGACGGGGAGCCGATGGCGCCTATTCCGCAAACCGGCCCGCGCGCACCGGCCAGCCGCAGCGGTGCAGGAAGTCGAGCGTCGGCCGCAGCAGCGCCGCGACCTGCCTGCGCCGCACGGGGTTGGCGAGCGCGAGCGCGCGCCACCTGCGCGCGTCTGCCAGGCCCGCCTGCGCGTAGAGGCTCGCCGGCGGATAGCAGACGTAGCGGGCGTAAAGCGCCACCGCGAGCGACAGCGTGGGCGTAAGCGATGTGCGTACCCACCGCGGACAGGAAGCAGCGGCTTCGGTGCAGCAACGGCGCGCGTAGGCAGCGTGCGCGGCCTCGTCGCGGGTGTGGATGCGCGACATGCGATACACGATGGCAGACAGCGTCGCGTCTTCGACCCCGCGCTGCAGCAGGCGGTTGAGCCGGTCCGGGAGTTCCTCGCCGAGCACGACCAGCGCCCAGAACAGCGCCGAACCGCTCGGCACGATGCTGCCGGCCCGTTCGACGGCCGACATCACGGCGCCCCGCCCGGGCCGCAGTGGAAATCCGCCGCGGGCGAGCAGCTCGACGAACATCAGGCTATGCCCTGCCTCCTCGCGAACCTCCTCCAGGAGACGCGCGCGATCGACGGGATCATCCGAACGCTGCGCGAGGCTCGCCAGGCGTGCGATGAACATCGATTCGAGCCACAGCCCGGCATGCAACAGATGCGCATACTCCGCGTGCGACACGCGCTGGCGCTGCGCGAGCGGCAGCGCTTCGAACGCCGGCACGCCGGCGAGCGCGAGGGCCCCGGGCGGCATCCACCAGCAATCGCGATCGAGCGCGGCGAAGTCGAGGCGGGCGAGCGGATCGTCGTAGCGCCGGACGGACGTTTGCATTAGGCTCGCCACGGCGCCTCCCGGGAACGCTCGTGCATCTCGACCTCTTCTACGAACTGGCCGTGCCGCCGCACCTCGGCCGCAGCGAGGCCGAGGTATACGCCGACGCCCAGGACGAGATCGAGCTTGCCGATCGGCTCGGCTTCCACGGCGCGTGGCTGGTCGAGCACCACTTGATGCCCGGCTACTCGCACGCATCGAAGCCGGAGCTCGTGCTCGCCGCCCTCGCCCACCGCACGGCGCACATCCGTCTGGGACTCGGCGTGATTCCGCTGCCGTACCACCACCCGCTGCACGTCGCGGAGCGCATCGCGACCCTCGACCTCCTGTGCGGCGGACGCCTCGACGTCGGCATCGGCCGCGGCTTCGCGCCGGCGGAGTACGCGGCGTTCGGCGTGGACATGGCGCACAGCCGCAGCCTCGTCGACGAATCGCTCGCCATCCTGCGCGCGGCGGCGGCCGATGCACCCATCGTCCATCGCGGCGCACACTTTCGACTGGATGGCGTGCGCGTGCTGCCGCGGCCCGTCCAGCTTCCGTGGCCACCGCTGTGGACGGCGGCGGTCAGTCCCGACACCTACGACTGGGCAGCGCGCGAGGGCCTCGGCGTACTCGCCGGCCCGTTCAAGCCGTGGGCGATGGTGGCCGCTGACATCCGCCGTTACCGCAGCGCGTGGACCGGAACCGAGCCTCCGCGCATAGGCATGACCGTGGCCATGCTCTGCCTCCCCGATGGCAAGCGCGCGCGTGCGCTGGCCGTGCCTGCACTGCGCTGGTCCTACGGCGAGCTCCTGCGGGTGGTCACCCCGGTGCTCGAGCGTCTCGTGCCGAGCTACGAGCAGTTTCGCGACATCGGGCGCTTCCGCCGACTGCTCGCGGCCGGTGCACGTCTGCCGATCCTCGAGCTTGCCGGCCTCGCGGTCGTGGGCACGCCGCGACAGTGCATCGAGCGCCTCCGGCGCTATGCCGAAGCCGGCGTCACGCATCTGCTGTGCTCGATCGGCGCCGGCGCGTTGCCCACCGACGTCGTGCGCGAGTCGCTCGCGTGCATCGCGGCCGACGTGCTGCCGGCGCTGGCGAGCCATCGGCGATGAGCGCGCTTCTGCGCTGATTCGCGATGCCGGCGGTACACGACGGCGCCGCGGCGCATTCCTACGCCGGGCTGGCACGCAGCCGCGGGCCGCTGCGGGTCGCATCCTTGCGGCAGAACAGCACGCACAACGTGTCCATCAGCGTGGCCACGTCGGGATTGGCGAGCGAATAGAACACCGTCTGCCCGTGACGGCGGCTCTGCACCACACCGCTCCGGCGCAATACCGCGAGGTGCTGCGAGATCGCCGACTGCGACAGGCCGACGACGCGCTCGAGTTCGCGCACGCTGCACTCGCGCTCTGCGAGCTGGCAGACGACTACCAGACGTGCCGGATTGGCGATCGCCTTCAGGAGCGCCGCCACGCGCACCGAATTCTGCTCGAGATCCGCCCCCTGCCGTCGCACGAGTGCGCCGCTGGCGCGACCGGGACCGGCCGTGGCGGCCTTGCGGGTGCTCACATTCACGGCGCGCAGCCAGCGAATCCGTCGGCGATCATCTTGGCTTCGTAGGGTGCTGCCACCTGCGCTCCGGGAACGAGCGTCGCCTTGACAGGCGCCCAGTCGGCGGGCTTCAGCACGATCAGCCAGCCGGCGTCGTACGGATCCTCGTTGGCGAGTGACGGCTTCGCGGTCAGGGCGTCGTTGACCTCGACGATGGTGCCGCCGGCCGCCGACTTGGCAGGGCCGACCCACTTGCCGGACTCCACCGTCGCGCAGGACTTCCCCGGCTGCACGTCGCGACCCACCTTCTTGGGCGTGAACGCCACGAGCTGGCCGGCCATGGCGGTGGCGACCGCCGTCATGCCGAGCCGCACGTTGCCGTCGGGAAGCTCCCTGAACCAGATGTGGCTCTCCACGTCGTAGAGCAGGTCGTCGGGGAGGTGGCAACCGCGTACGGTGGGCATGGGAGTGCTTTCGTTATGGCCCCGTCGATGGAGCCGGGTTCGGATCGATGATCAAAGGCCGGGCCGGGCCTCGTCGTCTGCCGCCGTGCGCAACGGTCGCGACGCGCAGCAGAATTCGCCCAACCCCGCCACCTCGAGCTTGCCCGACACGAACAGCGCGAGATGGCGCACCAGCATCGCCATCATGGACTGCCGCTGCGCGGTCTGCGCGTGGGTGGGGTCGAGTTGCAGCAGATTATAGTGGTAGACGATTTCGCGACAGGTCTCGCGACAGGCGTTGAAGCTCGGCTCGTCACGTGCGCCCTGACGGTGCAGGGCGAGGAGGCGAAAACCCTCGCGCTGCGCATCCGTGGGCGTGTCGCCGCGGGCGACGACCCATTGCTCGAGTACGCGCTCGGCCAACGCCAGGAGCCGCGCCGCGCCCGCCGCTGCGTCGTCCTGCGGGACGAAGCGGGCGATGTCGGTGTCGAGGGCGACGAGGGTCGCGCCGCTCACGCGATCCCCTTCTCCGCGAGCGCCGCCATGCCGTCGGACACGTTCTCATGAACGCCGAGCTGGCGTGGGCGCAGGCCCAGCGCGACGCCCAGGAGCTGCGTGAAGTAGAGGACCTTCACCTTCGTCTTCTCCCCGAACACCTTCTCGGCGCGCACCTGATGCATCTCGAGACCGCTGTGGCAGGTCGGGCATTCGGTGGCGATCACGTCCGCGCCCGAGGCCTCGGCGGCGCGCAGGATGTTGAGCACGAGCTTCGTCGACGTGTCGCTGTCGGACAGCGTGTGCGCCCCGCCGCAGCAGGCCGTCTTCAGCGGAAAGTCGACGCTTTGCGCGCCGGCAGCGTCGAGCAGGTCGTCCATGAAGTGGGGCTTGAGCGTCGAATCGCTGCCCGGACCCTTGTCCTTCTCGGGGAAGATGTGGCGCGGGCGCGTATACATGCATCCGTAGTAGTTGGCGATCTTGAGGCCGGACAGCGACTTCTTCACCTTGGCGCGAAGACCTTCCTCGCCGATGCCGTGCTTGATCCAGTCGAGCGCGTGGATGCTCTCGACCTCGCCCGCCTCGTAGCGCGCGTGGCCGGCCTTCTCCGACAGGCGCGCCACCACGGCGCGCGAGCCGTCGTCGTGGGCGAGGTCGTACTCGGCCTTCTTGAGGTTGTGATAGCAACCGTTGCACGGCGACATCACCACCTCGGCCTTCATCTCGTGCGCGGCGATGGAGAGCACCCGCGACGAGAGGTAGGTCTGCAGCTTGGGATCGACGTTCTTGACCTCCATCGCCCCACAGCAGTTCCAGTCGGGCACTTCCTCGAGGTCGAGGCCGAGCGCCTTGCCGACCTCGCGCGTGGAGACGTCGTAAGCGTGCGCCGTGCCTTCGAGCGCGCAGCCCGGGTAATACGCCACCTTGCGGTAGCGCGCCTTCAGGTCCTTCGCCGAGTCGCTCATGCGCTTCCTCAGTGCCGTGTCGTGTCGGTCGATCCCGCAGCCCCGTGGGCCGCGAGCACGCCGGTCGTGCCGGCCGCAGCCTTCGCCACGCCGCCCGCTGCGTCGAGGCCGAGCGCCTGCCGGTTCGCGGTCTCGCGCTCGTGCACGTAGTCGGTCAATGCCGTGCGCGCCTTCGACCAGCGCCGTGTGCGCGGGCGCAGGAGCGTCGCCTTGCCCATCGCGAAGGCGAGCTTCATGGGCAGGCGCCGCGCCACGCGACGCGCCATCTCGATCAGCCAGTCCTGCTTGAGCGCCTGTCCGGTACGCGCGAAGAAGCGGCGCAGGATGCGTCCTTCCTCGATGCGCCCGGTGTCGATCACCTGCTCGGTGAACTCGCGGTCGAACAGCGTCGACGGCGACGGCCGCGTGTGCCCCTTGAGTTCCAGCCAGTGCGCGGTCGCCTTCATCACGCCTTCGGGAAAGACGTCGCGCGGACAGGCGTAGGTGCACTTGTTGCACGAGACGCACTGCCAGATGATGTCCTTGTCGCGCAGGAGCTCCGACTCCATGCCCGTGCGGATCAGGTAGATCCAGAAGCGCGGATTGAAGTCGGAATTGAGCGCATTGACCGTGCATGCGTTGGTGCAGGATCCGCACTGCCAGCAGCGATGGATGTACTCGCCGCCCGGCAATGCCGCGATCTCGTCCTGCAACCGCTCGTTGTAGTCGGTGACCACGCGCGGCTCGATGAACGTGCTCCAGTGACCGGAGACGTCGATGCCGTCGAGCACGAGGCGATCGTGCTTGCGCACGTTCTCGGGGCGGATCAGGGATTGTTCGTGAATCGCCATGGGTCGTCCGTCAGTGGCCCGCGCGCGGCTCGTCGACCACGAGTGCGGTACCGTCGATCACCTTGAGCCGGGCGCGCCCGCCCGCGCCCAGGCCGTCGAGGCCGAGCATGCGCTGCACGTGCAGCATGGGATCCTCGTGGCTCGAGAAGTCGGCGCGCAGGTAGCTGCCGCCCTGCTCGGCCACGTAGGTCGCGTACACCTGCGCGAGCAGGAGATCGACATAGGTCGTCACGTCGCGATACACGCCGTTGGCCGTGAGCCAGCCGGCGAGCTCCTCGCGCAGCACGACGAAGGTGTCGTATCCGTCGGGGATGTCGATCGAGCGGTGGTCGACGTCGTCGCCGTGCCAGATCTCGCGCAGCGCGCCGGTGTTGCACTGCGCGTCCCAGACCCAGCGCGTCATCAGCGGATAGCGGTCGGGGTCGACGTTGTGGAGGATCTCGGCGGCGAGGTCGCGCACGAAGCGGTGCTCACGGTCGTCCGGAAAGCCGGCGCAGAAAGCACCGATGCGTGCATCGGCATCGTCGGTGCGCTCGGCGCCGTCGAGGAGCGCGACGATGCGCGCGTGGAGCGCGGGAAAGGCGTCGGGCTCGAGATAGCGCGACGCGCGACGGCGTACCGTGGCCATGCAGGCGCACAGGCGCCGCAGCTGGGCGAGATCCGCCCGGGCCGCCCGCCCCTCGCCCAGGGCATCGCGGAAGATCGCCGTCTTCTGCGCCAAGGCCTCGACGTAGCGTTCGATCCCGCCTCGCTCGTCGCTGCGCACCACGAGCGACTCGAGCGTCACCGTAAGCTTCGGCCCGGACAACTCGAGAGAAGGCCGCGCGACGGGCAAGGACCGTGCCGCCGACGGACGCAGGGCAGCCAAGGCGGACCCCAGCTTCATGCCTCGAGCCGCCTCACGCCGCCGCCGTTGCCGGCGCGCGGTTCACCATCGCCAGGGCCGCCATCGCCGCGGCGTTGCCTTGCGCGATGGAGTCGTCGATGGTCTCCGGTCCCGTCGCCGCACCCGCGACGAACACGCCCGGCCGCGACGTCGCGCCGGCAACCCCGTAGGCATTTCCCTTGCCGATGTAGCCATGCGATTCGAGATTTATCCCGAAGGCGGTTGCGATGCCCGGGTTGTCCACGTTCGGATCCATGCCGATCGCGTGCACGACCATGTCGAACGGGATGGTGATCGGCCGCTTGACCAGCGTGTCCTCGCCCTTGACGATCAGCTTGTTGCCGTCGGAGGTGACTTCGGCGATGCGCGCCTTGATGTACTTGACCTTGTACTCCTCCTGGCTCTGCCAGTAGTACTTCGTCTCGTACAGGCCGAAGGTGCGGATGTCCATGTAGTAGATGTA
>CAYTOT010000024.1:0-65244 GCA_964439475.1 uncultured Alcaligenaceae bacterium
CGCTTGAACACCAAGCGCTGATCGGCATGGGCGCGCAACAATGTCGCCAACTGCGACGACGTGACGAGCGCGCCGCCATCAGCGTCCTGACCGGCTTGCGTGTGGAAGTAACCGAGCCACATCGGCGTGCCAATGCCGGAGGCCAGGAGCCGCTGCTTTTGTTCGCGCTTGCTCCTGTACGATTGCCGCGCCCGTGGGGGATTCAGGCTGTCAATCAGACGGCTGAACTCGTGAAAATTGAGATGGTCGACCTTGTCGGACCAGGGCATCGAACGGCGCCACATGCGCGCCATCAGATAGAACCGACAGGTTTGCTGCCGGCGCACCTTCAACCAGAGCATTTCCAGAGCTTGACGCCAAAGCGGCAGGTCACCGGCACGCGCGTGCTCGCGCATGGCTCCGATGATCTCCTCGGCCAACCGCACCCGGCTCCGCACGCCGCCCATCCTCGGAAGAGACTTCATCACCTTGCGGCCGTCATGCGCTTCTGCTCGGCTGAGCGCGATGGTATCAGCCGCCGCAACAGCGTCCAAAATCCGCTCAGCCGCGCTTCGAGTTCGATGTCGCTCGTCGATTCCCCGTCGAGGATGCGCGGCAGTGCCAACGGCGAGTCGCTCGCCTTGGCCAGGCCGAACTCGGTGGTCGTCGCCGTTTCTATCCCATCGGCCTGCAACACCGGAAAAGCCCGCTGATCGTGCTCTCCGCTCGGATAGCAGAAGTGCTTGAACGATTCCGGCGCCACGCCCAGGATGGCCGCCAGCGCCGCGCGATTCTCGCGCAATTCCGACGCCAGATGCTCCGCATCCATGTCATGCATGTTGTGTCCGTGCGTATGCAATTGCAGATCGATGCCGGCGGCAGCGGCATTGCGCAATGCTTCGGGAGACATGAGTGAGAAGGCTCCCGCCTCGACCAGAGCCTTGACGTCGACCCCAAGTGCAGTACCGACGCGCCGTAGTCCGTCGTCCAGCGCGTGGCGGTGCGGCATGGCTTCCAGCCAGTCCAGCAAGCGATCGTCGAGCTCGGCCGATTCAGCGCCTTCCCGCTGTGTCGGCAGCAAGCCCTCGACGCGCCGTCGCGCGTCCTCATCGTTCACCCGCTGGGCCAGGTAGCCCACCAGCACCGGTAGTACGGGGTCGGCAGTCTGTACGTTACGCGTGGGCACATAGATGGTGGCAGGGAAACCCAGGCGCGCAAGTTCCGGCAGCATGTGGCGCTCGGTCCCACGCCAGCCATCGTCGATCGTGATCACCACGTCGCGGGCGGTCACTGTCCCCTGCCGCAGTTGCTGCATCGCCTCGGTCAGCGGCAACACACGATAGCGGTTGCGCGCCAGCATCTGCATCCGCCTCGCAAAAGCAGCGGAGCTCATGAACAAGCGGTCGCCGTAGTGCGGCGGCGGTCCAAGCCAGATGCCGTGGTAGCACAGAATGCGTAGCTGGCCCCGGGTGAGCCAGCGGCATAGTGCAAAGAGGCCACAGGCCTGCGCGAGCCGGAGGATCAGTGTGCGCATTCGGGCTTCACTGATCCTGATGGTCCGCGATCCCGCAAGCTCGCCAGTATGCCGTCTGCCACTGCTGGCGCACCTGCGGCCAGGCGTACGCGGCCACACGGCGGCGACCGTCGGCCACCAGGCGCCTCGCGAGATCGGCGTCGTCCAGCACTCGTGCCAGCGCCTGGGCCATCGCGGCCGGATCCCCCGCCGGTACCAGCAACCCGCTCGCGCCGTCATCGACTATGTCGGGGACGCCGCCGACACGCGTGCTGACCAGCGGCAACCCGCTGGCGTAGGCCTCGAGAACCGAGTTGGGCATGTTGTCGACCGTGCTCGGGTTCAGCGCCACGTCGGCACCGGCGTACAGCGCGGGCATCGCCGCGTGCTCGATACGGCCAGGGAAACGCACCGCGTCGCCCAAACCAAGTTGAGCCACCAACGCGCGCAACTCGGCCTCTTGTGGGCCGCTGCCCGCCAACGTCAGCAGCGCCTGCGGGTGCGTGCGCCGCAGCAGCGCCAGCGCACGGATCGCCGTGTCGAGACCGTAGATGGCTTCGAGGTTGCGCGCGACGACGATGTGCGGACGAATGCGCTGTGCCCCATCCACGTCTGGCGCGCCATGCGCCCCGAAGCGATCGAGGTCGACGATGTTGGGAATGACCTCGGCATCCAGACCATGGCGCGAAAAAACGCGGCGCAGGAAGTCCGACGGCGTGATGCGCAGCGCCGCACGCTTCAGGGCACGGCGCACGTGCCCCGGCGCGCGGCCGAGGAACTCGTCGGCCAGTCCACCGCGGTAATTCACCACCACCGGCACACCGCGGAGCCGCGCGATGGCAAGCGCCGGCGCGGCGAACAGGTGCCAGGCCCAGCCGGAGTTGGCCAGCACGTGCATCACGTCGTTGCGCCCGGTCGCGCGCCACAGCCGACACAGGTAGGGCAGAAGACGGACCACCGCGCGCAACAGCGGGATGCGTCCAAGCCACGCGGGCCGATAAGGCGCGTTGGTGCGCACCAACTCGACCGCTGCGCCTTCGCCGCGAAGCAAGCGCACGAGTTGTGCGCACTGGTTGGCCATGCCGCCGGAAGGCGGTGGCAGTGGGCCTACGACACACAGGCGCGGCCACGGCGCCGCTGCATCGACTGCAACCGTCGAACGTGGGCGCTGCACGACGCGTGCGATCAACGCATAGGCCAGCAGCAGCACGCCTGCCAGCGCCAGCCCGCCAGCCCAGCCCAGCCGCGTGCGCAGCGCCCGCAGCGACGCGCGTTGGTTGGCGTTACCGGCGTCGGCCAGCAGGCGCACCTCGGGTTGCTCGCCGGTGACGATGGCGGCCACCCCTTCGAGCGCACGGGACACATGGCCCAGCGCACGCACCGCAGGCTCGGCGTCGACACTCATGACGTTGTTGCCCCAGGGCGCGTACCACTCGGCCAAACCGCGCTGAAGATAGTCGCGCGCTTTGGCCTCCTTCGCCCAGCCGGGCGGCGCCGCGGGAGCCAGCGGCAGCAGGCGCAACTCGGGGTCGTGACGCAGCAACGCCTCCCGAGTCTGCGCCGCGGAAAGGGGCACGCCATCGGCCAGCACGTACTGGTAGTTCTGGAACACATCGGCCAGTTCCCACGCCTGCCGCTGACGATTCCAGACCTCGACCCAGATGTGGCCGTGCCCACCGAAGCCATCGAAGGAGAATGCCCAAGGGCGCACCGTCAAGCCCGCGGCGTTTGCGATCGCCGTGAAGACACGGACGAAATCGCCGCAGTAACCCTCGCCCGCTTCGACGATCTTCCGGTGCGTTGTCTCGAGATCGCTCTGGATGGCGCCGCCCGTGCGGTGGCGGGACGTGCCCAGCAGATGCCGGCTGATGGCAAGCGTGCGCTGCCAGTCGTCGGGCAGCGCACGCAGGTGCAACTGTTCCGCGATGGCGACAAAGTACGGATCGGCCGGCACCGTTTCGACCTTGAAATCCGCCGGCCGCGCCGGCGGGCGCCAGTCGTCGCCGGAATGCAGGTCGGCACCGAGCGTCAGTGCATTGCGTACGCGCACCATCTCGGTCCCGCTCTGCAACTGCGGCGCCACGAGGCCCAGCGCGACGACGAGCAGCAACCCGCCGAGCCAGCCAACAACAGGAAGGCGTCGAACCCCGCTTGCGAATGGCGGTCTCATCGGCACGTCGATTCAGGTTCCTGCGCGAACAGCCAGCCAATGCGCCGCCGCAGCCGCGGGACGCAGCAGCCAGTCGTCAAGGCGCTCACGGCGCCAATGCGAGCGATCATGGCGATGCTGATGTAGGTGACCCAGCCACAGCGCGAGCGCCACCTCCCTCATCTGTGACTGATCGAGGTGGACCGCCGCTGCGGCATCGGCCAGCAACTGCTCGAGTAAGGGTTCACATTGGTCAAGCCACATCATCACCGGTACCCGCATCGCCGAACATCCTCGCCAAGCCGCGAACGCGTGCATAACGAGGTGCAACGCATCAAATCCTGCCAGTCCCTGCGGACGAGCGCGTTCCCAGTCGATGATTCCGCAGACCTCCTCGCGCCCCGGCTCGAAAAGGACGTTGGCAAGCCAGTAGTCTCCGTGCACGAACACTGCCGGCGTCTCATAGCGTACGCCGAGGTCAGGCAGTGCCGCCAGCGGCACCGTCAATGGTTCCACCCACTCGGGAATCGCACCCAGATCCCTGTCCAACATGTCGATCCACGCGTCATCCGCAGGATCCGGCGTGTTACGGCTCGAGCGATAGAGGCCCTCCAATGGTCGTAGCGCCGCCTGGACGTGTGCTCGTAGCGCAGCGGCATGCTGCCCACGCGCCCTGACCACGCGGCCTTGCAGGCACGTTTGGTAAAGGCAGGCATGCTGCTCGTGCTGAATCACGCAATCGATCAACGGCACCAGTCGCGCGAAACCCGTCTGCGAAAGTGCAGCACGTGCCTGCTCCGCACCGTCGACATAACGTCGCAGTATGCCGACTTCAGCGCAGGCGTGAACGACCGTGGGCTTTCCTCCTCGCTCGCCCAAGGCGACCAGAACCCCGGAATCAGCGATCACCAGTAACGGTGCGGGTGTTGCATCGAGTCCCAAGGCATCTATCAGCTGATCTGCAGACCCGCCAGGAAATATGACCACTGGTTCGCGCCACTTCCAAGGGGGAAGGCCCGGCCGAACGACCTTGACAGGACCCTTGGCAGATGGAATGCCGGCACCACAGAGCATCAGCATCGAATCCTTTCGCCCCGCGGACCGCCACCACGTCCACCATTGGCGAGCGCGCTGTGCCACGCGAAGTCCCGCGCTTGGCCACCCGTCTGGGTACAGGCGACGTGGTAAGGACAGCGTGCTTCCGGCGAGCCGACCCGCCAACTGGAGGCTCTCGACACTCATGTCGCCCGGCCGCTCATCCACCTTGATGACCAGCGTGTCGCGGCCGCGACCGGTCGGGTCAGGGTGCGTCTCCACCGCCAGAGCAGCGGCAACCGGGCCAGCACGGCTGCGGCTAGCAACTCGCCCGCCTCCCGCTCCTGTTGCCACACCATCCCGTGCGCCTTGAGCTGCGCGACGAACGAGCCGTTGACGCCAACCCATGGATCGCGCGGCAGCACGAAACTGTAGCGATGCGCCGCCATGTAACCGCCCAGGAGGTCCGCCGCCACGGCGTCGGAGCCAAGATCCGCGTCGCGATAGTGCGCAAGCCCGATGGCCTTCGCCAGTGACCGCAGGCGCTCCCGGTAGACGTCCCTCACGACCTTCTTGTGCACCTTGGCGTGATACAGCAGCGTGAAGAAGCGATCGGCCTCCGATGGCACGATGACGCCATCCCGCTCGACCGCGCTCGTCAGCACTGCATCCTGCCAGGCGGCATCGAAGTAACCGTCACCTGGTCGGCGCACGTCTAGCGATAGCGGTTCGCCAGCAACCGTGGTCACGCAGGCGAACTTGCCGTCCCCGTCCACCTGTACCGGAGCATTGGCTAGGGCCGCAAGTTCGGCCGGCACATCGCAAAGCGCATCTATGTCGGCGTCGCCCTCCATGAGCTGCTGCGGCAGCAACTCGAAGTTGCGCAGTACCACGTAGCGCGCCGCGCGCCGCAGGTGGATGAACAACTCGGGTAGGTTGGACCAGCCACCGGCGCCGGCCAAGCTCGCTTGCACGGCCACGGGCGACGGATCGCGTGCATCCGTAGCGATCAACCGATCGAGGTCGCCTGCCCCCACCAGCAACGTCATGTCGCGGAAAAACTCGCCCAGCGAGTTGCTGGAGTGTACCCTGTAGCCGCCGCCCGTCCACTCGCGATACATCGCCTTGGCCTCGACGATGCGGCGATTGACGATCTCAACCTTTCGCGAGAAGGTGCGGTCGTACACGTACTGCGGCTCTCGATCCTCGACGACGACGATGGCAAACGTGCCGTCACCGACGATCTTCCTGCGACGGAACACGGTGTCGCCCACCCTCCCCGCAAGCGGGGCACTTCCATACAGCCGCAGAAAGTTATCGTCGACGTCCGTCGCCGGCCAGGTCACATGTCGCTGGTGGATGACGCCGAACCGCCGATCCAGATCTTCGACGATGCGCGACCATTCGGACGACGCATGTTCCCACAGCACGAACATGTGCAAGTCGCGCTCGAAGTTGTGCTGAAGGCAGCCCTTCTCGACGTCGTAGCGATAGCTCAGTCTCGCTGGCAGAAAGGCCGACAGCGCGAGCATCGGTGACGTCCCGTCCAGGGGTGGCCGCGCTACGGAGGTGAGAACGGCGCCGCTCGGGTCACGGTCTGGCTGCACGCCTGATTCCACGCCTGATCGCAGGTCCGATGTAGCGCTTCGCAACTACGAAGTTCCGATACCAGACCACGATGTCGTGATCCGTCGGCGTGCTTCCACCGTGGTACTGCATCAGCCAGTTTCCCTTGATCGTCATCTCCGGATGGCGGCGCCACGCGAGATTGGTGCGCTCGCCACAGAGTACGCCGTCCAGCCACACCTGCAGAATGCCGTCGTTGCGCGCGACACCGTTGCCCAGGGCATCGACGGTCGACAAGTCGATCGAATTGAGCTTGACGCGGCTCTCCATCGTTACCCAGCGCCCCTTGGGGATCACGTGCTGGCGCTTGCGTCCATCGCCGTCGCGCACATACATGTGCAGCATCTGCTCGCTGCCAAAGACACCGCTGTCCCAAAGCTCGTCGTAGGGCCCAAGATGACTTGGGGCGAATCCGAGCCCGATCGAATCCTTGTACGCGGCGAAAGTCGGATGCGGCCAGCCGCCCATGTGCCCGCGGATCGAATGCCCCTTGTACAGGTACTGCTGATACCTATCGTCGAAATGCCTCTTGCCATCGGCCTTTGTCTGGCCACTGCCGAACACGTACGCCGACCCTCCCTTGCCGTTCCAGCCGGACTTGTCGTCCCACAGGCCCATTCGCAGGTCCTGCCCGACCGGCGAAAACTTGAAAGCGTAGACCGTGGACCAGAAGGAAGCGCGATCGAGGCAGACCTCGACGCGTACGAACAGCTCGTCGACGACGTTCTGGCGTAGCATCGGTCGTCTCGGATCAGTGAGATCCGCCCTGCGCGGCAGCGAGAACAGGAACTCGCCACCGCCGACTTGACCCGACGGAATGCACGTCTTGAGCGCGAAGCGACCAGGGAAATCCGGGTCAGGGACGACTTCCGTCTTGTCGTACTGCGTCCGCTTCATCGACACAGACGTGAAAAGCCCGGCGGGCTTGTTGAATGCGCCCGCGGTCAGGCTGGCATCACGGTACACACCGGGTTCGATGTTCCAGTTCATCTCGCGAAAATCACCGGCGGCCCACACGTCGGGATGCCCGGCCAGTGCGTCTTCGCGCCCGACCTCGGCTGCGAGCCCCATCGTCGGAAACATACCGCCCCCGCCCATCAACAGCGGCGGAGCGTCGGTCTCGTAGACGTCGAAGTGGAGCGCATGGACGTCGTCCGACGCGTTGATGTTCAGCACGATCTCGGCGGACGTGAACGGCGTCGCCTCCTTCAAGCCGGGGAACTGCAGCAGGATCCGAGTCTGCCTGCCCAACCGCGCCTCGACACCTGCGTCGACGCGCGTCGGCGCCGTCTTTGCCGTCGATCCGCAGAGTGTGAACACCGCGAGATCGCCGACGACCGACGTGATCGTCCCATCGGCGCGTCGCAGGGTGAGCTGTGGCGCAGTGTCAGACTGCGTGCCGGCGATTCGGGCCCACGCACCCGCGTGGGTCGTCTCAGGCACGTCGATGAACGCACCACGGTTGTGGCCACCGTGCCAGCGCAGCGCGAGCGCGGTCGCATCGAAGCGGTACTCGCCCGTGAAGCGCGGCGGAATAGTCACCGAATACCACGGTAGCGGACCCTGCGATGCGCCGTTGCGGTCGAGCCAGTCCCCGTTGAGGTGCGTCCATTCGAGACCCTGGCTTGCGTCGAACTTGGTGGCACTCGCACCTGTCTTGGCACCGAAATTCGACCATATGCGGTAACTCCCGGGGTCCGGAATCGGAAGACTACTCGTGCCAAGCGCGATCGAAGGAGGGAAGAATGGCTCCGCCCCTCGAACGGGCGCCAGTGGTCTGTGCGGAGGCTTCTGTGCCGACGCGCCGATAGCGGTCGTCGCCATCGCGCCGGCGACGGCGCGCTTGATGAAGCGACGCCGATTCACGCTGTTGGGATCCACGACGCTACCACTTGTTCGCCCGCTTGAGCATGTCGCGCAACCCCGGAAGCTGCGCTCCGAGGTCATAGGCCTTTTGCGCCTCCTCGCGCGCCTTGTCGTAGTCCTTGAGATCCAGGTAGGCGAGCCCTAGGTTGTAATGCACCATGGGATTGTCCGGAAACGCCTTCGCCGCAATGTCTAGCTCCTTCACCGCCACTGCGGGCACGCCGTCCTTCAACTTGGAAACACCCAGCACGAGATGCACGGTCGCGTCATCCGGGGCGAAGCGAAGCGCCCGCTCGAACCAGCAGTCGACATCGTAGCGCGAACCCTTGGGTTTGCGCGTCTTCTCCTTTCGCGCCAGGTCCGAGATCGCCATGAGCGCCCGCGGGTGATTCGGGAAGACTGCGAGCGTATAGGAGATGTCACCAGCGATATTGGTCGTCGATGCGCCCTTCCTGAGCGCAGCAACGTCCGGCGTGAAGTGATACTGCTCTATCCGGTCACGCAGCTTCTTGTCCGCCGTCCGATAGTCGAATGGCCCGTAGTGCCCCGTGAAATCACCACAGTCCAGTGATTGGGCGTGACCGTCGATCGCCACGGCCAGCAGCACCGCAAGTACGCATCCCTTCAGCTTCAGTCGGTCCCGCATATACATCCTCGCTCGCCCCACGACACAGGGACAACTCATCGATGGGGAGAGTTCGCGATCGCCGGCGCGCCCTTGGCTACGACGACCTGCGACCCATCGGATGCTGCTACCTTCTCCTCCACCATCCGAGTCTGCACGATCTGGCGCGCCAGCACCGCCACGATGAGCATGTTATACGGCAGGTCGTAATACGCGAGACTCAGGAACGCCCCGCCCGACAGATACCCGACGAGACTCACCTGCACCATCGTCCCCATTCTCGCCTCCGTGTCAAGCCCCACCGCGCGGCCGTGCCTGGCGACCCACGCCGCCGTCCGCCACGTCAGGAACCACAGCAGGACAAAGATGAACAGCCCGACGAACCCGTGCTCGCCCAACACCTGGAAATAGATGCTGTGCTGTGCGTGCAGGTCCGCCGGGTTCGGCGCGTATCGGGCGAACAGGTCGGGCGTGATGATCTCGAGTCCGCCCCCCAGGAAGCGGTCCTGCGCGAGGTGCAGGGCCATCCACCAGGCGTTGATCCGCCCCATCGCCGAGGAGTCATTCTGATAATTCGCGATCGATTGCATGCGCGCGTCCCAACTGGCGGGCATGAAGGCAAGCATGCCCGCGGCGACGATGACCAGTCCGAGGCCGAGGGCTACCTTTCGATCGCTGGACCACCACAGGTAGAGCGACATGGCCACGATGGCGACCAGCGCGCCACGCGAGTGCGTCCCCAGGATGGCAATAGCAGTCAACAGGATCGCACCCAGCAGTCCGAGCCTCACCCACATGTTCCTGCTGTCCTGGCGCAGGAAGAAGAGCACCGGGATGATCATCACCATCGCGAGCCCGAGTTCGTTGTTCCCCGCGATGAATCCACCTGGCGGTCCTTCAACGCTCCCTCTACCGCCACCGACCAACGTAAAGATTCCGCCCTTGATCCCGAAGAACCCCACCGATACCCCGATCACCCACAGGAAGCAGCGCAGGTGCAGGCGCGTGAACAGCAGTGCCATGGTGACGAAGAACATCAACTGCATCTTCATGATCTTGGAGAACATCTCCCCGATCAGCTCGCGATGCAGCGCGAATGCCGACGTCAGCAGGATCCAGGCGACGAAGACGAGGAGCGTGATGGTGACCGAATTCATCGGCGGCATGCGGCGGTTCTTCGTCAGCAGCAGGCCGATGAGCGTCGCACCGCCGACCGCCGCGGCCACAGGGGCGGTCATCAGGAAACCGAAGGTCAGTCGGTGGGGATTCATCGTGCTGATCCACGTCCATCCGAGCACGCCTATCCACGGCTGCGCGACGGCGAGCGGGATGAGTACGAGCAGGATGATGGACAGCGCTATGGTTCGCATGACGTCTAGGCGCCGGGAAGCTCCGCCGGCTCGAGGTTCTGGCTCGCCGGCTGGGCGTGACTGACGACGTATCGGAACTTGCCCGACGCCTCAGCCGCAATCGCGTCGACGGTCTTCACGACAACGTCCACGTCCTCACCCAGTCGCGCCTTGAAATCAGCGACGATCTTGCGTTCGCACCCCCCGACGAATCCGGGACCCGTCACCAGCAGCACCTCGGTACGCCGCCGGTCGTGCTGGATGATCTTGAACTTCGCGATTCCGGCCAGTTCCCTGATCGGGTAGATGAGCGCAAGCCCGTGCATGACCGTGCCGTCTTCCGCGACGACGAAGTCGGTCGTCCGGCCGTGGATCTGCGCGAGCTTGGGCAACCCGCGTCCGCAGGCGCATGGCGTCGTATCCAGCGCGGCGACGTCGCCGGTCCTGTAGCGCACGAACGGAAAATCGCCGGTCGCGAGGTGCGTGACGACGACTTCGCCGGGCGTGCCCGCCGGCACCGCCCTGCCCTCCGCATCGACGATCTCGACGATGACGTCCTCCGCGCTGATGTGCATCCCGCCGTGCGGGCACTCGTGGGCGATGAACCCCGCATCGCGCGCGCCATAGCCGTTGGCGACCGGCGCATCGAACGCTGCCGCGATCGCTGCCCGCTGGTGGTCGTACAGCCGCTCGGCCGTGACGAACACCACGCGCACCCCCAAGTCGTCCAGTCGCTTGCCTTCTGCCGCCGCGTGTTCGGCGATCAGCGCCAGTGCCGACGGATAGCCGAAAACCATCCGGGGCTTGATCGCACGGATCGACGTCACGAAGCGGCTCAAGTTCGCCGGCGACATCTCGAATGCCGGGAGCAGCGTGCTGCGGAACATCCGGTCCCGAAGCTGCCGGAGGCGGTCCTGCGACGATACCTCGATCGGCGAACCCCACACGACGACCTCGGGGTCCCCGACGTCGACCCCCCACCAGCGCGTCGCGCGCCACTTGGCGGCGACGTCGTGGCTCGCGCGGCCAGGCCCGATGCAGAACGTCAACGGCTCCCCCGACGAGCCGCCGGTGTTGTACTTTTTGAGCTTGCCGGCGCGCGCGGACACGAGCGCGTCGTGCCCGGCACGTATCAGGGGCTTGGTGAGGAAGGGCAGCGTCGTGAGATCGGCAGCCGTCCGCACCCGCGCGGCGCTCGCGCCACGCTCGGCGAAAAGCTCGCGGTAATGGGGCACGTTGGCCGCGATGTCCGTAACGAATGCCCGCAGCTTCGCGTCACGCAGTTCCTCGATCTCGAGCGGCGAGTGCCACTGCGAGGCTTCGAGCCCCCTGAAGCGCGTCACCGTGTCGTGGTGCTTGAGCCGCTCGTGCAGCGGGAACAGGACGCGCGACGCAACGGCGGTCCACGGCGAGGTCATGTAGCGCCCCCCTCGTCGGGGCATGACGCCTGGACGTCCGTATCGACGAGCGCCAGCGCTGCGATAAGGGTACGCGCGGGCGGCACGTTCATGCCGTCGCTCGCAGTACGGGAGTGCGCAGGTTCTGCAGGAAGCGCAGCGCCCACGCGCTGCGACCGCGGTTCCACGGCGTGAACCGCGGCAACTCGTGCAGGGGATCGCCGGACCGCCCAGCGCCCGGCGACGTCGTGAACGACGCCTTGAAGCCCAGCGCGCAGGCGAGCTCGGCATCGCGCGTGCCATAGTCCGCGCCCGGCCGCCCGTTGGGATACGCGAAAAGCGTGACCGGCTGGCGCACGATGCCCTCGAGCTGTTCGCGGCTCCCCGCGATCTCCTCGCGCGCCGAACGATCGTCCAGCGCCTTCAGGATCGGGTGGTGCACCGTGTGCGCGCCGATGCCCATGCCCATGGCGGCCACGCGACGCAATTCCGTGCTCGTCATCATCAGCGTCTTCGGCAACTCCGCCCGGGCAGAGTTCGCGACGATGTCGACGCGACGCTGGCGCTCGTCCGGCGGGAGGTGCTTGAGGGTGCGAACCAGCGTCTGCAACGCGGCCCGGCGCATGTCGAGTGTCGCCAGGTCGAACTGGCCCAGGCCGATGGCGGCGAGATCGAGCGATGTGGCGGGGCAACGCCGTACCGATTCGATCAGGGTGTCGTTCCACATGCGTCCGCCATCGAGAAACCCGCTCGCGATAAAGAACGTCGCATGGAGGCCGAGTTCCTGCAGGATCGGCGCCGCGAGCGTCGCGTTGTCGGCATAGCCGTCGTCGAAGGTGATCGCCGCCGCGCGCGCCGGCAATCCTCCGGCAGCGAGGCGTGCGACCGCGTCGTCGAGCGGCAGGACGTTGAACCAGTCGCGAATCCAGAGCATCCGCTCGCGAAACGAGGCGACCGTGGCCTCGTTCGGAAAAAGCGGGTCCGCCTCCGGCCGGACTCGGTGGAAGATCAGCACCGTGAGGCGGCCGCGCCTGCCTGCCGGCGACAGCCACGCGAGCGGTGCCCGCCATAGACGGGAAGCCCCGGCCCTGGCCCTGGCCGGCAACGATGCACGGTCTGCCACCGGTGCGCTCGCTCGTGCCATCGTTACCAGCACAGCCCCTCGAACCCGGCGGAGGGGCGCAAGGCGGGTTCGAGGCCGGTCAAGTCGACGACGGCCTGGTCCTCGCGCAGCCGCGCGCGCACCGCCGCGATGGCATCCATGTCGCGCATGCCGATGATCAGCAAGTCCGAGGCATCGATCACGGCACGCACCTCCGGCCGGATGAGCAGGTTGAGGTGCGGCAAACGTTCCTCGATGTAGCGCTTGTTGGCGCCCAGCAGGCTCGACAGGTGCACGTTGGGGTCGTAGATCGACAGGCTCATACCCTTGCCGACCAGGTACTCGGCAAGCTGCACCAGCGGGCTTTCGCGCAGGTCGTCGGTGCCGGTCTTGAATGACAGGCCGATCATCCCGATGCGCCGCTTGCCGGTCTCCATCACCTTGGCGATCGCGTGCTCGAGATGCACGCGATTCGACGGAAGGATCGCCGACAGCACCGGTACCTCGACATCGTGCATGCGGGCGAAATGCATCGTCGCGCGCAGGTCCTTCGGCAGGCAGGAGCCGCCGAACGCGAAGCCGGGCTTCAAGTAGGCGGGCGAGATGTTGAGCTGACGATCCTTGCACACCAGGTCCATCACTTCGAAGGGATCGACGCCCATCGCCGCGCAGATGCGCGCAGTCTCGTTCGCGAACGTGATCTTCAGTGCGTGAAAGTTGTTGCAGCAGTACTTGACCATTTCCGCCGCGCGGATCGACGTCGCGTGGAACTCGCAAGGCAGGTGTCCGAACAGCGCGCGCAACGCCTCGGTCGCCGCCGGCGTGCGCGCGCCGACGATGGTGTACGGCGGCTTGTCGTAGTCCCGGATCGACGAGCCCTCGCGCAGGAACTCGGGCTGGAAGCACACGTGGAAGTCCACGCCGTCCTGCTTTCCCGAGCCTTGCTCCAGCAGCGGTCGCAGCACGTCGTCGACCGTGCCCGGGACCAGCGTGGAGCGGAACGCGATGGTGTGCGGCGTGCGCCTGGTCGCAAGCGCCTTCGCCATGTCCTCGGTCAGCCGCACTATCGCCGACTGGTTCTGGCTGCCGTTGGGCGCTGACGGCGTGCCGACGCAGATGAGCGACAGCTCCGAGCGCGCGATGGCGTCGGCGACGTCGTTCGTGACCGTGACGCGACCGGACGCGACGACGTCACGCATCAGGTCGACCATGCCCTCCTCGACCACCGGCGTCTTCCCCGCCGCGATCAGGTCGAGCTTGCGCTGGTCGATGTCGACGCCGATGACGTGATGACCGTCGCGCGCGAGGCAGGCGAGCGAGACGGCGCCGACGTAGCCCAATCCGAAAACGGCGATGTTCATGCCGGCGTCCCCGGCGCCGACAACGCCGCTGCATGCTGCAGCCGGAAATCCTCGACGCAGCGCGCGATGATCGTGTCGAGCTTGGCCATCGACCGGTCCCAGCGGTGGTGCGAGAGCATCCGCTCGCGGCCGCTGCGCGCGAGGCGCGCGCGCTCGGTACGGTCTTCCATCAGGCGTACCGCCGCCGCTGCGACAGCTTCGGGGCCGTCCGCAACGACGAAATGGTCACCATCGCGCGCGTCCACTCCACCGGCAGCCGTGCTGCTGGTGATCACCGGCACTCCCGCCGCCATCGCCTCGAGGATCTTGTTTTGCGTGCCGCGCGCGATGCGCAACGGTGCCACCATCGCCGCCGAGCGGCGCAGCGCCGTGCGGACGTCGGGGACCGAGCCGGTGACGGTGATGCCCGGCTGCGCGGCGAGCGCCTTCACCGCCGGTGACGGATCGGCGCCGATGATAACGAGCTTCGCGGCTGGCCGGCGCGCACGCACGAGCGGGAACGTGTTGCTGCAGAAATCGAACATCGCATCCTGGTTGGGGAAGTAATCCATCCGCCCGACGAAGGAGAGCGTGTCGGGGTCGTAGTCGGCGCCATCGGGCGCAAAGTATTCGCTGTCGACGCCGTTGGGAAACCAGTCGTTGGGCGTATCGACGCCGTAGGCGGCCAGCGTGTCGCGTTCGGCGCGCGTGGTCGCGGTGCACAGGTCGAAGCGCCGTGCGAGACGGCGCTCCTCGTGCTCGAGCTTCATACCCTCGATACGATACCCCATCGACAGCGGCCATGGCTTGAAGCCGGCGTAGTCGAGCCACTTCTGCGAATCCATGTCGCCGAAGTCGAGGATCTTGGGGGTGCCCGTCACGTGCTCGACGTAGGGCGCTACCGACGAGCAGTGCACGAACACCAGGTCGAAGCGCGTCTCGGCCAGCATCCGCCGGACCGTCGCTGCCAGCGCCGCCGACCGGAAGAAGCCGAACGACGACGGCGCGGGGGTGGGCAATCTCGCCACCATCCTGAGCATCTGCACCGGGTCGCTGACGCGCGCCATCTCGAAGCGATGGCAAAACGGCGCGATGCCGCGGCCCTCGGCAGCTTCCTCGTCCGAGCGCACCAGCGAGGCGACGCTGACCTCGTGCGACGCCGAAAGGTGCCGGATCATGTTGAACGGCCGGATCTTGCCGCCGCGCTTGGGCGGAAACGGGAAGCGATGGCAAACGTAGAGGATCTTCATGCGGCGGCCCGTGCGAGCTCGTCGGCGACGTCGCCGGGGCTGCGGTGATCGAGATAGACCCTGCTCCACACCTCGAGGTTCATCAGCGTGAGCAAGGCATCGGTGCGGTCTTCGCGGTCGCGGGCGTGCTCGTCGATGAGCTGCGCCACCGCCTGCGGCTCGAACCAGCCGCGTCGCCGCACGTTGTCGGCGGACAGGAGGTCACCCAGCAGCGGTGCGAGCTCGCCCTTGAGCCACGCGCCCATCGGCGTGCCGAAGCCGCGCTTCGGCCGGTGCAGGATGTCGTCGGGCAGCACGCCTTCGAGCGACTTCTTCAGCGCGTACTTGAGCGTGCCGCCGCGCACCTTGACGCCTTCGGGCATGCCCGCCGCGAGCTCGACCAGCTCGTGATCGAGCAGCGGCACGCGGCACTCGAGCGACACCGCCATGCTCATCTTGTCGGTAAGCAGCAGGAGATCGTCGGGAAGCTGGGTTTCGGCGTCGACTGCGAACATCCGGTTGAGGCCGTCGTCGCCACGCGAGCGGTCGAACGCGGCGCGGATCACCGGCGTCCCGGCCGGCGCAAGAGCGCGCGGGCCGCGCAACGTCGCTCGCGCCCCCGCTCCGCACACCTCGACATAGGCGAGGTAACGATCCTCGAACGGCAGCTCCATGGTCTCCATGAAGCGCCGCGCGTAGCGGACGGTGTTGCGCCATTTCGAGTGCCGGTCGGCGGGAAGCTGCCGCGCCGCCATCGCGGCGAAGCGCCGGGCCCAGCCAGGCACGCGCCGGAACCGTCGCGCGTAGTGGTCGCCGAGATAGCGGCGGTAGCCGCCGAACAGCTCGTCGCCACCCACACCCGACAGGATCACCGTGACGTCGCGTCGCGCGAACTCGGACACGAGGTAGGTCGTGATGAACGCCGTATCGGCGATCGGCTCGTCCATGTGCCACAGCAGCCGGGGAAGCAAGCTGACGACGTCGGGCTTGACGACGATCTCGTGATGGTCGGTGCCGAACTGCGTGGCGACGCGCCTGGCGTAGGGAAGCTCGTTGTAGAACGCATCGGCCGCGCCGCCCTCGAAGCCGATCGAGTAGGTCTTGACGGGCTGACTGCTGGCGCGGCTCATGTAGGCGACGACGGCGCTGGAATCGATGCCGCCCGAGAGGAAGGCGCCGATGGGCACGTCGCTCACCATCTGCATCGTCGTGGCGCGTGCCAGGCCGTCGCGCACCGCCTCGAACCAGTCGGCGTCGCTGCGCGAGCGGTCGACGGTGTGTGGCAGTTGCCAGTACCGGCGCTCGCGCACCTTGCCGTCCTCGATGGTCAGCACCGTCGCCGGCGGCAGCTTCGTGATGCCCGCGAAGATCGAGCGCGGCGCGGCCACGTAGCCGAGCTCGAGGTAGCTGTCGAGGGCGGCGGGGTCGACCGATCCATCGACGCCGGGCAGCGTCAGCAGCGCCTTGGCTTCGCTCGCGAAGGCGATCCGCCGCGGATTGCGAGCGACGTACAGCGGCTTGACACCCAGCCGGTCGCGGCCGACGAGCATGCGCCGGCGCCGGGCATCCCACAGCGCGAATGCGTACATGCCGTTCAGGCGCAGGACGAAGTCGTCGCCCCAGGCCGCGTATCCGTGGAGGATGACCTCGGAATCGGAGCCGCTCTGGAAGCGCCGGCCGAGCCGGCGCAGCTCGTCGCGCAGCTCGCGGTAGTTGTAGATCTCCCCGTTGCACACCACCGCCAGCGCGCCGTCGTCGCTGCGCAACGGTTGGTGACCGCCCGCGAGGTCGATGATCGACAGCCGGTTCATCCCGATCAGCGCCGAACCATCGACGAGGTGGCCCCGATCGTCGGGCCCGCGATGGACCATCGCCTGCGACAGGCCGTCGACCACGCGGATGTCGGCCGACGCACCGTTCAGCTGCACGAGTCCGTAGATCCCGCACATCGCTACGGCCTCTCGGCTTCGCCGTGCGTGGCGCGCAAACGAGCACCGGCGGCCATCGAAGGGCTTTCGCTGCGACCGGCCGATGCCATCGCCGGGACCAATTGTCGATACACCTCGCGGTAGCGTGCGACGCTGCGCTGCCAGGTGCGCTCGGTCTCGACGAAGCGTCGTGCACGCGCTCGCAGCGCGGGCCAGTCGGCGCGCGCGTCGAGCGTGGCAGCGATCGCTTGCGCCAGTGATTCCGTGTCGCCCGCCTTGAACAGCGCGCCGGTTTCACCCGCCCGGATCAGCTCCTTGTGGCCGCCGACGTCGGAGGCGACCAGCACGCGCCCCTGCGCCATCGCTTCGAGGGGTTTGAGCGGCGTCACGAGTTCGGTCAGCCGCATCGAGCGCCGCGCATAGACCAGGACGTCGACGAGGTCGTAGTACTGCTGAACCCGGTCGTTGTGGACACGTCCCGCGAACACCACGCGGTCAGCGACACCGAGCGAAGTCGCGCGCTCGCGCAGCGCCGGCTCGTGCGAGCCGCCGCCCACCAGCAACAGCCTGAGGTCGGGCCGCGTCGGCAGCAGCCGCGCGAGCGCCTCGATGGCAAGGTCGATCCCCTCGTAGGCGTAGAAAGAACCGATGAATCCCAGCACGGTCGCGCCGTCGAGGCCGAGCCGCGCTCGCAACGCTGCGTCCGGCGTGCCGCCCGCGGCGAACCGCTCGGGATCGACCGCGTTCGGAATCACCGTCACCTTGCCGGGCGCGATGCCGCGCGCGACGATGTCTCGCCGCAGGCCCTCGCAGATCGTGGTGATCGCGTCGGCACGGCGCAGCGCGTAGGTCTCGACGGCGCGCGACGCCCGGTAGCGCAGGCTGCCCTCGGTGGTGGTGCCATGATCGACCGCCGCATCCTCCCACAAGGCACGAAGCTCGTAGACGACGGGGATGCGTCGACGCCCGCGGCGGCGCGCGGCCCACAACGCCGGCAGCGCGTTCAGCACGGGCGAATGGGCGTGGATGAGGTCGGGATTCGACTCGTCGATGAGCGCAGCGATGCGCCGCGCCGTGGCGCGCATCTCGGCGAACTCGGCGATGCCCGGACGCGCCTTGCCCGCAACGTGGTGCGTGCGGTGGAACACGAAGCCGTCGACGCTCTCGCGCTCGCTGGTGGTCGCTCCCTGCCGCGGAGTCGTCAACTGGATGGTGCGCCAGCCAAGGGCGGCCTGCTCGCGCAGTATCGCGAGCGTGCGAAACACGTAGCCGCTCTGCAGCGGAAGCGAGTGGTCGAGCACGTGCAGGATGGAAAGGCTCACAGGGTGACCCTTCGCACTTCGTGCTCCGGGGCCTGTTCGCCCTCGGGGCGGCCCTTCGTGCTCACGACGCCACCGCCATCGCCGGCCGCGCCTCGCCCTGCTGCAGGGTCACGCGCAGGAACGACTCGAACATCAGGAGGCTCCACAGCGGCGCGCTGTAGTCGCGCGCCCCGCTCTGGTGCGCGTCGAGCAGGTGGCGCAGCGTTGCCGGCTCGAAGTAGCCGGTGTCGGCAAGCACGGGGCCGAGTAGCGCACTGCGCACGCGCTCGCGCAGCGGGCCGCGGAACCACTGCGCGAGCGGCACCGCGAAGCCCATCTTGGGGCGATACAGCACATCCCGCGACAGGCGCGGCTCCATGGCCTTCTTGAGCAGGAACTTGCCTTCGCCGCCGCGGATCTTGAAGGTCGACGGCAGGCTCGCCAGCCACTCGACCAGCGGATGGTCCATCAGCGGCTCGCGCACCTCCAGCGAATGCGCCATCGCCGCGCGATCCACCTTGGTATTGATGTCGCCCACGAGGTAGGTCTTGAGGTCGAGATACTGCACCAGCGCGAGCGGATCGTCGGTGCCGGCGCGCCGTGCATGCTGCTCGAACACCGTGCGCGAGTCGTAGCCGCCGAGCGCGCGGTTGAGTCCGGCGCTGAAGAGCTGGCGGCGCAGCGGCGTGCGCATCAGCGATATCGAGTGGAAGTAGGCCTCGACGGTCGAGCGCGCCATGGCCTCGAAGGTCGTCTTGGCACGGAACACGCGCGGCGCCCAATCGAGCTTGGGGTACGCTCCCCCCAGTGCGGCAAAGGCGGGACGGCGCAGGCCCAGCGGCAGCACACGCCGCCAGCGCTCCTCGTTGACGTGGAGCCGGTAGCGGCGGTAGCCGCCGAAGCTTTCGTCGCCGCCGTCGCCGGAGAGCGCGACGGTCACGCCCTCGCGTGCCAATGCGCAGACGCGGTACGTCGGGATCGCCGAGCTGTCGGCGTAGGGCTCGTCGTAGATCCGCGCCAGCGTGTCGATCAGGTCGAAGTCGTCACTTTCGACGATGCGCTCCCGGTGATGCGTGCCGTAGCGCCTGGCAACCTCGCGCGCGTAGCGCGTCTCGTCGAAGGCGACGCTGGCGAAGCCGATCGAGCAGGTCTCGACAGGCGTTTCCGACAACCGCGCCATCGACGCCACGACCGCGCTCGAGTCGACGCCGCCGGAGAGGAATGCGCCGAGCGGCACTTCCGAGATCATCCGCAGCCGCACCGACTCGTCGAGCCGCCGCCGCAGCTCTTCGCATGCCTCGTCGACGCCGATCGCGCGGTCGAGCGTGAAGCGCACGTCCCAGTATTCGCGCGGCGCGGGCAGCGGTTCGCCGGCGCGCACCACGAGCGTGTGCGCGGGGGGAAGCTTGTGCACCGCGCGGAACACGGTACGCGGGTCGGCGACGTAGCCCAGCGCGAAGTATTCCTCTAGCGCCAGCGGATCGATCTCGCGGGGGGTGCCGCGGTGCGCGAGCAGCGACTTCAACTCCGAGCCGAACACCAGCCATCCGTCGGGCAGCACGGCGTAGTGCAGCGGCTTCACCCCCAGCCGGTCGCGTGCGAGAAACAGCGTGCGCCGGTTGCGGTCCCACAGCGCGAAGGCGAACATCCCGCGGAAGCGCTCCACCGAGCGTTCGCCCCACGCCTCCCAGGCGTGCACGATCACCTCGGTATCGCTGCGCGTGCCGAAGCGGTGCCCCAGGGCAGTGAGCTCCGGGATGAGTTCCTGATAGTTGTAGATCTCGCCGTTGAAGACGACGCAGACCGTTCCGTCCTCGTTCCACAGCGGCTGCTGGCCGGTGGCGACATCGATGATCGACAGCCGGCGATGGCCGAATCCCAGGCCCGGCTCGACGTGGGTGTCGCCTTCGTCGGGGCCGCGATGCGACTGCGCGGCATTCATCCGCGCCAGCGCCGCGCGATCGACGTCGCGCGCGCCGGTGAGGTCGAAGAGGCCGGTGATGCCGCACATGGCGATCAGGCCTTCGCGGCGTGGCGCCGGCGCGCGGCGTCGGCACCGTTCATGGTGGGGATGCGCCGGCGTTCGCACAGCGTGTCGTACAGCGTCGCGTAACGCGACACCATCGTGTCGAGGCTGAAGGCTTCGAGCGCACGTGCGCGCCCCGCGCGTCCCATGGCGCGTGCCCGTGCCGGCCCCTCGGCCAGCGCGATCAGCGCCTCGGCGAGCGCCCGCGGATTCGCGGGCGGAACGAGCATCCCGGTGACGCCGTCGCGCACGAGCTCGGCGTTGCCGCCGACCCGGGTCGCGACGACCGGCAGGCCGCTCGCCATCGCCTCGAGGATGGTGTTGGAGATCCCCTCGGCGAGCGAAGGCAGCACGAACACGTCGAGCGATTGCAGCAGCGCCGGCACGTCGCTGCGCTCGCCGGGCAGCCACGCCAGATCGCGCATGCCGGCCGCTTCCAATGTCCGCATCGCTTCGTCGCGCAGCGGCCCGTCGCCGACCATCGCAAGGCGCAGCCGATCGCGCAGCGCGGGACGCAGCGCGAGGGCCTCGACGAAGGCCTGTGCGAGCAGCACGGGGGCCTTGACCGCCTGCATGCGACCCACCGAGCCGACGACGCAGAGCTTCGAATCGGCGAACGGGCTGCCCGGCACCGCCGCCCGCGCCGCCACCGGCACGAACCGCGTGACGTCGACCCCGTTGTAGATCTGGCTCACGTGGCGCGCGCCCACGCCGACGCGCTCGACGAGATAGCGCTCGAGGTCCTGCGACAGTGCGACGTAATGCGACACGAACGGCCGGTAGGCGCGCCGAACCCACTGGTAGCGGCGGCGCGTACCGTGGAGATCGCCGACGTCGCGCCCATGCTCGCCGTGGATGCGCACCGGCACCCCCGCGATCGCCGCCGGCGCACTCACCTCCAACGCCGCGAGGTTGCGGGTGTGCACGATGGCCGGTCGCAGTTCACGCAGCAAACCGACGATCCGCGGATAGAGTCCGAGCGCATGGCCCGGCTTCTTCCCGAGCGCGATGAACTCGACGTCGTCGCGAACGACGCGCTCGCGAAAGCCCGAGATGCGCGTCAACGCCATGATCGCGTGGCGATAGCGTTCCCGCGGCAAATGGTTGACGAGGTTCACGACGCCGTTCTCGAGTCCTCCGGTGTCGAAGGAGAACATCACGTGCACGATGAGCGGGCGCGGGTCGGCGCTCACCGTGCGCCCCGCGCCGCTGCCGACGACTCCCGGCGCCATTTCACGCCGCCCACCCATGCCCGGAGGCCCTCCGTCACCCCAGTCCCCGTACGATCAGGGGCCCGAGCCGATCGGCGACGGGCCGCGGCAACCGGCGCCACATCGCGATGAAGGCCCGGTACTTGGGGTTCGCCGGATTGTTCTGCGGCACGCCATCGATCGAGTACAACCGATACTCGTAGTGCAACGGCGTCGGCTCGAAACCCCAGTTCTTCTTGAATGCGAACGGGCCCGTGTCGCGTTTGCTCCGGCCATAGTCGAACGTGCGCACGCCCCGCTCCACCGCGCGCCGCATGAGCTCCCAATACTTGAAATCGTTGGCCGCGAGATCACGCGCGGCGACGTCGTCGCCCGCGTAGTAGGGCAGCACCTCGTCGCGAAAGTAGAACGACAGCACGCTCGACAGCGGGCTGCCGTCGTGCCCGGTCACCGTGAGGATTTCGCAGGCCTCGCCGAATACCTCGCGCAGCGTGTCGAAGTAGCGCCGCGGCAGCGCCGGCGTGCCGTGCCGGTGCACGTTATCGGCGTACAGCTCGAAGAAGCGTGCGCTGTCGTGGTCGACGGCGCTCGTGAGGCTGTTGCGGATGCCCTTGCGCACCATTGCACGCTGCTTGCGCGGAATGGCCCGCATGTTGTCCTCGACATCGTCGAAGAGCCGCTTGCGGAAGGTGACGTAGAGGTCCTGCGACGGCCAGTCGTCGTGACGCGGGACCATGTTGCGCATCTCGAGATGGGCAACGCCAAGCGATCGCGCCGTCTCCTCGGCCGCCGCTTCGAGCGCGCTCGCCGCCTCGGCGCTGCTCGCCACGACGCCGCCATAGACGGCGAACGGCAGCGACACCAGCGCATCGCCGAACAGGCGACTCTTCTGGCGCGCCAGCGGCAGCACGCCCTCGATCGCGCCGCCCCGCTCGGCGAAGAGGTAGTACGGCACGTGGCCGAACACGCGCGCGATGACCTCGAGCCAGCCGGCGCGATGGAAGAAGGTCGCCTCGGGCGTCGCCTCGACGTAGGTGTCCCAGCGCGCGGCACCCGCCGCGTCACCACGCGTCAGGGTGCGGACCGCGAGCGCGGCCGGCGTTGCCGGCGACACCATCCGGTGCCGTTCCTCCGCCGTCACGGTCATGCCGCCCCCCCGTGCGCGATCTCGCTGGCGAACACGCGGTCCACCCGGCCCCAGGAAAAATCGGCCAGCAGTCGCGACAACCGGTCGCGCATCCGGTCGAGGTTGAGGTAGTGGCGAAAGCGCGTTCTGGCGTCGATGCCGTCGACCCGCGGCTGCTCCGGGTCGAGCTCCCATGGGTGGAAGTAGAAGATCGCGGGACGATGCTCGACCGTGTTGACCCGGCGGATCATCCAGCGCGAGGCGGCATAAGGCAGCAACCGGAAGTAACCGCCGCCGCCCGCCGGAAGATTGCGCGCGAACAGCCGCACCGTCGTCACCGGCACCTCGGTAAGCCCGCCACCGGCGGCATAGGGAAAGCGCGGGGCATCGGGCATGCCGTAGTGATCGTGGCGGATCGGATACACGCTGGAGCTGTACCTGTAGCCGGCTTCGGCGATGCAGTCGAAAGCCCAGAGGTTATCCGCGCCCACCGAGAAGCTCGGCGCGCGATAGCCCTGCACGGCGACGCCCGCCTTGTCCTCGAGCAGGATCCTGGCGAGCTTGATGTCGGCCGCGAAGACCTCGCGCCCCTGCTCGGTGGCGCGGTAGTGTCCGAAGCCGTGGCTCGCCAGTTCGTGCCCATGCTGGACAATGCGCCGCACGACCTCCGGATGCCGCTCGGCGATCCAGCCCAGCGTGAAGAACGTCGCCTTGGCGTCGTGCGCATCGAGGAGATCGAGGATCACTTCCATGTTGCGCTCGACGCGGCACTCGCGAGTTTCCCACTCACGGCGCGGAATGTAGGGTGCGAACGCGGATACCTGGAAGTAGTCCTCGACGTCGATCGTCAGCGCATTGGTGATGCCGTCGCGTAGCGGCGACGGCGAGACGCCACGGCGCGCGGCCCCGGCCCGTGCGTCGGGTGCGGTCACGTCGTTCACGCCATCGCTCCTGCGTTAGCGGCGCGATCGCCGAGCCAAGTCGCCAAGTCGGCCGCGATGCGCTCGGCCGCGTGGCCGTCCCAGCCCTCGGGCACGCGGCCGCGCTTGCCGCCAGTCGCGAGAATGTCGTCGACCGCCGCGAGGATGACAGCGCGATCGCGGCCCACCAGCAGGTTGGTCCCCTGCTCGAGCGTGATCGGCCGCTCGGTGTTGTCGCGCATGGTGAGGCACGGCACGGCAAGCGCGGTGGTCTCCTCCTGGATGCCGCCAGAATCCGTGACCACCAGGCGGGCGTCGGCCATGAGGCCGACCATCTCGAGGTAGCCCTGCGGCGGCAGCACCAGAATCGACGACGACGCCAGCGCGCCCGCCAGGCCGAAGCGGTCGACGTTCGCCCGCGTGCGCGGGTGCATGGGCCATATCAGCGGCAGACGAGCCGCGATGGCGCCGAGCGCCTCGACGCACGCCCCGAGGGCGTCCGCGCTATCCACGTTCGACGGCCGGTGCAGCGTCACCACAGCGTAACCCGACCTCCCGGCAATCGCCTCCGCCCGCAGTCCGGCATTGACCAGAGTGCGGGCAGGTGCCGGCGCCCGCGCACGATGCCGCAGCAGCGAGTCGATCATCACGTTGCCGACGAAACGGATCCGCTCGCCGGCGATGCCTTCGCGCAGGAGGTTCTCGTGCGCGGAGCGTTCCGTCGTGTACAGGACATCCGCCATCTGGTCGGTCAGAACGCGATTGATCTCCTCGGGCATGGCTCGATCGTAGCTGCGCAAGCCGGCCTCGACGTGCACGATGGGCACGCCCTTCTTGCTTGCCACGAGGCTGCAGGCCAGCGTGGAGTTGACGTCACCCACCACGACCGTGCAGCAGGGCCGCAACTCGTCGACCAAAGGCTCGAAGCGACGCATGACCTCCGCGGTTTGCACGGCATGCGTCCCCGATCCCACTTCGAGATTGACGTCGGGCGCGGGCAGTTCGAGATCCGCGAAGAGCCGCTCGTTCATCGCGACGTCGTAGTGCTGGCCGGTGTGGATCAGGGTCGCGCGAGGGAGCTCCGGGCGCGCCGCAAACGCGCGCACGAGGGGCGCCATCTTCATGTAGTTGGGCCGCGCGCCGACGACGCACGCGATCGGGCCGGCCGGCAACGATCGCTGCGTCACCCCGGTCCTCCCTGCGAGCCCGATTTAGGAGCGCGATCGGGATGCAACAGACGGTGCAGCAGGTCCACGGCAGCGGTGACCGTCTTCTCGACGCGATCGATCCTCGCCTCGAGTTGCTCGAGGTGCTTGCGCAGGGCCGGGCCGTCCGCGCGCGAAGAGAGCGCGCTGTCCACGGGCGCCACGTCGATGGCCTGCAGCACCGCCTCCGGGCCCAGTTCCTCGCCGATCTCGCGCGCAACGGCGTCGACGTCCTCCGCGCGAACCACGTGCTGCTCGGCGAGATATGCCGCGAGAAGCAGCCGATTGCAGAGCGTGTTGACGCGCCGCGGAATGCCATCCGTGACGGCGTGAATCCGATCGTAGGCACCTGCCTCGATCCGTGGATCGTCGTTCCAGTCGACGTGCCGCAGGCGATGCTCGATGTACGCCCGCGTCTCCGCCTTGTCCAGCGGACCGAGATGGTAGGACGCGATGATCCGCTGCCGAAGCTGCTGCATCTCGGGGCCGAGCATCATCTTGCGCAGCTCGGGCTGGCCGATCAGGAAGCTCTGCAGGAGCGCCTGGTCGCCAAGCTGGAAGTTGGACAGCATGCGCAGCTCCTCCACCGCGCGCATCGTGAGGTTCTGCGCCTCGTCGACCACCAGCAGCGCGCGCTTCTTCTCCGTCGCGCACTGGCACAGGAAGGCCTCGATCGACGCGAGGAGCATCGCCTTGTCGAGCGATTTCACCTGCAGTCCGAAGGCCGCGGCGACGGAACGAAGCAGGTCGTCGGCGTCGAGCTGGGTGCTCACGAGCTGCGCTGCGACCACCTTCGCGGGATCCAGCTTCTCGAGGAGGCTGCGCACGATGGTCGTCTTGCCCGCGCCGATCTCGCCCGTGATGACGATGAAACCCTCGCCCTGGAACAGGCCATATTCGAGGTAGGCATACGCCCGCGTGTGGCCGCGGCTGCCGTAGTAGAACGACGGATCGGGATTGAGCTGGAACGGCCGTCCCGTCAGTCCAAAGTAGGATTCGTACATGGGAGGCTCGCTAGCGCAGGGTGTACACGATGCCGAGGAATGCCGCGGTCTCGTTGTAGCTCGACCTGAAGTCCGAAGACAGCGCCTGGTAGCGCGCGCCGACGAATCCGGTCGTCCGCCCGGAAATGGGCATCGAAAGCGCCACCGTGGCCGAACCCTGGTTAGTCTCGCCGGTAAGCGGGGCATTGGCCTCGGTTCGCAGGAGCGAAAACTTCGACGTGAGGTTCACCGCCGACGTCAGCCGCCTCGTCCAGACGACGCTTCCCCCCGTCTGGGTGTTGGAGTTCTGCGAGAACAGTGAAGGGGGCAGCGGCGTTCCGGCCGCAGATATCGGCTGACTGCGCAAGTTGTACACGTTGAAGAAAATGCTGTTACGCGCGCCGATCAGGCCGATCGTGGCCGACTGCAGTTGCTGGAGCGTGATCTGTTCCGTGTACAGGGTGACGGGGTCGATCAGTGTGCCAGGCAAGCCACGATCGCTCATGAACTGCTCGACGAACTGCTGCCGCTGCGCAGCGTCGGGATACGCCGAGAGGAAGAGCCGGTCGAGATAGCTCTCGACGTTGGCGCCCGCGGCAAGTGAGGCGACCTGCTGGGGATAGGTCGTGATGTTGCGCGACACGCGAACGTTCCAGACCGTCAGCCGCGTGCGATGGTCGAAGGTGAACAGGTACGACGATCCAAAGAAGCGGTGCTCCCAAGCACCGACCACGTCGGTCCGGTCAGTCGGGCGCCACCGGAAGCCGACGCCGTAGATGGCGCCGCTCGAGCTCGACAGCTGGTAGCGATTGTTCTCGTACCCGCCGCTCACCTCGAGCCGCAACTGAGGCGAGATGCCGTAGTACGGCGTGACTCGGGCCAATTGGGTGGTGATCGACTCGGACTGTCCCGTGAACTCGGTGTCGGTGTAGTGGTAGCTCGTCGACCAGCCGACACGACGATCCCCGGATGTATTCGCGCGCGCCAGGAACTCGGTCACGTGGGAATTCGCGGTGCTGGTCGGTGCCCCGTTCAGATTGGTCCAGGTGTTGTTGTTGCGCAGCTCGTAGGCGACTCCATCGCCGAAGGTGCCCTGGACGTAGGGTGACACGCGATAGGTCGTCGAGCGATAGCGATTGTCTGTCGCGTTGGAAAGATCGCCCGGCTGCGCCCCGAAGGGAGAGAAGAACTGCTGCGAGACATTGACCGCGCCTTCGACGTGCACCCTCCTGTCGAGGAAATTGACATCGCCGAAAAGGTTGGCGTTGGGGTAGACGTAGTTGTTCTCGCTGCCGGTTCGCGCGTACAGCAGGATCGGCACCGCCAGCGAGCCCACGAAGCGTGTGTGAGTCCCGACCTCGTTCACGGTAACCGCCGGGGTGATCTGCGTGATGAAATCACCCTGCCGCCGATCCGTCGGCACGAGGTCGACGTTGTTGGTCAGCGTTCCCTGCAGCGCGAGCGAAGGTATCCAGTTCCGGGTCTGCGCCGGCGCACGGGTCGCCGGCTCGAGCGGCCTGTCGCCGGCCCCCAGCACCGACCCCGTCGTCGTGGTCTGCGCCGACACTCGTGCCATCGGCGCGAGCGACGCTACGGCGGCCGCCGCCACCAGCAGTCGGGCGACCCGGAATCCGCGGGCATGTGATCGGCTCGGCGACGACGCGGCACAGCGGACGCGACAGGCGTCACGGAGCAGGCGCCGCATCCCCGTAGTACCCATAGTAAGTGCCGACGTCCGTCTTGTCGGCCTTGTTGAGAACCATGAGTACGACATCGCAGTTCTCGATCGTCGCCATGGCGAGGTTGACCACCTGTTGCCGCGTGTTGTCGGCGGCTACCACCATGACGATCTGCCCCATGTGCGTGGCGAGGACGCGCGCCTCGGTCGTCGCCAGAAGGGGGGGCGAGTCGAAGATGATGACGCGATCCGGATATCGCGACGAGAGTTCCCGCAGCAGGATCGTCATCTGCTCGCTCGCGAGGAGCTCGGTCGCCTGGCGGTGGGGCGTTCCGGCGGGAATGATGCTCAAGCTGGGGATGTTGGTATGAACGAGGACGTCGCCCACATCGAGATCGTCGCGCGTCAGCAACTCGAGCAGTCCCGGCGAATTCTTAACGCCGAGACGCTTCTGAAAATCCGGATGGGCGACATCGCCGTCGACGAGCAGCACGGTCGTGTCGAGTTCCATGGCAATCGAGAGCGCGAGGTTGATCGACGTGAACGTCTTGCCTTCGCCAGGCAGCGAACTCGTCACCATCACGAGGTTGCCGTCCTTGACGCGCGTCCCGGAACGCCCCAGCGCATTGCCGACGATCGGGCGCTTGATGACACGGAATTCATCAGCGATCCGTGAGCGCGGGGCATCGGGCGTCACCATCCCCAGGCTCTTCAGCCGCTCGAGGTCGAGGTCGAACCGATGTCGGGCCCGCTGCGGTACTTCGGCACGCGGCCCCCTGCCGCCAGGATGGGCGGCACCAGTCGAAGCTCCACCCTCCCTGGATGCGGGTGCCAGAACGGATCTGCCGGAATTGTGCGCGCCGCCCAGATTGCGGACCACTGCTTCGGGAAGCGGTATCGCCTCGTTGTTCGCCGCTCCCTCCGCTGTGGGGGGATGCGTGGGTTCCGGCGTATCGATCTGCGCGCCAGCCCGCTTGAGCTCTTCCAACCTCTTCGCCGCTTGCTCGATCAGGTTCATCCGTAACCTCTCAGGCCAGGAAGCGGGACAGCGTGCCGGCCAGCAAGAACACGACGGCAAACGAGACGAGGAGGCCGCCCACTCCGCCGGCGAAGAGGACCCCATTGCGTCGACGCGCCCGGCTAACGGCCTCGGACGGGAGCATCGTCACCATTCCGAGGATCGGCCGTTTGGTGACTTCCCGCAGCGTACGCGCGTCGTGGAAGGTCGCGAGGATCTGGCTGGCGACGAACGATGCGGCCAATCCTGCCGCGAGCGCGGCGAGGAACGCGAGCAGCAGGAGCTGCCTGCGAGTGGGAGGCACGACTTCCGGGAGGGCGCGAGGCGGGTCTATGACGCGAAACTGCGCTCCACCGACATCCTGAACGCCCTCGCCGATCGTCGCGGACTGCTTGCGCGCGAGCAGCGTCTCGTACACCCTCTTCTGGATTTCGTAGTCCCGATTGAGCTGGGTGTACTCGGCCTCGACCTGGGGAACGAGGCGCGCCGAGTCGCGCAACTGCGCATACTGGGCCTCGTAGGATTGAACGCGAGCGCGCAACGCCGCCACCTGCGCTTCGGTGTCCGCCAGGTTGACCTTGAGCTGCTGGAAGACCGGGTTGCGGTCGATCTGCGCTCCACCGGACCCGCTGGATCCGGGTGCTGCACGGCGCATGGCCGCCTCCTCCTGCTTGCGCTGCTGCTCCAGGAGTTCGATGTTGCGCCGGGTCTGGATGACGTCCGGGTGAGCGTCGGTAAATCGGCGCGTGAGGTTGTCGAGTTCCCCGCGCAGCGCAGCAAGGCGCGCGTCGATCGCCGGTACGGAGACGCTCGTCGGCGGCGGCGGGGCCGTGGTTTCAGGAAGCAGGATCGGCGCCTCACCCGCCAGTTCGCGCTTGTAGGCATCGCGGGATTCCTCCGCTGCACGCAGTTCCCGTTTCGCGGTCGTGATGTCCTCGGTCACTTTGGCGAGGCGGCCGAAATAGTCGGGGCCGCCCTGCCCACTTTGCCCGGCAACACCCAGGTACTTGAGACGAAACGCCTTCAGCCGGTCTTCCGCGGCCCTGAGGCTCTCTTCGTACTGCTTGATCTGCTCGTCGACGAACCGGACCGCCACCTGGGTGTCCTGCCGCTTGTCTCCGAGACTCGATTCCATGAAGATGGTCAGCAGGGACTGCACCACCTTGCGGGCTCGCTCCGGACTCGTGTCCCGATAGGAGAGTCTGTAGATGTTCGGAGCACCGCCCAGAAGCTTCAGCCGCTCGGTGACCGAGTCGATGAGCTTCTCGCGCGCTGCAGGGGGCGTGTTGAGGTCGAGATCGGCGGCGCGCACCACCTTCTCCACGTTCGGGCGGCTGATGAGCGTCCGGCTCAGCAGCCCGACCTGCTGTTCGAGGTTCGGCTGGATCGACAGTCCCTCCATCAGGGGGCGCAGCAAGGTCTGCGTATCGACGTAGACGCGCGCGCTCGCCTCGTAGCGCTCGGGCACCCGCATCGCGGCAGTGACGGCGATGATCCCGACGAGCCATGCGACTGCGAGACCGATCCAGCGCCGGTGCCACATTCCACGAAGGGCCGTCAGCACCTGTTGCAGGATTTCATGCATTGCGACTTCTCCGTAGCACGCGCGGAGTGAAGGCTAGAACCAGCTCTGGGGGATGATGAGGATGTCCCCGGGCCGCATGTCCACGTTGGCCGAGATATCCCCGCGCTTCACCAGATCCCGCAGGCGGACGTTGTAGGACTTGCCGCCGTCGGCGACGCGATAGATGCTTGCCGCATTGCCGTCCGCGAAGTCGGTCAGGCCGCCCACTTGGATCATGACGTCGAGCACCGACATGTCCTTGCGGTACGCGATGACCTGCGGCTTGATCGCCTCCCCGATGACGCGCACCTGGTCGCTCGCCGGCCCTACGAAGCCCGTCACGACCACCGTGACAACGGGGTCCCGAATGTACTTTGCGAGCGATTTCTCGAGATCGCGCGCAAGCTGCGTCGGCGTTTTGCCGAGTGCATCCACGTCATCGACCAGGGGCGTCGTGACTTTGCCGTCCGGACGAACCGGTACCTGCAGCGACAATTCGGGGTTGCGCCACACGATGATGTTGAGCGTGTCGAGCGGGCCGATCTGATATTCGTACGCGGACTTGCCCAGATCGCGCGGCGCAGGCGGATTCGGGCTGGCACAGCCGAGCATCACGAGTGCGCTCGACATGAGCAGGACAGCAGTGATGCGGTTGAAATGAAGCATGTTCGCCTCCGAAGGCCGATGCGATCGCAAATCATAGCATTGGCATGTTGCCGCGCATCCGTGCACCGAGCCCGCTCGTCGCTCGCGAATGTTCACGCATACGCGCCACTGTCCAGCACACGTGGTGACCGACGACCGTGACGATTGCCCGGCTCGCGCGCTTCGAGCGGAACAGGGCTCGGAACGAGAGACAGGCAGGTGGCAATGCGCCATTTCGAACAAACTGACAATTTCGGTGCACCCAGACCGCATTTGATCCGCGCGTCATATCTGTCCGCGGGCCTCATGGGAAGTTCCTCGCGGGTCAGGGGACGCAGGCGTCGATGTTGCGGTTGAAGGCTTCCCGTCTGGAGATCCGGGCATCCGCCAAGACCCCGCGACCGACTTCTACAGCATGAAGCGGGCCACCGCAGGGCAGGCGCGATTGTTGTCGCGCACAGCTTGTCTTTCATTCAGATGTCATATATAGTGAATCGACGTCGATGGTGTCTGGAAGTGGCATTTTTCCGCTCAGCGACCTCGGAGCGCAGGCACGGGGAAGTCTGCGCTAGACTTGGCTTACATAATGTCGCGGCGGGCGGACGCCATCACGGCGTCTGGGCACGCGATGATGATGTCCTGTGCGGCCGCGAGCGGCGCATGTCAGGGAGGCTGCAACGTTGTCCACCTTGGTGCTGGAAGCCCCCACTCCGTGCCGACGCACGGCCGTTTCCCGGTTCGATGCACTCATCACCCACCGCCAGCATCGGCCCGAAGCCGATGCCGCCGGACCTCAAGTCAGCAGTGTCGCCGTCCAATCCCGCCCGGCCCCGCACGGACGAAGCATCAGTGCAGACATCGCGCGCTCCGCGGATCAGATGACGGCTGCGCGCATGCTCGTGCGCAGGCGCTATTCCTGGCGCGGCTACAGCGTCGATGATTCGGTCGACGCAGACCTTGCCGACCATCGCGTCGGCCACGAGATCACCGTCATCGCGTCGGACAGCCGCTCGACGGTGGGCACCATCACGCTGGGGCTCGACGGAGTGCACGGCTTGCGCGCCGACGAAACGCACGGCGATGCCATGGCCGCTGCGCGCCAAGGAGGCCGGCGCGTATGCGAGCTTACCCGGCTTGCCGTGGAGGAGCGCGTGGACTCGCGCGCCGTCCTGTCGTCGCTATTCGCCCTCGTGTATGAGTTCGGCCGCACCATCCATGGCGTGACGGACGTGTTCATCGAGGTCAATCCCCGCCATCTGTCGTTCTATACCCGCATGCTTGGCTTCGTCGTGGCCACCGGCGAGCGATTCTGCGAACGGGTGCGGGCACCCTCGGTGCTGCTGCACCTCGATGTCGACCGCCTCGAGCAGCGCCTTCTCCTTCTGGGCGGATTGGGCGGCGACGAGTCTGCCGACGCGTTGGGGCTCGCTGTCGCGGCCTAAACATACTCGGTAGCGCGGCACACCGCGCGCCGCCGGGCGGGAGTTGTCGGCTGCGACGCTTCGTAGCGCCCAAAATCGTGAGGCGGATGTTGAGCGAAGAGTCGTCGAAAGGCGAAGGAACTGCAAGCGACCGCCAATCCGCGTATGCCTGTCCCGCGTGCGGATCGCCAACCCGACGGATTCATCGGCGCACTCAGGATCGTGCGCTCGAGAAGCTTGGAAGCCACGTGCGCCGCTTCCGCTGCACGGAATGCGAGTGGGCGGGCTTGCTACAGGAGTCGCCCGACGCTCTCTTCGAGACATCCCGGCATGCACGTGCCCGTTCTGGCTGGATCATCGGCGGAACCCTGATCCTCGTACCCGCGATTGCGCTGCTCATTCTGTGGAAAGGTGGCAGCGCGCTGGACGACCCGATACCAGCCGACATCCCGGCCGCGGGTGTGCCGCTGGACCCCACCGATCCGCGCGTTCTCGCCGGTGGCCAACACGAACTCCGCCGCGGCTGCACGTGGGTGGGCCCGGAGGCATCGCCCTATACAGGATCCTTCGGCGCTGCCCTTGCGTCCGCCGGCATCCCGCCCGATGTCATCGCCAAGCTCGAGCTCATGCGCGAGCGGGGCCTTGCAAGCGACCGCGTCGTCGTCTCCGACGACGGCGTCCAGAGCACGGATCGGCGACGACAGTTCGGCCATACGGCCACGGCAATGGCTCTGGGGGATGTCGTTTGCTTCACCACGCGCATCGACGTCCTGTCCGATGCGAACATCACGGCAGATCTGTACGAGGTCGTCGATAGCATGGACCGCCGGTATGCGGTGATGGTCGTGGATCCCGGCGGAAACGTGGCGCTCCTGCAGGAGCAAGTCGAGCGCTGACTCATGCCGCCGCGGTGAAAACATGCGTTACGGGCATACGCGAAGCGCCTCGCAAGCTGGTCGATCGGATGCGACCGCGCTGCACCCGCGGGTAGAGTGACTACCCCGGCGCTCGAGTACGCTCCAGTGCCAACGCGAGCCCCGGATAGGCGTCCTCCACGAACGACGCGAGGACTTTCCGCGCCTCCTGCACCGTAGCGGCAGGTGTGCTGACAATGATGATCGCGCCATCGTCACCGTGTCCCCTGAGGCGCTCCCACAGCCCGAGGATCTTGGCAACGATATCGCTCGTCGTGGTACGACCTCCAGCCCAATACCACCTCCAGGTGACGAGTTGCGTACCGTCGGCGCTCACGATCACCGCCTCGCGCACCTCGGCGGGCCCACGCGCGAGTTGGGGCTTGGCCAAGGTCGCCACACGCACCCGATAGCGCGGGTCGTCGCTGGCGACGAGCGCGTTCGCGCTGCTCACGACCTCGTGCCCCTTGCGCTGATTTCGATAGTACGCAATGTAGAGGCCGACCTCGTTCTCGCCGCGCCGATAGGTCGTGCGCGACGTCGCCGGCGCCCCGACGAACCGTGGCGTCCAGTCGGGAAGCCTGGTCCCGGATGCCATTGTCCACGACGGTGGTGCTTCGATCGCCGCCAGATCGGGCACGTTCGCGTCGTCGTTACGGGCGAACTCGTGGACGGCGAGCGGCCATATCGCCACCAGTACTGCGAACGCTCCCAGCGCCGGAAGCGCCGCCGTCCATCCCCAGACTCCCTCCGCGATCGCCACTGCCGGGGCCGGCGTCGCTGCCGGACCGGAGATGTCCTCGCGCCAGAGCGAACCGACCCAGAACAACAAAAGAAGCACGACGCCGAAGAAGATCCAGCCATAGATCAGGTGATCCACGCCGACCGCAATCGTATTGTTCGACAGGTGCCCGAGCATCACGATGAGATAGGCGCGAATCCAATTGGCCACGATCGGCACGACGATCGATGCGGCAACGAAGGTGGCTCGCCGCCAGGCAGACCGGTAGCTGAGGTAGGCGTACAGGCTGCCCACGACGACGGACGCGATGAGATAACGCACGCCGCTGCATGCCTCGACGACCGACCAGCGCCCAGATGGAAGGACGAACTCCAGCCCATCCTGATACACGGGCACGCCCGATGCGCGCACGGCCGCCACCGTGAAATCCGCGGTCCACGTCATCAGCGGCGGCAGCAGGAACTCCCCGAAAGGCACCATGAAGAACAGGAAGCCCAACGGGAACATCAACATCCTGGTCACCTTCCAGCCCATGAGCGACGGCACCGCGAGCACGAGCATCGCGACCAGGGCAAACTGGCTGACCACGTCGACCACGGCAAGGGAGCCGGCGCTCCAGGCAAGCCCCGCTGCGGCGACGAGCGGCAGCGCCGAATAGGCTGGCTTGGGCGCAAGTGTCGCGATCCGATCGCGTAGGCGCAGCACGAGCCACAGGGCAAACGGTGCGATCACGAAGCCATGCATGAACGTGTCGGAGCGCGCCCAGATGCTCACCATGCCGGCCGCGGTGGTGGGCAGCCACGCCACTACCCAAACCATCGCGAGCACGACCGCGATGACCGCGGCGCGCCATGACAGGGTCGTCCCGCCCGAACGGGTCAACGCAATGCCGGCGAGTGTTGGCGGTATCGTGGCCACGTGACTATCCGAAGGTCCACAAGCAAAAGGCGCGCCGAAGATAACACGAGGTCCATCGATTCGATCGGTGGACACAACCACGCCGAGAGCCACCTGGCCGGAACCCCGCCAGGATCGGGGCTCAGGGCCGCCACTCCCCCGTCAGAACGCGTATCGGAACTCCGCGTACACGCGATCGCGGTTGTCGTAGCGCCCGAAGTAGCCGTCGTCGGGTCCCGAGAAGATGTCGACACCGAAGCTCGCCGTGGCGTTGCCGTCGATGAGCCAGTTGAGCCGCGGCCTGACCAGGCTCCCGGCATCGCGGAAATTCTGGATCCAGAGGACCTGCGGCTCGAGAACGTCGCCGATCTTCGCGGTCAGGAACACGCTGGCCCCGACGCCGTCGCTGCGGATGGCAAGGTCGCTGCCGCCACCGTCGTAGAACACGCGCTGGAACGCCTGCACGTTGAGGCGCACGTCGTTCGGGAGCGGGAAATCGGCGCTCACGATGTAATCGAACGTCGAGCGCTCCACGACGTACTGCGGCGCGTTCACGTCGGCCACGCTGAATCCCTGTCCGCTCGTGTAGACGGCCTCGCCGCGGAGCACGAACGAGCCCAGATCCTTGCTCACCGTGCCCCCCAGCTGCCAGATGCGGTCGTAGCGCGGCGCGAACACGAACGGCTGCGCTGGACTCGGACCCTCCACGCGGTAGAACGTCGGCTGCGTCGCGAAGCTGCGGTAGTAGAAGGCGGAGATGTCGTATCCCGCCACGAGGGTGTTGCCGCGCACGCCGAAGTTGGAGTTCGACAGCCTGGTCGACGGCCGCTCGGGGTCCTGGAACACCGCCGCGATCTGCGATGGGGTAGGCGACGGCAGCGGTGCCGGATAGAAATCCGACCCCGGCTTGCCGATGTCGTCGAATGCGGGCACCGGAATCCACACGAGCTCGAAGTGCGAATCCCCGGCGAAATACTCGGCTCGCGCCGCGCCTTGCGGGATCCGGATGATGTCGAAGCTCGGCAGCAGGAATTCGCGCATGTCGCGCGCGGAGACCACATCGGCGAAGAACAGCCCCACCACCTCGCCCCACACGATCTGCTGCGCACCGATGCGGAAGTCCCAGCCACCGGCCTCGAAGTCGATATAGTTCTCGCCCCAGATCGCGGTGAGCCGCTGGTCGCGCTTGACCTCGTCGAGGTAGAAGTTCGACGTGAAGTACACGATGTCGGCGTCCACGCGGCCGCCCAGCTTCCACTTGACCCCGGAACCGAACGATCCCTGCGCGTTCACGTCGAGGCGTCCCACGCCGCGTGACCAGTGCCGCGGATCTCGGTAGGTATAGGCACCGAGCGCATCGAAGAACCCGCCGAACTTCACGGCCGGCGTGGATTCCTTCGCGTCGGTGACGCCAAAGAGCGCGTCCTTCGACGTGGCCGGTGCAGACTCCTTGGCCTCCGGAACGCCGAAGAGAGCGTCCTTCGACGTGGTGTCCTGCGCCGAGGCGAGCCCCGCGCCGAACACGAGCGCCCCCACTCCCGCGAACAGCCGATCGTATCGAATCACGCCTCGCCTCCCCTTGCCGCCGTTGTCACGCCTGCGGCACGCGCCTTGCCTCGTGCACCAGCACCCATCCGTTCGCGCCGCGGACCCCGAGCCTGCGAATTCTCCCATCCTCGATGCGCACGAGACGGTCCGCCTGCGCGATCACCTTCTTGTCGTGCGTGGAGAAGACGAACGTGGTGCCGAACTCACGGTTGATGCCCTTCATGAGCTTCAGTATCTCCGCACCGGTGCGGCTGTCGAGGTTCGCGGTGGGTTCGTCGGCCAGGATGATCTTGGGATGGGTCGCGAGCGCGCGGGCTATCGCCACCCGCTGCCGCTGCCCTCCGCTCATCTGTGCGGGACGTTGCCGCGCCTGCCGGCGCAACTGGACCACGTCGAGGAATCTCGCCACGCGGGCTTGGCGCTCAGCCTTGTCCACTTCCGGGAGCTGCAGCAGCGGATACTCCACGTTCTCGGCCGCCGACAGCACGGGAAAGAGGTTGAACGTCTGGAAGATGAACCCGATCGTGCGCGCACGCAGGTCCGCGAGCCGGTCGGGAGTGGCGCCCGAGGTATCGTGCCCGTCGACGACGACGCGGCCCCGCGTGGGGGTGTCGATGCAGCCAATGAGATTCAGCAGCGTCGACTTGCCGCTGCCCGACGGACCCGCGACCGCGATGAAGGCGCCGGCATCGATGCCGAGCGACACGTCATCGAGGGCGGTGACCATCTGGGTACCGAGCCGGTATTCCTTGGAGACGCCTTCGACACGAATGAGGGACATGGCAAGGCGCGTCGCCGGTTTGGGCGGCGGTACAATCGAGCGTTTGATTCGAAGGTAGCTTAGATGCTTTTCGCGCCCCGCGCAAAGTCCGCAGCCGATGGGATCCGGCGGCGCACCGCAGCCCTCGCCGCAGCCGGAGTCTTCGCCGTCTCCGGCGCGGACCTCCATGCGCAGGCGCAACCGGCTCTGCCCGCCGACGACGCGCTCGCCAGGCGCATCGTCGAGAAGGCGGATCTCGTCCGCTTCCCGGCCGAGGGATTCGAGGTCGGCGTTAGCATCGCCACGACGTCCGCGAGTTCCGGCAACACCGACGTGCGCAAGTATCGCGTGCTCAGCAAGGGCAACGAGAACACCGTCGTGCTCACCACGGAGCCCGCGTCCGAGCGCGGACAGATCCTGCTCATGAAGGGTCGTGACCTCTGGCTCTTCCTGCCGTCGGTCTCGCAGCCCGTGCGGCTCCCGCTCGCCCAGCGGCTCACGGGCGTCGTCGCCAACGGCGACCTCGCACGCGCCAACTTCGCCGGCGACTACACGCCCCACCTGCTGCGCACCGAGAAGGTCGACGGCGAATCCACCTACGTCATCGAGCTCACGGCGGTCGATCGCGGCGTGACCTACAACCGTGTGGTGTACTGGGTGCGCGAGTCCAGCTTCCGGCCCGTCAAGGCGGAGTTCTACTCCGTCTCCGACCGGCTCCTGAAGACGACGCACTACGAGAACTTCCGCCGCATGGCCGGCGCCGTGCGTCCCACGCGCATCGTCATGCGCGACGCGTTGCGTGAAGGGGAAGAGTCCGTCCTCGATTACAGCGACATGAAGCTACGCGATCTTCCCGACAAGGTATTCACCAAGGATTACCTGAAGCGCCTGGAATAGCGCGCGGAGGGAGGCTGGTGCTCCGCGGGCGGTGGTTTCGGCCCACCCCACGGGCCGAATCGGGCAGACCAGGCGCCCTTCGGACAGCAGTGCCGTCCGGCGAATGGTCGGGTGCGATGCGCGCCTGCCATTGACAAGCGCGAGCCGGTGGGGCCAAGCTGACTGCGGGCGAACGACATGGTCCGGGCGCACACGAACCCTTGAGCGATACACGCAAACGAAGCGCGCCTGCCCCCGATCCGTCCGCGCCGGGTGCACCCCGATCCAGGCCGCGCAAGCGCAAGTCGGGCAACCCGGCGGCGATGCTGCACACGGGAGGCGAGCGTTCGGGTGAGACGGTGTTCGGCGCGCAACCGTTACGGCTGCGCTCGCTGACGCTCGCCACCGCCGACATTCCGGCACTGCAGGATTCCGGCGGTTCGCAGGGAGGCTTCAAGATCCGCGTGGCGAAGCTGGGGGGGCGCAAGCGCGAGGCGGGCAAGCTCGTCGAGCATCGCTACCAGGGGCGCGGGTACACGATCCCGGTCGGCAACGCCCAGCCGGAACTCACGACGTTCATCGCCTACGACGAGGGCGCCCTCGTCGGCACCGTGAGCGTGCGTCTCGATTCGGCCAATGGACTCTCCGCCGACGCGGACTTCCACGCCGAGGTCGAGGCGCTGCGTGGCGCCGGCGCGCGGCTGTGCGAGTTCACGCGCCTCGCGGTGGATCGCACGGTCGCGAGCAAACCCGTTCTCGCCGGCCTCTTCCACACCGCCTACCTGTACGCCGCGGTGATCAGCCATTGCACGCACGCCGTGATCGAGGTCAATCCGCGCCATGTGACCTTCTATCGGCGCTCGCTGGGATTCGACACCATCGGCGGCGAACGCATCAATCGTCGCGTGGGAGCACCGGCGGTTCTGCTCGGCACGCCGTTCGCCAGCATCCGCGACGGCATCGAGCGCTATGCCGGCAAGCCCCAGGTCGCCGGTGCCTCCCACTCCCTCTTCCTCCACGGGTTCCCACCCGACGAGGAACCCGGCGTGCTCGCCCGCCTGCGCAGCCTCGTCGCAACGAGCTGATACGTCCCGCTCCGCCCGGCATCACGATGCCGAGCGCAGCGCCTCCACCACGGGCACCCGCGCCACGCGCAGTGCCGGCCACAGCGATGCCAGCACCGGTGCGACGAGGCCCACGGTCGCCGCGAGCGCGACGACGCCGGCATCGACCGCGATGCGGGCGACGAATCCGATGTCGGCGCCCGGGGGAGGTGGCATGTCGATGCCGATGCGGGAGACGATTGCGGCAAGCGCGAGGCCCAGCGCAACACCAAGTAGCGCACCCGCGATGCCGAGCAGCACGTTCTCGGTCACGACGAGCAGGAAGACCTGCCGCGACCGATTGCCGAGGGCGCGCATCGTCCCGAACTCGCTCAGTCGCTCGAATGCGGTCATGTTCACGCTGTTGGCCACGCCGAGGAGCACCATGAGCAGGATGATGAGCAGCAGCGCACCGAACTGACGATAGTAGAAGTCGACGGTCTTGGCGTAGAAGTCATCGAGTTCCTGCCACGAGCGGATGTCGAAGCCGCTCGCCGGCAGGCGCTTGGCGAGCGCCGCTGCGAACGCGTCGGTGCGCGCGGTGTGATCGAGATGCACGACGAGCGCGTTGATCGCCCGGGTGCCGACCAGATCCTGCGCGGCACCGAGCGTCAGCAGCACGCCGCGCGCATCGTATTCCTTCGAGATCGTCTGGAAGACACCCACCACCTGCGCGTCGAGCGAGTTCATTGCGCCGTCGACGGTGTTGGCGAGCAGCGTCACACGATCTCCGGGCTCGAGCTTCAGCGCATGCGCGACGCCCCGGCCCACGACCACGCCGAACGCGTCACCCGCCGCGAGGTGCCGCCCCGCCACGATCGTGAGCGACGTTCCCAGCCGCCGCTCCTTGTCGGGCTCGATCCCGTTGCCAATCACCGGAAGGTCCGCGCGCCCGTTGTTGAGGAGGCCGAAGAAGGAGAGGCGGCCCATCACGTCGACCACGCCCGGCTCCCGCGCGACGTCGGCGACAACGGCCGCTGGATCCTTCAGGAGGTATTCCTGCGGCTTGCTGCTGCCGCCCTCGAAGTAGCCGCGACGCGCCACCTGCACGTGCCCCGACCGCGAGTGGATCGACGACTCGGCGAGCTGGTCGAGAAGATCGACCACGAAACCCCCACCCAGGATCAGTGCCGCAACGCCGGACGCGATGGCGCCGAGGGTCAGCGCCGTGCGCATCCCGTGACGCGTGAGGTTGCGCAGCGCGAGCTTGAGCATGTCCGTCTAGCGTGCGCTGCGCAGCGCCGCCACGATGTCGAGGCGCGACGCCCGCCACGCGGGAACGAGGCTCGCCACCAGTGTGGTCGCGATGGCGAGGATCGCCGCATCGAGCACGATCGGCCATGTCACCATGACCTCTGCCACGTAACCGCGCGCCATGCCCGGGGGCGGCGGCATCGGGATACCCACGCGGGAGATGGCGACCGCCAGCAGCCAGCCCAGGAGCACGCCGGCGAGTCCCCCGAGCGTTCCGATCACCACGCCCTCGACGACGAAGCGCCGCAGGATCTGCCGGCGCTTCGTCCCCAGCGCCATCGCCGTCCCGATCTCGCCGGTGCGCTCGGTCACGTTCATGAAGAGCGTGTTCGAGATGCCGAGCACGATGATGATCCCGATCATCCACTTCACCACGCTCACCTGCCGCGAGAGCAGCGCCACCGACTTGGCGTAGAAATCGGCGAGGTCGTGCCACGGACTCACCTCGAGTCCGGCTCCGGCAAAGCGCTTGCGCAACTCGGCCGTCACCGCATCGGTGCGGGCGGTGTCGTTCAGCAGCACCACCCACGTGTGCGCGCCCTTCGTCCGCAGCAAGCGCTGCGCGAGCGGCAGCGTGACACGCAAGGCGGAGTCGTCGTAGGCCTTGGTCACGGTGGAGAAGAGCCCGCGCACCTTGCCCTCCACCGCATTCACTCCCCCCGTCTCCGTGTTCACGAGCAGCACCACCGTGTCACCCACCTTCGCCTGCAGCGTGCGTGCCAGCCCCTGGCCCAGCATGATGCCGTCCGGATCGCCCGAGGCGAGCGCCTTGCCCGCCACCACCTCCACCGTGTCCGCGAGCGCTCCTTCGCGCTCGGGAACGATGCCTTCGCCGATGAAGGAGATCGTGGCATCCCCCACGCTGGCAAGGCCGCTGAACGCGAGGCGAGGCGCAACGGTGACCACGCCGGGCAGCGCCTCGAGCACGGCCTCTTCGCGCGAGCCGTCGGGAAGCAGGTAGCGATACGGATCGGCCCGGCCGCCGGCGCGATAGCCTTCGCGACTCACCTGGATGTGGCCCAGCCCCGACTTGATCGTGCCTTCGCGCAGGCCGTAGTACATCCACTCGATGAAGCCCGCCGCGAGCAGGTACGCGAGCACGCCCGTGCCCACCGCGATGAAACCCATCGCACTGCGCCGGGGCTGGCGGATGACGCTGCGCACCGCGATGAGGACGTCGGCGAGAGCTTGTCTCATGACCGGTCCGGCCCCGCACCGGGATGCCGCCGGTGGCCCTCCGCGGTGCCGCGCCGGGCGTCGCGCCTCCCGATCATGTCGCCGCCCTTCGCGCATCGAGATACGCCGCGAGCACGCGATCGAGATAGTCGTCCGGTGCCGGCAGCGCGATCCCCGCCGCGGCGAGCGTGCGCCGCGTGTCGGCGTTCGCGAAGCCCTGGCTGCCGGTGAGGTACGCGAGGAAAATCGGCAGCGCGGCGAGCGCGCGGCGCCGTTCGCGAGGCAGGAGCGCCGACACCAGCGGCAGCGCCATGCGGATCGCGCGTGACGGCACGGTGACCGCCGCCGGCACGCCCATGCCTGCCCGGCGATACGCGGCACGCACGCGCGATCGCAGGACCACGAGCCGCGGCGACGCTTCCGGTCCCGTGCACAGGTGCAGCACGCGCCCGATGGTGTCCCGCGTGGTGCTCGACCACACCACGGCATTCGCGACGTAGTCCACCGGCACGACGTCGAGGCGCGTATCGCCGAGGCTCGGGAAGAGGCCCCGCGTGCGTCGTCCCGAGAGGAAGTCGACGAGGTGATAGAAGATCTGGAACTGCCGTACCTCTCCCGTGTGCGAATGTCCCACGACCATGCTCGGGCGATGCACGGTGATCGGCAGGCCCTCGCCGATGGCCTGTTCGACCAGCACCTCCGCCTCGGCCTTCGCCTGCTCGTAGCTGTTGTGATAGTCGCGCACCTCGGCGATGAAGCGCTCGGGGAGCACGCCCGGCCGCAGCCCACCGACCCCCACCGTGCTCACGAACTCCACCTTGGCGAGAGAACCAGCGCGCGCCGCCGATCGCGCGAGGTCGATGACATTGCGTGCAGCGCCCAGCGCCGACGCCCGCGCCTCCTCCAGCGGCAGGTTCATGCGCACGAGCGCGGCGCAGTGGACGATCCGGCGCGTGTGCGCCGCAATGGCCGCGAGTCGTGGCGGCTCGACGCCGAACGAAGGTAGCGACGTGTCGCCGACGATCGCCTCCACGCGCCCTTCGAGGGCGTTGCCGTGCAGGCCAAGCGACGCGCCCAGCGAATCGAGCCGGGCCCGCGCTTCGGACGCCGAAGCGGCACGGATGAGCAGCACGAGGCGGTCGGGTCCCTGTGCCAGGAGCTGGCGCACGATCTCACTGCCCACGACCCCCGTGGCCCCGGTGACGAACGTGGTGCCCATATGAGGCTCCGCGCGCCTTTCAGGCCCAGCGCACGACGGGCACGTCCGCCGCCTCGGGGCCGTGGCCGCGTCCGGCCTGCGTGCGCGCCTCGAGCACGGCGACGAGGCCGGCGATCGCCTCCGCGTAGTGCGCAAGGACCTCGCGACGGCGCAGCTTCAGGTTCGCGGTAAGCTCGCCGCCCTCGAGCGAGAAGCGGCGCGTGGTCAGCAGCAGTCCGTGCGGACGCTCGTGACTCGGCAGCGAGATCGTGAAGCCGGCGACGTCGCGGCGAGCGATCTCGACGATGGCGTCGTCGCCGATCACCGTCGCGGCGTTCGGCTGCCGCTTGCCTCCACGAGCGACGAGCGCAGCGTCGATCGCGAGCAGCGCGATGACGAACTGCTCTCCGCCGCCCAGCAGCAGCGCGTGCTCGACATACGGTACCTGCCGCAGCACCGCCTCGACCGCCGCCGGGGCGACCCACTTGCCGGCGGGGGTCTTGAAGGCATCGGACTTGCGGCCCGTCACCCGCAGGAAGCCGTCGCGATCGAACTCGCCGAAATCTCCCGTGTGCCAGAAGCCGCGCGCATCGGGACCGCCTGCAGGGACACCGGCGCTCGACAGGTAGCCGCGGAACACGCCCGGGCCACGCACGAGGACCTCGCCGTCTTCGGCGAGCACGACCTCCTGTCCCGGCACAGGCCGTCCCACCGTTCCAGCCCGCCGCGACCCAGGCCGGTTCATCGCCACCGGAACGATGTCCTCACTCACGCCGTACGCCTCGTAGACGGGCACGCCGATGCCGTCGAACCAGTCGAGCAGCCACAGCGGCATCGGCGCCGACCCGCTCACCACGAAGCGCAGGTTGCTGCCGAAGACACGCCGCACGCGTCTGGCCACGAGGCGATGCAGCACGCGCACCGATTGCCGGCGCGCCGTCGCCTGCTTGCCGGTCTCGCGGCGTCCGCGCGCCCGCCGCGCGCCCGCGACGAGCGCATGCATGGCGAGCGCCGCGAACGGCCCGCGCCCGGCCCGAACGCGCTCCGAGATGCCGGCCTGCAGCCGCTCGAAGAAGCGCGGCACGCCGATGAGGAGATGCGGATTGGCCCGCGGCAGGTAGCGCACCACTTCCCGCGGATCGCTGATCACGTAGCTCGTGGCGCCGCGCGCGATACCGCAGAAGTCGACGATGCGCTGGAACAGGTTCGCGAGCGGCAGCCAGCAGAGAAGCCGGCTGCCTTCCGCGATGCCGGGGTATGCCTCGAGAATCGAGCGCACCGCGAGAAGCACCTGCGCGTGCGTGTACGCGATGGGCTTCGGGCGGCCGGTGGTGCCGGAGGAGAACACCACGAGCGCCTCGTCGTCGGGCTGGGCTGCCAGCAGCGAGGCGAGCGACGGCGCCTCTCCTGCGGGCGCGAGGATCTCGTCGAGCGTGATGGCGCCGCGCGGGGTGGCGACGTCACGCGCACCGAATGTCGCGAACACGCGCAGGCCGCTGGTCACGTCTGTCGGGATCGTGGCCGCGGCATGCGCATCGTGAACGAACAGCCCATCGACCGGGACGAGGCGGAGGACCTCGTCACGCAGGATCGACGGGTAGTTCACGTCCACCCCGACGGTCGACACGCCAAGCGCCAGCGCCGCCATCTGCACGCATTCCCAATCCATGCTCGTGGGCGCCAGGATGGCGATGCGCTGTCCGCGGGCGACCCCTCGCGCGCGCAAGCCCACGGCGATGCTCGCCACGCGGTGCGCAAACGTGGACCACGTCCAAGGCTGCCACGCGTCGTTCGCGTCGGGTGCCTGGAAGGCGACCTGCCCAGGGGTGGCGCGCACGCGGCCGATCACCAGATCGGGCACGATCGCCGGCAGCGCGGCTGCAACGCCTTGCATCATCCGACGGGATCGTAAGCGCCGCGCGGGCGAGTAATGCGCAGGTCCTCGGCACGCAAGCCCAGCCAGCGCATCTGCTGCGAGATCTGCGCGCCCTGCAGCACCTGGCGCCGGATCATGAAGTCGACGAAGGGCGCCATCGCGCGCCAGTACAGGCGGCTCGCCTTGCCGCGGCGGATCAGTGCGCAGAACTCGGGCGCATACGGGTTGTAGCCGAAGTTGCGCAGGTCCGAGTACATGAGGAGCCAGTTCACCGGATAGTTGCTGTTCACCGGGCTCGCATGCGAGCGACGCTCGACCAGGCCCAACTCCGCGACGCGGCGCATCGTCTCGTCCTGGTCGTAGTCCCACGCGTGGTAGGGGGCGAGGTAGCGCGGAAAGCGGGTGCCCGCCGGATAGCGCGCCGGATTCCAGAAGCGCCCGAGTTCGACGTCGGTAAACACGCCGGCATCGCGCAGACCCGGAGGCGTCCAGTCGGTCGCCTCGATGAGCTTGCGCGAGAATTCGTACTCCATGCGCTCGGGTTCGGGCTGACCCGGCGAATAGCCGGCAAGGACGAGCGGGATGCCTCGCTCGGTGGCCACGGTCAGGGCGTCGCCCTCGAACAGCGGCGCATATACATAGGAGACGGTGTAGACGGCGCCGCGTGCCTCCTGGTTGCGCAAGAGGTGCGCGAAGAGCTTGCGATAGAACTCCGGATCGGGGCGATAGACGAGATGGTCCACGCCGAGGCGCTCTACCGTGCGGCGGATGCTGCGCCATGCCACAGCGGGGATGTTCGCGTCGACGGTGAACGCGAGCACGCGCAGGCCGTGCTCGACCCTGGCGCGATGGAGGAGATCCAGACTGTCCTTGCCGCCGGAGAGGCAAACGAGCGCGTCGTACGGTCCCTGGCCGCGGGCGGCCGCGAACGCCCGGTCGAGGTCGGCGCGACGGGCGGCACGCAGTTCCGCCGACGCCGCCTCGTCGCTCGCCACACCGTTACGGCAGAAGGCGCAGGTTCCGCTGCGATCGATGTCGGCGTCGGGCACCGTGGCCGGAAGCAGGCAGCGAGTGCAGCGTTTCACGGGGTGACTATATGGGCGCGTCGAAGCATCGGGCATATTACTCGATGCCGAACGCACGATCGGAGACAGGGCTCGAGCCTACAATGGCGGGCCGATGTCCGTCCCACCCGCATGACCGCCACGCGTGTGCTGTTCTTCGCCGAGCCGGCCACGGCTGCGCACGTGGGGCGGCCCGTCGTGCTGGCGCAGGGGCTCGCGCGCGAGGGCTACGAGGTCAGCGTCGCGACCGGCCGCGACTTCCGCCACATTGCCGAGGATGCCGGATTGCCGGTTCATGACCTGTGGTCCATCGGCACGCGCGCGTACCTCAGCGCCGTTGCCGCGGGCCGCCCCGTGTTCCCATACGAAGTCTTAGAACAGTATGCGAGCGACGATGCGCGCCTGATCGCTCAAGTCCGACCCGACGTCATCGTCGGCGATTTCCGGCTTTCGCTGGCGGTGAGCGCGCGACTTGCCAGAATCCCTTATCTCGCCATCTCGAACGCCTATTGGAGCCCGTACGCCGCAGGACGCTTCACCATTCCGCCGCATCGCGCAACGCGCCTCTTCGGAGTGGGAATGGCCAACCGCGTGTTCCAGCTTCTCCGGCCGATGATCTTTGCGCACCACGCACGTCCGATGCAGCAACTTCGACGCAGGCATGGGCTGCAGCCCATCGCGTATGGGCTGCGCGGGGTGTTCACCGAGAGCGACATGACCCTGTTCGCCGACGTCCCCGAGATGGTGCCATCGGCCGATTGCGGATCGCCCAACCGATACGCGTATCTTGGTCCAGTCGTCTGGGATCCAGGTGGCGAGCTCCCGATCGACATCTTAACTGGCAGCGACCAGCGCCCGCTGGCATACATCTCGCTTGGAAGCTCAGGAGATCCCGAACTGCTGGGTACCATAATGAAGGCGGCCGAAGCAAGCGGATGTCGTGTTGCGGCGGCCACCGGCAAGTTAGCCTATTCGCTACCGACTGGGATCCACGCAATTGTGCGACCGTCGTTTCCAGGTGGTGAGCTTGCAGCAATGGCCGCAGTCGTGATCTGCAACGGTGGCAGTCCCTCTGCCCACCAAGCCCTTGCTCAGGGTACACCCGTGATTGGGATCCCTGGCAATCTTGATCAGCTGCTCAACATGCAGTTCGTTGTCGCCACTGGAGCGGGCCTGGCGATTCGGGCTGATCAGGTAACCATACCGCGATTGGAAGCGACGATACGGAGAATCCTGGATCAGCAGCAGTTCAAACAACGTGCCATGCGAGTCAAGCACTGGTTGTCGACGTATGCGGCGGTGCCGAGACTGGAGGGCTCCATGAGACAAACACTGGCCAATCTTTAGCCGAGCGCAAACCTCGCCGAATGGACTCTCAAATGAACGAGCCTGCGTGCCGCCAGGCATCGCAGGCCCGAGGTTGCGTCGCCGCCCCTCGTCCGCCCGAGATTCGGGCGGACGAGGTGGAGGATCAGGCGCGCTTGATTTCCTTGCGACGGATCGCGGCCAGTGCGAACAGCCCGCCACCGAGCAGGAGGAGCGTGCCTGGCTCAGGTACCTGCCGGACGAAGAAGTCTTGGTTCGCGTCGGCCTGGAACTGCAGAGCCCCGGCGATTGACCCACCACCTGGTTCACCCGTGGCCGGAACAAAGTTCGTGGTCGCACTACCGAGCTGCAGAGTGGAGGTGGCGGTCGACGAAACCAGAGCCGGATTTAGGTACAGCGGGTTTGTATAGGTCACTTGCCCGTTATAGGTGAACGATCCAGTGTTACCCGACGACGTTATTGCGAAATTCCCGCTACCCGTTGTCACACCGCCTTGGATCAATATGTCCCCATCGGTAATGCCGGTACCTGCAGCCAGATTGGCATCAGGGCTCGTATCGTAATAGACCGTCCATTGGTTGGTGCCGCTGGTGTCAACCGTAAACCACGCCTGAGCGCCACATGGCGTGCCATCAGCAGGCTGGGGATCTCCGGGCTTCGCACAGCTTACAGTCTCCGTGAGAGTGGCATAGATCGTGTATTCGTATCCACCGGCGCTGTTAGGTGCGGGCGGGGACATCGATGGCATCCAGAACGTGCCCCCAGACGTATCCTTCACGGCGGCGGCGTTCGCCCAGAACACCGTCGTCACCGTTCCACCCTGCACGGCGGGTCCAAATGCAAGCGCATACCCCGCGCTATTCCAGTCGAAACCACCAAATGGATCGTACGGACCACAAGGGTTGCCAGCGCAGTTGAGCGCGCCCGAATCCTCGTTGGTGAGCGTGGGGTCGGCACTCGCGGTCATCGCCGCGCAGGCGAACAGCCCACCGCATGCGACGCGGCGCAGCGTGCTCATCAGGTTGCTGGTTTGCGACTTCATGTTTTCTCCTTGTGCAGCGTGATCGAACCTTCGCGCCTACCCTCAAGCATTCGTCATGCCAGCAAAATTTTTATCTATTAATCAATTACTTGATATCGCAACCCGCGCGACAGCCGGAGGGGTTGTAAAGCCGATCGACAGTTCGCCCACGGGGTCCGCAGGCGGCGCCCCGCCGCCACCGCGGCGCCTCGGGATCGATGAAATGCGCCGCCCCGCAGATCGGCGGGTGCGGACGGGCACCGATGCACCCGCCACCCTCCGGCGCCGCTCGGCGCGGCAGACCACGCCGGCGAGTGACTCCACGGCGGACACCTGCGCCGCCTGCGGCGTCGGACGGTACAAGGAAAGCAGGGACGTGGCGCTGGTCAGTTCCAATGCGAGGTGCTTCCACACCGAACACTTTACCGTCTGGCGCTGCCCCACCTGCGCATCGCTCAACTCCTTGGAGCCCATCGACTACGATCGCTACTACGACGACTATTTCATGCAGCGGCAGCCGCTGGATTTCTTCGCACGCCGCCTCTTCGCGCAGCGCCTGCATGACCTTCATCTGTCCCGCGTCGCGCGCGACTCCCGCATCCTCGACCATGGCTGCGGCAACGGCAACTTCGTGCGCTTCCTCCACGAGCGCGGCTTCGCGGGGGCGCGCGGCTACGACCCTTACTCACCGGACTTCGCCGATCGGGCGGCACTCGCATCCCGGTACGACATGGTCACGAGCCAGGACGTCGTCGAGCACGCCCCGGACCCCGGCCGCTACCTCGACGACGTGGCCGGCCTCGTGCGCCGTCCAGGTGGGGTGCTGGCGATTGGCACCCCGAATGCCGAGCACATCGATCTTGCCGATCCTATCGACCAGGTCGGACCGCTGCACCAGCCATTCCATCGTCACATCCTCACGGGCGACCGCCTCGTCGCCATGCTCATGGCCCGCCGTTTCCGGATCGATCGCGTCGTGACCAGAAGCTACGTCGACACCTGGTTCCCGTTCGTGAATTCTGCTTTTCTTTTCAATTACATGGCGGCGGTTGATGGAACGGTCGAGAGCGGCTTCGACCCCATCCACGCCCGGCTGATACTAGGTTCCCCCAAGCTCATGTTCCACGGGTTCTTCGGCCGGCTCGAACATCGACGAAAGGACATCCTCGTGATCGCCACGGCACGGTGAAGGGACGGCACCCTGCCAACGCGAACACCGGAGTTTCGTAGCTTACAATCCTCGCAGAGCGTTGGCGGGCGCCCCTATGGCGCCGACCATGCGAGGTTGGCCTTTGACCGAGGACCTGCGAGAAGCAGAACGAGAACCGGACCGCACGCAGCGTGCATGCCCCGCCTGCGGCGCAGCCGTCCACCGGGAGCATCGTCGCGGTTACGACCGGCTGGTCGGGCTCTTTCGCGACGTCCGCCGCTACCGGTGCGCGGAGTGTCCTTGGGAGGGCTTGCTGCCGGTCGCGGGTCCCCGTGCAAGGCTGTTCGGGTGGCGCACGGCATGGCTGCTGGTCCTGATCCCCGCGATCGCGCTGATCTTCGCGGCGCTCCTCGTCGACATCGAAGAGGAGTTGCCCCCGCATCCCGTGCCCGTGGCCGGCTTGCGCCTTGATGCTGCCGACCCGCGCTCGGAGGGTGCCGCCGTGCACGACCTGCGCCGCGGTTGCACGTGGACCGGACCCGACGCTGCGCCCTACAAGGGCAGTTTCCGTGACGCCCTTGCTTCCGCGGGGCTGCCGCCGGACGCCGTCGCGAAGCTTGACCTCATGCGCGAGCGCGGCATCGCCAGCGACCGGGTGACGATCGCGAGCACCGGCATCGAAAGCACCGACCACCGCCGCTACTTCAGCCTGACGGCGGAGGCATTGGCATTCGACCGGACCGTCTGCTTCACTACCCGGATGGAGATACCCCCGCACCAGTCAATCGCCGCTGACCTGTACGAGATCGTGGACGCGGCGAACCGGCGCTACGCTGTCGCGGTCGTGGCGACGGGCGGCAACGTCGCGGTACTGGAGGAGCAGGCGGGGCCCCGATGACCAGCAACGGTCAGCGGGCGCGCGGCTGGCATCGGCCGGAAGCCCCATGACGTACCCTGATCCGTCGCTATCCTCGACGCAGCGCCTGCTCTTGCAGCTGGTGCGCGCCGCGTGGGATCCGCCGGAGCAGGTCGCGTCCGGCGACGCCGTGCCCGATGCAGCCTGGACGGAAGCGGTGCGATTGGCCCTCGACCACGGCACGGCGGGCCTCCTGTGTCGCGGCCTGCAACGCCTTCCCGGCGAGGCGATTCCTTCCGGCATGGCCGAGGCCGCCGACGCCTATCTTGCCGAGGCAGAAACACAGGGGCGCGCCCGCATCGCAAACCTCTTCACGATCCTCGACATGCTGGCGGGTGCCGGCATCGGAGCGCTCGCGTACAAAGGGCCGGCCCTCGCCACCCTCGCCTACGATTGCCCCTGGATCCGCCCGAGCCGTGACCTCGACGTGATCGTCGCGCGCAGTGACATGAAGCCCGCGATCGCCGCCCTCGCCCGCCTGGGCTATCGCTCGGAGCACGACGACCTGTCGCCGCGCGTGACCACAGCCCTTCACGACTACGCCGGACAGGACATCCTCTTCGCCGAAGGACGCATGCCCGTCGAGCCGCACTGCGCCTTCACGCCGGCCGCGCTCGCCGTGCGGATCGACATGGAAGGCATCCGCGCCCGCGCACGGACGATCGTGATCGACGACCGCGAGATCGCGACACTCGGAGTGGAAGACACGATCCTCACGGCCTGCCTTCACATCTGGAAGAGCCGCCGGTGGCGCCTGCTGTGCATCGCCGACGTGGCAGCGCTGCTACATTGTCACCCCGGTGTCGACTGGGACGCGCTGGCGATGCGCGCGCGCGATGCTGGGCTGCGGCGCGTCCTCCATCTCGGGCTCGCCCTCGCCCACGACCTCTTCGAGGCACCTCTTCCGGATCGCGTCGCGCGTGCCGTCGCCGCCGAGCGCAGTGGCGACTGGCTGCTGCGCGAGAGCATGGCGCGACTGTTCGTGCCGTCGCACAAACACCTGTCGCGCTATCACCTGCTCTCCCGCGAGCGCGGCGCCGATCGCCTGCGTTACCTATGGCGCACGGTGACCACCCCCAACATCACCCACTTCCGCATGCTCCGGCTGCCGGGTGTGCTGTTCGGCGGATACTTCGCGCTCAAGCTCGCGCGCGACTACGTCGCCCGGCCGCTATGGCACCTGACCGGCGGCCCGGGGCGACGCGCCCGCGTCAAGTCGACGGACACTGCCGCGTAGGGCCCGGCGCCCGCCCGCTTGGCTGCGCCGGATGCACCTTCATTTTCATTCCTGCCGTCGGCGAGCCGTCGCCGTACCGCGCAGTCCGTGTACGATCCACCCGTGAATGAAGCGCTCGAGATGCCCCCCGTGCCGCGATATCCGGGCGCCACGATCGACGCCCTGCGCAACGAGGCGCAACTCTTCTACCTCGACGGTGCGGGCGTGCTGTTTTGCGAGCGGACGCAGACGCTGCACCTCCTGAATTCGACAGCGGCGCTCGTCTACAGCCTCCTGCAGGAAGGCCACGACGCGAGTTCGGCGGCGCGCGAACTGCAGCAGCTGCAGGGCGTCGATGCGTCGGTGAGCACGCGCCACGTCGACCAGGCGCTCGAGTCCTGGGAGGCGATCCGCGCGACGCCGACGCATTCGCGTACGGAGCCCTCCGTCGCAGGAAAAGCGCCGGCGCCATCGCTACCCCCATATCTGGTCGCCACATCGCGCTGCTATCGACTGTCGGGTACCACCTTTCGCATTGCCTTCGCCGACGTCGAGCACGCGCACGCGGTGCATCCCGTGCTCGCGCATCTCGAAATCGCCCCGGAACCCGCGGACGTGGCCGTCGACATCGTGAACGAGAGCACGGGCGTTGTCGTGTACCAGGATGGCAAGATCAGCGAGACCTGCGCGAGCACGGAGGAACTCGCCCCCGTCGTCAAGTCGCTGGTGTGGATCACGGCCGTCAACCGGCACGACTTTCTGCTCGACATCCACGCCGGCGTCGTCGGCAACGGCGAGGCATGTCTGCTGCTACCGGGCGCGCCGGGCAGCGGCAAGTCCACGCTCACGGCAGCACTCGTCCACGCGGGCTACCTTCTGTACTCCGACGAGGTCGCGTTGCTGGCGGACGGCAGCCTGGACGTCTACCCGCTCCCCCTCGCGATCTGCGTCAAATCGTCGGGCATCGAGGCGCTGGCGGGACGATTCCCGCAGCTGCGCGCCCTGCCCCGGCACCTGCGAGCCGACGGCAAGCGCGTTTCCTACCTGTCGCCCCCTGCCGAATGGCTGCCGCCGTCGACGCTGCCCCGCCCCGTCGCGGCGCTGGTGTTTCCAACGTACTCCCCGGAATCCGCCACGCAACTGGTGCGGTTGCCGGCATTCGAGGCGCTCCGCAAGCTGCTCGACGAGTGCCTCGTGTTGCGTGAGCGCCTGGATTTCCGGCGCATCGAGCGCCTGGTGGCGTGGGTCGGCTCGATCCCCGCCTATCGTCTCGAGCACGCCACCGTCGACGCCGCCTTCGAACTCATGGCCAAGGTCCTGCCGATGCGCAAGGCCGAACGCGCCGGCCGTCGGGCGGAGGCAGGGCCGCAGGGCAGCCGGCGGCTATAATCAGCGCGAGGACACGACTGCGAACTGTCGACATTTTTTACACTCGTGGCGCCGAGCGACGTCGATCGATCGATAGATCACCCATAAGATATTGATGTAAATGTATATTTTCTTCCGGCCCGAATCGTGCTTCCATAACTAGGGGAACCTCGGCAATGGGATCCTGTCAAGGTGACCAAATGGATGGAGCGGGAAATGATCGACGAACGTGAAGATGCACCCACGGAAAGCCGTAACGGCTTGAGCGGCGAGGCAGCTCGCCGCGCGTTCATCAGGCGCGCGGGCGCTGCGGCAGCGGCTCCTGCGGTGATGTTGCTGCTGTCGGCGGCCGCCACCAAGGCGGTGGCCCAATCGAGTTACGTGCTCCCCGGGACCCCGGGAACTGCCAGTCCCGTGGAATGCCCGGCACCTACGCCGCCGCCCGTGATCTACCAGCCGCCGGTCGTGACGGCACCGCCGCCTCCACCGCCACCTCCCGTCCATTACAGCACCCGCGACCGGTCCACACGCGCACCGCTTCCGGGAATGTCCGGGGCGCAGAAACGCAAGAGCCTGCTCGATCCCTGACCGCCCGGTCAGATCCTTCGAAGCTTCACCGAAACATCTGCCGCCCGAGGCGCCTGCCGCGGGCGGTTTTGTTTTTGCTCATCTCGACAGCATCGCCTTCAGCGACGCCAGCCGCGCATTGCCCGCCACCTTCTCCTCCGCCGCCTCCTCGGGCGTGCGAGGCGAATCCGCATAGCGCACATCTTCCTGCGCCAGCTCGCCGATGAATCGCGATGGCTGGCAGCTCGCGCGCTCGCCTGCGCGCTTGCGTGTCCTGCACCACGACAGGTGCAGCGATTGCTGCGCGCGCGTGAGCGCCACGTACATGAGCCGTCGCTCCTCCTCGACGTTGCCGTTGTCCACCGCTTCGCGGTGCGGCAGGATCCCTTCCTCCAGCCCGACGATGAACACGTGCGGGAACTCGAGTCCCTTGGCGGCGTGGATGGTCGACAGGCGAACGGCGTCCGCGCGATCGCCGTCACGATTCTCGAGCATCGTGATGAGCGCCACCATCTGCGTGAGCTCCAGGAGGTTGCGGTTGTCGGTCTCGCCCTTGCGTGACAGCCAACCGGTGAAGTCGCGCACGCTCTTCGTCTTCGCCTGCGCGTCGCGCTTGTCGAGCGTATCGACGAGCCAGGCCTCGTAGCCGCTGCGCTGGAGGAGTTCGTCGAGGAGCCTTCCTGCCGGTTCGCGCTCGGCGCGATGGCGCAGGTCGTTCACGAGCGTGCAGAACTCGACGAGCCCTTCCCTCTGGCGTGCGGGCACGGCGGCGGCCAACTCGGGCGAGAATGCCGCCGCAAAGAGACTCTCGTGCCGGCGCGCGGCGATGTCGGCGAGCCGCGCGAGCGTGGTCTGCCCCACGCCGCGCTTCGGCACCGCCACCGCGCGCAGGAAGGCCGGATCGTCGTCGTCGTTGGCGACGAGCCGCAGGTACGCCACGATGTCCTTGATCTCGCTGCGCTCGAAGATCGACTGCCCGCCCGAAATCTCGTAGGCGATGCCCTTCGCGCGCAGCGCCGTCTCGAACGCCTGCGCCTGGTGGTTGCCGCGGTAGAGGATCGCGAAGTCGGCATGGTTGGCGCGACGCTCGAACTTCATCCCCGCGATGCGATTGATCACGCTCTCCGCCTCGGTCTCGTCGTCGGCCATCGGCGTGACGCGGATGGCGTCGCCGTGACCGAGTTCGCTCCACAGGCGCTTGCCGAAGAGCTTGGGATTGTTGCCGATGACGGCATTGGCGCTGCGCAGGATGCGCACCGTCGAGCGGTAGTTCTGCTCGAGCTTCACGATCTTGAGGTCGGGGTAGTCGCGCGGGAGCTGGGCAAGGTTGTCGAGCGTCGCACCGCGCCAGCCATAGATCGCCTGGTCGTCGTCGCCCACCGCGGTGAACGGTGAGCGCTCGCCCACCAGCGCGCGCAGCAGCCGGTACTGCGCCGGATTGGTGTCCTGGTACTCGTCGACGAGCACGTGCGCGCAGCGCGCCTGCCAGCGCCGGGCGACCTCCGCATCGCTCTCGAGGAGCGCGAGCGGACGCAGGATGAGATCGTCGAAGTCGACCGCGCGGTACGCGGCGAGGGCTTCATCGTAGTTGGCGTAGGCGCGCGCGGCGGCCGCCTCGTCGTCGCTGGCAGCCTGCGACAACGCTGCGGCGGGCGCCACCAGCGCGTTCTTCCACGCGCTGATCCGCCACTGCGCGGCACGCGCTCGCGCCCGGTCGGCGGTGGCGACGAGCTCGGCGACGATGCCTTCGAGGTCGGCGGGATCGAGGATCGAGAATCCCGGCCGCAGCCCGGCGGGCTTCGCCTCCTGCCGTAGCAGCATGAGGCCGAAGGCGTGGAAGGTGGAGATCACCACCTTGCCTGCCGCGTCGGAGCGACCCTGCCTGCCGAGCAGCAACTGCGCGCGCTCGCGCATCTCGCGCGCCGCCTTGTTGGTGAACGTGATGGCGATCACCTGCGCGGGATCGGCGCCGCGCTCGATGAGATGCGCGATCTTGGCGGTGATGACGCGCGTCTTGCCGCTGCCCGCGCCGGCGAGCACGAGCAGCGGGCCGTCGCAGTAGCGCACGGCCTCGCGTTGCTGCGGATTGAGAGGAAACGAGGACAGGGGACGACGACGCCGGGAGTCCGGTAAGCGCCTTGCTAGAATCGCCTCGATTCTAGCAGCGGCCCCGTCGCTTCCTCCATCCAGTCAGCCATTCGCTTCGCCGATTCGCCCAGTCCTTCGTTTCGCCGATTCGCTTTCGTCCTTCGCTTTCGTCCCTCCCTACCGCAGCCCCATGCCCCACTACGCGATCGGCGACATCCAGGGCTGCCACGCCGAGTTCTGCTCCCTCCTCGACCGTCTCGCCTTCTCACCCCGCAGCGACACGCTCTGGCTCGTCGGCGACCTCGTCAATCGCGGTCCCGCGTCGCTGCGCGTGCTGCGCGAGGTGATCGCGCTGGGCGCCTCGTGCACGGCAGTCCTCGGCAACCACGACTTCCATCTCATCACGCTGGCCGCCGGCATCCGCCGGCCGCACAAGGGCGACACGCTCGACGACATCCTCGCCGCACCCGACCGCGACGAGCTCGTCGCGTGGCTGACCGCACGCCCGCTCGTGGTCAGCGACGGCGCCTTCACCATGGTCCACGCGGGCCTTCTCCCGTCGTGGACGGAGGACAAGGCGGTCGCACTCTCGGCCGAGGTGCAGGCGATGCTCGCGGGCCCGCGGGCACGCGCCTTCCTGGAGGTACTCTACGGCGACGATCCCAGGCGATGGTCCGACGACCTGACGGGCTTCGATCGCCTGCGGGTGATCGTCAACGCCTGCACGCGGCTGCGCTTTTGCCGCGCCGACGACACGCTCGAACTGAAAGAGAAGCGCGGCAAGGCGCACACGCCCGACGGCTTCGTCCCCTGGTTCGAACAGCCGGCGCGCCGCTCGCGCGGCACGACGATCGTCTGCGGCCACTGGTCCACGCTCGGGCTCATGCTGGCCGACGACGTCTTGATGCTCGATTCGGGCTGCGTGTGGGGTGGCTCGCTCACCGCGGTCAGCCTTCCGGATCGACGGATCGTGCAGGTGCCGTCGCGCGCGCCGCGGGTGTCAAAGCCGTTCGGATAGCGTCCTCCGCGGCGCGCGCGAGATCGCGCCGATGCGCCTCGCGCGCCGGAATCGCCTCCGGCGCCACGAGTTCCACCGTGAGCCGGGGCTCGCTGCACACCGCCCAGAACGACTGCGCGAAGGTGGTCTCGCCGACGTACGCAGGCGCCATCGCGTGCTCGCCCGCAAGGTCGCGGTAGCGGATCGCCACCGGTTGCACGTGCCCGGCGGCATCCACGATGGGTTGCAGGAGCGAGCTCCGGAACGGCAGGAGGCCGGTGCCATCCGTCGTCGTGCCCTCGGGAAAGATCGCCACGACGTCACCCGCGGCGAGCAGGCGCGCCAGGTCTCCGTTCACGCGATGCGTATCGCGCCGGCGCTCGCGCTCGATGAACACGGTCCCGGCGCCGCGGATGAGCCGCGACACGACCGGCCACCGCGCGAGCTCCGCCTTGCCAACGAAGCGTACCGGATGGTGGGCGTTGAGCACGAAGATGTCGAGCCACGAGACGTGGTTGGCCACGATGAGCACGTTGCCTTCGATGGCCAGCGTGCCATGCACGCGCGCGTCGATGCGCAGGATGCGGAGGAGGCGCGCGCTCCAGCGCGTGACGAGGCGGCGGCGGCGCTCCGGCGTGACGAGCGGGAACACGAGCATCGTCGTCCCGACGCCTTCCACGAGATGGAGGCAGGTGCGGGTGAAGCGATAGCAGCGGACGGCGAGCGGCGCCGCGCGCCGGCGCTGCCGCGGGGGGCGGACCGGCATGTGGCTCACTGCAGCATGGCACCGCGCGCATTCACCAAAGCGCGCTGCCGAAGGTCTCGCGATAGAGCGCCGCCACGTTCTCCCGCGTCACCGCGTGCTTTTGCGCGCCGCGCGACGCGATCTTGAGCGCGCCCAGCACCGAAGCGAGACCGCCGGTGCGCTGCCAGTCCCAGCCGTGCGCGATGCCGTAGAGGAGTCCGGCGCGATAGGCATCGCCGCAGCCGGTGGGATCGAGGACGGTCTTCGGCTTCGCTGCCGGGATCGCATACGTCGCGCCGCCGGCGTGGATGATCGAGCCGTCGGCGCCCAGCGTGACCACGAGTGCATCGACCTTGCCGGCGATCTCGGGCAGGGACATCCCGGTGCGCTCGCAGAGCATGCGCCCTTCGTAGTCGTTGACTGCGACGTAGCGCGCCATGCCGATCAGGGCGGCGAGTTCGGCGCCATCGAAGAGCGTCATCCCCTGCCCGGGGTCGAAGACGAAGGGAATGCCGGCCGCCGCGAACTGCTGCGCGTGCTGCAGCATCCCTTCCTTGCCGTCGGGAGCGATGATGCCGAGCCCGATGCCGGCGGCATCGGCCACGCGGCTCTGGTGCGAATGGTTCATCGCGCCGGGATGGAAGGCGGTGATCTGGTTGTCGTCGAGGTCGGTGATGATGAACGCCTGCCCGGTGTACGAGCCCGGCACGTGACGCACGCACTCCACGGCGATGCCGAGCGCGGACAGGCGCTCGCGATACTCCACGCCGTCGTCGCCCACGGTCGCCATCACGACCGCCTCGCCGCCGATCGCCGCGAGGTTGTAGGCGATGTTGCCCGCACAGCCGCCCCACTCGCGGCGCATCTCGCCGATCTGGAACGATACCGACAGCACCTGCGCCTGCTCGGGCAGGATGTGCCGCGAGAACTTGTCCGGGAACACCATGATGGTGTCGTAGGCGAGCGAGCCGCAGATGAGCGTGCGCATGGTCAGGAGATCCGGCAGGAAGTGCGACGCGGAAGTCTACAGCGTCACCGGGCAGGATGCCGAACCTCGCCGGAAATGGATCGTCGTTCGATGGAAACGAATCGATGGCGCGGACAGGCGCCGCGAACGAGGTCCGCTGCGGACAGCGCTGCGTCGGGCGCGGACGCAACGCTGAGGAGTGACGGCGTCAGGCCGCCGACACCCGCCCCGACTCCCGCACCACGAACTGCTGGCGGCGCGATACCGGCAGCGTCTCGGGGACGTCGTTCAGGACGACTTCCCAGTGCGCATCGCCGTCGCCGTTCACCCGCCGCTCGAAGCCGCGGATGAAGTCGCGCGCCACGAGGCAGTTCCGGTGCACGCGCACGAAGCGATTGCCGAACTCGCTCTCGAGCTTGGTGAGCGATTCTTCGAGCAGGTGCTCGCGCTGCGCGGTACGGATGGTGATGTACTTGAGCTCGGCCTTGAGATAGACGATCTCCTCCACCGGCACGAGCACCACGCGTGATCGCTCGGTGACCGAAAGGAACCGGCGGGCGGAGGCCGGCAGCTCGGCGAGCTTGTCGGCGGACAATGGCTTCAGGCGCGGCACCTTCTGCAGGGCGGAGAGAAGGCGCTGGGCGCGCACGGGCTTCATCAGGTAGTCCACGGCATTGACCTCGAACGCCTGCACGGCGTGCTCATGAAAGGCCGTCGTGAAGATCACGACAGGAGGGTGGGGAAGCTTGAGGAGATGGCGCGCGAGCTCGATCCCGTCCATGTCCGGCATGTGGATGTCGGTGAGCAGGAGATCTGCGGGCGCGCTCTGCAGGAGGTCGAGCGCCTCGCGCCCGTTCTGCGCTTCGCCGACCACGCTGATCGGCAGCGCCGCGCTGCAGTCGTCGAGGAGGTCGCGCAGGCGACGGCGGGCGGGCGCCTCGTCGTCGACGATCAGGACGCGAAGTGCGGATTCAGCCATGGGCACCTTGGGGATCGGGCATCGGAATCGGGGACAGGATGCGCACGCGGCGCGCGCCGGCGCCGTTGCGCCGCGCAGCGGAAGGCACGCCACCGCGTGCAGCGCGTTGCGCGGCGTCGGTATCCGCCGTGCGGTAGGGCATGCGGATGTGCACCTCGTAGCCGTCGCGTGTCACGCGCGAGGCCAGGCTCGCCTCTGCATCGAAGTGCAGCGCAAGACGCTCGCGCACGTTGGCGATCGCCATCTTGTTGCCCGCGTGATGACCGCTGCCGTCGTGGCGATAGGGGTTCTTGAGGATGGCGTGCACGTAGCCCCGCGTGAGGAAGACGTTCACCGACACCACGCCAGGCACGCTCGACGGCTCGATGCCGTGGTACACGGCGTTCTCCAGCAGCGGCTGCAGCACCAGCGGCGGGACCATGGCGTCGGCCGGCATGCTCTTCAGGTTCCAGTCGACCACCAGGCGCTCGCCCAGGCGCAGCTGCTCGAGCTCCAGGTACTGGCGGCACAGCTCGAGTTCGTCGGCGAGCGGCGCCAGCTCGCGGTTGTCGCGCATCAGCACGCGAAAGAGATCCGCCATGTCCTCCAGCGCCCGCTCGGCGCGCCGCGGTTCCTCGCGGACGAGCGAGAGCACGGCGTTGATGCTGTTGAAGAGAAAGTGCGGCCGGATGCGCGCCTGCAGCGCCTGCAACCGCGCCTCCACCAGCGCCGGCGACAGGGCCCTGGCGCGCAGGTCGAAGTAGAAGAGCAGCGCCGCGGCCGCGAAGGCGCCCCATGCGATCCATGCCACCACGCGCGCGTATGCCAGCCCCTCGAAGCCGCGGAAGAGCTCGAACGTGGCGATTGCGGCAACGACGACGACACCCATGACCACTGCCACCGCGATCCAATAGCGCAACCTGGCCAGCCGCGGCGAAAGGAGCCACAGCACGGCCAGCACGAGGAAGAGGTAGGGCTCGACGACCGCGACGGCCGCGGTCCATCCGCTGAAGAGCGCCGCGGGCGCCGGATCGCGGGCGAATGCATAGAGCAGTGCTCCGGCATTCACCGCCACCAGGATGCGCAGAATCGTCCCCAGGTTGCGGAAGTCCGGCAGGGTGAGCGAACCGTTTTGTCTTATAATCGACCGCATGTTTCGTGGCGGCATGCAAAGCTCATGCCGAGGCCTCGCCGGATCTGACGCCGGCACGCCTGACGTGTCGCACGAAGCGTGCCCGCGCTTCCCTTCCGGCCGGCTGCCCTTCGCGGCCGCAACCCGTCCTTGCGATGCCCGCACCCGAGTCCCCTGCCGAAGTACCCTCCTCCGCCACACAGGCCGGCGCAACGTCGCCGGCATCGGCTGCCGGCCTGCCGGGCACCGTCACCGGCACCTCAGCCCAGGCCGCTACCGCAGCGTCGGACGCGCCGGATGCGGCAGCGCCGCATGGATCGGGTGACCCTGGGAGTGGCTGGTCGGGCCGCTTCACCGAGCCCGTCAGCGAGATCGTCAAGCGCTACACCGCTTCGGTCAGCTTCGACAAGCGTCTGGCCGATGCCGACATCGACGGCTCGCTCGCCCACGCCCGCATGCTCGCGGCTCGCGACATCATCACGGCGGCGGACCTCTCCGACATCGAGCGCGGCCTCACCCAGATCCGCCAGGAGATCGCCGCCGGCGCCTTCGACTGGTCCCTCGACCGGGAGGACGTGCACCTCAACATCGAGAAGCGCCTGACGGACCTCGTCGGGGATGCCGGCAAGCGCCTGCACACCGGCCGGTCCCGCAACGACCAGGTCGCCACCGACGTGCGGCTGTGGCTGCGCGGCGCGATCGATGACCTCACCGGGCAGGTCGTGGCGCTGCGCCGGGCCTTCATCGATCTCGCGGAGCAGCACGCCGCGACGATCATGCCGGGCTTCACGCACCTGCAAGTGGCGCAGCCGGTGACCTTCGGACATCACCTGCTCGCCTACGACGCCATGCTCGCACGCGACGGCGAGCGCCTCGCCGACTGCCGCAAGCGCGTCAACCGCCTGCCCCTCGGCGCCGCGGCGCTCGCCGGCACGTCGTTCCCGATCGACCGCGCGCAGGTGGCGCGCTCGCTCGGCTTTGATGCCGTGATCGGCAACTCGCTCGATGCCGTGTCCGATCGCGACTTCGCCATCGAGTTCGAGGCGGCGGCCTCGCTCGTCATGATCCACCTGTCGCGCTTCGCCGAGGAGCTCGTGCTCTGGTCGTCGCCGCGCTTCGGCTTCGTGGACCTCGCCGACCGCTTCTGCACCGGCAGCTCGATCATGCCGCAGAAGAAGAATCCTGACGTGCCCGAGCTCGTGCGCGGCAAGAGCGGCCGCGTGGTGGGTCATCTCGTCGCGCTGCTGGTGCTCATGAAGGCGCAGCCGCTGACGTACAACAAGGACAACCAGGAAGACAAGGAGCCGCTGTTCGACACGGTCGACACCTTGCGCGACACGCTGGCGATCATGACCGATCTCGTGGCCACGGGCATTGCCGTGCGTGCCGATCGCATGCGCGCCGCGGCGCGCGAGGGCTTTGCCACGGCCACCGACCTCGCCGATTACCTCGTGCGCCGGGGCGCACCGTTTCGGGACGCGCACGAGGCCGTCGCGCGCGCCGTGCGCCATGCTGAAGCGAAGGGCGCGGACCTCGCCGACCTGCCCGCCGCCGAGCTACGTCAGTTTTCGCCGCTGGTGGGCGACGACGTCCACGCCGTGCTCACGCTCGACGGTTCGGTGGCGAGCCGTGATCACGCCGGTGGCACCGCACCCGGCCGGGTGCGCGCGGCCGTGGCCGCCGCGCGCGCAACCCTTCCCGCGGGCTAGCCGGCGGCGCGCGTCCTTACGCATGATCTGCGCGCTCCGCCGCACCACACGGATCGTGAATCCGGATCCCGAATCGCGTCATGACCGCGGCGAACACACGCCGCGCTACACGAGCAACTCAATGGAGATGGAACGATGAAGCTTGCCTTCCTGGGACTGGGTGTCATGGGCTATCCCATGGCGGGGCATCTGGCACGCGCCGGACACGACGTGACCGTGTACAACCGCTCCGCGGCCAAGGCGGCGACATGGGTCGAAGCCCATGGCGGAGCGAGCGCGCCCACCCCTGCAGCGGCGGCATCCCGCGCCGAGATCGTGATGATGTGCGTGGGCAACGACGACGACGTGCGCATGGTCGTGACGGGCAAGGACGGCGCACTGTCGGGCATGGCGAAAGGCGCCGTGCTCGTCGATCACACGACCGCATCCGCCGAGGTCGCCCGCGAGGTCTACGACGCCGCGAAGAAACAGGGCGTGGGTTTTCTCGACGCGCCGGTTTCCGGCGGTCAGGCAGGCGCGGAGAACGGCAAGCTCACGATCATGGTGGGCGGCGACGACGACGTGTACGCGCGCTGCGAGAAGGTGCTCGCGACCTACGCGCGCGCGGTCACGCTGATGGGTGGGCCCGGCGCCGGACAGCTCACCAAGATGGTCAACCAGATATGCATCGCGGGGTTGGTGCAGGCACTCTCGGAAGGCGTGCACTTCGCGATGCGCGCGAAGCTCGATCCGCTGCGCGTGCTCGACGTGATCAGCAAGGGCGCGGCGCAATCGTGGCAGATGGAGAACCGGGGCAAGACGATGGTCGAGGACAAGTTCGACTTCGGCTTCGCCGTCGACTGGATGCGCAAGGACCTGTCGATCTGCCTCGCCGAGGCGCGGCGCAACGGCGCCATGCTGCCGGTGACGGCGCTCGTCGACCAGTGGTACGCGGAGGTGCAGGCGCGCGGCGGCGGGCGGTGGGACACATCGAGTCTCGTGCGCCTGCTCAACGCTCCCAAGTGACCCGCGGCACGGACGCCATCGCCGGCCGCGCCGCGCTCGCCGCGGCGCCGTCACGGCCTGTGGCAGCGGCGTCCCGCGCTGCGCGCGATGGCCGGTTCGCATCCGGACGCCGTGCCGGGGGCGGCGTCACGGGTCGCGCGACGAGGGTGCTGCTGCTCGTGGCGTCGACGCTGGTGGGGTCCGCGCCCGCAGGTGCCGCCGACATCGTGCTGCGCAATGCCTGGATGCGTCCGGCGCCGGCCGGCGCCGAGTCGGCGCGCGTGTACGTCGACATCCAGAGCGACGTGGCGGTCGATCTCGCGGGCGCGACCACGCCGATCGCCAGGAAGGTCGAGATCGTGCGCACCGGCACCATCGGCGACCCCGCCACCGAGAAGGTCGTGCCGACGTACGCGGTGCCCGCACGCACCGCAGTCCGCCTCGCCTATCGAGGCGACCACCTGCGTCTCGTCGGCCTCACCCGCGACGCGTCCAACGGCGAGCCCGTGCCGCTCGTGCTGGTGTTCACCGATGCCGCCGGAAAGCGCACCGAGGCAAGCGTCGAGGTCACCGTGCGCGGCCTCCTCATGCCCGGGCAGATGCCGGCGACGCCCCACCGCTAGGCCAGGCCGGCCGAGGCCCCGCCGGCGCCGGGCGCCTTCAGACCCCTGCCGGGGCGACCGGTGCGGGCACGCGGTCTCCTTCGATCAGCTCGATCTCGTAGGTCACGGTGGCGGTCTTGCCGAGCATGATCGTCGCCGAGCAGTATTTCTCCTTCGATAGCTGCACGGCCCGCTCGACCTGGCGCCGGTCGAGCTTATGCCCCGCCACCTGGTAGACGTAATGCAGGGCAGTGAAGACGCGCGGGCTCGTGACGGCGCGCGTGCCCTCGATGGCGACCACGACGTCGGTCACCGGATGCCGCCCCTTCCTCAGGATGGTCACCACATCGTAGGCCGTGCAGGCCGCCGCGCCGGTGAGCAGCATCTCCATCGGCCGCATGCCCAGGTTGCGGCCCCCGTTGTCGGGCGCGCCGTCGACGACGACTGCGTGGCCGCTGCCCGATTCACCGACGAAGCTCACGCCATCGATCCACTTCACCCGCGCCTTCATCTTCGACGACCTCTCAATTCAAAGCCATTCAACGATAGCGACCGCTCACCCATGGCAAATATGTAACACCGGGCAGACATTTGCTGCAACGCCGCATATGCCGCTTGCATGTTGCAGCGCAATATGCCAATATTGGCTCGTTCGCGGCCTCGCCGTACTCCTCCTTCGGCACCGCGGACACATTCCTCCATTCTCCTCCTATGGTGGAATCCTCAGGGCGAGGTCTTCGGACCCCGCCCTTCTTTTTTGCAGGATCCGGTGTCCCGGCAAGGGTCCCGTGACCCGCGTGCCATCCCTTCGGGCGGCAGTGCCAGCCGATGCTGGCGGGCGCCGGAAGTCTCCGGCTTCCTACAGGGAGTCTCCGGCTTCCTTGACCGCTGGCGGATCCGGATAGTACAATCATCGACTTTGCGCGATTCGCCGTGCGCTTGCGTCGCCATCGGCCGGTTGCCCGTCCGCGCCCCTTGGGGCGCCGTCACCCACCAGATCGAACGAACCATGAAGACCTTCTCCGCCAAACCCACGGACATCGTGCGGGATTGGTACGTCGTCGACGCGACCGACCAGGTGCTGGGCCGCCTCGCGAGCCAGATCGCGCTGCGCCTGCGCGGCAAGCACAAGGCCATCTACACGCCCCACATGGACACCGGCGACTTCATCGTCGTGACCAACGTGGACAAGCTCCGCGTGACCGGGGACAAGGCCGAGAGCAAGCTCTATCACCGCCACTCCGGCTACCCCGGCGGCGTGTCCACGACCAACTTCTCGAAGATGCAGGCCCGCTTCCCCGGCCGCGCCCTCGAGAAGGCGGTGCGCGGGATGCTCCCCAAGGGTCCGCTGGGATACGCGATGCTCAAGAAGCTCAAGTACTACGCCGGTCCGTCGCATCCGCACTCGGCGCAGCAGCCCAAGACGCTCGACCCGGTGAAGTAGCCGGCTTACCCCACATCAAACGATCATGATCGGCAACTACTACTACGGCACGGGCCGCCGCAAGACGTCGGTGGCTCGCGTGTTCATCAAGGCAGGCTCGGGCAAGTTCATCGTCAACGAGAAGCCCGTCGACGAATTCTTCACGCGCGAGACCGGCCGCATGGTCGTCCGGCAGCCGCTCGTGCTCACCAGCCACCAGGCCACGTTCGACATCATGGTGAACGTGACCGGGGGCGGCGAATCGGGACAGGCGGGGGCGGTGCGCCACGGGATCACGCGGGCGCTCATCGACTACGACGCGCAGTTGAAGCCCACGCTCTCCAAGGCGGGGCTCGTCACCCGCGACGCGCGCGAAGTCGAGCGCAAGAAGGTCGGCCTGCACAAGGCGCGCCGCCGCAAGCAGTTCAGCA